>JADLFG010000086.1 GCA_020845695.1 Thermoleophilia bacterium | reverse complement strand
CCGCAGACGAACCCGCCCTGCCAACGCAGCCCAGCCAGGTAGCGCAGGCACGCCTCATCGTCGGGACACCAGGCTCTAAAGGCTCGCAGCGTGCCCGGGTAATCACGGCCGGCAAGCGGGACATCCACGCCAACCAGGATCGCAGCCGGACAAGACGGAATCGGCACAAAGGGGCGTCATCCGGATACCCCATTGCCTGCATATTGGCGCTCCCTGCGTCCTTCCCTGGCTTGCTTTTCGCTCGCCAGGAACTGCACGCCATTCTCCGGACGGCGCACTAGTGCGGCTCCCTCGGGGTATCCGGGTCGGCCTCCCACTCCGACCACGAGCCGTCGTAGACGCGGACGTTGTCGTGGCCGAGCGTGCGTAGCGCGGCGTACGCCCACGCCGCCGAGACGCCGCCGCCGCAGTAGAGCACGGCCGGCTGGTCGAGCAGGATGCCCGCGTCGGCCGCGAGGCGCTCGAGCTCCTCGGCCGGGCGGAGCGTCCCGTCGGCCGCGACGAGCGCTGGCGCGGGGAAGCGGCCGGCCCCCGGGATGTGCGCGCCCGCGGCGTCCCAGGTCTCGTCCATCCGGCAGTCGAGCAGGGCGACCGGGCGGCCGAGGATCGAGAGCAGGTCCTCCTTGGTCGCACGCAGGCCGGCGACCGGCCTCGGCGTGAACGAGTCCCGCTGCCGCGGCTCCGCCGGGCCGGACTCGACCGGACGCCCCTCCCGCTGCCACTTCGCGAAGCTGCCGTCGAGGACGCGCACGTTCTCGAACCCGTACACGTGCAGGCACCACGCGAGCCGGCCGGCCATGAAGATGATGCCGTCGTCGTAGGCGACGACGCGGGTCGTGTCGCCGATCCCCGCCCGCTCCATCGACTCGCCGAAGCGCTCTGGCGGCGCGAGCTGCCCGAGGATCGGATCGTCCGGGTCGGAGAGATCGCGGTACCAGTGCAGGTAGGTCGCCCCGGGGATGTGCGCCCGCTCGAACTCCCGCTCGCCCGCGTCCGCGTCGGCGAGCGACCAGCGGACATCGACGAAGCGCACGCCGGGATCGCCGACGAGAGCGGCCGCCTCCTCCGTCGAGACGAGCAGGTCGGTGCGCCTCATCCGAGCGTCCCCATCGTCAGGACGGCGTCGTCGTGGAACGGCAGCACCTTGTCCTTGCCGACGTCGAGCAGGCGCAGCATCGAGTCGTAGCAGAGGATCGGGTCGATGTGCATCCCGGGCGGAATCACCTTGTAGGTGCCCTTCGCGAGCACTTCCTCCGGCGGGTAGAAGTTGTCTCGGATCGTGCACATCCCGGCGATCACGTACGTGCCGGCCGCGGTGTCGACGCAGACGGACTGGCCGCCCGGGCTGTGCCCGGGGCTGAACAGGCAGCGCACGCCCTTCGCGACCTCGTGGTCGCCCTCGACGAACTCGACGTTCAGGCGGCCGATCGCCTCGTAGTGCTCCTTCGGCGCGTAGGTGGACTTGAACAGCGGGTGCACGGGGATCTTCTGCCACTCGGCCCGCTGGATCAGGATCCGGGAGCTCGTGAACTTCGTCGTGTTCATGCAGTGGTCCCAGTCGAGATGGGTCTGCACGAACGTGTCGACGTCGTCGAAGGCGAGGCCCTGCTCGACGAGGTGCGCCTCGATCGGCTTCACGTCGACGACGTCCTGGAACATCTCACCGGCCAGCATCAGCGGCCCCTCGCCGCGGATGCGGGTGCGGTAGTCCTCGGCGCTGCAGCCGGCGTCGACGAGGATCACCCGCCCCTCGCCGCGCAGGAGCCAGGCGACGTACGGGATGTCGACCTTCTCGCCGAAGTTGTGCATGTAGGTGAAGCGGCTCTTCTCCCGCTGCGGGCCGATCGCGACGACCATCGGGGTGATCGTGAACACGGTGTTTCCCTCCCTGGCTCAGGACGTGGCTGACTGGATCATGCCGAGAACGGTCTCGGGCGCGAGCGGTAAGCGGTCGACCTCGGCCCGAAACGGGGCGAGGGCATCCGCGACGGCGTTCGCGACCGCGGCGGGGGTGGCCACGAGGCCCGACTCGCCCATGCCCTTGATCCCGCCGGGCGTGAACGGCGACGGGGAGACGCAGTGGGCGACCTCGATCTCCGGCACCTCGGTCGCGGTCGGCAGCAGGTAGTCGAGCAGCGTGCTCGCCTGCGGCTGGCCGTCGGCGTCGTAGACGGCGTGCTCGAGCAGGGCGCCGCCGATTCCCTGGGCGACCGCGCCGTGGATCTGGCCATCGACGATCAGCGGGTTCAGGATCGTGCCGCAGTCCTCGACGCAGACGGCGCGCAGCACCCGCACCGCTCCGGTCTCGGCATCGACCTCGACGACGCAGGCGACGACGCCGTTCGAGTACGTGGCGCGCGGGTCGTGGAAGCGGGAGACGGCGAGGTCGGGCTCCGGCAGGACGGTCCGCACCTCGGGCCGGAAGTAGGCGGCCTCGGCGATCTCGCGCAGCGTGACGCGGCGGCTCGGCGCGTCGCGCAGCCCGACGCCGCCGTCGACGACCTCGAGGTCGGCCGGGTCGGCCTCGAGCAGGAAGCCCGCGACCCGCAGCGCGCGGTCGCGCAGCTCCTCGAGCGCGCCGAGGACGGCTCCGCCGAGCACGACCGCCGTGCGGCTCGCGCGGGTGCCCGGGAGCGAGATCGGCACCGCGGCCGTGTCGTTCGCCCGCACGATCACGGTGGCCGGGTCGGCTCCGAGCACGTCCGCGGCGAGCTGAGCGAAGACGGTCGCGTGGCCCTGCCCCTGGGACGGCGTCCCGACCGCGATCGCGACCTCTCCGGACGGCTCGATCGTCACGCGGGCGGCGTCGTGGGAGACGAGCACCCAGCCGGACTGGCGCGAGCCCTCCGTCCCCCAGCCGGTGGGCTCGACGTAGGGGCTGATCCCGATGCCGAGGTGGCGCCCCGCGCGGCGCCCGGCCGCCTGCTCGGCCCGCAGCTCCTCGTAGCCGAGCAGCTCGAGCGTGCGCTCGAGCGACTCGGCGAAGCTGCCCGAGTCGTAGAGCATGCCGGTGCAGGACTCGTAGGGGAGCTCGTCGGGACGGACGAGGTTGCGGCGGCGCAGCTCGGCCGGGTCGAGGCGCAGCTCGCGGGCCGCGCGGTCGACGAGCAGCTCGCGGGCGCAGTGGCCGGCCGTCCAGCCGACGCCGCGGTAGGGGGCGATCGGGGACTTGTTCGTCAGCGCGGCGATTACCTCGGTGGCGAGGTTGCGCAGGCGGTAGACGCCCGGCATCAGCCCGGCGGCGAGGTAGGGCTCGATCAGGGCGCTCGCGTTGTTGAAGGAGTAGGCACCGGCATCGCCGAGGATCCGGGCTCGCAGGCCGAGGAACGTCCCGTCGGCGGCGAGCGCGAGCTCCGCCGCGATCGACTGCTCCTTCGCGTGGGGCGCGGCGACGAGATTCTCGCGGCGATCCTCGACCCAGACGAGCGGGCGGCCGAGCCGGCGGGCGGCGAGCGCGACCGCGAGCTCCTCCGGGTGGATCGGGATCTTCTGCCCGAAGCCGCCGCCGACGTCGGGCGTGACGACCCGGATCCTCGCCTCGCCGATCCCGGTCGCGAGCGCGAGCCGCCGCCGCAGGAGGTGCGGCGACTGGGTCGAGCTCCAGAACGTCAGCTCACCCGTCGCCGCATCCCAAACGGCGGCACACCCGCGGGTCTCGAGCGGGGCGGCGAGGTAGCGGTTGTGGCGGAAGGCGACCCGCGAGACGTAGGTGGCGGCGGCGAAGGCCCCGTCCGGGTCGCCGTAGGCCCGCGACTGCCGGTAGACCGCGTTCGTGCCGAGCTCGGGATGGAGCAGCGGCGCGGCCGCGCCCAGGGCCTCCTCCGCGTCGAGCACGTGGGGCAGCGGCTGGTACGCGACCTCGACGAGCTCGGCGGCGTCCTCGGCGGCGTAGCGGCTCCCGGCGGCGACCAGCGCGACCGCCTCGCCCGTGAACCGCGCCCGCCCCGCGGCGAGCGCGTGCTGCGGCGTCTTCGCGAGCCCGTCGATCGGGAGCAGGTCGACGAGCGGGACGTGCGGCAGGTCGGCAGCGGTCAGCACGGCGGCGACGCCGGGAAGGTCCAGCGCCGCGCGACCGTCGATTGCCGCGACCCGGGCGTGAGGGTGGGGCGAGCGGACGAAGCAGACCTGGAGCGCGCCGGGCAGCCGCAGGTCGTCGATGAAGGCCCCGCGGCCGAGCAGAAGCCGGCGGTCCTCGACCCGTCGCACCGGCTGTCCCGTCCAGCGACCGGGGAGTGTCAGGGCGAGGTCGTGGGCCGGGTCGGTCACTGTGAGATACGATATACGGAGCCGTGGCGAAGCTCGAGGACCGTTCCCTCGCCGAGGCCCGCGCCGAGCTCGAGCGGGCGCTCGCCCGCTGGCGGGATGCGGTCGGGACGCTACCGGAGGCCGAGACCGACTCCGGCCTGCCCGTGGCCGGGGTGTACACGCCGCTCGACGCCGGCGAGGGTGTCGCCGAGCTGCCGGGCGAGTACCCGTACACGAGGGGTATCCACCCGAGCATGTACCGCGGCCGCCTGTGGACGATGCGGCTGTACGCCGGCTGGGGCGGGCCCGAGGACACGAACGCCCGCTTCCGCTACCTGCTCGAGCAGGGGCAGACCGGCCTCTCGGTCGCGCTCGACCTGCCGACGCAGATGGGACTCGACTCCGACCATCCGCTCGCGGCCGGCGAGGTCGGCAAGGTCGGCGTGGCGGTCGACTCGCTCGCCGATCTCGAGCGGGTGTTCGAGGGGATCCCGCTCGACCGGGTCTCGACCTCGTTCACGGTCAATGCCACCGCCCCGATCCTGCTCGCCATGTACCAGGTCGTCGGGGAGCGCCAGGGCGTGGCGCCCGCGGAGCTCCGCGGGACGGTGCAAAACGACGTGTTGAAGGAGTTCCTCGCCCGCAAGACCTACATCTACCCGCCCGGACCCTCGCTTCGGCTCGCCGCCGAGCTGATCGACTACTCGTGCCGCAACCTGCCGAGGCTGAACCCGATCTCGGTCTGCGGCTACCACATGCGACAGGCCGGCTGCGACGCCGTCCAGGAGATCGCCTTCACGCTCGCGAACGCCTCCGCGTACGTGCGGGCGGTGGTCGAGCGGGGGCTCGCGGTCGACGAGTTCGCGCCGCGCTTCTCGGTCAACGTCTCGACGATGCGCGACTTCTTCGAGGAGATCGCGAAGCACCGCGCCTCGAGGCGGCTGTGGGCAAGGATCATGCGGGAGCGGTTCGGGGCGCGGGATCCCCGCTCGTGGACGCTGCGGCTCTTCTCCGGCGGCGACGGGACGACGCTGACCGGCGCCGAGCCGCTCAACAACATCGCCCGCACCACGCTCCAGACGCTCGCGATCGTGCTCTCGGGGGCGCAGGCGGTGCACACGATGTCCTACGACGAGGCGCTCGCGCTCCCGTCGGAGGCGGCGGCCCTGGTCGCGCTGCGCACGCAGCAGATCGTCGCCTACGAGAGCGGCGCGGCGCGGACGGCCGACCCCCTCGGTGGCTCCTACTACGTCGAGGCGTTGACGGACGAGCTCGAGCGCCGCGCCGCGGCGCTGCTCGACGAGGTCGAGCGCGAGGGTGTCCTGCGCGGGATCGAGGACGGGTCGCTCGAGCTCGCGATCGCCGAGGCCGCCTACCGCCAGGAGCTGGCGATCGAGAGCGGCGAGCGGGTCGTGGTCGGCGTCAACCGCTTCCGCGACGAGAGCGCGGGCGCGCAGGAGGTGGCGGTGCTGACGGTGCCGGACAGCGTGGGGGCGAGGCAGCTCGAGCGACTCGCGGCCGTGCGAGCGAGCCGGGAGGCCGGCCGGGTCGAGGCGGCCCTCGCCGCGGTGCGCGAGGCGGCCGCGTCGGGGGAGACCACGATGCCCGCGACCCTCGAGGCAGTCAGGGCGTACGCGACGGTCGGGGAGATCGCGGGCGCGCTCGGGGACGTCTTCGGCTACCACGAGCCCTCGACGGTCGTCTGATGGGCGTCGTCGCCCTCGACCACGTCGGCATCGCGGCGACGGCCGCCGATCTCCCGCTCGCGCGGGCGCTCGGCGCCGGCACGCTCGAGCTGACCGAGATGCGAAGCGGCGTCGCGATCGCGCGCTTCGGGCCGGGAGAGCGGCTCGAGGTGGTCACGCCGGCCCGCCCGGGCAGCCCGGTCGAGCGCTTCCTCGAGCGGCGCGGCCCGGGGCTCCACCACGTCGCGTTCGAGGTCGAGGGGGCGCTCGAGTCTGTGCTCGAGGGGCTGCGGGCCGCCGGGCTCGAGCCGATCGGTCCGGTCGAGCCGTCCTCGGACGGCCGCCCGTCGGCGTTCCTCCACCCGGGCTCGACGGGTGGCGTGCTCGTCGAGCTCGTCGAGGGGCCGAGGCGGGCGTGAGCGAGCGCGGCTACCCGCTCGAGGGCCTGCGCGTGCTCGACCTGACCCAGTACGTCGCCGGGCCGTACTGCACCCAGGTGCTCGCCGACCTCGGCGCAACCGTGCTCAAGGTCGAGCGGCCGGGCGGCGGCGACGTCTACCGCCGCCAGGGGCCGGTCTTCCGCGAGGGCGAGAGCGCGAGCTTCCTGACCCTGAACCGCGGCAAGCGCTCGCTCGAGCTCGATCTCGGCGACCCGGCGGGGCGCGCTCGCGTGCACGAGCTGCTCGCCGAGGCGGACGTGCTGGTCGAGAACATGCGCCCGGGCGCGCTCGCGCGGCACGGCCTCGACTTCGCCTCGCTCGAGGCCCGCTACCCGCGGCTCGTCTACTGCTCGATCTCGGCGTACGGCCAGGAGGGGCCGCTGGCGGCGGCCGGCGGCTACGACACGACGATTCAGGCGCTGTCCGGGCTGATGGCGATGACCGGCCACCCGGGCGGGCCGCCGGCGAAGATCCCGGTCGCGGCGCTCGACTTCGGCAGCGCACTCTACGGCGTGATCGGGATCCAGGCCGCGCTCGCCCAGCGGGAGCGGACGGGGCGGGGCCAGTGGGTGACGACGTCGCTGCTCGAGTGCGCGCTCGGCTGGCTCTCGATGCACGTGGTCACCTACCTGCTCGGCGGCGAGGAGCCCGGGCCGGCCGGGTCGCGCAGCCCGTTCTTCGCCCCCTACGAGGCCTACCGGACCGCGGACGGGTACCTCGTCGTCGTCGGCACCGGCGGGCGCGACGCCTGGGGCAACCTCTGCCGCGTGCTCGGCCTCGAGCGGCTCGTCGCCGATCCCCGCTTCGCCGAGAACGCAGACCGGGTGCGCAACGCCGAGGCGCTGCGCGAGGAGCTCGAGGCGGTGCTCGTCACGCGCCCGGGTGCCGACTGGGTCGCGCCGCTCGAAGCGGCGGGTGTCGCCTCCGCACCCGTCCAGCGGCTCTCGCAGGTGCTCGGGAGCGAGCAGGTGCGCGCGCTCGGGCTGCTCGGGACGCTCGACCACCCGGTCGCGGGGGACGTCCCCACCGTTCGCCTCCCGGTCACGCTCTCGGCAGCGCCCACGACCGCCGCGGCGCCGCCCCCCGCGCTCGGCGCCGACACGGCGCGCGGGTTTCGCTGACCGTCGCCTCACCCCTTTCGTGCGCCAAGAACGAGGACGCTACTTCGCGTCGATCGTTGGTGACAGCAAGTGCCTCGCGGCCCGCTGCCAGACTTCGAGCGGCACCAAAGGAATCCGGGCTCCCTCGCATCGAGAGGGTAGGCGATGTTGTCGACGCATTCCCTGACGGGCGATCAGCGAGGCGCCCGCCTGGCTGAGCTCGAGCTGATCTATCGGACTGGGCTGGCAAGGTTCGTGCGGACGGCTGCGCTGATCACCGGCGATGGCGAGGGCGCCCGAGACCTGGTGCAGGAAGCATTCGCCCTGGCCGTGCGTGGTCGCCAGCAGTTCGCGCGCCGAGGCTCGCTCAAGGGCTGGATCTGGCGAATCCTGGTCAACAGCGCGCGGGCGCATCTGAGCGGCAGAAGGGAGACGGTTTCACTCGCCGAAGAGTTCTTCGAGCTCGCAGCGTCCAACGGTGGCGGCGATCTCTACTCCACGCTTCGCGCGCTGGTTGCTGAACTTCACGAGCGCCAGCGCTTGGCCGTCTTTCTTCGCTACTACGCGGATCTCGATTGCGGCACGATCGCCGAGACGCTTGGCGTGCGCGAGGGAACTGTCGCAGCGACGCTCGCCGCGGCGCGGAAACGGCTCCGGGCCGCACTTGAGCAGGAGGTGTCGCAATGAGCACGATCGAAACCGAGCTTCGTCGCGCCTTCGCGCAACTCGACCTCGAGCTACCCGATGTTGAACCCGATTGGGAAGACGTGCTGGCGCGCGTACATGAGCCATCAGGGTCAGCTGTGCGTCCTCCGATCGAACGGGTTGCGCGTCGCCGCCGGTCGCTCCTTGTGGCGGTCATGCTTATCCTGGTCACCGGCTTTCTCGCCGCAACGCCCCAGGGGCGTGCCCTCGCCACTGGCGTCTGGGAAGATCTCAGCTTCTGGGCTTCGGGCGAGCCTGGCGAGCCGGCTCGGCTGGCAGAACAGGAGGCATTTGCAGATGCAAACGCGGCGGCACCGTTCGGATTCCCAGCGGGGACGCAGCTACGACGACTGATTGTAGTGCAGGCGGCCGGCTTCAGTTTCGAGCTAGTGGGGTATCCGCGTGACGCCCCTTTGTGCCGATTCCGTCTTGTCCGGCTGCGATCCTGGTTGGCGTGGATGTCCCGCTTGCCGGCCGTGATTACCCGGGCACGCTGCGCGCCTTTAGCGCCTGG
>JADLFG010000085.1 GCA_020845695.1 Thermoleophilia bacterium | reverse complement strand
GCGTCGGCCGCGGCGAGCGCCTCGACGAACCGCTCCGGCTCGAGGAAGGCGCCGTCGCTCGTCGCGTGCAGGTGCGCGAAGTCGAGCACCGGCCGTACCCAGCCGGTGCGGCGGCTGATCTCGACGACGTCGTCGAGCGAGCCGAGGTCGCGGACCCGGCCCATCACCTCGACCCCGAAGGGGACCGCGCGGCCCTTCCCCTCGAGGCGCTCGCGGAGCGTCCCGAGCTGCTCGACGACGGAGGCGATCGCGTCCTCGCGCGGGCGGCCGAGGAGGAACCCGGGGTGGAAGACGACGGGGTCGGCCCCGCAGGCGGCGGCGATGCCGGCGCTCCGGTCGAGCGCCCCCACCGCCGACGAGCACTTCCGGCCGCTCGCCTCGAGATGGCCCATGAAGCCGAAGAGCGGGGCGTGGACGGAGAGCGCGACGCCGGCGGCGCGGGCGAGCTCGCCGAGCCGCTCGGCCCACCCGTAGTCCATCCAGAACCCGCTCTCGAAGTCGATCTCGCAGGCGCCGTAGCCGCGCTCGAGCAGGGCCTCGACGGCCGCCTCGGGCGACGCCCGGCTCGGGATCCTGGCCGGCCCGACGCGGATCGCCCCCATGCCCGGGAGCCTAGTACACGCGTCCCCCGGTCGCGAGACCGTCGCCGCCGGCCCGGTCGCGAGGCAAATCGCCTGCAAAGAACGGGGTCCGTCCGGTGCGGTGCGTACGCTCAGGGCATGGGACAGCCGACGCGGATCGAGCTCCTCGAGCTCGACATCGACCTCCGGCTCGCCGACCTCTGGCGCGAGGCGGCGGACGTCGCCGAGTGGAACCTCGAGGTCGTCGCCGCCTTCATGCGCGCCGCCTACGGCAAGGGCTACTGCGACGCCCTCACCGAGGACTCGCCCGGGTCGCTCTGCCACGACCACGGGTACGAGGTGCCGCTCCGGTCCTGAGCCCGTCGGTACCGCGTGGCGGGGGCACGCGCCGACCCTCTACACTGTCTCCGTGGCACGGAAAGGCAATCCGGCGCGGCTCGTCGTCGCGCTCTCCGTGGCCGCCGCGCTCGCGGTGTTCCTCCTCTCCACGGTGATCGCGGGGCAGGCGAAGGCGTCGCTGAGCCCGAGCGAGCTCGGCGGGCGCACGACCGAGGTGCAGCTCGCCGGCATGGTCGTCGGGCCCGTCACCGGCGACGCGAGCCAGACGCCGCTCCGCTTCCGCCTCCGGGACATCGAGGGCGGTGACCCGACCACGGTCCGGGTCTCGTACACGGGCACGGTCTCGGACCAGTTCCGCGTCGGCCGCCACGTCGTCCTCAACGGGCAGCTCCGGGACGGGGTCTTCGTGGGCGTGAAGGACTCGCTGATCACGAAGGGCCCGTCGAAGTACACGAGCGACCCGAAGACCGAGTCGCGGTAGCGGCGTCGTGCCCGAGCTCGGCCGCGTTGCGCTCACGCTGACGCTCGTCCTCTCGCTCTACGCGCTCGCGGCCGGCGCCTACGCCGCCGCCCGCCGCCGCCGCCGGCTCGCCGACTCGGCCCGGAACGCGCTGCTCGCGGCGTTCGCGACGACGCTCGTCGCCGCGGCCGTGCTCGCGGTCTCGTTCCTGCGCGACGACTTCTCCCTCGACTACGTCGCCACCCACTCGAGCCGCAGCCTCCCCGACCCCTACAAGGTCTCCGCGATGTGGGGCGGCCAGGAGGGCTCGCTCCTCCTCTGGCTGCTGATCCTGACCGGCTTCGGCGCCGTCACCGTGTGGCTCAACCGCCGCCGGGCGGCCGACCTCGTGGTGTGGGTGACGCCGGTCCTGGCCGGGGTCGGGGTCGGCTTCTCGTGGCTCCTCGTCGGCGTCTCGAGCCCGTTCGCGACGTCCCTCGCGCCCCCCGACGGCGCCGGTCTCAACCCGAGCCTGCAGAACCCGTACATGATGACCCACCCGCCGCTCCTCTACGTCGGCTACGTCGGGCTGGCGGTGCCGTTCGCGTTCGCGATGGGGGCGATGCTCTCCGGCCGCACCGACGAGCGCTGGATCGTGGCCACCCGGCGCTCGACGCTCGTCGCCTGGACGGCGCTCGGGATCGGGCAGCTGCTCGGCGCGCACTGGGCCTACGAGGAGGTCGGCTGGGGCGGCTACTACGCGTGGGACCCCGTCGAGAACGCCGCGCTGATGCCGTGGCTCGCCGCGACCGCGTTCCTCCACTCGATCATGATCCAGGAGAAGCGCGGGATGCTGAAGGTCTGGAACATGATCCTCGTCTCGCTCGCCTTCTGCCTCTCGCTCTTCGGCACGTTCCTGACGCGGTCCGGCGTCGTCAACTCGATCCACTCGTTCTCGCAGAGCTCGATCGGGCCCTGGTTCCTGGCGCTGATCGTGATCGCGATCGCGCTCTCGGTGAGCGTCATCGCCTGGCGGCTGCCGCTCCTGCGCTCGCGCACGAAGCTCGAGTCCCTCCTCTCGCGCGAGGCGACGTTCCTCTACAACAACCTCCTCCTCGTCGCGCTCACGCTCGCGATCCTCTGGGGCGTCGCCTGGCCGCTCGTGACCGAGGCCGTCCGCGGCGAGGCCGTCGTCGTCGGCCGGCCCTACTACGACTTCTTCCTCCGCGTCTTCGGGCTGCCGCTCCTGCTGCTGATGGGCATCGCGCCGCTCGTCGCCTGGCGGAAGGCGTCGGTGCGCGGGCTCGGCCGCATGTTCCTCTGGCCGCTGGCGGTCGCCGTCCTCGCCGGCGCCGCCCTGATCGCCCTCGGCGCCGGCTCGTCGGTCCCGGGGCTGATCGCGTACACCTTCTCGGCGTTCGTGCTCGCGACGATC
>JADLFG010000084.1 GCA_020845695.1 Thermoleophilia bacterium | reverse complement strand
GGCCTCGAGTCGAAACGGATGGTGGGCGTCAGCTTCGTGCCGCCGGTGTTCGCCGCGACGTGGGCGCACGGCGATCCGGTGCCGGACGTCGAGCTGATCCGTGAGACGGTCGCGCGCGCGATCGCGCGCACGCCGAGGCTCGACCAGGGGGTCGGGCTCCAGGCCGTCCGGACCGACTGCTCGTAGGGGCGGAGCGGGCGGCTCGGCCGGCCGCGACCCCCGATCAGCGCCGGCGGAGCCGGCGCGTATCAGACCCGCACTAGACGGTTGATCGGGGCTTCCGATCAACCGTCGCCATAGCACCTGCGGGGCGGCACGACGTGCCGCCCCGCAGCAGAGAATCGCGTGAGGCCGCGAAGCGGCCTCGTCTATGTCCGCGGCTCGGCCCCGTTCGTCCGCGCCGGCGTCACGTCCTCCTGGGTCGTGACGGCGACCTCCCGCTCGGCGGTCGCAGGCGCCGCGGCCGGCGACTCCTCCTGCTCCGGCTCGCTCTTGAACGGGTTGAGCCCGTCCTTGAACTCGGTCGGTGTGGTGCCGACGGCCTCCTTCAGCTCCTTCGTCTGGTCGGTCACCGTGTCCTTGAACTCCCGGACGCCGCGGCCCATCGAGCGTCCGATCTGCGGGAGCTTCTTCGGGCCGAAGATGAGCAGGATGACCAGGACGAGCAGCAGGATCTCCCACCAGGAGATGTTCGGCATGCGCCGAGAGTAGCAGCCGGGAGGCGGCCGCAGGCCGTGATCCGTCGAGCCCGGGCCGCCTCAGCGAAGGCCGAGGCGGATGCTGCAGGCCGGCCAGGCCCCCCAGCCGACGTCGGCGAGGATCCGCCTGCCGACCACGATCTGCTGTTCGCGGCTCGCGAGGTGGGCGTCCCGCGGGAAGCGCCGCGGCCGGTAGGCGTCCCACGAACCGTGGTAGAAGCCGAGCCCGCCCTGGTAGGTCGTGTTGTGGTGCCTCCAGTTGCCGCCGGTCTCGCACCTGGCCAGGCGGTCCCAGACCGTGTTCCTGCGGGCGAGCCGACGCGCATGATCCAGCCTGTTCTTCCAGACCGCCCGGACCCAGCGGCGGTAGTCGACGTCGTGGATCGTTCTGGGCAGGAACGTGGTCCGCAGCGGGCGTCGCCCTGCCAGTTCGCGGGCCGCGTTCGTCTGCGAACGAAGCTGATCGATCTCGAGCACGATCGGAGCGCCGGTCTGTGCTCCGCCGCTCGCGGGCGTCGCGATCGCCAGGCACATCAACGTTGCGAGCGCGACATGTCGCACCTTTCCAGGCACATGTCTCCTTCGGTCGTCGCCCGCACGGCGCGTGTCGGTTCAGGGGGTCGTGCCGTGCGGGCGGGAGCCACCACCGCTTCGGGCCGAGCCCGAGGCCGCAGCGTGCGGCGAGCGGGCGGCTCCCTGGTTGTCGATGACCGCAGCAGTATGCGGACCCGTCCGGATGTCCCGTCGCAGTCGCTCGTGCCGCGGAGCACGAGCGAGTGTTCCGATCTCTATCGGTCAGGTTGAGGTCGAGAGGTCGCCCGCGAGCGCAGCGTCTCGGCGCTGCGCAGGACGACCGCGAGCGCGAGCACCGTCGGCACCGCCTGGAGGGCGAAGGCGGAGCGGAAGCCGAGCGCTCCGGCGCTGAGCCCTGCGACCAGGGGGCCGAGGGTGAAGCCGAGGTCGCCGCAGAAGCGAAACACGCCGACCGCCGTACCCGACCGCTCGCGATCGACGACGTCTGAGAGCACCGCGGCAGGTGGGACGCCGGCCGCTCCGGAGGCCAGCCCGAGCAGCGCCATCGCGCCCGCGAAGAGGAGCGCGGTGGAGGGCCAGCCGGCCAGCGCGGTCGTGATCGCGAGCGCGGCGAGCGAGGGAATCAGGACGGTGCGCCTGCCGAGACGGTCGGCCAGGCTGCCGGATGGGTAGAGGACGGCGAACTCGGCGACGAGCGCAACCGCGAAGACGACGCCGATCCCGAAAGTCGACATCCCGAGCTCTTCGCTCGCGAAGAGCGGAACGAGCGTGTCGAAGACGGCGGCGACCATCCAGAGGTAGGCGAGGTTCGTGACGAGAGCGGTGCCGATGCCGGGCGTGCGCAGGACGGTGAGGACGCGCGACACGCCGCCGGGCTCGAGGTCCCGCGGCCGGCGCGGGGGGACACGCTGGTGCGGCAGGAGGCGCAGGTAGAGGAGGGCGGCGGCGAGCGACGTACCGGCGGTTGCGAAGAGCGGCGCCGCCAGGCCGAGCCAGCCCGCCACGACGCCGGCGAGAAAGCCGCCGCCGATCACGCCGGCGTTGAAGGCGCCGTAGAAGACGCTCAGCGTCCGGGCCATGCGCTCGTGCGGAGCGAGCCTGAGCAGGTGGCTGTACATGGCGGCGAAGACGAGCGCGGAGCCCGCGCCGGCGCAAGCCCAGAAGACGACCGCGAGCACGTAGGTCGGGGCGAGCCCTGTCAGAAACGCCGAGCCTGCGACCGCGAACAGGCCCGACGCAGCGGCGACGCGCTCGCCGAACCGGTCGATCACGGCGCCGCTCGCGATGTCTGCGACGAGCCTCGTGAGGGCGTACGCCCCGACGAGGGCCCCGACACCCGCGTAGCCGACGCCGAACGAGCGGGCATAGAGCGGGAGGATCGGCAGGACGAGGCCAACCCCGAGCATGACGAGCAGCGCGAGCCCGATCAGGGTCGCGACGGCCCGATCGGCGAGGATCAGGCGCAGGCCCGAGCGGGCTGGCGCGCGTGCTTCCACGCGCGGAGCCTACGGCTTCGGCTGACCGTCCTCGGTGCAGGCGGGGACGGCCGGCTCCCCGCTCGGCGGTGCGGAGCTGGACGCGGCGGCCCGGGCGGACTCGCCTCCGGCCGGCGCCTCCGCGGGCCGGACCGTGGACGGCTGCGCCTCGGCGGGCGGCTCCGGCGCGCCGACCCCGGCGGCCGGCGGCTCCGATGCGGGCCCGGGCTCTTCCGGAGGCGACGGTGTGCCGACGATCACGGGCTCCTCGGCAGGCGCCGGGACGGCGGGGTCGGTGGGGGCCGGCTCGACCGGCGCGGCCGGTGTCTCGGCGGGCGGCGCCTCGACCGGCGCGGCCGGTGTCTCGGCGGGCGGCGCCTCGACCGGCGCGGCCGGTGTCTCGGCGGGCGGCGCCTCGACCGGCGCGGCCGGCGTCTCGGCGGGCGGCGCCTCGACCGGCGCGGGCGGCGCCTCCTCCACCGCCGGCGCGGGCTCGGCCGGGGCGGGCTCGGGCGGGGGCTCCGCGGCGGGCGGCGGCGCTGCGTCGGGCGGTTGCTGATCGTGGCTGCGCAGGCCCGACAGGATCTGGGTCCCCGCGTTCGTCTCGGGCAGGCCGTCCGGCTGGGCGGGGAGCGCCACCTCGGCCTCGGGCGCCGCCGGGAGCGCGCCGTCAGGGGCCGGTGCGGCGGCCGGCGCAGCGGTTCTCGTCTCGGGGTCGGGGGGCTCCGGCGCCGCGACCTGCGGCGGCAGGGGGATCAGGATCCGCAACGTGCCGCCGGGCGTTGCCTCGTTCAGGTCGGGCACCCGAAGCTAGACCAGCGCCTCCACAGCGCCGCCGGCGTCCGCCGCAGGCGGCTCGATCGCCTTGGCAACGGGCGTGCCCGGCGCCTGCGCGGGCC
>JADLFG010000083.1 GCA_020845695.1 Thermoleophilia bacterium | reverse complement strand
GGGCCCGGGGGCCGGGCCCGGGCCCACGGCCGGAAGGGTCGCGCGTCGCGTCAGTCGACGCGGCCGAGCAGGACGCAGCCGTTGTGGCCGCCGAGGCCCATCGCGTTCGAGAGCGCCACGTCGATCTCCGCCTCGCGCGCCACGTTGGGGACGTAGTCGAGGTCGCAGGCCGGATCGGGGTGCCGGTAGTTGATCGTCGGCGGGATCAGCCGGTGGTGGATCGCGAGCGCGCACATGATCACCTCGACCGCTCCGGCGGCGCCGAGCAGGTGCCCCATGGTCGACTTGGTCGAGGAGACCGCGAGCTCGTGGGCGTGGTCGCCGAACACGTCCTTGATCGCCTTCGTCTCCGCCGCATCGCCGAGCGGCGTCGACGTCCCGTGCGCGTTGATGTAGCCGACCCGCCGCGGCTCGACGCCGGCCCGGTCGAGCGCGGCCCGCATCATCTCCGCCACCCCGACCGAGTCCGGGTCGGGCGCCGCCATGTGGTAGGCGTCGTTGGAGGCGCCGTAGCCGAGCACCTCCGCGTAGATCGTGGCGCCCCGCGCCCGCGCGTGCTCCAGCTCCTCGAGCATGACGACGCCGGCACCCTCGCCCATCACGAACCCGGCGCGGGTCGCGTCGAACGGCCGGGAGGCCCTCGCCGGATCGTCCTCCTCGGCGACCAGGCCGCGCATGGCGCAGAAGCCAGCGAAGAAGAGCGGGTGGATGCAGCCCTCCGTGCCGCCCGCCAGAACGGCGTCCGCGAGGCCGTGCTGGACGAGCTCCGCTCCCTCCCCGATCGCGTGCGAGCCGGTCGCGCACGCCGACACGACCGCGTAGTTGGGCCCGCGCAGCCCGAGCGCGATCGCCACCTGGCCGCTCGCCGAGTCGGGCAGGACGTTCGGGAGGAACGTCGGCGAGACCCGGTCGGGGCCGCGCTCGCGCAGCACGTCGTACTGGCGCAGCAGCTCATGCAGGCCGCCGATCCCGGAGCCGAGCACGACTCCGACCCGCTCGGGCCGGTAGCCGTTTCGCCCGGCGAGCCCGAGCGCCTCCTGGGCAGCCGCGAGCCCGAACTGGATGTTGCGGTCGATCCGCTTCAGCTCCTTGACCGGGACGAGGCCGCCGTTGAGCGTGAAGTCCTTGACCTCGGCCGCGATCCGCACCGGGTACTCACTCGTGTCGAACGCCCGCACGAAGTCGACGCCGCTGCGGCCCTCGACGGCGGCGCGCCAGGTCGCCTCGACGGAGTTCCCGAGCGGAGTGACCGCGCCCATCCCGGTGATCACGACTCTGCGCATCCCGGTGAGTTTGACGGGCGAGCCGGCCCGCGGGTTGCGCCCGCCGGCACGGGCCGGCCGTACAATCGAGTCATGGAGGAGACGCAGAGGCTCGTAATCTCGCTCGAGCCGCTCGACGACTACGTCGTCGTCGAGCCCGTCGACGAGGAGACGGAGACGCGCAGCGGGCTGATCATCCCCGCCTCGACCGAGGCGGGCTGCCGCTCCGGAATCGTCACCGCGGCGGGGCCGGACGCGGGCGGGGTCGATCCCGGCGACAAGGTTCTCTTCCCGAAGCTCGCCGGCTTCGACGTGCGTCTCGGCGGCGTCGCGGTCAAGGTCGTGAAGCGCGGCGAGCTGATCGCCCGCGTCAACGACTGAGGCCCGGCCGCGCGGTCGCATCCCCCGAAGTGGGCATCGGCCGCGCCTCGCGACGCGCCGATGTCTCGGATGTCCTCCTCCCATCAACCCCGGTGACCGTCGAGGCCCGCCTGCCGCGGGCCTCGACGCTGTTACGATGCCCCCGCACGGAGAAGTGGCCGAGTGGCTGAAGGCGGCGCCCTGCTAAGGCGTTAGGTGGGGGATTCCCTGCCTCGAGGGTTCGAATCCCTCCTTCTCCGCTCGACCCGCCGGAGGGGTGGCAGAGCGGTCGAATGCGGCGGTCTCGAAAACCGTTAGGGGCGGCTTCGTCCCTCGAGGGTTCAAATCCCTCCCCCTCCGCCTTCCCAGCCGGGGCCCGCGCGATCGAGCGGGTCTCGGCGCCTACGACCGGACGATCACCAGAGGTCGTAGGTGTCCCGGCTGATGAAGAAGCCGTGCCCGGTCGGGATGCTCCAGCAGCGCATCCCGTCCGAGCGGGACTTGCAGCGGAAGCGGCCAGGGTCGCGCCAGCTCTCCCCGTAGTCGAGCGTGGGCCCGTGCGGGAACTGCCACGCGCCGACGCTTCGCTGCTTGCGGGAGTTGCCGTACAGGGGCACGATCGCGGCGAAGTTGTCGTTGAGCGTGAGGCACGCCATCAGGTCCTTCTTGACGAACTCGCGGCAGCGGATGTTCCCGCTCGGGCTGGAGAAGTAGTTGCTCGACCAGCTCGGCGAGAGCGGAACATGCCCCCGGGCGGCGCCGGCGGGGAAGCACAGACTGACGGCGACCCCGAGGAGGAGAAGACGCCACATGCGGACACGGCGGCAGGCGATAGCGAGCTGGCGCAGGGCACGAGCTTAGTCCTTCGCGCGGGTCCGCGCAAGCGGGCGATCGCGCTCCCCGGAGAGGTCTCGTCCCGGATCGTCTACGGTGCTCGCGAGATGGAATCGAAGTCGCTGACGTCCGGGATCGAGACCGGCGAGCGACCCCTCGCGGCATGAGCAACCCGCTGCTCGCAACGGGCGACGGTCGCCGGCTGTTCGCCGCCCAGGCGCTCAGCCTCGCCGGGCACGGGATCTCGACGGTCGCGCTGCCGTGGCTCGTGCTCGAGCAGGGCGGGTCGGAGGCGGCTGCCGGGCTCGTGTTCACGTTCACGACGCTCCCCTACGTCCTGTTCGCGCTGCCGGCCGGCGTCGTGGGCGACCGCTTCCCCGTCCGCGGCGTGATCTGGGTCGCCCACGCGGCCCAGGCGCTGTGCGCGCTCGCGGTGCCGCTCTGGTCGATCGTGTCGCCGCCGCCGACCGCGGCCGTGCTCGCCGCGGCGTTCGCGATCGGGGCGGGCCGCGTGTTCTCGGACGCGGCGGTGTTCGGCGCGGTCGCGGCGGTCGTGCCCAGGAGCGAGTACGTGCGCGGCCAGGCGACGCTCGGCGCGGCGTGGGCGGTCGGCCTCCTGGCCGGGCCGGCGCTCGGGGGAGCGCTCGTGAGCGCGATCGGGCCGGCCCGCTCGCTCGCGGCCGAGGCCGGGACCCTGGTGCTGGCGGCCCTCGTCGTCCGGGCAACCGCGATCCACCTCGAGGTCACCGTCGCGGCGAGACGGGCGCGGACGATCGTCCGCGACGCCGTTCGCTCCATCTTCGGCCATCCTGTGCTGCGAGCGGTCACGTTCCTCGGCGTCGGCTGGGCGTTCGCCTCGGCAGGCTCGTGGGCCCTCGCCGTGCCGCTGCTCCGCGAGGAGCTCGGGCTCAGCTCGACCCGGGCGGGGATCGTCCTCGGCGCGGGCGCACTCGCCGGAATCGCCGCCTCCCCCGTCGTCGGCGCCCTCTCCCGCAGGCTGCGCGGGGTCGGGATCCTGCTGCTCGCGATCCCCGTGTCGGCGCTCGCGACGGCGACGGTCGGGCTCTCGCCCGGGTTCGCGCTCGTTCTGGTCGCCTACACGACGATGTCGCTCGCCGACTACGTCGCCACCGCCGCGTACATCGGCGAGCGCCAGACGCGGGCGGCGCTCGAGCTCCAGTCCACCGTCGGGATCCTCGGCCGCACGCTCGTGATGCTCGCGCTGGCCGCCGGCTCCGCCGCCGCGAGCGCGCTCACCACGGCGATCTCGCTCAAAGCCCTGTACGTGGGGATGGCAACCGCGACGGGGATCGTGGTCGCGGTCGCGGCGCCGTTCCTGCTCCGCGCGGCCCGCGCGGGGCACGCGCCGCTCGCGAGCTCGGCGGAGGCGTAGGAGCGGGTCTCGACCCGCTCCGTGCCCTACGATGGAGGGCGTCCGGAGAGGTGTCCGAGTTGGCCTAAGGAGCGCGACTGGAAATCGCGTACCCGGTCACAAGCTGGGTCGCGGGTTCGAATCCCGCCCTCTCCGCTGAGAGAACGTCCGCCGCGCGAGCCGGGCGACCGCTCAACCCGCGGTCGCCGCGGCGACGTACGCGGCGACGTCCGCGATCTCCTGCCCGGAGAGCTGCGGGAACGCCGGCATGGCGCCGCGGCCGTTCGTGACCACGTCGACCACGAGCGCCGCGGCCGGCTTCGCCGCGTCGAGGCTGGGGCCGACAGCGCCGGCCGCGCCCGCGTCGGCGAGGGTGTGGCAGCCGGCGCAGCCCGCGTCGAGGAAGACGTCCCGGCCCGCGGCGGAGTCGCCGCCGGTCTCCGGCGCGGCCGTCTCGGCGGGCGGGGCGCTGTCCCCGGTCTGCGCCACCGCCGGGGAGGCGGCCTCGACCCCGTCCTCTCCGCCCAGCACCTCGACCGCCGCCAGCGTCCCGCCGACGAGCACGACCGCCGCGAGGAAGAACGCGCGGAGCCTGCGGCCGGGGAAGCCGGGGCTGCGTCCGGGCAGCACGAGGGCGGCCACGAGGCTCGAGACCACGAGGACGCCGCAGACGACCGCGAGGATGATCTCGTTCGTACTCACCCGGCACCGGTACGATACCCCCTCGCGTGGGCCGTGTCTGGATCTACTCCGTCTCCGGCGCGACCCTGCTCGTCGCGCTCGTTCTCGCCGCCGCGGGCGTCGGCGAGGCGCCGGGAGCGCTGTCGGACTGGCAGGCGCTCACGCTCGGCACCGTCCAGGGCCTGACCGAGCTCCTGCCGATCTCGTCGTCGGGTCACCTGATCGCCGTTCCCTGGCTCGCCGACTGGACCTACCTCGAGACCCACGACGAGTTCAACCAGACGTTCGACGTGGCCCTCCACCTGGGCACGCTCGTCGCCGTCGTCGGGTACTTCTGGGCCGATGTGCTGCGCCTGCTCGGCGCCCTCTTCGGCTCGATCTCGCGCCGGCGGATCGAGAGCCCGGACGAGCGGGTCGCCTGGTTCGTCGTCGTCGCCACGATCCCCGCCGGGCTCGCCGGCGCACTCGGTGAGGGCGTGATCGCGGAGCACCTCGGCGAGCCCTGGCAGATCGCGATCCTCCTGACCGTCTTCGGCGTCCTGCTCTGGCTCGCCGACCGCACCCGCCAGGACCGCGGCATGGCCGACCTCGGCCTCGGGCACGCCCTCGCGATGGGCGTCGCGCAGAGCCTCGCGCTCGCGCCGGGCGTGTCTCGCTCGGGCATCACGATCACGACCGGGCGCCTGCTCGGGCTCGACCGCGACTCGGCGGCGCGCTTCTCGTTCCTGCTGCTGATCCCGACCGTGCTCGGCGCCGTGATCTGGGAAGGCGTGGGCGACGTGCTCCTCGGCGAGCTGCCCGCCGGGTGGAAAGGCCCCTTCGTCGTCGGCACGCTCGCCGCGATCGGCAGCGGGCTGCTCGCGATCCGCGGGCTGCTCGGGTACGTCCGCCGCCACGACTACTCCGTGTTCGTCGTCTACCGCCTGCTCGCGGCGGCCGTGATCCTGCTCCTCGTCGCGAGCGGGGTGCGCGCGGCCACGTTCTGAGCCGTCGGGCCCGTCCGCTAGCCTCGGGCCGATGCGCGTCCCCGCGGGCGTCTGGCGGCTCGTTCTGCTCTGCCTCGCGATCGTCGCGATCGGGATGATCCGGCCGCGGCTGACGCCGGGGGGCGCGGGCTGGCTCGTGCTCGGCTGCGGCCTCGTGACCCTCGCGGGCGCTGCCGGTTTCTACGTCGCCACGCGCAGGGTCGCCGCCGGCCTGCCGCTCGTGGCCGGGTCGGTGCGCGCCGCCCAGGCGGTGCTCGTGCTCGTGCGGCGCACCGGCCTGCCGTTCCTCGGGCTCGCCTTCTTCCTCGTCTGGACGTTCGTCTACCTGGCACTCTGGTGGTACCGCCCGGAGGAGACGTTCGCGGGCCTCGCCGACAGCCCCCGCTTCGCCGACTTCTTCTACTACGCCGTGATGACGGCGCTCACGTCGCCGCCGGAGGACATCGTCCCGCTGAGCCGCGGCGCGCGCAGCGCGACGATGATCGAGATCCTGACCGGGATCGCGCTTCTGACGACGTACCTGACGAGCCTGCTCGAGGCGCGGCGGGCGCGGGCCCGGGAGGAGGCCACACCGCCGGTCGGACCGGACGGTTGACGGCGGCCGCGCCGCTGCGTAGCGTGGGCTCTCGCCGTGCCCGACGACCACGATCTGGGTCTCATCCGCGACGAGGAGGCGGTCACGGCCCCCGCCGGCGGGTCGCGGAAGCTCGTGTGGGCAACGGGTGGACTGGCCGCGCTCGGAGCGGGCGCGCTCCTGCTCTGGCTGCTCGTTCTCCAGGGCGGCGGTCAGCCGGTCTCGGTCGAGCAGGCCGTGTCGGTGTTCCGCGCCGAGGAGGCGGTCACGACCTCCCCGCTGCCGGCCGGCGTGCCCGTGCCCGACAGCGGCGTCTACGTCTACGAGACGGTCGGGTCGGAGTCGGTCGACATCTTCCTCGGTCAGGAGCACGACTACCCGGACGAGACGACGATCGCGATCCACCGCGGCGGCTGCGGGCTGACGCTCGCCTGGGAGGCGCTCGACGAGCGCTCGACGACGTGGGAGCTCTGTCCGGGCGCGAACGGCTGGACGGTCGCCCGGTACAGCGAGTACCACCGGTTCTTCGGCACCGGCGAGGAGACCGACTACCGTTGCGACCCGGGGTCGGTCTGGCTCCCCGCCGAGGCGACGGCCGGCACCGCCTGGACGAGGCGCTGCGCGGCCGGGAGCACCGACGAGGCCGCGACCGCGAGCGTTCTCGGGTCAGAGGCGGTCCGGGTCGGTGCCACGGAGGTGGAGACGGCGCACGTGTCGCTCGCGGTCGAGTGGACGGGGCGAACGCGCGGGCGGGGAACGTTCGACGTCTGGCTGCGCGTCCCGGACGGACTGCCGGTCCGGCTCGCCTGGGAGAACGACAACGTCTCGAAGTCGATCGCCGGCGACGTCCGCTACACGGAGCGGGCCGAGCTCTCGCTCGCGTCGCTCGAGCCGGAGCGCTAGCTCCATCTTCCGCACTTCAGGCCGCTAGCGTTCCTTGCTCGGGCCAGGGAGGCCTGATCTCTAGCAGTTCGAGAATGCGCCGCTGGGTGGCAGTGAGGCGGTCGAGGACGATTCCGTCGGC
>JADLFG010000082.1 GCA_020845695.1 Thermoleophilia bacterium | reverse complement strand
GTCGAGACCCAGACCGCGTCCGTCTCGCTGATCCAGCGGCGTCTGCGAGTCGGCTACACGCGCGCCGGCCGCCTCGTGGACATGCTCGAGCGGCGCGGGATCATCTCCGGCTACGAAGGCTCGAAGCCGCGCCGCGTGCTCGTGACCGAGAGCGGGCTCGCCGACATCCTCGAGAGCCTCCGCGCGGGCCCTCCCGAGTAGGCGCGTCGATGCCTGGTCGGGCCGCTACAGTGGCGCCCGTGCACAACGCGAAAGCCGTCGGCGCCTTCGTAGCCGGTCTGCTCGCGCTCGCCGTCCTCGTCGCCGCGGCGGTCCTGCCGCGGTTTCTGGACGCGATCTCGCCGCTCCGCGCGCTGATCGTGATCCCGGGCGCGGTCGTGCTCGCCCTCGTCTCGATCGCGCTCGCCCGCCGGGCGCGCTTCGACTTCCAGCGCACCCTGGGGCGGATCGGCGGCGACAGCCTCGCGCTCACCGGCTGGGTGCTCGGCATCGTCGCCCTGCTCGTCTCGCTCACGGCCGGGCTCGCTGTCGGCGTCTACGCCGTGCTGACCTTCACCCAGGGGTGACGATCCCGCGGCGATAGAACAGCCAGGCGCTGAGGATACGCGCCGGCTCCGCCGGCGCTCGTTGGCGGGTCGCGGCCGGCCGAGCCGGCCGCTCAGCCGCCCGGCTTGGGGACCGAAGCTAGAATCTGAGGTCGCGTGTTCGAGATCGGAAGCAGCCTGCGCGACGCGCGGGTTCGCAAGGGGCTCGAGCTGCCAGCGCTCGAGGCCGAGACGAAGATCCGTGCCAAGTACCTCCGGGCGCTCGAGGAGGAACGCTTCGACCTGCTCCCGGGCGACACGTACGTGAAGGGCTTCCTGCGGATCTACGCGGACAAGCTCGGCCTCGACGGCCAGCTGTACGTCGACGAGTACAACTCGCGCTTCACGCTCAGCGAGGAGCCGGTCGTCGCGCGCCGCCCTAGGCGTCGCGCCCGGCAGGGCAGGTTCGAGGCGAACGCGGTCGTCGTCGCGCTGGCCGGAATCGTCGCCGTGACCGTGCTCGTGATCGCCGCCTGGCGCCTCGGCGGAGACGACGGGGGAGGAGAGCCGGCGGCGACGGCGGTCGCGGAGTCGAGCCCGGCCGCGACGACCGCGGCGCCGCCGGCGGAGGCCGCTCCGCCGGTTCAGCTGATCCTGACCGCGCAAAAGGGGGCGTCGCGCGTGGTCGTACGGCGCGGCTCCGCGCGCGGCCCCGTTCTCTGGGAAGGCACCCTCTCGAAGGGCGACGACCAGCCGGTCGAGGGTACGGCGCTGTGGCTCTTCGTTGAACGTTCGCAGAACGTCGCCCTGACGCTGAACGGCGAGGCGATGCCACCGATCGGCAGGGGCTCGCACGCCGTCCTCGTCACCGAAGACGGCGTCGAGCTCGCCGACCGGTAGGGTCCGTGCGCCGTCCCCGCGCGGTCGTCGTCGCAACCGGCAGCGAGCTCGTGCGCGGCTCGCGCCGTGATCTGAACGGCCCGTTTCTCGCCTCGGAGCTCCTGCGAGCCGGCGCCGATCCGGGACGGATCGTGGTGGTCGGCGACCGCCCGGACGAGCTCGAGGACGCGATCCGCGAGGCGGTCGGAGCGGACATCTGCCTGACCTCGGGCGGGCTCGGCCCGACCCACGACGACCGGACGCTCGAGCTGCTCGCGCGCGTGCTCGGCCGCCCGCTTCGGGTCGACCCGGGGCTCGAGCGCGAGATCGAGACGGTCTCGCGCTCGATCGCGGAGCGCCTGGACCGCCCGTACGCCGACTTCGTCCACGGCGTGCGAAAGCAGGCCGCGGTCCCGGAGGGTGGGGAGGTGCTCGGTCTCGCCGGTACGGCGCCGGGCGTCCTCATCGAGCACGGAGATGGGGTCGCCGTGGCGCTCCCCGGGCCCCCGGCCGAGCTGCAGCGACTCTGGCCTGCGGCGCTCGCCGCGGCGCCGTTCCGGCGGGTTCTCTCCCGGGCGCGGCCACCCGGACACCGCGTGCTTCGCTTCTTCGGGCCGAGCGAGTCGGCGGTCGCGGCCGTCCTCGACCGGACCGGGGGGGAGGGCGGCGGCGTCGAGATCACGGTGTGCGCCCGCGAGCTCGAGATCCACGTCGATCTCTACGCTGACGACGGCGCCGCAGCCAGGGTCGAGGAGCTGGAGCGAGCGCTCCTGGACGACTTCGGGGGCATGCTCTTCGCCGAGGACGATCGGCCGGTCGCGGAGATCGTGCTCGCGCTCTGCCGGGCTCGCGGCCTGACGATCGCCACCGCGGAGTCGTGCACGGGGGGGATGGTCGGCGAGCGACTGACGGGCATCGCGGGCGCGAGCGACGTCTACCTCGGCGGGGTGGTGTCCTACGCGAACAGCGCGAAGACGTCGCTCCTCGGGGTGCCGACCGAGGTCCTGGAGCGCCACGGCGCGGTCTCCGCGGAAAGCGCCGCCGCCATGGCCGCGGGCGCCCGGACCGCCTTCGGCGCGGACGTCGCGGCGGCGGTCACGGGGATCGCGGGGCCCGACGGCGGGACGCCGGAGAAGCCGGTCGGGCTGGTCTTCGCGCACATCGAGACACCGGACGGCTCGTTCGGCCGGCGGCTCGACCTGCCCGGCGACCGCGAGAGCGTTCGCAGCCGCGCCACCGCGATCGTCCTGCATCTCATCCGCGACGCTCTGACACAGTCCGGCGGCAGACCCGTGTGAGCTCGCCCGCTAGCGTGTCCGGCGATGCGAGACTGCGGCTCTTCTACGGGCTTCCGCTGCCCGCGGCCGTCACGGCGGCACTCGGGCGCTGGCAGGAGTCGGCCCTCGTCGATGCCCGGGTTCGCCCCGTCGCGGCAGCCCAGCTCCATGTCACGCTGGCCTTCCTCGGCGCGCGCCACGAGGGTGAGGTTCCGGCGCTCGGGCGCGCGCTCGCCGAGGCCGCTGCCGGCGCAGGGCGTCCGGTGCTGACCCCGCGGCGCTACCGGGAGACCGCGCGCGTGGCGATGCTCGTGCTCGACGACGAGAACGGACGGGCGGCGGCCCTCCAGGCGCGGCTCTCGACGCTCCTCGAAGCCCTCGGCGCCTACCGGCCGGAACGGCGTCCGTGGCTGCCGCACGTCACCGTCGGACGCCACCGCGAGCGGCCGCGGCTCCGGCCGGAGCTCCCCCGGCTCGGCCCGTTCAGTCCGTCCGATGCGGCCCTCTATCATTCGGTGCTGCGGCCGGAAGGGGCGCAGTACTCGATTCTCGAGTCGGTATCCCTAGGAGGCTGATTGTGGACCGCGAGCAATCTCTCAGCGCCGCCCTGAGCCAGATCGAGCGGCAGTTCGGCAAGGGGTCGGTCATGAAGATGAGCGACGCGGCCCACGAGGCGATCCCCGCGGTCTCGACGGGCTGCCTCTCACTCGACCTCGCGCTCGGCGTCGGCGGGCTCCCGCGCGGACGGATCATCGAGATCTTCGGCCCCGAGTCCTCGGGGAAGACCACCCTCGTCTACCACGTCATCGCCGAGGCGCAGAAGCTCGGCGGTATCTGCGCCTTCATCGACGCGGAGCACGCGATGGACCCGGCCTACGCGCGCAGGATCGGAGTCAACATCGACGACCTCCTCGTCTCGCAGCCGGATCACGGCGAGCAGGCGCTCGAGATCACCGAGCTCCTGATCCGCAGCGGCGCGCTGGACGTCGTGGC
>JADLFG010000081.1 GCA_020845695.1 Thermoleophilia bacterium | reverse complement strand
GCGTGCCCGGTGCGGGTGCAGATGCATGCGCATTCCCGGGCGAAGCTGATCGACGCGGAGCCATTCGGAGGTTGTCCGCCGCTCGTGTACCGCCTTGACGACATGGTCTGCCGTCGCCTCGACGAAGTTGCCGTTGCGCAACGTGACCCGGAAGACCTCCTTGCGCCCGTTGGCCTGCACGGCGACGACGCTTGTCGTTCCGTGGGCGTCGTACACCTCACGGCCGACGGCGACTTCCTCCACAAGCTGTCCGATCGGGACCATTCCGGCCGGGGTGGACACGAGCGCGTGATAGGGCTGGCATGCCGAGCACTGCGGGCGCTCCTCGAAGCCGACGTTGAACCAGACCGGGGAATTGAAGGACGCGAGCTGGTTGACGAGGATCGCCTTCAACTCGGCGCGGAAGGCCTCCGCGTCGCCGTCGTCGGCGAAGTAGCCGCCCTCGACGCCCCAGCCGGTGATCGTGTCGGCGACCCGGTTGACCATCTGGCGCACGCTCGACTCGCGCTCGGGCGCGCCCAGCCGGCCGCGGAAGTACTTCTGCGCGACGATGTTCGTCGCCGTCTGCGACCAGAAGCGTGGGAACTCGACCCCGCGCTGCTCGAAGGCGGGGCCGTCCTTGCCCGGGATCAGGGCGGTACGAACCTCCCACTCGACCTCGTCGAAGGGATTGCGACCGGGGATCGTGTAGTAGCGGCTGACGCTGCAGGTCCGCTTGGGATCGACCGCCGCGTTCCGCAGCTCCTCCTCCGCTGGCAGGGGTGCATGATCTGTCCGGTCCACGGCCGACATCGTGAGGCTCCTCCCCGAAGACTACGTTGCGCGCGCCCCGGTCGCGGGGGCGGACTGCGCAAGGTAGCGCGGAGGTCGGACGGACACGAGAGACCCGTCCGATTCCCAGTGTATGCAGGGAATTCTAGCTGCCGGGAACGGCCCTAGCCGCCGACGACGAGCACGAGCTTGGCACCGCCAAGCTGCGAGGCGCGCAGCCCGTCGAGCGGTACCGCTCGCCCCGCCCCGAGACCGAGGTCGCGGGCGAGGCGCAGCGCCTCGCCGCGCAGGCCCGGACGGTACATGACGATCGTGCGCGGGAAGTCGCGGCGCGATGCGTCCGCAACCGCCGTCACGGGGTAGCGCAGTCCTCTCACGCGTTCCGCCGCCGCGCTCGCGGCGCCCGAGACGCCATTGCCGTTCAGGACGAGCACGGCGGTCTCGGCCCGCGTGAGGGCCGCGGTCGACGTCTCGACGGTCGCCGCCGCCGCCGCCGAGGTCACCTTCTCGGCGCTCGTTGCCGACGCGGTCGCGGCCGGCTTCGACGCCGCGTCGTCGGCCAACGGCCTCGCGACGAATGCGAGCGCGATCACGACGAGCGCGACGAGCTCGAGCCCGGCGATGGCGGCGCTGACGAGCGCGGCCCGACGCCAGCGAGACGGTGTCTCAGGGTAGGAGAAGGCAGCGAGCGCCGGAGCGGGAGCGTCCACGGCCGCGTGAGTTCGCCGTGGCTAGCCCCGCTCCTTCTCGAGTACCCACTCCCAGGTGGCGCGCAGACCGTCGTCGAGCGAGACGGACGGCCGGAAGCCGAGCTCGCGCTCGGCGAGCGTCGGGTCGAGGACGCTGCGCTCGAGCTCGCCCTCACGCGGCGGCGCGTGCGTTGCCCGTGCGTCGATGGCGGTGACGCGGCGGCAGGCTGCGAGCAGCTCGAGCACCGACGTGTCCCGGCCCGTGCCGATGTTGAAGACGCCGCCCGGCCTTCCCGCGGCGGCGAGCGTCGCGCGGACGACGTCGCCGACGTAGACGTAGTCACGACGCTGGCTCCCACTCCCGAAAACCGTGGGCGTGCCGCCGGTCGCGAGCAGGCCGAGGAAGATCGCGACCACGCCGGCCTCGCCATGCGGGTCCTGGCGCGGTCCGTAGACGTTGCCGAATCGCAGCACGACGTGCCCGGCTCCGTGCAGCCGGCTGTAGGTCGCGAGGTACTCCTCCGCCGCAAGCTTGGCGGCGCCGTAAGGGGACAGCGGCTGCCGCGCGGAGCTCTCGCCCGCCGGCCGCTCGCACTCCCCGTAGATCGCCCCGCCGGTGGATGCGAACACGACCCTGGCGGCCGTGCTCCGGGCCGCCTCGAGCACCCGGACGGTGCCGAGCACGTTCACTTCGCAGTCGAAGTCCGGACGGGCGACGGACACGCGCACGTCGGCCTGGGCGGCCAGGTGGAAGCAGACGGCCGGCCGGGTGCGGGCGAAGGCGGCGTCCACGGCCGCGCCGTCGCGAACGTCGGCTTCGACGAGCTCGGCGCGACGGTCGACGTTCTCGCGGCACCCGCTTGTCAAGTTGTCGAGCACGGTAACCGTGTCACCGCGAGCGAGGAGCGCATCCACGACGTGCGAGCCGATAAAGCCAGCGCCTCCGGTCACGATCGCCCGCACGGGCGCCTATGGTACTGGCCGTGAGAGTCCGCAGGCCCCTGGCTCTCGTCGTCGTGCTGGGTGCGG
This sequence comes from Thermoleophilia bacterium, assembly GCA_020845695.1. The sequence continues at coordinate 12,943 of JADLFG010000081.1, read as the reverse complement.
CGGGCCTCGGCGCCGGCATCGTGCTCGCCCTCGGGGGTGGCGACAAGCCGCGGGCGGGAAGCACGGTGTCGCCGGCGTCGTCCGCGGGCGCGGTCGAGTCGCAGCCGGCTCCGGCGACGACGGCGCCGCCGGAGGTTCCGGAGGCGGAGGGAGGGCTCGTCCCGCTCTCCTACGGGCCGGAGTCCCGGGAGGCCAGGTTCCGGCCGAAGCTGAGCGCCCGCGCGTACATCGCCGTCGATTCGGACACGGGCGAGATCCTGGTGGCGAGGCGGGAGCGGCGGCGGCTACCGATCGCGTCGCTCACGAAGATGATGACCGCCCTGCTCGTGATCGAGGCGGGCGAGCTCGGCAGGAAGGTGAGGGTGCCCGCCGAGGCGGTCCGGGTGGAGCCGAATCTCGAGGGGCTTCGGGAGGGGCGCTGGTACGTGCGCAAGCAGCTGCTTCTCTCCGCCTTGCTCGAGTCAACCAACGACACGGTCGTGGCGCTGGCGTACGACGCCGGGCACGGCTCGTTGAGCCGCTTCTACGGGATGATGAACGCGCGGGCGCGGGAGCTCGGCATGACCGACACGACCTATCGCAGCCCGTCCGGGCTGAACGACGATACGAACCTCTCGAGCGCCCGCGACCAGGTGATCATCGCGCGCGAGGCGCTCGAGAACCCGGTCTTCGCGGCGATGGTGCGCACCCGCGTCAAGCGCGTGTCGTGGCCGCCGCCGACGTACGCGAAGGAGTGGGTCAACCACAACAAGATGCTCTGGACGTACGCGGGCACCTTCGGCGTCAAGACCGGCTACACGACGAGAGCCGGCGGGTGCCTCGCGGTTGCCGTCCGCCGCGGCGAGCACTCGGTGATCGCGGTCGTGCTCGGCTCCGACGATATCTGGGCCGACATGCCCCGCCTCGTCGACGAGGCGCTCGCGCGTCTGGCGGACTGATGTCGCGAGTGGAGTATGCCCCTTGCGGCCATGGCCACCGGCGCGCGAAGGGGGTCAGACCCCGGGGTCAGACCCCCGCAATGCGCCTTGTAATACCGGGAAGTCCGGAAGATCTGAGTCCGCGCGCATCAAGGGGTCTGACCCCGGGGTCTGACCCCGGTGGGCGTGTCCGCGCAGGCCGTGTGGTGCGCTCACTCAGCCCGCCGCAGGCCCGAAGAGGTCCGCCCGCGTGCGGCCGATTGCCGCCGCGAACGCCTCCTCGAGCATCGCGAAATGCTCGCCGAGCACGGCTCCCAGCTCGGGGGCGTCGCCGCGTCGCATGGCCTCGAGCTGGCGGACATGCACGGCGAGCGTCCGCTCGTCCTGCCCGAGGCCGCCCGAGTAGGAGTCGCGGATCGCGGCGAGGTCGCGTACGACGCCGCGCATCGCTGCCTGCAGCGTCTGGTTGTGCGAGGCCCTGATCACCGCGCGATGGAACATGGCGTCCGCTCGCATCACCATCGCCCGGTCGCCGAGATGGGCCCGGAGCAGGCCGATTGACCGCTCGATCTCGTCGAAGTCGTCTCGGGTCGCGACGGCTGCGGCGAACTCCGTGATCGCTGTCTCGAGTACCCGCCGACCGCGCAGGACGTCCACGATGAAGCTCTCCTCCAGGGCGACAGCGCCCAGGATCGCATCGGATGGGACGAGATCGGAGGCGACGAAGATCCCGCCGCCCTTCCCCTGCCGCACCGATAGAAGGCCGGCTCGCTCGAGCACCCGCAGCGCCTGACGCAGGGTGGGTTTCGAGATCCCGAGCTGGGTGGCGAGCTCGCCCTCGCTCGGAAGCTGGTCGCCCCGGCCGAATCGGGCCCGCTCGATCGCCTCGACGATGTTCTCGATTGCCGCCTCGAAGGTGCGGGTTGTCTGGATCGGTTGCGTGAATGTCGCATCCGCGCGCATGGCGGCCCACTCTAGGAGACCGGGAGCAGGCTCGCCGCGATCGCGCTCAGGCAGCCGAGGCCGCGGCGAGGATGCCCATGACCTCACGTTCCTCGAGTACGTGGTTCGAGGCCTTCGCGGCTGCGAGGATCCGCTCGACCGTCGGCCCATCGTACGGAAGCCTGCGCGCGTCGAGCCACGCGACCACGTTGGCCTGCCCGCTCATGGGCCCGATCGTGATCACCTGCTCCAGGCCGCAGTCCGAAGCAGGGACGCTCGAGTAGACGCGGTCGGCCAGCCAGGTGTCGCCGCGACGCAGGGCCTTCAGGATCGCGGAGGCATGCACGCCGGTCGAGGTCCGGAACGCGTCGCCGCCGACGACCGGGTAGTTGCAGGGGATCGGTATCTCCAGGGCGTCCGCCACCGCCCGGCAGTACCCGGGCAGGCTGGTCAGGTCGCGGTCGATCCAGCCGAGCAGCTTCAGGTTGACGAGGAGGACGTCGAGCGGCGTGTTGCCCGACCGCTCGCCGATTCCCAGGCCGCAGGCGTGGATCCGATCGACTCCCTCGGCGAGCGCGACGAGAGAGTTGATCACGTCGAGGCCGCGATCTCGATGCCCGTGCCAGTCGATCCGGACATCCTCTCCGGAGTCGGCGACGACGCCGCGAACGAAACGCACGAGGTTCCGTACGCCCCAGGGCGTCGCGTGGCCAACCGTGTCGGCCAGGCAGATCCGCGTTGCGCCAGCCTCGATCGCGGTCGTGTAGAGAGCGCGCAGGTCCTCGGCTCGCGCCCGTGTCGTGTCTTCGGTCACGAACATCACGTCCAGGTCAAGGCTGCGCGCGAGTCCCACGGCCGCTTCCGTCGTCCTGAGCAGGAAGTCGAGGTCCCAGCCTTCCGCGTACTGGCGGAGCGGGCTCGAGCCGAGAAAGAGATGGGCGGCGATGCGAACGCCCGAAGCGTGCTGGGCCGCCGCGATCGGCTCGATGTCGGCGGGTGCGGTGCGCCCGGCGCAGTTGGGCCAGATGGAGAGGCCGGCCTGCCGGATCTCGGCAGCGAGCGCGATCACGTCAGCGAGAGCCTGGTGGCCGGCACCCGCGTAGCCGATGTTCGCGGCGTCGATCCGAAGCCGCTCCATGTGGTGGAGGAGCTCGATCCTACGCTCGAGTGAAGGGTGCCGGGCGGACGGGCTCTGGAGACCGTCCCGGAGCGTCTCGTCGTTGAGCTCGACGCGATGCTGCGGCGCCGGAACGTCCGAAACCAGGTTCCAGTCGTAGAGGAGCGCCTGCTCCCGGCCGTATCCGTTGGCGTCGCTCACCGCGCCTCTCCTCCTTGACCGCCCAGTCAAGACCCAGGATCGCGGAGGGGACATGCGAGTTCAATCCGGCGTGCGCATCACTTCGCTGGTGTCGCTGCATCATCGGCACGCCCTCCGGAGTGAAAAAGAGTTACTGTTTTGGTACAGTCCGTGGGATCCCGCGACGCGAGTCCCCGGAGGACGGCGATGGCAGCGCTGGAAGAACTCCTACGAGAACCGGTGGACGTCTTCGATCTGCTGGGTCGGACGGCCGACGGAATGGTCGCTGTCGGTCCGGGCGGGGCGATCCTGGCGTGGAACGCCGCGGCCGAGTCCCTCCTCGAGCATCAGGAGGCCGAGGTGGTCGGCCGTCCCTGCCATGAGGTGCTCGAGTTCGTCGATCGTTGCGGGAACTCCGTCTGCAGCGCGTTCTGCACGGGATGCAGGCCGACCGAGTCGGGGGAACTCGTCGGGTGCCGTGACGTGGTCGCGCGGTCGCGCTCGGGACGGGCGGTGTGGCTATCCGTCTCGACGCTGGTGCCGCCGCCTGAGGTCCGTCGCTACTGCCGGCTCGTTCATTTCTTCCGCGAGGTCGCGCTGCCACCCGAGCTCGAGCGGCTCGTCGCCGACCGGCTCCGGCTCGCGACCGCTCCGCCGGAGACCGCGCCTACCGACGGTGCCGCTCACCTCGCCACACTGACGCCGCGCGAGCGGGAGATCCTCGGGCTCCTCGCCGACGGGCTCGACACGCGAGAGATCGCGACAGCGCTCGTCGTCTCGCTCGCGACAGTGCGAAACCACGTGCAGAACATCCTCGCCAAGCTCGGGGTGCACAGCCGCCTCGAGGCGGTCGTGCTGTTCGTCCGTCACGCGACCTGACCTGCCGGTGGGGAGCCGTCCGGTGTTTCCCTCGGACGCGTCCGCGCGAGCTGGGCGGGGGTCAGACCCCGTGCGCCGGCGCGTCGCGGGATTCGTTTCCCCGAGCGGGGTGCGTGCAGGATCTGAGTCCGTCCCCATCAAGGGGTCTGACCCCGGGGTCTGACCCCCGGACGTCTGCGAACAGGGCGAGGTCGGGCATGGCTGGACGGGCGCTCAGGCGGGCCAGGCGCCGGGGCGGATGTAGGCGATGCCCTCGGCGAGACGGCGGGCGGTGCGGGCGTAGGCGGCCTGCTCGACGTCCCAGCCGCCGCCTGTAGTCTCGCCCACCCGCGCCCAGATCGGCAGGATCCCGCTCGGGTGGCCGATCGACACCGGGTCGCCGGCCGGCGGGACTGCCGCGACCGCCGCGACCACGGTGCCGGGGACAAGCGCGGCGACCGCGGTCGTCACGCCCACCGTGCCGGGGTAGGCTTTGTGCGGCGATGGCGGGCGGCCGCCGACGACCCGGGCGACGAGGCTCGCCTCCGTCGCGGCGACGGGTGAGCCGTCGAGCGTGACGTACGCCGCGGGCCGCGCCACGGCGACCGGCACGGGCACGAGCCCGCCTGCCGCGATACCGATCCTCAGCGCCGCCGCGTCCTTGACCGCGTCGAAGGCCCGCAGCGTCGCCGGTGTCAGCTCGCCCGGGAGCTCCGTGCCGGCGAGGCCGAGCGCGCCCGCCCCGAAGAAGACCGAGAGGTTCCCGATGTCGACCACGCTCGCCGGAACCTGCCCGATGCCCGGCACGTCGAGCGTGTCCGCCACCGATCCCGTCGGGAAGAGCGAACCGGTCGCGCCCCCGACCGTCGGGGAGAAGTCGAGCAGGATCGGCGCCCCCGTCCCGGGTACGCCGTCGACGATGAGGTCGCCCTCGACCGCCGGCTCGCCCCCCTCGAGCGCCACCTCCGCCACGAACACCGAGTCCGTGTTCGTGTTGTGGATTCGCACCGAGGCCGTGTCGCCGTCCGGGCGAACGAACCCCTCCTCGACCGCGTACGTTCCGACAGCGGACGAGATGTTGCCGCAGTTGATGTCGTAGCTGACGTGCGGCTCGGAGACCGAGATCTGCGCGAACGTGTAGTCGAGGTCGGCGTCCTCGCGCGTCGGCGGCCCGATGATCGCGAGCTTGCTCGTGAGGATGTCGGCTCCGCCGAGCCCGTCGATCTGGCGGGGGTCGGGGCTGCCGAACAGGGACAGGATCACGCGATCGCGCGCGTGTCGCTCCGCCGGCAGGTCGCTCTCGCGCAGGAACACGGCCTTGCTCGTCCCGCCGCGCATGAGCACGAAGCGGATCGGGACCTGCCGTGTCACGGGGTCGCTACCGGACGAGGATCTGGACGGTGCACGCGGCGCCCTCGACGCCGGCCGCCTTGCCGCCGCGGCAGTGGGCGAGCCCGACCGTCGCGCCCTCGATCTGGCGGTCGCCCGCCTCGCCGCGGAGCTGGCGGACGATCTCGACCACCTGCGCGACGCCCGTGGCGCCGAGCGGGTGGCCCTTCCCGAGCAGGCCGCCGCTCGGGTTGACGGGCAGCCGCCCCCCGATCGACGCTTCGCCGCGCTCGACCGCGTGCAGGTAGCCGCCGCGCGGGTAGAGCTCGCAGCCTTCGACCCGCAGCGCCTCGGCGATCGAGAAGCAGTCGTGCACCTCGGCGAGTCCGACGTCGTCGGGCCCGACACCGGCGCGCTCGTACGCGTCCCTCGCGGCCGCGTTGGTGAGCGGCTCGAACGTCATCGATCCTGGCTCGGGGTCGACGGTGCCGGTGCGAAGCGAGGAGGCGGCGAGCCTGATCCCACGCCCGTTCAGGCGCCGGGCCGCCGCCGCGCTGCAGAGGATCGCCGCGGCGCCCCCGTCGGTGACGGGCGAGCAGTCGAGCTTTCCGAGCGGCTCGGCGATCGGCCGCGCCTCCAGCACCTGCTCGACCGTGACCGGCTCCTGGAACTGCGCCATCGGGTTGCGGGCGGCGTTCGCCTTGTTCTTGACCGGGACGAGCGCGAGCTGCTCCCGCCCGACCCCGTAGTCCTCGAAGTAGCGCGTGGCCCTCATCGCGTAGATCCCGGGCATCGTCAAGCCGACCGTCGCCTCGACGTCGTCCGGGTCGGGCGTGAGGGCGCCCTGGAAGCGGGAGGTGAGATGCTCGACGCCGAGCGCGAGCACCACGTCGTGCTCGCCGGCGCGGATCGAGAGCGCCGCCTCGCGGATCGAGACCGCGCCGCTCGAGCAGACGTTCTCGACGTTCGTGAGCGGGATCCCGGCGAGGCCGATGTGCGCGAGCACGCGCTGGCCCATCGCCATCCCCTGGAAGACGTGGCCGCAGTAGGCGCCCTCGATCCGCCTGGGCTCGATCCCCGCATCGCGGATCGCGGCGAGCGCGGCCTCCGCGCCTAGCTCGGTGGCGTCCCGGTCGGGGTGCTTGCCAAACCGCGTCATCCCGACGCCGATCACGACGACCTCGTTCACGCGCTCTCCCGGGTCGGGCGGAAGCGGAAGCCGAGCCGCTCGTCGGGCTCGAGCTCGACTTCCATCCCGATCCTGGCCTCGCCCGCGAGCTGGCCGAGCACGCGCACGCCCTCGGGCAGATCGACGTAGACAAGCGTGTACGGCGTCTCGAAGGCCGGCGCCGATTGATGCACGACCGTGTGGGTGTAGACGGTTCCGCGGGTCGAGAGCGGCGTCTCCTCGAGCTTGCCGAGGCAGTGGGAGCAGACCCCCCGTGGGGGGTAGAACGCCGCCCCGCAGGCGGGGCAGCGACTGCCGGCCAGCAGCGCGGTAGCGGCGGGAGCGGGCGGGTCCGCGCTCGTCACGCAGTAAGGCTCGCTCAGGCTGACCGGCGGGTCAATCCGTTCGCTTCATCATTCGCCGTGATGCATTCGCGCCAGGGCGAATGATGCGGCCGTCCGGTTGTGCCGCGCGAGCCCTCCCGCGACACTTCTGACCGGATGGTCAAACAGCTCGAATCGGCACTCGGGACGCTCGCGCGCGCGGCCACTCACGGGGGGCGGCGGGCTCGACCCGCGCGATCGCGCTCGGCGATCTCGGGGCGGAGGCCGTCGAGGTCGAGCCTCCCGTCGGCGAATGGGGGCGAGGGCTGGAGCCCCCATTCGCCGACGGGGTCGCGACGGCCTCCCCCGCCGCGAACCGCAACACGCGACCGCGAGATCGGCTCCCTGCTCGACACCGGCGCAGTCCTGGACGCCGGTCGCGCGGTGGCTGCCTGAAGGAGGAGCGAAGACGATGGAGCAGCCGGTCCTGTGGGCCACCGATGGCGCGGTCGGCGTCGCGACGCTGAACCGCCCGGAAGCGCTGAACGCGATGACGGTCGAGCTGCTCGAGGAGCTCGAGCGGGTGCTCGAGACGGCCGAGGCCGATGCCGGCATTCGTGCGGTCGTGCTCGCCGCGAGCGGCGAGAAGGCGTTCTGCGTCGGCGCCGACCTCAAGGCACGCGCGAAGGAGTACGACGACGGCTCCGGTATCGACCCGCTCGCCGCAGCCGTGCACCGGGTTTTCCGCCGCCTCGAGCGCCTGGAGCGCCCGACAATCGCGGCGATTCACGGTTACTGCCTCGGCGGCGGGCTCGAGCTCGCGCTCGCCTGCGACCTGCGCGTCGCGGCGGATACCGCCCAGTTCGGGCTGCCAGAGGCGAGGGTGGGGAGCATGCCGGGGGCGGGCGGAACGCAGCGCCTGACCCGCCTGGTCGGCCCGTCGCGGGCCAAGGAGCTGATGTTCACGTGCGAGCGGATCGACGCGGCGCGGGCGCTGTCGCTCGGGCTCGTTAACCGCGTCGTCCCCGCCGCCTCCCTGCACGAGCAGGCGAAGGCGCTCGCCGGCTCGATCGCGGAGAAGGCGCCCCTGTCTCTGCGCAAGATCAAGGAGTCGGTCGACCGCGCTCTCGACGCCCCGCTCGACGAGGGGCTCGAGTTCGAGCGCTCCTGCCACGCGTTCCTGCGCGACACTGAGGATCGCCAGGAGGGAATCAGGGCGTTCGTCGAGAAGCGCGCCCCCGTCTTCGTCGGGCGCTGAGAAAGGAGCGGATCGGATGCAGGTACAGGACCGGGTCGCCGTCGTCACGGGGTCGGGGCAGGGGATCGGAGCGGCGATCGCGACGCTCCTCGCTGCCCGCGGCGCCAGAGTCGTCGTCAACGACGTCGCGGCGGAGCGGGCGGAGTCGGTGGCCGCCGAGCTCGTTGCGGCCGGCGGGACGGCGGTCGGCGTCGCCGCCGACGTCGGCACCGCGGCAGGCGCGGAGTCGCTGGTCGGACGGGCGGCGGCGGAGTGGGGACGCGTCGACATCCTCGTCAACAACGCCGGCATCGCCCGCGACGCCTGGCTGACGAAGATGAGCGAGGAGGACTGGGACGAGACGCTCCGCGTGAACCTGAAGTCGCAGTTTCTCTGCTGCCGCGAGGCCGCGCGGCACATGCAGGAGCAACGCTCGGGCCGGATCGTCAATATCGCCTCGCGGGCGTGGCTCGGCAATCCCGGCCAGGTCAGCTACTCGGCCTCCAAGGGCGGCGTCGTCAGCCTCACCCGTACGCTCGCGCTCGAGCTCGCCCGCTTCGGGATCACCGTCAACTGCATCGCACCGGCGCTCGTCGACACGCCCCTCTTCCGCCAGCTCAGAGAGGAGATCCAGGAGCGGTTGATCAAGACGGTGCCGCTCGGTCGCATCGGCACCCCCGAGGACATCGCCCAGGCCGTGCTCTCGTTCGCCTGCGACGAGGCGTCCTACCTGACCGGCCAGGTGCTGTACGTCTGCGGCGGGCGCAGCCTCCAGAGCCCGGCGATGTAGCCGTGGGACTGACGCTCGCCGAGAAGGTGCTGGCGCGCGCGTCCGGGCGCGACGAGGTGCGGCCGGGCGAGTTCGTCGCCGCCTCGATCGACCTGGCGCTCGTTCACGACATCTTCGCGGCCGATGTCTTCCGCCAGCTCGTCGAGCTCGGTGTCGAGGAGGTATTCGACTCCGGCCGTACGGTCGTCGTGCTCGACCACCTCGTGCCGGCCCCGTCGGAGGCGGCCGCGACGGCGCACCGGACGATCCGCGAGCACGTGGAGCGGTTCGGGATCTCTGCCTTCTACGACGCCGGCACCGGCATCTGCCACCAGCTCCTGCCCGAGCGCGGTCACGTCGTACCGGGGGCGCTCGTCGTCGGCACCGACTCGCACACGACGACGCACGGCGCGCTAGCCGCCGCCGGCACCGGCATTGGCACCTCCGAGATGGTGTACGCGCTCGCGACCGGCAAGCTCTGGTTCCGGGTGCCGCCGACGATCCGCTTCGAGCTCTCCGGCCAGCTCCAGCCGAGAGTGGCCTGGAAGGACGTGATCCTCGCGCTCGCCGGGCGCCACGGCGACGACGTCGCCCAGTACAAGGCGATCGAGCTCGGGGGGCTGGCCGCCAGCGGCGCGAGCATCGCGAGCCGGCTCACCGTCTGCAACATGGCCGTCGAGATCGGGGCCAAGTTCGGCTTCTTCGCGGCCGATGAGGCCGCGCTCGCCTACCTGGCCGAGCGTGGTCGCCCGGGGCTCGAGCCGTTCGGTCCCGACCCCGACGCCGCCTATGAGGCCGTGCACGAGCTCGACCTCGCGGTGCTCGAGCCGCAGGTCGCGCTCCCCGCCGCGGTCGACAACGTCGAGCCGGTCGGTGCGGTCGCGGGCACGCGGATCGACCAGGCCTTCATCGGCTCCTGCACCAACGGCCGTCTCGAGGATCTCGAGGCGGCCGCCGCGATCGTGCGCGGCCGCCTCGTCCATCCCGGGGTGCGCTTGCTCGTCGCCCCGGCCTCGCGCGCGGTCTTCCAGGCCGCCGTCCGCTCGGGCGCCATCCAGGCGCTCGCCGACGCGGGCGCGTCGCTATTGCCGCCCGGCTGCGGCCCCTGCTTCGGCGGCCACGGCGGCCTGCTCGGTCCCGGGGAGCGCTGCATCGGCACCCACAACCGCAACTTCGTCGGGCGGATGGGGAGCGCGCGGGCGGAGATCTACCTCGCCTCGCCCGAGACCGTCGCCGCTTCCGCGCTCGCCGGGGCGATCGCCGACCCGCGGGAGGCGGGCGGTGATGGCTAGCGCCCGGATCGCCGGCCGCGTCTGGCGCTTCGGCGACGACGTCTCGACCGACCTGCTCTCGCCCGGCGAGTACGCGATCGACCCGGTCAGCGTGCGCAAGCAGCACTGTCTCGAATCGCTCAATCCGGACTTCCCGCGCGCGGCGCGCCCGGGCGACCTCGTCGTCGCCGGCAGCAACTTCGGCTGCGGGTCGAGTCGTGAGACCGCCCCCGAGAACCTGAAGGCGCTCGGGATCGCGTGCGTCGTCGCCGACTCGTTCGCCCGCATCTTCCTGCGCAACGCCGTCGCGATCGGCCTGCCCGTGCTCGCCTGCCCGGGCGCCTCGGCCGCGTTCGCCGACGGCGATACCGCCGAGATCGACCTGGGCGAGGGCACGCTCCGCCACGCGGGGACGGGCGCGGTCCTGCGCGGCGAGCCGCTGCCGCCCGAGATGCGCGAGATCCTCTCGGCCGGCGGGATCCTCGCGGTGCTGCGCGCGAGCCGCTGACAGGTCGCGTCAGACGTGATTCGATACGCGGGTGGGACGCGACCCGCGCCACGACATCCTCTTCGAGTCCGTTCGGATCGGCGCGAGGACGCTGCGCAACCGCTTCTACAAGACGCCGCACTGCTCGAGCTTCGGCTCGGACTGGCCCGGCACGCAGGCGCACTTCCGGGCGATGGCGGCGGAGGGCGGCTGGGCGGCCGTCTCGACCGAGTACTGCTCGATCCACCCCTCGAGCGACGGCCACCCGAGCGTCGGCGCCCGGCTCTGGGACGACACGGACGTCGCCAACCTGGGTCTCATGTGCGACCTCGTGCACGAGCACGGGTCGCTCGCCGGCGTCCAGCTCTGGTACGGGGCCGCGCACGCGCGGAACTACGAGAGCCGCCTGCCCGCCGCCGGCGTCTCCCAGATCCCGAGCGACTACCTGTTCGTCCAGTCCTGCTACGAGCTCGACCTCGAGGGGATCCGCGAGCTGCGCGGCTGGTACGTCGAGGCGGCGAGGCGCGCCCGCTCGGCCGGCTTCGACATCGTGAACGTCTACGGCGGCCACGGCTACCCGATCACCGCCCAGTTCCTCGACCCCTTCTACAACCGCCGCAGCGATGCCTACGGCGGCCCGTTCGAGAGCCGCGCCCGCTTCTGGCTCGAGACGATCGAGGCGGTCAGGGAGGCCGTCGGTGACGACTGCTCGATCGCGGTGCGCACCTGCATCGCCCCGCTGCGCGAGGGGGGCCTGCCCGAGGAGGAGGCGCTCGCGTTCATCGAGCTGGCCGACGACCTCGTCGACCTCTGGGATCTCCAGATCGGCGGCGTGATCGGGGAATGGGGCGAGGACTCGCTCTCCTCGCGTTTCGGCTCCGAGAACTTCCAGCGCCCCTGGATCGAGAAGGCCCGGGCGCGCACGGCCAAGCCGCTCGTCGGGGTGGGGCGCTTCACCAACCCGGACACGATGGCGGCGATGGTGCGCGACGGCCTCCTCGACGTGATCGGGTCCGCGCGCGGCTCGATCGCCGACCCGTTCCTGCCCCGCAAGATCGAGGAGGGGCGCCTCGACGACATCCGCGAGTGCGTCGGCAACAACGTCTGCGCCGCCCGCTACATGCAGCGGGCGCTGCTCGTCTGCACCCAGAACGCGACCGCGGGGGAGGAGTACCGCCGCGGCTGGCATCCGGAGCGCTTCACTCCCGCCGCCAACGCCGACTCGGACGTGCTCGTCGTCGGCGCCGGTCCGGCGGGAATGGAGTGCGCGCGCGTGCTCGGCGAGCGGGGGCTGCGCCGCGTCCATCTCGTCGACGCCGCCGGCGAGCTCGGCGGCGCGCTGCGCTGGGTGACGCGGCTTCCGGGTCTCGGCGAGTGGGCGCGGGTCGTCAACTACCGCCGGGTCCAGCTCGACAAGCTCGCGAACGTCGAGCTCGTCCTCGGCGTCTCGCTCGACACGCGGGCCGTGCTCGACTACGGCGCCGATCTCGTGGTCGTCGCGACCGGCTCGCGCTGGGCGAGCGACGGCCTCAACGGGACGACGCACCGGCCGATCCCCGGGGCCGGGCCCGGCCTGGCGCACGTGCTCACCCCCGAGGACCTGCTCGTGCGCGGCTTCGAGCCGCCGGGCGAGCGCGTGCTCGTCTACGACGCGGACGGCTACTACATGGCCGCCGGCCTGGCCGAGCGGCTCGCGCGCGCGGGCAGGCGCGTGACGCTCGTGACCCCGTTCGCGCAGGTCTCCCCGTACAGCACGTTCACGCTCGAGGCGCCGCGACTGAACCGGCTCCTGCGCTCGCTCGGCGTCGAGCTCGTCGCCGAGCATCTGATCGAGCGGATCGAGCCGGGCCTCGTTACCGGCTCTCACGTCTACGCGCCCGAGCGCCCCCTTCGCTGGGAGGTGGACGCGGTCGTCCTCGCGACCCAGCGCGTCTCCGAGGACGCGCTCTGGCGCGAGCTGCGCGCCGCCGGCGCGGCCGTGGCGGAGGCGGGGATCCGCGGCCTCTACCGGATCGGGGACTGCGTCGCCCCGCGGCTCGTCGCCGACGCCGTCTTCGACGGCCATCGCCTCGCGCGCGAGATCGACACCGACGACCCGGCGAGGCCGCTCCCGTTCATCCGCGAGAACCGGGTCCTCGGCGCGGTCGAGCGAGACTACGACGCCACCCTGCGCACGCGCCCGTCCGGCGACTACGTGCCGAGCTCCCGCCGTCGCTGAGAAGCACCCCGGCGCGCGGCGCCGGGGCGTGTCCCGCTCGCGGCCGTGGGTCGGGGGTTGTGGCGCCGGGGCGTGTCCCGCTCGCGGCCGTGGGTCGGGGGTTGTGGCGCCGGGGCGTGTCCCGCTC
>JADLFG010000080.1 GCA_020845695.1 Thermoleophilia bacterium | reverse complement strand
TCGACGCCGGCACCCCGGAGGCCATCAGGCCACCGGAGCACGCCGACTGGTGGGGCCGTCGGAGAGCGGTGTGAGGGTCTGGCGTCGTCTGGTGGTGGACTTCTTCTATCGATCGTGTGGAGGAGTGATGGCGTATGAGGGGACGGGCGACCCGAAGCTAGGCGCCCGCATCGCCCGGCTGCGGGTCCGCCGTGGCTGGTCGCGGCGCGAGCTGGCCGAGCTGGCTGGGGTGTCTGGTCGGTTCATCCAGTTCGTGGAGGATGGCGAGCGTGGGATCGCGGTTGCGCGGTTCGCGGCGATCGCCAGTGCTCTCGGTGTGTCGCTGGACGCGCTGTATTGGGGGTCGGTGAGTGGTGACTGAGTACCGGCGAGTCGGGTGTCTACCGGTGCTGTTGGCGGCGCTCTGCGTCGCTCTGGGGCGGTTCGTGTTGCGTTTGGTGGGGATTGAGTGATGAGCGAGCGACGAGTGGTCTACGTTGGGCGTCTGGACGGACGGCGCCCTGTCGGCGTGCTGGCGCTGAACCGACCAGCTGATCCGTTCACCTCCAGCCCGGTCGTTCGGGCTCTGCTGCGATCGCTCGAGAAGTCGGGCATCCGTCCGCCGGTGCTCGATCATCGCGTCTGCCACGGCTCTCGCTCGCGTCTGGCGGTTGCCTGGCCCGGTCAGTACCTGGGTCTGCAGATCGAGCCGCTGACGGCCGAGGAGTTGGACGCTGGCAACGTAGCGACGCTGATGGGCTGGTGTGTTCTCAGAGCGACGCGCTCGATGGTGGTGAATGGCCGGGCGGCGCAGTTGATCCGCTCGGCGCTTGGGGGAAGCTAGCTGTGGCGGACAATCCTCACGATTTCGAGTGTCTCAAGCAGGATCTCTACGACGCCTGCGCTGCTCTGGCCGCCTGTCAGGAGCGGTTGATAGCACTAGCCAAATGGGCGATCGACGCCGGTGGGTGGCGGCTCTTTTACTACGCCCCTCCTCCGCCAGACGGCATCTTCGATCTGCGTGACCGGTTCAACCCAGCTGTCAATGTGCGCGCGGCCCCGTCGCCGGCCATGCTATCGCTCGAGCAACGTGCCGCGGTGGCTCATCGCGCACTCGCCGCCGTCTATGCCGACCTTGCTGTGAGAGCCGATGCGAGCGGGAATCTTGACGAGGAAGAGTTTTACAGGGACGCTGCCGGTAGCCACGAGGGGCACGCAGATGAGTGGGACGAGATCGTGGTTCCGACCGTGCTCGCTGCCCGTACCGGACCGAAGGGGTGTCACGGTGTCTGATAATTCCGCGATCGAGTGGACCGACGCGACGTGGAACCCGGTCCTGCTCGACCAACCGCTCCGTTGGTCGCGTCCACGCCGGATCTTCGTCAACAGCCAGAGCGATCTCTTCCATCCCGACGTGCCCGACACGTTCATCGACCAGATATTCTCGGTGATGGCCCGTGCGAGTCAGCACACTTTCCAGGTGCTCACCAAGCGTCCCGATCGCATGGCGAAGTACCTCAGCGACCTGGCCACCCAGAGGCGGGTCGCGGACGCGATTTGCGCGATCTGTCAGGGTGGCAGACTCTGCCGTCAGAGCAACGACGATTGCGGACTCGACGGACCGGAATGGCCACTGCCGAACGTCTGGCTGGGCGTCAGTGAGTGATGCCTTGCGTACCGATTTGGGACGTCCCAGAGCAAGGTGCACGTGGCTTTGTTTGCGGCCCCGGCATGATCGTGGAGCCGTGCTCCCTGTGTGGCCTGACGGCTGAACGTCTCTGTGACTGGCCGATGGGGGAAGGCCGGACCTGTGATCTGGCACTCTGTGCCGATCATGCGATACCGCCGGAGGTGGTGCCCCCGCCAGGGCTTGCGCCGTTGGGTATTGACTACTGTCCACAGCATGCGCTCATCGCCGCCCGGCCCGCCGAGGGTGACGGGAGGCGATGAGCGACAGGTACTGTCTAGGTACGCGGGACGGGGACCATGTCTCGCGGGATGCGGTTGTTCTCACAGGCAATCCCATCCGCGTCCGCGTCGAGCCGGTTGGGGTCCGACGGATCGGCTCGCAGCACCGCCTGGGCGTCCGCCTGACTCGTGAAACTCGCGCAGTTGTAGGCGTCGCCCTGGCCGACATAGTCAGCCGGGTAGAACCCCGGAGACGCGGGCGGCGGCGCCGGCTCGCCGAGCTGGGCGCTCGCGGGCTGAGCCGTAGCAATGGAGACGATAGCAACAACAACAGCGAACAGGCGTTTCATGTCCGAACCTCCGGGCGCACATGCTACAGCGGAACGCGTGTTCAGGGAAAGCCGAGCCCGCGCGTCTAGCGCCGCGAGAGCGGGCTCTGTCGGTCGGCCAGCACTCCACCCTCGTCCTTGCCCGATCCGCGCCCCTGTCGTCGTCCTGCAGCGGTCCTGAGCCGTCCTGGCTGCCCACCGGCCTGCACCACCAGCGCGAGGCTGTTCAGCAGGTCGTCGTGGCCGCGATGCTCGGGCACCGAGAAGAGCATCAGCTGATTCGCGCGGAGCTCGTATGTGGCGTTCCTGGCCTGGTCGAGCGTCTCGGCGCGGAGCGCGTCGATCTCCAGGTGGTGGCGCGGCGCGTACAGCTTCAAGCGGCCAGCGTTGATCGCGCTGAGCAGATCGTACGCCAGCTTCGACTTGGTGGCAGCGGTGTAGACGTACGGCGTGACGATCTGGGGGCCGAGCGCCGCCCCGAGGTAGGCCGCCATCCCAGAGCCGATGCCGCTGGCGTCGACGACGACCGACGAGCACTGCCAGACAGAGCGCACGAGCTCGAGCACTTGCGGGTAGAGCACGCGGTGCGGCGTCCCTCGCCAGGCGTACTGAGCGACGATCCGTAGCTGGGGCTCGACTACCAGGCCGTCGACGCGGCGGCGCTCGGCGTGGGCGATCGTCAGGGCGGTTGAGTCACGCCGCTGATTCACGCGCGTGAGGATGCCGTCCGGGTCCTCCTCGTCGGCGCCAGCAACATCAACACCAGCGACGAAGTCACCGCTACCGAACTCGCTCGGCGCTGGTGGGCGCTCCAGTGGCGGGTGATCGCCCTGGAGGAGCGCGATCTGGGTCTCCGACAGGAATCCGCCGGCCTGCTCGAGCATCTCCAACAGGTACTGCGTGCGGATGATCGGGTGGGCGCGTCCGAGCCTGGCGATCTCGCTCTCGACGTAGCGGCCGTAGTCGGGGTTCGCCTCGGCGACGCGCTCCCACGACACGCTGAAGTGCCGGCGCCTGCCATCGCGCGCTTCGGCCTCGCGGTTGGCGGCGATCGACGTCGCCAGCAGGTCATCCTGGACCCACGGCGTCCCGTAGAGCACCGTGGTGGCGTTGCCGGTGCTCGCCATGGGTCTGAAGTCCTTGTCCCACTTGGTGGCGTCTAGGTCCTGGGCCTCGTCGCCTTCGAGGAGCAGTGACGCGGTGCCACCGACGACGTTGGCCGTGGCCGCTGCCGAGAAGAAGTAGGCCGCGGCCTTACCGATCTGGACGACGTAGCCGCCCGGGGTCGAGTACTTCCCAGCCGTCAGCGGGTTGTCGAGGATCTCCTTGATGCGACGGATCGAGTTCTCGGTCTGCGGCTTATAGGTCGGCGCCGCCTTGACCAGCGAGCCGCCGACGTTCTGGCTCCTGGTTAGCAGGAACGCCTCGAGCTGTGCCGAGAGCTCGTTCTTGCCGGCCTGGCGCGGCATGAGCACGGTGAAGGACAGACCGTCGCGCGCGTCGATCGACTGCAGGACGGCGCGGGCGACCTCGAGCTGATACGCGCGGAGCGGCCGCTGCACGATGGCCGACGAGAACGCGCCGACGTCGGAGAGCGCTCGTAGCATGCCGCGGAGCTGGGTTTGGTCGATCATGGCGAAATGGTCATCCGACAGGGGCTTGGCGTGGCACGGGCTGTGTTACCCTGTGAGTCGGCGGGCTCTCCCCATGGTCCGCTGGCGGTCGAGGCCTCCCCCATCGGTCTCCCGCGTTGGCGCCCCGGCATTCGAGAGAGCCGGGGCGCTGGCATTTCGGGGGTCACGAGTCACGAGTCGCGAGTCGCGAACGATCCTAACTCACCCTCGTGACTTTCGACTCGGGCTCGACGAGCAGCCCGCAGTCGGCCAGCAGCTGCTCCAGCGTGCAGCCGATGGCCGCGGCGATCGCCGGCAGCCGCTCCACCAGCACGGGATGCCGCCCGCGCTCGTAATGCCTCCAGGCGGACACGGTGCAGTAGAGCGCCGCCGCGACCTGGGCTTGGGTTCGGCCGGTCCGCTCACGGGCGCGGCGAAGACCAGCGGCGACCGTCGCCCGGATGACGAGGTCGGCGCGCTCCTCCACCACCATGTCTCCACCCTCCGTAACGTCCGCTGGCGATGGGTCCAAGCGCGACGTTGCGCCCATATTACAACAGGATGACAATATCGTTGCCTGCCGTCGGGGGATAGCAGGTGCTGGTGGGGGCCAGCATGTATGGGGACGCGCGCGACGGCGGAGCTGATCGCGCGCATGATGGGCGCTGTGGACGACGAGAGTCCGTCCGTCTGGCTCGTGATCGGTTCCGCGTCGGCGATCGCATCCGATGCGGGACATTCCGCGCCGAATAGGCTCGATCGCCGGCCGCTCGGGTTCTCGCCGTTCATGCGCTACCAGGGCTGTCCTGTGGGGAGGGCGAGCCATGTCGAAGGTGCAGCCGAAGCTGGGGCGGCGGCTGAAGCTGACGGAGGCGCTGGTCCGGGCGATCGCGCGTGACGTCGAGCGCGGCGCGTTTCTCGGGGTCGCGGCCGAGGCGAACGGTGTCAGCAAGCGGTCGCTGTTTACCTGGCTCGAGCGCGGCCGCGACGTCGAGGACGGGGCGCTGCCGCGCGAGGGCAATGAGCTGTTCGTCGAGCTGCTCGCGGCCGTCGAGCGGGCCCACGCGCGGGCGCGCCTCGAGGCCGAGACGGTCGTCCACGACAGCGAGCCGTTGGCCTGGCTGAAGTTTGGCCCCGGCCGTGAGAAGCCGGACGCGCCCGGGTGGACGTCGGCGAGCCGCGACCTGCCGGCGCCGGCGCAGACCGCCGCGGAGCTCTTGCTTGCTCAGGCGCTGGCCCAACTGGGTCTGGCTCCTGGGCCGGCCGCCGCGCCGATCGCGGCCATTACCGCGCCAGGGGGAGGCGCGGACCATGGGGAGGGTCACGATGACCGACAGGGTTCGTGAGGCGGCGGGGCGACCGCTCCGGCCGGTCGAGGTGGCGGCGCTTGCGGTGCTGTCCGCCGTGCTCAGCGCGTTCGCCGGCGAGCTGAAGGCTGGCAACGTGCCACTGCCCGGCGAGCTCGCGTGGATCGTGCCGATCGCCGTGGCGGGCATCGTCACTCTGGTGGCGTACCTGCCCAGCCCGACGCAGCGGAAGGACGGCTGAGCCGGCGCCATCAACAACAACAGGCGTCCCCTCCCGGCAAGCGTCGGGAGGGGACGTTTCATTTAAGCGTCGGCTCCGTTACAGTCGTCACGTGGTCCAGTATCACGTCACATTGGCCGGCCAGGGCTACATGCTCGACCTGGACGGGTACCGGCGAAGGTTGGCGACGCAGTTCGCGCCCAAGCGCTCGAGTGGTGCGCGCGGCCTCGGTGACTTCCTGGTTGAGGACGGCCTGCGGATCTCCGACTGGTCCGGTGGCGAAGGGTACGCGCAGTTAGATCCGGCGCACCCCGAGCGCTACCGAGCGGGGAGCGGACTCGATGCCTACTCCGAGCGTGGGGCTCTGTCTCTCGGTCCCGAGCTCACCAGCGCGTTCAACCTCGGCGCGGCCGGTGAGTGGACCTGCGCGGCCGTGTTCGACGGGAATCTGTACATCGGTGTCAGCAACGGTGACGTCATCAAATGGACCGGGTCTTCCGCATCGGTTCCGATGTCGCTTTCGCCGAGAGTGGCGCGATCGATGGCGGTGTTTGCGAACGAGCTGTACGTGGGCAACGGCACTGATGGTGTTGTTGGTGAGCTGACGACCGGTGGGGTCTGGACGGCCAGCAAATTCACCGTTGGCTCGTGCAGCGGTATCCACGCGATGGCGACCTTCTACCGCCAGACGGCGCAGTACCTGTACGTCGGCGCCAAGGGGACCGGTCCGAACGGGATCGCCTCGGCCTATTACTACGACGGCTCCGCGCTGTCGGCCAAGCAGTACGACTTCGAAGAGACGAGCGTCGATGCGATGTTTGTCTTGGGGAATCGGTTGTACTGGCTCGTCAACACCAGCAACAGCCGCCGCTGCGGCATCTACTCGGTGGACGACAGCGGCTCCGGCGGGGTCTACCGCCACCACGAGGTTCTCCACGGCAACACGCTCGTGAGCGCGGCGGTCGTCGACGACGCGGCCTACCTGGGCTCGGGTACTGACGGGCAGGTCTACCGTTGGGACGGCTCCTCGCTCGAGCTGAAGAAGCAGCTGGCCACCGCCCAGAACGGGTACGCCACGCCGATGCGGGGGCTTGTCAACTGGCAGGGCGCACTCTGGGCCCCGTACCTGATCTCGGTCGGCTCGCTCGGTCTTCTGCGCTACGACCCGCGCCTGGACGCCTGGTCGCGCCCCAGTACCGGTCTCACCGGCGACGAGCCGATGGTCGGGGTGTCGTTCCTGGGTGCGCTCTATCTCGGCACCAAGCGCGGCTCCAGCCCGACGCACGTCTACCGGACGACCGGCAAGTACCAGGCGAGCGGGACGACCGACACCGGCCTGTTCGACGCCGGCCTCCCCCACGTCGACAAGGTGCTCCGGACTGTCACGATCCTGCATTCGGCGCTCGCCAGCGGCCAGAGCATCCAGGTGCAGTACCAGCTCGAGGGGACCGGCTCCTGGACGACGCTCGGGACCAGCAGCACGCTTGGCGCGACGTCGGCGACGTTCTCGTTTCCTGGCATCGTCACCTGTAAGCAGGTCGCCTTCCGCGTCAACCTGGCCGGCAGCGCGGGCGCATCATCGTCGCCGGTCCTGTACGACCTGCTGCTCCGCTACCGGGTGTCGCCGACGCCGAAGCGCGAGTGGGAGCTCCCGATCCTGCTCGAGGGAACGGCGGATCTGCCGCTGGTCACGCTCGACCACGCGCCAGAGCCGCTGACCGGCGTGCAGCTGTCGGCGGCGCTCTGGGCGGCCAAGGCGCAGAGCGGGACTCTGTCCTTCACCGACATCAACGGTCTGAGCTATTCGGTCTGGTTTGAGGACCTGCGCGAGGAGATCGCCGAGCTGAGCCAGCGACGGGGCTATCAGCTGCGCGGGATCGCTCGATTGGTGGAGGCGTGATGGCGAGCGGCGAGTGGCGAGTGGCGAGAGGAGTGGTAGACCGTGGAGCGTGAGCAGCTGATCTCTCTCAGCAGCCGAACGGCCGACCGGTTCAGGATTCCGCGTCTGCTCATGCTGGGCTGCGCGATCGCCGAGAGCGGGCTCGACCCAAGCGCCCGCCGGCCGGGCCGACCCGACCAGGACGAAGAGTACTGGCCGGATGTGAGCTTCGGGGCATGGCAGCAGACGGTCCGCTGGGCGCCCGAGTACCGCGGCGGCGACGACTTCCCCGGGCCCGAGGAGATCTCGCGGGTCGGGTCGCTCTACCTGGACCCGTGCCACGCGTCGGAGGTGGCCGCGCGGAACCTCGCGGCCAAGTTCCACGATGCCAGCCCGACGCTCGATCTGGAGAACCTGCTCCGCGATCTCTGCGAGTACAACTGGCCGGCCGGCCACGAGCGCGCGTGGACGCCCGAGACCGAGGCCAACTATCGGCGCGGGCTCGCCGAAGCCGCGCTGATCCTCAGCGGCCAGAGCGTGCCGGCTGAGACTCCGGTTCCCGAGCAACCGGGTGATCGCGTCTTCAACCCCGACCAGCCCGTCGAGCGCCAGCGTCTGGATTGGACCTGCGCGATTCGGGCGACGACCTGGGTGCTCAAGAGCGTCGGCGTCTCGATCGCGGCCGAGGAGCTCCACGACATCATGGTTCCCGGCCTGGTCAACGCCGACGTCGGCCTACGCGACGGCAGCGGCGCGGGGATCGCCGATCTTCTGCGCGACCGCTTCGGCCTGCCGGCTGCCAACGTCAGCCCGGTCTCCTGGGGGGCAGTGACCTCCATGGCCGGCACCCGGCCGATCGCGCTCGGTGGGCATGGCTGGGGCAGTTCTGGCCATTGGGTCGCGGTGCGCCGGTTTCGGGACGGCGTGCTCGAGCTGGCGAACCCGGCGACGGGACTGACGTACGGCGGTGAGACGCTGAGCCGCCAGCAGTTCGATGAGCGTGGATGGTGGTCGATGGTCTGGGTCGACGTGGCGAGTCCCGAGTCCCGAGTCCCGAGTCCGGAGCCGGTCGAGCTTCCGCCGTCGCAGGAGGCGGCGCTGATCGGAGCGCTCGCTCACGTCTGCGATGACCTCGGCGACGAGCTCGAGGCGATCGTGGCGCGGCTGCGGTCGATCCGCCACCAGTTCATCGGTCCGCGTCCGTCGAATGCTGGAGGTGAGCGCTGATGGCCGTTCGGGCGCTTCCCCAGCGGACTGGCCCGACGAGCGCGGCGGCTCGTCTCCGCCTGCGCGACGCCGGCCGCTTGCGCCGGTACCAAGAGTACCTCGACTTCTACGAGGGCCGGCACTTCCTTCGGCCGCGCAACGGGCGGACCAACCTGGTCGTGAACTACGCCCGGACGGTGGTCGACAAGGGCGTGGCGTACCTACTTGGTCGGGGCCTCGGCTTCTCGGTCCCGCCGAAGCCCGGCTCCACGGCGCGCGATCGTCGTCGAGCGGAGCGGGCCGAGCAGCTGCTCTACGACGTGTACTGGGACAACAGCCTTGACGCGGTCGACTTGCAGGTCGCCCAGAACGCGGGCGCGCTCGGCGACGGCGTCTACAAGGTCTTCTGGGATCCGCTCGAGCAGCGCATCCGCGTGGTGAGTGTCGATCCGAGCGGCTTCTTCGCCACCTGGCAGGCCGACGACCCGTCGCGGATCCTGCGCGTGGAGGTCGCGTACGCCGTGGCAGCCGACGCGGCCGAGTCGTTCGCCGCGAGCGCCGGCCTGGGTGATGGCGTGGGGAGTAAGGGGCCCCACGGAATTCTGCCGGCCCCGCTGCCGGGCGACACGCGGGCGCTCGAGGTCGTCGAGACGTGGACCGCGTCCGAGCTGGTGCTGACCGTCGGCGAGCAGGTTGTGAGGCACGGACCGAACCCGTACGGCTGGATCCCGTTCGTCCACGTCCCGAACCTCCAGCCGGCCAACGCGTTCTGGGGCATCTCCGATCTCGTCGACGTGATCCCGATCAACCGCGAGCTCGACGAGCGGATCAGCGACCAGGCCGACATCATCCGCTACCACGCCGACCCGCCGATCGTCTTCAGGGGCGTCACCGACCACTCCGATCTGGCCGTCGGCCCGGGGACCGTCTGGGACATCCCGACCGACGCGGACGTGAAGCTGCTGGAGTGGCAGGGCCAGCCGCCGGCCGTCGGCGAGCACATCGAGCGGACGCTGCGCTCGCTGTACGAGGTCTCGGAGACCCCGCGCACGGCCTTCGGCGAGACCGACCAGGTGCTCTCCGGCGTGGCGCTCGAGACGCAGCTGCGGCCGATCATCCAGAAGACGCTCCGCCGGCACGCCTTCTGGACGCGGGCGCTGCGGGATCGCAACCGGATGATCCTGCGGCTCGCCGAGCAGTTCGGTGTCGAGGGCGCGAAGCCGGGCGACTACGCGCCGTACCGCTCGCGGGTGATCTGGCCGCCGATGGTCCCGCGTGACGACACCCAGGACGTCCGCAATCAGGTGAGCCTCGTTCAGGCCGGTCTCCGCTCGCACCGGACGGCGATGGACGCGCTCGGGACCGAGAGCCCGGAGGAGGAGCTCGCCCGCGTGCTCGAGGACCGGGCGCGAGTGGGCGATTCGGCGGAACCGGCGGGCGATTCGGCGCCGAATACGGACGACACGGGGGAGGGCGCATGACGACACGGGCGCAGATTCGCACGACGATCAGGAGCGAGTTGAACGACTCGGGCGGCGTGCAGCTCTGGAGTGACGCGCTCTTGAATACCTGGCTGATCGAGGCGCTCCGGGACTATGGCCGCGAGGTCGGGCTCGAAAAGACGACGACGCTGACGACGGTGGCCAGCCAAGCGAGCTACGCCCTGCCGGCCGACACGCTCCAGGTCCTCAGGGTGGAGTACCCGAGCGGCTACTTCCGCGTCCCGTCGCCCTACCACGGCGGGGACGTGGCGGCGGAAGCATCACCAACACCAATGCCGGGCCTCCGCCCCGGCGAGCTCGTCTACGAGGTGTGGGGCGGCAGCGTGATCCTGAGCCCGGCGCCATCGGCGAGCGCGGAGACGATCACGGTGCGCTACATCGGGGCGTACAGCGAGCCGGCGAACGACGGTGACAGCCTGGACGTCCCCACCCGCGAAGAGGCGGCGATCGTCGCGTACGTGGCGATGCGCGCCGTCCAGTGGATCGACACCGACGAGTCGAAGCGGCAGCGGTTCGAACGCCAGAAGGGGGCGAGCGCGCGGGAAGCGGCTCGCCAGTACCAGGAGCAGTACCAGTCGGTCATCCGCCAGCGGCGGGGGAGCAGAATCTCCGTCCGTCGCCTAGTCCCCCGGGGCGAGAGCTAGCCGGGGAAGGGAGGGAGATCTGTGGAGGATCTCGAGGCGGCAAACGCCAGAATCGCGGAGCTGGAGGGACAGCTCTCGCAGGCGACGGCGACGATCGCCGAGGCGACAGCGGCGCGCCAGGCTGCCGAGACCGCGGCCGAAGCCCGCGCGGCCCGGCTCGGCGAGCTCGAGCAGTCGGTCACCACGTTCCAGAGCGAGGCCGAGACGGCGCGGACGGCAGTCGGCCAGGCGCAGAGCGAGAGCCTGGCGAACCTGCGTCGGGCGCTGCTGGCCGAGCACAAGGGCCAGGTGGTCGAGGAGCTCGTGGCGGGCGACACGGCCGACGCTCTGGCCGCGTCGATCGACAGCGCCAAAGCCGCGTTCACCCGCGCGACTGATGCGGCGCGCCAGCAGCTCCAGCAGCAGCAGGTCCCGGCCGGAGCGGTGACCCGTGACGCGGCAACGAGCGCGAGTCTGTCGCCGGTCGAGCGGATCTCGGGAGCGCTCAAGAAGTGACGTACCGAGCCAGTATCTGATCGGGGAGTAATACCCGCGCTAGTAGGCGCGGAGGTCGGGGGTAAGAAACGTGCCGGTATTGCTGTCGGAGAGCGCGAAGCTCACGCTCGATCAGCTCCAGCTTGGGGTGATCGAGACCATCATCGAAGAGTCGCCGATGGCCGGCGTTATGCCGTTCATTCAGGTCGAGGGCAACAGCCACAAGTACAACCAAGAGCTGAGCCCGGGCACAGCGCAGTTCTACGCCGTCAATGCGACCTGGAGCGAAGGCGCGGCGACCTTCACCCAGAAGACGGCCAATCTGGCGATCCTGGGCCGCGACGCCGACGTCGACAACTTCATCCAGCGGACCCGCTCCAACATGCAGAACCAGCGGGCCATTCAGACAGTCATGGCCGCCAAGAGCGTGGCTCGGAAATGGGAGTCCACCGTCATCTACGGCGACACCAGCACCGACGCCAACGCCTTCGACGGCCTGGCCAAGCTGATGCCGAGCACGGGCTCGAGTGGGCAGGTCATCACGCCAGCGGCGGGCGGTGGCGCGCTCACGCTGGTGCTGCTCGACCAGCTGATCGACCTGGTCAAGGGCGGCAAGCCGGACGTGCTGCTGATGTCGAAGCGGACGCGGCGCAAGCTGAAGAGCCTGCTCGCGGCGTCGGCGCACTACGTGGAGTCGGGCAGCTCGGAGTTCGGCCGGCAGGTGATGTTCTACGACGGCATCCCGGTCTACGTGTCGGACTTCATTACCGACACCGAGGCCGCGGACAACGGCACCGGCTCGACGTTCTCGAGCATCTACGCCCTGCAGTTCGACGAGGAGGACGGTCTCTGCGGGCTCCAGAACGGCCAGCTCGAGGCGGTCGACATCGGGCAGCTCGAGACCAAGGACGCCGAGCGGGTGCGGATCCGCTGGTACGTGAGCATGGCGCTCAAGCGGGACTCGGCTGCTGCGCGGATGGACGGCGTCAGCGGGTCGTAGGGTCGTAACAGACAGGCTCGCCGAGCGCGAGCGAGGAGGAGCAGAACGGTGCTTCAGATGATTCTTCTGGCCGGTCTGGTGCTGGCGGCGCTCGCCGCGGTGGCGCGGACGATCAAGCTGCTGCCGGCGGCGGAGTTTGGCGGCACGGTCTACACGTCGATGTTCACGTTCACGGCCAGTGCGCTCGACTTGGCCAACCACACGGCGGTTGCCAGCGTCGACACGACCGTCTCGAGCTCGCTGATCAAGAGCGGCGACACGGTGATCGCGATCCCGCCGGCCGCGCTCGAGGCGGGGATCGCCGTGGTTGGCTGTCACACGGTCGCCGACGGCAGTTTCAAGCTGCGGACCACGAACGCGTCGGCCGGCGCGATCGACCCGGCGGCGGCGACCTGGGAGTTTCTGGTCTACAGGAAGTAAGATTCTCGTCACCAGACGATAGGGTCTGTGGGGGGGCTCACGAGCGGGTGCACGGGGTCCCGATCCGGCGGTCGGCCCGCGTCCTCCGGACACACAGAAGGCCCGGATCAGTAGATCCGGGCCTTCTGCTATCGTGCTCGGGGAGGTGTGACCGTGGATCTCGAGCAGCGATTGGGCCGGTTGGAGCAAGAGGTGCGTATCTGGCGCCGCCTGATGGTGGTGATGGTGCTGGCGATCGCCACGGCGCTGACCATCGGGACCGCGTACGACACCGGCATCGTCCGCGCCCGAGCGTTCGTCCTGACGAGCGTCCGAAACGAGACGCTCGCCCAGCTCAGCCCGCGATCCGATGGCACGCCCGCTCTGACGCTGTTCTACGAGGGCCGCGAGCGTGTTGGTCTCAGCATCGAGAGCGACGGCCGCGCTCAGATGAGACTCGACGGGGTCACCGACAGCGGTCTGTTGATTCGGGATCTCGAGGGTCGGGAGCGGATCCGGGTGCTGCTCGACGACGCGGACGCCGGCGTGATGCAGCTGCTCGGCGAGGACGGCGAGACCGAGCTCTGGCGCGCGCCATAGGACGCGCGGCACAAAAAAGCCCGCTCGGCCGGGTGGGCCGAGCGGGCTGAGGGCGGCTGCACTTTCCGCGCGACCCTACGCGCGCGAGTCCTGGTCGCCGAGGTACCAGGTGATGATCCGTTGGCGGTGCGGGTTTGCGAGCTCGGCGCGGCAGAGCGCGTCGATCGCGACCCGCACCAGGTGGAGCGTCGGGAAGCCCGACAGGTAGTCGAGAATCGTCCCGCCGACGTCGTGCGAGAGCGTCGGCAGGGCGCTCGGGTCCAGGCCGTGCGCCTCGGCGACGGCCTTCGTCGATTTGTCGTAGCCGACGTGGGCGAGCGCGAACGCGGCCAGGATCGCGAGCTCGCGCGGGCCGACGCCGGCGAGCGCTCGGAGTGCCTGGTCCAGCTGCGCGGCCTTCTCGGTGGCGACGTCCGCGGCGGCTTTGTTCTCGCGCCTGGTCTCGGCAGATCGGAGCGACCGCATCCGCTTCGGGCCGACGCAGATCTGGACGGTTCGGCCGTCTCTGCTGATCGCCGTCGCGCGGCACTCGCAGGCAGCCGAGCAGCCGGGCGGCGTCTCGCTCCCCCAGATGCGCTCGTAGGTGCCGTACGTCAGATCCTCGAGCTTCAGCAGCACCTCGCCGCGGGCCTTGGCCGCGGCGATCGCGGCCGTGGTGCGCTCCTCGATGGCTCGCTCCGTGTCCCGCTCGAGCTCCTTGGCGTGCTCCGGCTTCAGACAGTACCCCTCGACGTAGGCGCCGTACGGGCACGAGCTCCTACAGACCGTCGTGTCGAAGCCGGCGGTGTGGAGGCCGCGGACGAGCTCGCCAAGCTCCCATCCCCAGGGCAGGCCTTTCGCGAGCTCCTTTGCCGTCGCCTGGTTCGATACCGTGAGCTCGGCGATCTTCGAAACGACGTCCGGGAAGGCTTTGAACCGGGCGAGGGCCACGCCGTGCGCCGTGGTCAGCTCGCCGCGGCTGATCCGCGCCTGGACGTCGTCGGGCAGGTCCAGGAGCCGCATGGTGTTGGCGATGGCGGGCTGTGACCTCCCGACCGCCGTGGCGATCGCGGCTTGCCGCATGCCGTGCTCGCGGTTCAGACGGGCGTAGGCGCGAGCTTCCTCGATCGGGTCCAAGTCCTCGCGCTGCACGTTCTCGACGAGCGCGATCCGGGCGGCGGTGTCGTCGTCAGCCTGGTGGATCAGGACCGGGATGCGCGCGAGGCCGGCCAGCTTCGCCGCGCGCCAGCGGCGCTCACCGGCGATGATCTCGTACAGCCAGTCGTCGCCCCGCTTGACGGGACGGACGATGATCGGCTCGAGGATGCCGAGCGCGCGGATCGAGTCTGCGAGCTCCGCCAGCGCGGCGTCGTCGAAGCGGGTGCGCGGGTTGTGCGGGTTCGGGACGATCGCGCTGAGGTCGGCGATCGCCTGCGCGTACAGTCCCTTCGCCGGGGCCGGCGTCGGGGCGGTATTCGGCGCCGAATGCTCGTGGGCCGTCGCGGTCTCAGTGGTGATGGTCACCATTGTGGGTCCTTGAGAGGTCTCCTCTGCGAACGCCCCGGCGCCGTGGTGGCGCCGGGGCCGGCGGTTACGATGGGGCGCTGAGTCTGGCGATCGCGGCGTCGAACATGTCGAGCACCGCGGCGTATCCCAGTTGGTCGTTGACGTCGATCGGGGTTCGCGGGCTGGCAACGGCGGCGAGCGCCTCGTAGGTGTCGCTGAGCAGGCGGTTGTCGTCCTGGCACTCGGCCTTGACGGCCCCGACAGCACACCAGCAGGTCGCCTCTGGGCTGTTCGGCATCACGACGTTGCCGAGGGCATCGCGAGCGTGGGCGTGGGCGGTCCAGCGCTCGGGGTCGGCGATCCGCCGGCGGGCGCGCCTGAGGACGTCCAGGACGCGCCGGCGACGATAGGCATCGAGTAGGTGGCTCATTGGTCTCCTCGTGAGTGCTCGGCCCCGGCGTGCTGCCGGGGCCGTCGGGTCAGTTCGGGACGATCTCGCGGAAGACGTCGATCACCGTCTTGGACAGGTCGGGGCTCGAGGCGATCACGAGATCCTCCCTGCCGTCAGCGCCCCCGCAGAGGGTGACGATCGTCTGCTCGCCGACGCGGCAGGTACCGCAGGTCTGGTGTGTCTTGACGTGGCTCTCGAGCAGCTCGTGGATCGAGTAGCCGTCCTCCGCGATGATGGCAGCCGCCTCCGCGCTGACGGAGACGCGTCCGTGGATCAGGCGTGCCATCATGCCTCCTGGCTCTTGGCGAGCGCGTAGAGCCGCTCTGCGCGGCGCATCTGCTCGAGCGCGGCGGCGAGCTCGTCGGCGGTGGCGATCGGTCTGGCGAGTCGGATCCGTTGGCCGGCGGCGACCTCGGCGGCGAGGGCGGCGGCGGCGAGCTCGAGAGCGGTGCGCCAGGCGCGGGCCCAGCGCTCCTCGTGGATGGCGGTCAGCATCTCCTCCTCCTGTCGACGTGATGCGCCCCGGCTCGATTCGGAGCCGGGGCGCTCGGTGGGATGGCGCGGACGCTAGCGAGTCAGCCAGCGCTCGAATTTCTCGGCGAGCCGCAGGACTTCGTCGGCGATCGGCTTGCGCTCGGGGCCGGCGTACCACGGCGCAGTGAGGGACACGGCGGATGCGAGCGCCGCGGCGCGGGCGGTGAGTTGCTCGCTGGCGCTGGCGGCCGGCGGCTCGAGCTCGAGCGGATCCGGGTCTCGGGGTGGCGGCACGCTGTCGGCGATCGACCGAATCATCTCGTCGTGACGCTGCGCCGGCGTAGCGTTCGGGTCGGCGCGTTTCTCGATGCTGAGCTCCTCAATCCAGAATCGCCCCCTGGCGTCGGTCTTGACGGTGACGCGGACCTGGTCGCCCTGTTCTGGGCGCTGGTCGTCTGGGATCGGCCTGTAGGTGCTGTAGTTGATCCAGGCGCGGTAGCCGGCGAGGGTGAACCCGTTGTCGTTGACACGGTCGACGACGCCGGCGTAGGCCTCGAGCTGAGTGCCGTTGCTGGTGGCCATGCGAGAGCCTCCAATCATGAGCGCCCCCAGCCTCCAGCAGGCCGGGGGCTGGCGGCGCGATGGTTAGCGGTGGCCGAATCTGATCTCGTCCATGTCGCAGAGGTAGACGGTGACCTCCAGGGTGTGAACGCCCCGGCCTGGTCATCAGGCCGGGGCTGGCGGATTCAGAAGGTGCCGCGGCGGAAGAACCGCTCCCAGCCGCAGGCGGTGCATTGATGGAACAGTCCTGCCTTGAGCCGCTTGGTGATGACGGCCCGCTCGACGCAGCGGGGGCAGAACGCCTTGCCAGCGCCGCCGCAGAGGGCGTGCTGTCTGCCGGTTGCGGTGAGCACGTACAACTCGCCGCCGTAGATCGGCTGGCGGCAGCGCTCGCAGAGGGTTTCGTGCGCTATCATGGATTGGTCTCCGTGACGGGAGATCGACAGGCCGCGCGTGTGCGAGACGCGCGGCCTGTCGTCGTGTTAGCTGGCGCGACGGCGGAACGGGACGATTCGCTCCGATCGGGATCGGCGCTCCTGGCGAGCGGACTTCGCGGCGATCTCGTTTTCGACGTCGGCCGCGTGCTGGAGCATGGCGACGGCGAGACGGTGTTTGCACCAGCCCGCGGGCGCCTTGGCGGCGTCCACACAGCTACAGGTCTCCAGGCCGCTTCCATCGGCCTTCTCGGGGACCTGGTACAGCTTGTCGTCTTCGCGCTGACTCTGGACGATCCAGGCATTCAGCGACGGCTCGTAGACGGGTGGGCTCAGTAAGACGATGGCGGCGGCCCGCTCAATGCGCCCCTTTTCGGCCGTACCCTTTTCGATGGCGGAAGCAACGAGCTGACGGATGGTTTCAACGAACATGCGATGCCTCCTGTGACGGGATTGACTGATCTCTCACTACTCTCTGCCGCTGTCGCCCGGGCCGCCGCTGAACGACGGGGCCTTGCCGCGTCCCGCCCTGCGCGCGCCGTGGCTGGTGCGTAGCGCGCGGGTCAGGCGGGGGACTGGCTCTGCGGTTGTGGTACTCTATACGCTAATGGTACCACTAAACGCCTGTTAACGGCGCGTCTTCGTGGTCGCATTTGTGCTAACGGTACAGATTTGGTAGAGTGAGATATGGCGATCTCAAGCACCGACGCCGCGCGCGCGTTAGCCGCCGCGCGCCGGCGCCAGACTTACATCTGCGCGGTTTGCGGCACCCGGTTCGACGCCTACCGGCGGACCGGCAGCCGGACGCCGGTCACCTGCAGCCAGCGCTGCCGGCGCCGGCGGCTCCGCCAGCGGCGCCACGACGAGCTGACCGCCGCGACCAGCTGAGATTCGGCGCCGAATAGCCACAGACCCGGCCAGCTGGCCGGGTCTGTGGGCGATGGCTACGCGCCGTACTGGCGGCACTGCTGGCACCAGGCATCGACCGCGCGCATGTCCTCCGCCAGTCCGAGGACAACACGCACTCGCCCGCGCCGGCCGCAGCCGGGGCACACGCGCGTTACCGCCGAGCCGGAGGAGAGCGCGTCAACGCCACCAAGCTGGCCGGCGCGAGCGCCACGCGAGCGCCAGTGCCAGCCAGAACACCACCGGCCAGCTGACGAGACCCGCGACGCCGGCGCCGAGCAGGCAACCGGCCGCGAACCACCGGGCGGCCGAAGCCACCCGGGTCACAGCAGCGCCAGCTGGACCGCGCCAGCCGGCGAACTGACCGACGCCGGCGCCAGCGCGGCGAACGACGAGCCGACCAGCCGCGGCCGCGCCAGGCCGGACCAGCCGCACACGCCGCACCAGGCCCACGGCGCCGACCCGCCCCGGAGCGGCCAACCGAACGCGTCACAGGCCGGACAGACCGGCCGCGCGACCGTCGCCCCGCCCCGGCCGGACCGGAGCGAAGAGCGCGACGAGCCACCGAAGCGCGAGACCAGCGACAGCGACGACAGAGCAGACACGAGACACCCCCAAAAAGAGCCCAACCAGAAACCGAACCGCCCCCGGCGCAGCGTGAAAAGCGGCGCGCGCAGCGGAGCGCAAGGCCGTAGAGCGACGAAGGAGCGTGCCTGGCGTGGAGCGAGCACGACGCTACGCTGTGCGCCGCGGGGGCGGGCGGTGAACTCGCGCCACCCGGGCGGAGGGAGCCCGCGACCGACCCCGAGTGGCGCACCACACTGCCGTAGGCGAAACCCCCTCGTGGGGTAGGGGCCCCGCGGAAACCCCTCGTGAAATGGGGTCTGGGGGCGCGCCCCCAGCGGGGTCCAGGGGCGGCGCCCCGGGACTGCTGGAAGCCATGCGCGCCGTGGCGCGGTCGATCGCTGCTCGGCGCTGGTGGCGGACGTTCTGTGTGGCGGTTCCCCTCCTCGGCGCGGGCGTCGAGCCTGCGCGCCTGGCAACGCTGAGTCCGAGGAGTTGGGGCCCCAGTGGCGGGGTGGCGAGCCCCGGCGAGCCGGGACCCCGCGCCTGGGGACCGTCGTCTCACCGTCCCGGCTCTCGCTCCTGCTCGAGGCTGCTGGTGTGGTTTGAAAGGGGGTTAGGTGTTTGGGGGGCGGTGTTGGGGGCGACCGGCGCGGCCGGGTAGCGGAGTGCCGGGTGGCCCGGGGTAGGCGGGAGCTGGCAGCGCGACAAGGGCAGTCGGGTGTGGCGGCAGCCGCCCGCGCTGCGGAGGGCCACACGCGCAGGTGGCCGACGGTAGGGGCCAGGGCGGCGCGCCAGGGGCCCCGCGTGCGGGGAAGGCCGCGCCCTGGCGGCGGCGGCCTGACGAGCACGGCCAGGGAACAGCGGGCGGCAAGGGCAAGCGCCTCCACGGGGTAGGTGGCGGAGCGAAGGCCCGCCGAGGGGCTTTGGTGTTGAGGTTGGGGCAGCGCGGCCCCGCGGTCGAGGCGATCGCCGCGCGGTCGAGCTCGAGCGTCACTGCCGGGCGACGGCGGGAGACCAGCTCAACAAAGCGCCGCCGCAGGCACCGCGTTTACCGCTGATCGTACCGCCGATCGTCACGCTCCGCGCGCTCGACGGCGCTTCGTGCGCTTCGTGCGCTCTCTGGTCGGAGCTTGACTTGGAGCGGGCTCTACTAAGTAGCGGTTAGCATTCTCGGGCTCTCTGACCAGGAGGGCGGCGGGCGCCGGTACCGCTGATTGTACCGCCGACGGTCGCGCTTTCTGCGCTCGACGGCCCTTCGTGCGCTCGCTGGCGTCATCGTACGGCAGGACGTCAGCGATGTTCCTCGGCCGCTCGATCGTCTTCCGTGGCACCACCTGGGCGTAGATCGCCGCCGTCACCGCCGGCGACGAATGCCCGAGGATCTCCGAGACGAGCGCCAGCGGGTACCCGTTTGCCAGCAGCAACGACGCCGCGGTGTGTCTGAGCACGTGGAAGCGCGCGATCGGGGCGACACCCGCGATCAGGCGCAGATCGCGCAGCTCGCGGCGAAGAACCCAGCCCGGGAGCGGCCGTCCGTCCGGCCCGCTGAACAGCCAGCGACTGGTCGTCTGGAGGCTCTTCAGGTGGCGCTTCAGGGCGTGTAGCACGTTGTCAGGCAGCTCGATCGTCCGCTCCCGTCTCGACTTGGTTGGCCCGACCTCGTTGCCGTCGTCGGAGACCGACCGCCGAACGTCCAGCCTCGTCCGGTCGAGTTTGACGTCGCCGACCTGCAGCCCGCGAAGCTCGCCGTTCCTCAGTCCGAGCGACAGCGCGATCCACCACAGCGCGGCCCGCGGCGAGTCTTTCGCCGTCTGTAGGAACGTTCTGGCGTCTTCCTCACTCCAGACCGTCGGCCGCTCAGTCGCCTCGCCTCTCCTAGCCACTGCCCGCCGTACCGGGCTCCTGCTCAGGACATCGTCGTCGACGAGCGGGGCGAAGGCGGCCCTGAGGACCGATCGGACCAGGCTCAGGCTCTTCCGCTTCATCCTGAGCGCGGCGAGCTGCTCGTCGACGTGGTCGCCCCGTAGCTCCTCGAGCGACAGTCGGCCGAAGTCGACGGAGTCCAACGCCCAGCGATAGGTCCGCTTCGTCGATCGAGACCAGTCGGCCTCCACGCTCTGGCTCTGACGCTCGTACCAGCGATCGAGGTAGTCGTTGACGAGCTCCCGCCCGCTGGCCACATCCAGGCCCCGACGATGGCGCTCCAGCTGGTCGCCGATCCACGCCTCCGCCTCGCGGTAGCCGCGGCGATCGCCATCGAAGTACTCGCTGTGCTGACCGCGATCGACCGAAGTCGGCAGCTGCGCCTCCCAGCGGCCCGAGGCGTGCCAGCGGATGGTGCCGGTGCCCCGTTTGCGGCGGGCCGGGGCGAATGGGCGGTCAGTCATCCCAGCGCTTGCGTGGCTGCCGCCTGATCACCTCGTACACGACGCCCTCGACGATCGTGTCGCCGTTGGCGATGAACGTCTCGCCGTGGTTCGGGATCAGCAGCAGCCCGCCCGGCGTCTGGCGCGCCCACCGCACCAGGAGCTCCCGCTCGTGGGTCACGACGACCATCTCCCCGTTCTGGGGCATCCGGTTCCAGGCGTCGAACACGACGACGTCGCCCGGCATCACGTCAGGAACCATGCACTCGCCGAGCACCCTCGCTGCCAGGAGCTGGCGGCCGCGGGCATCCTGCTCATCCACGGCGACGGTCTCCCCGGTGGCCTCCCAGCCGATCGTCTGGGTGGTCCAGTCGCGACCGGCGTGGGTCGGCACCCTGACCAGCTGGACCTGGTGTCGCTGTTCGGGCAGGTCGATCGGAACGGCGCGTGGCGGCGGCTCGCGGCCCATGATGGCGGACACATGCACTCCCAGGGCCAAGGCGAGTCGATCGATCGTCCCCGCGCGGCCCGATAGCGTCTCGCCAGACTCTATCCTCGACAGCGTGCTCTGGTTCACACGCGCGCGCCGGGCGAGCTGGGTGGCTGTCCAGCCGCGCGCCTCGCGAAGCGCGCGGATCGCCCGTCCCGGCCCGGGCGGCGCGGCAGTGACGAGCGCCATGCGTTTTCGCATGATCTGATTGTAGCGCGGCTCCCACGATCTGCCTCCTTCCATGTCTGCCCGTTCTCCGCCAAGTCGGGCGTTGACGCCTAGCCCGTCTTCATGCAGAATTGCATATGCATGCAGAATTGCATGATAATGCGAAATTGCATGACCGGCAATACCCCATCCGAGGTAGTGGAGGTGGTTTGGTTGGGCGAGGTGGTCGGGGGATTGATCGAACGTCTGCGGTCCTACCAGGTCGCGCGCGGGCTGACGGATGAGCAGCTGGCGTCCGAGCTTGGGGTCTCACAGTCGACGTGGACGCGGATACGTCGCGGTGAGCTCGGGGCCGGTGCGCGGGTGCTGTCCTCGGCGCTCGAGCTGCTCGGGCTGAAGCTGGTGGACCCGGTGTCGGACGGAGGTCGGAGGTGAGCGGTGTGGATCGTCTCGAGTGCCTCACGGCCGAGGAGGTCGCTGAGCGGCTCCGGATCTCGAAGAGTCACGTCTACGATTTGGCGCGGCGGGGACAGTTGCCCCACGTCAAGCTCGGGTCTGACGTCAGGTTTCCGCGGGCGACCCTTGAGCGGTGGCTGGTGGACGGCGATCGTCCTGAGCCTGTGCTGGAGCTTGGCCGGCGCTCGGCTCGTCGTCGCCGAGCGCGGGGGTAGCGGCGATGGCGAAAGCTGGTCGACCTGGGGCGTTGGCCGAGCTGGCGCCGCTGGCGTCGCTGCGGCTGACGGTGGACGCGTCCCCGGGACTGGTCTCGGTGGTCGGGCTGATCGAGGGCAGTGACGCGGCGCTGACGCTGGTGGCGCGCCGCGATGGTGATGGCTGGCTGGTGCGCGACGCGACCCTGCCGGCCGTCGAGCGCTACCCGGATCTGGTGTCGGCGCTGCGGGCGATGGCCGAGGGCGTTGGCTGCGCGGCGGAGGCGTTCGCGCTGGCGACGTTCGGGCTGGGGGTGGTTCCGGAGCCTGATCTGGAGGCGGACTGATGGCCGAGTGGGTCCAGGTGTCGATGTTCGATCGTTCGGTCGGCGCGGCGTGCGGGCGAGTGCTTCGCTGGGAGGGCCATCTGGTGGCCACCTGCGGGCGCCCGGCGGCGTACGTGTCGATCGATGCGCCGGCCGTGGCGTTGTGCGCCGAGCACGCGTTCGTGGTGATGGAGGTGCGGGCTGACGGCCGACTCGGGCCGCTCGAGGCATCTGGAGCGCCCGATGCCTGACGACCGCCCGCGTCGTCCGGCCCCGCTCATGCCGCTCGATCGGGCGCTCGGCGAGGCTCGTCGGCAACAGCGGGAGCGAGAGTTATCCACAGGTCTCGCGCGCGCACGCGAGTTTGATGTTGTTGATGAGATCCCGGGACCGGCCGGTCCCCGTCATCATCAACAACAACCGGACCAAAGCGGCGCGAGTTATCCACAGTCCGTGGTGGACTCGATCGCGCGGAGCCTGAAGGCGCTCGGGTTCGTTGGCGCGCGCTGGTACGTGCGCCGCTGCCCGGACCTGGCGGTGCTGGTGGAAGCGCTCGGCGAGGTTCGATCGGCGCTGGCCAACGGTGCCGAGATCCGCAATCCGGCCGGCTTGGTCCGCTGGCTGGTCAATCAGGAGCTCGCCAGCCGCGAGCGCTACGACATCCACGTCGACGCCGGCACCCCGGAGGCCATCAGGCCACCGGAGCACGCCGACTGGTGGGGCCGTCGGAGAGCGGTGTGAGGGTCTGGCGTCGTCTGGTGGTGGACTTCTTCTATCGATCGTGTGGAGGAGTG
>JADLFG010000079.1 GCA_020845695.1 Thermoleophilia bacterium | reverse complement strand
CTTCACCCAAACCAGCGAACTCACCATCAGCCAGCGCGACCTGCACACCGCCCTCGGCATCCCGGAACCACCCCGCTTCGGCCGCATCACCCCCGCCGCCACGGCCCCGACGCCGTAGGCACACGCCCCCACACCCCCGAAACGACCGCAACCCCACTGCCCATGCAGGATCGCGGGCTCCGCGCGCACCTACCTCGTGCGGAGCTCCGGCAGATCACTGCACGGTTTGTGGCATCGGTCTTCCGGCTGCGACCGTCGCATTCTGGGACGCGGACGCGAAAACGGTCACGTGCCTCGGCTGCCTCAAAGGCGTCGACAGGTCGGCATCCGATGGCAAACACTCCGGGGAGGAATCTGCCCTCGATCGCGGGGTGCCGGGCGGATCAGCGAGACGCCGCTACGAGCGGCTTCACGCGCAGCGCGAGCAGCGCGCCCGGGAGAAGTTGGGTCGGTTCTCGGGGCTGTACCTCGCTCTGTCGAACGATCCGCAGTCGACGGTGGCGTGGGCGCAGGGCAGCCGGGGCGAGCGGCTGCTCGGCGAGCACCTCGAGAGGATCCAGGACGACCGTGTGGTGATCGCTCTGCACGACCGTCGGATTCCGGGCACGCGCGCCAACATCGACCACATCGCCGTTACGCGGAGCGGAGCGATCTGGGCTATCGACGCGAAGAACTACAGCGGAAAGGTCCAGAAGGTCGACAAGGGCGGCTGGTTCTCGACGGATCTACGGCTGTACGTTGGCCGGCGCGACTGCACGAAGCTCGTGCATGGGATGGCGAAGCAGGTCGAGGCGATTCGCGCGGCCCTCGGGGAGGCGGTAATCCACGAGTTCAGCGTCAACGTGCGTCCAGACTTGTGCTTCGTAGCCGCCGAGTGGTCGCTGTTCGCGAGGCCGTTCGATCTCGGCGGCGTCTGGATTGGGTGGCCGAAGGCGCTCAGCGCAAGTCTTTGCGCGGAGGGAGAACTGGCTCCCGAGCACCTGGCGATCCTCGCCCGCCGCGTTGCCGATGCGCTCCCGCCGGCGTAGCCGATGCCGGGCCGCGACGCCGCGGGCGTGACGTCCGATCCGATGAAGTAGATTCCCTCGCGCTGCACCGC
Source organism: Thermoleophilia bacterium (assembly GCA_020845695.1). The sequence goes on along the minus strand of JADLFG010000079.1, from coordinate 183,418 downwards.
GTTCGGCGGGGCGGTTCTTGTGGATGAGCTACACCCGGATCGTCCGGCGGCCACCGGGCGGTCCGGTGTCCGTCCGGGCCTGCGTCTACCGTCGTCTTCTCCACAAGTCCGTCCGCGTGTGCCCGATGGCCGTCGGTCCCGCGCAACAACCGAACAGGAGGAGCTATGAGCTCTGCAGCCTCATCTGTGGCGCCACCGCGCCGCAACTGGGAAGACTGGCTCGCGACGGCGTCCGGGCCGGCGTCGCCGACCGAGGAGCAGCAGCGCGATCGGACCCTTGCGCGCGTGCGCGACGCGATCCGGGCCGCCGACGATATCCCCTCGACTGTCGCCATCTACGTGAAGGGGTCCTACGCGAACAACACGAATGTCCGCAAGGACGCGGACGTCGACGTCGCGGTCGAGTGGAACAACACGATCAAGGTCCACACCTGGGGCGACACGGCCAGCATGACACCAGCGCAGCTGGGCTACATGCCGGTCAGTGAGCCGATGACGCCGTTTGAGTTCCGCCTTCTGGTCGAGCGGGCGCTCCTGCAGGCGTTCGGATCGGCTGCGGTCGATACGAGGCCGGACAAGCACGTCGGCGTCGCCGCGAGCGCGACGACACTCGATGCGGACGTCGTCCCCTGCTTTGCGCACGACCGCTACGACGCACCGCACGAGTACCACCGAGGGCATCAGATCTACCCGAAGAGCGGCGGTGCCCCGATTCGCAACTTCCCGAAGCAGAACTACGACAACGGCGTCGCGAAGAACACGCGGACAGGGCGCCGCTACAAGGAAATCGTCCGCTGCACGAAACGGATCATCGATGAGGTCCACGCCACGGGCCTGATCGCCAGGGACTACCCGGGCTACCTCACCGAGTGCCTGCTCTATAACGCCCCCGACTGGTGCTACGCGCACCCACACCGCTACGACAATCTCCAGGCGGTGTTCGCCCACCTCTGGGCGGGGCTCGACGATCAGGACGAGTACCTGAAGTGGACGGAGCCGAGCGAGCTGCTGATGCTCTTTCGCGGTCGGCCCGACCGCTCGCCGGCGAACGCGCGGAATGTCATCTGGCAGTCCTGGCTCTGGATTGGCGGCCCGCGTGCCTAGCCGCAGCTGGGCGCAGATCACGATCGCGCTGGCCGCTCTCGTCTCCGGGTTAATCGTCCTCCTTAGCGGCGAGAGCGGCGGCGTCAGCCTGAACGTTGCGAAGGTCGTGACGAGTTCGAGCAGCGTCGTCATCCTGGCGCTGCTCGCGTTCGACCGGCTCCTTTGGCGTCTGCCGGGCTTCCGACGGCTCCACAGCCGCCCGGTCCTCCAGGGGACCTGGAAGACGGAGTTGCGTACCAGCTACCCGGAGCGCAAGGACGAGACGATCGAGTGTTACCTCGTGGTCGATCAGACCTTCTCACACATCTGTGCGCGGATGCTCTTCGACCGTTCGCGCTCCAGCTCCATGAGCGGCGACATCGTGCGGGAAGGCGGCCGTTGCGTCCTGTACTACGTCTTCCGGAGCGAGAAGAACGCGCTCGAGCCTGAGACGAATCCACCGAGGCGTGGCGCCGCCGACCTGACGATTGCGATCCACCCGGTGCCGCACCTCGAGGGCGACTACTGGATGCTGGGAGGAACGAAGGGCACTCTGCGGACTGTCGGGCACACAACCACCCGCTTCGACACGTTCGGCGCGGCGAGAGCGGCCGAGTTCAGGTGATCGCGTCGTCGGTAGCTCCGGCGCCATGTTGACCTGGCGTTGACCCTGCCTACCAAGCGCCTCGCCGTCGGATTGGGCTTAGGAGCCAGTTTGCAGGGAAGCTGTCGCATGGGCCGTGCAGGATTCGAACCTGCGACCTTGGGATTAAGAGTCCCCTGCTCTACCAGCTGAGCTAACGGCCCCGGGCGGCCAGTATAGACCCGCCGCAGCGGCCTCCCGGTCGCCTAACCTCCGTCACGTGCGAGTTCTCTCCGTCGTCGGCAACCGGCCCCAGTTCATCAAGTCCGGGCCGCTCTCGGCCGCGCTCGCGGCGGGCGCGGTCGACGAGGTGGTCGTGCACACGGGGCAGCACTACGACCCGGAGCTGTCGCAGGTCTTCTTCGACGAGCTCGGGCTCGGCGAGCCCGCCTACCGGCTCGAGGCGGGCTCGGGGAGCCACGCGGAGCAGACCGCGCGGATGCTGCCGGGGATCGAGGGCGCGCTCGTCGCCGAGGCGCCCGACTGGGTGCTCGTCTACGGGGACACAAACTCGACGCTGGCGGGCGCGCTCGCCGCGGTCAAGCTGGGCGTGCCGATCGCGCACGTCGAGGCGGGGCTGCGCTCGTTCGACCGGACGATGCCCGAGGAGTGGAACCGGATCGTCGTCGACCGGGTCTCGACGCTGCTTCTCTGCCCGACCGAGATCGCCGTCGCGAACCTCGCTGCCGAGGGGATCGCTGACGGCGTCCACGTCGTCGGCGACGTCATGCTCGACGCGAGCCTGCGCCTGGCGCCGCACGCGCGGGAGCGCTCGGAGGCGCTCCGGCGGGCCGGAGTCGAGCCGGGCCGCTACCTGCTCCTGACGCTCCACCGCGAGGCGAACGTCCGCCCCGAGGCGCTCGCCCGGATCGCGGCGGCGCTGAACGCGCTCGCCGAGCCCGTCGTCTTCCCCGCCCACCCGCGCACGGCGGCCGCGCTCGCCTACGGTGGCGTCGAACTCGGCCCGCACGTGCGGGTGCTCCCGCCCGCCGGCTACCTCGACTTCGCCGCGCTCGCCTCACAGGCGCGGGTCGTCCTCACCGACTCGGGCGGTGTCCAGAAGGAGGCGTACTGGTACGGGGTCCCGTGCGTGACGCTACGCAGCTCGACGGAATGGGTCGAGACCGTCGAGACCGGCTGGAACCGTCTCGCCGGCGACGACCCCGGGCGGATCGCCGCCGCGGTCGCCCGTGCCGGGCCGGGCGCGACGCATCCGCCGCTCTACGGGGACGGCCACGCGGCGGACCGGATCGCTGAGCTGCTCTGTACGATGGCCGGCCAGTGAGGCCTGAGCTGGCAGTGATCGGGGCGGGCTACGTCGGCCTGCCGCTCGCCACGGTATTCGCCGAGGCCGGCGTCCCCGTCGTGCTCGTCGACCTCGACGAGGCGAAGGTCGCGGGCGTCGCGCGCGGCGAGAGCCACATCGGGGACGTCCCGGGCGAGCAGGTCGCGCGGCTCGTCGGCTCCGGCCTGCTCGGCGCCACCTCGGACTACGACGCCGTTCGCGACACGGATGCGATCCTGATCGCGGTCCCGACCCCGCTGACGCGCAACCGCGAGCCCGACCTCTCGATCGTGCTCGCAGCCACCCGCGAGGTCGCCCGCCGCCTTCGTCCCGGACACCTCGTCGTGCTCGAGTCCACCACGTACCCGGGCACGACCCGCGAGGAGCTGCTGCCCCTGCTCGCGGCCGGCGGCCTCGAGGCCGGCACCGACTTCCACCTCGCCTTCAGCCCGGAGCGTGTCGATCCCGGCCGGCTCGACTGGACGACGAGGAACACCCCGAAGGTTGTCGGCGGCATCACCCCGGCCTGCACCGAGCGCGCCGCCGCCTGCTACCGCCGCGCGCTCGACACGGTCGTCCCCGTCAGCTCGCCCGACGCGGCCGAGCTCGTGAAGCTGCTCGAGAACATCTTCCGCTCCGTCAACATCGCGCTCGTCAACGAGCTCGCCCAGCTCTGCGACCGGATCGGCATCGACGTCTGGGAGGTCGTCGGTGCGGCCGCCACGAAGCCGTTCGGGTTCATGAGCTTCCAGCCCGGGCCCGGGCTCGGCGGCCACTGCCTGCCGGTCGACCCGTTCTACCTCGCCTGGAAGGCGCGCGAGTACGACTTCTACACCGAGTTCATCGAGCTCGCCGGCAAGGTCAACGAGAACATGCCGGAGTTCTGCCACCACAAGATCGTCCGGGCGCTCAACTCCCGCGAGCGCCCGCTCAAAGGGAGCCGCGTGCACCTGCTCGGCGTCTCCTACAAGGAGGACGTCGGCGACCTGCGCGAGTCACCCGCGCTGCGGCTCGTCGAGCTGCTGCGCTCGGGCGGCGCCGACGTCTCCTACACCGACGCGCATGTCCCCGAGCTCCCCGAGTACGGGCTCGTCTCGACCGCGCTCGAGGCCCGCCTCGCCTCCGCCGACTGCCTGGTGATCGTGACCGCCCACTCCGGGATCGACTACGCAGACGTCGCCGCCCGCGCCCGGCTCGTCGTCGACCTGCGCAACGCCACCGGCCGCGCCGGCGTCTCCGGCGACACGGTATGGAAGCTCTGACCGTCGGGCAGGCCGGGCTCGGCCCCTGGGGCTCGAACCTGGCCCGGAACTTCGGCGAGCTCGCCCGGCTCAAGTGGCTGTGCGACCTCGACCGGGCGGCATTCGACGGGCGCGCCGGCCGCTTCCCGCAGACCACGTTCACGTCCAGCTTCGACGATCTGCTCGCCGACCCCGAGGTCGACGCGGTCGTCGTCGCCACCCCCGTCCCGACGCACGCGGAGCTGGCCCGCCGAGCGCTCGAAGCGGGCAAGCACGTCTTCGTCGAGAAGCCGATGGCGCTGACGGCCGCCGACGCCGCCGGGCTCGTCGAGCTCGCCGCCGGGCGCGGCCTCGTGCTGATGCCCGGGCACCTGCTCCTCTACCATCCGGGCGTCCGGATGCTGAAAGAGCTCCTCGACACCGGCGAGCTCGGAGACGTCCTCTACGTCTACGGCAACCGCCAGAACCTCGGCACGATCCGCCGCGACGAGAACGCGCTCTGGAGCCTCGGCGTCCACGACCTCTCCGTCATCCTGCACCTGCTCGGCGAGGAGCCGGCCGAGGTGTGGGCGCGCGGTGAGTCGTACCTGAAGCAGGGCGTCGAGGACGTCGTCTTCTGCTACCTGCGCTTCGCCTCCGGCCAGGTCGCCCACATGCACCTGTCCTGGCTCGACCCGCACAAGATGCGGCGGATGACCGTGGTCGGCAGTCAGCGGATGGCCGTCTTCGACGACATGGAGCTCGAGCGCAAGATCACCGTCTACGACAAGGCGGCCGAGCAGGCGCTCGGCACGTACGGCGAGTGGCGCACCCGCACCGGCGACATCCGCAGCCCCAGGATCGCGAACGACGAGCCGCTCCGCCTCGAGTGCGCCCACTTCCTCGCGCTCGTGCGCGGCGAGGGCGATCCGGGGCGGGCGGCCCGCGACGGACTCGCGGTCGTCCGCGTGCTCGAGCGTCTCCAGGCCTCGCTCGAGCGGGGCCACGCGTGACCGGCGCCGCCGTCGTCCACCCGGGCACCGTACTCGGCGCGGACGTCGAGCTCGGCGACTTCGCGGTTCTCGGCAAGCAGCCCACCCTCGCCGCCCGCTCGACCGCGCCCCGGGACGCGCTGCCGCCGCTCGTTCTCGGCTCCGGCTGCCGCGTCCTCGCCGGCGCCGTCGTCTTCGCCGGCAGCCGGCTCGGCGACCGGGTCGTCGTCGGCGACCAGGCGTGCGTGCGCGAGCGCTGCGAGCTCGGCGACGACGTCGTTGTCGGCCGCGGCGCTCTCGTCGAGAACGACGTCACGATCGGGGCGCGCTGCCGGATCCAGGCGAACGCCTACATCACCGCCTACTCCGTGCTCGAGGAGGACGTGTTCGTAGCCCCCTGCGTCGTGACCACGAACGACAACTACATGGGTCGCACCGAGCGCCGCCACGCGCTCCGCCGGGGCCCGACGATCCGCCGCGGCGCCCGGATCGGCGGCGGGGCCGTGCTCCTGCCCGGGATCGAGATCGGCGAGGAGGCGTTCGTCGGCGCGGGCGCCGTCGTTCTCGCCGACGTGCCCCCGCGCGCGGTCGTCGTCGGCAACCCGGCCCGGTGGATCCGGGACGTCCCCGACGAGGAGCTGCTCGGCGCCTGACGCCGGGGCTGACGTGTACGTCGAGCTCCGCCACCTGCGCTACTTCATCGCGGTCGCGGAGGAGCTCAACTTCAGCCGGGCGGCGGCGAGGCTCCACATCGCCCAGCCCGCGCTGTCGGCGCAGATTCGCGCGCTCGAGCGGAACCTCGGCTGCAAGCTGCTCGAGCGCACGACCCGCCGGGTCGAGCTGACCGCGCACGGCCGGACGCTGCTCGAGGACGCCCGCGAGGTGGTCAGGCTCGCGGACGAGGCCGTCAGTCGGCTGCGCGCCTCCGTCCGCGGGGAGCGCGGCGTCCTGCGCGTCGGCTTCATCGCCCACGGCGCCGGCGAGCTCGGCACCGCGATCCTCAAGCGTTTCGCCGACACGTGGCCGCACGTCACGATCGAGCTCGAGGAGGCCGGAACGCTCGAGGCGCTCCAGCGCGGCGTCCGCGACCGCGCGACCGACGTGGCGTTCGCCTGGCTGCCGCTCGTCCACGACGAGCTGGTCGCGGCGCCGATCCGGGCCGAGCGCGTGCTCGTCGCCGTGAGCGGCGACCATCCGCTCGCGGCGCTCGCCGCTCCGGGCGCGGCCGACGTCGCGGCCGGGCCGATCGTGGCTCCCTGGGACGGTGTCCCGTTCGGCCTGCTCGAGCCCTGGGTGGGGCCGTTTCGGCCCGGCGGGCGCCGGCCCGGCGACCCGAACGGGACCAGCGTCGACGAGTGCCTCGCGGTGGCCAGCCACGGCCTGGCCGCCTACCTCGTTCCCGACTCCGTCGCCCGCTACTACGCGCGGCCCGGGGTCGTCTTCCGCCCCGTCGCGGGAGTGGCCCCGGGTCAGGTGGCGGTCGTGCGGCGCCGCGACGTCGCCAACCCGGCGGTGGCGGGCTTCGTCGAGGTGGCGCGGAGCGAGGCGGCGGCCGCCGAGATCCAGAACGACAGCTTCTAGATCACGCTCGCGATCGGTATTTCCCTCCGCGCCCCGAGGCGCGTAGCCTGAGCTCAGGCCGGCCTGGGCGTCAGTCCCGGGGAGCCGGCCGCAAACGACAGCCGTGCTGGCCAGCGTCGAGGGGCGGAACCGCGACCGCCGGCGCCAGCCTGCCCGGAGAAGGAGGAGCGATGGAGACGACCCCGCCTGCCGGGCCCGCCGACACCCGTCTGCGTCAGGAGGCGCTGCGCCGGATCGCCGCCAGGCGTGCCCTCCAGGCGCACGTGATCGGCTACGTCGCGCTGAACGTGATCCTGATCGCGATCTGGGCCGTCAGCGAGTACCAGAACGCGGGTGGCTGGCCGACCGGGCTGCGCTCGGGCCGTCGTGACCACGACTGGGACCCCTGGGTCGTCTACCCGCTGATCGGGACGACCGTGGGGCTCGCGATCCACTGGTGGGCCACGGCCTGGCGGCGGGCGCCGACGGAACGCGAGATCGCCCGCGCGATGGGCGAGCTGCGCGACGAGCGGCCCTGACACGCTTCGGAACACGATTGACAAGAAAGGAAGGAACACGAATGAGTCCAACACCCATCACCGCTATTCGCGGGGTCGCCGGCCTCGGGCTGACCGTCGCCGCGCTGACCCTCGTCGCCTGCGGGACGGGACCCGGGGGCCAGCGGGCGCTCGAGGCCGCCCCGCTCGCGGCCGATCTCGACGAGCTGGTCGCGGCCGCTGTCGAGCTCGACCCGGACGTGCCCGGCGTCGCGCTCACGGTCCTCACGTCCGAGCTCGACTGGAGCGGCGCCGCCGGGGTGGCCGACCCCGCGAGCGATGAGCCGCTCGAGCCGGTGACGCCGCTTCGGATCGCGTCGAACACGAAGACGCTCACCGCCGCGGCGGTCTTCCGGCTCCAGGAGCTCGGGGCGCTCGACGTCGACGACCCGATCGCCGCCCACCTGCCGCCGGCGCTCGTCGAGCGCCTGCCCGGCGGGAAGGAGATCACGGTGCGCCAGCTACTCCGCCACGAGAGCGGCCTCTACGACTTCGCTACCGACCCGGCCTACCTGCGGCTGGTGGCGGCCGACCCCGGGCGCCGCTGGACGCCGCTCGAGCAGGTCGAGCTCGCGCTCGAGCTGGGCGAGCCCTACGGGCGGCCAGGGGCGACCGTCCACTACAGCGACACGGGCTACGTGCTCGCCTCCCTGATCATCGAGCGCGCGTCCGGCCAGCCGCTCCCGGCCGCTCTGCGCGACCTGCTCGGCTTCGAGCGGCTCGGACTCGCCTCGACGTGGCTCGAGTCCCTCGAGCCCGCGCCGGCCGGCGTGCCCGCACGGGCGCACCAGTACCTCGGGGACGTCGACACATACGGGTTCGACCCGAGTTTCGACCTGTACGGGGCCGGTGGCCTCGTGTCGACGACGGGCGATCTCGCGCGTTTCTGGCGGGCGCTGTTCGCCGGCGAGGTGTTCGAGTCGGACCGCACCCTCGAGGACATGCTGGCGCCCGCGCCGGGTAGCGGCGTCGCGTCCGGCCTTGTTCGCACGAGCCTCGGTGGCCACGTCGCGTGGACGCACGACGGCTTCTGGGGCACCGGGGCCATGCACGTCCCCGACCTCGGCGTCACGATCGTCATGTCGCTGGGACAGCACGAGGGTGCCGACGAGGCCGCGGCCCACGTGCTCGCGGGCCTGGCGCGGGCTCTGGCCCTGCCGAGCTGAGCCCGCACCCGGACGGCGCGCCCGCGTCCGTCCCGGCGGCCCGGCCGAACGTTTGCGGTTGCGGGTCCCCAGGCCGAGCGCGCCGGTTTGGAGCGGCTAGGGGATCTTGCGGACGGTCAAGCGGTAGGCGCCGCCCGAGCGGGCGGGGGCCTTCACCTCGACGTAGTACCAGCCGCTCTTGCGGATCCGGTACGCGAGCGAGGCGGAGGCCCCCCGCGCGTAGGCGACGACCGAGCCGGCTCGGACGGCGAGCGCGGTGATCTCCGTGACCCGCGTCGTGCCCGGGCGCCAGATCGCGATCGTCGTCTTTTTGCCCGGCGGCCCGGCCAGCTTCAGCGTGACTCCCTGGCCGGCTCGCAGGTAGGTGCGGTAGACGTCGCTCGGGTCGTCGTAGTGGTCGATCGTGGCGCTGATCGTGTGCTTCGCGCCGTAGAGGGTGCGGGCCCTCGAGCCCGCGTCGTCGTTGGTCTCGTAGCGGTCGGCCGGCGGCAGCGGCGCCGCCAGCGCGCCGAGCGCTCGCTGCACGTTCACGAGGCCCCTGCCCGTGGCGGCGTCGCGTCCCGCCGGCCCGACGTCCTCCGCGTTCGCCTCGAGCAGCGCGAGCACCTGGCTCGCGTGCAGCGTGGGGCGCTCGGCCAAGAGGAGCGCCGCCGCGGCTGCCACGAGCGGAGCCGCGAACGACGTGCCCTGGCCGGAGCGCAGGTGGTTCGTCGCGCACATCGAGTAGCCGGGCTGCGCGCACGCCGGGTCGGTCAGGTCGAACGGGAACGTCGAGACGATTCCGGCGCCTGGGGCGGCGAGATCGTTGTAGACGGGATCTCGATTCGAGAACGAGGGCGTCGTCCCGTCCTGGGCGAGCGCGCTGACGCCGAGCACGTGCGGCAGCGCGGCCGGGTAGCTGGCATACGGGTACGGGCAGACGAGGTCGCAGTTACCGGCCGCGGCGACGATCACCGCCCCCTTGCGGTACGCGTACTCGATCGCCGCGTGCTCGAGCTCGGAGTAGGTGTCGTTCGCGGGCGTCTTCGGGTCGCGGCGGCCCCCGAGGCTGAGGTTGATCACCCGCGCTCCCTGGTCGGCGGCCCAGCGGATCGCCTCGGCCTCCGCCGCGGTCGAGATCCGCCCGTTCGGATCGACCACCTTGGCCACGATCAGCTCGACCGGGAAGCCGGCGCCGGCGATTCCGAGCCCGTTGTCCATCGCCGCCGCGATCTCGCCCGCGACGAGCGTGCCATGGCCGAGCGTGTCCTCGGTCGCCCTGCCGCGCACGAAGCTGCGCGAGGCGGCGATCCGGCCCGCGAACTCGGGGTGTGAGCCGTCGATGCCGGAGTCGATCACCGCCACCCGAACCGCCGGGAGCTGCGGCCGCTCGGCCCAGTAGTCGAGCGCGTGGATTGCGGTCAGGTACCACTGGAAGAGAATCAGCGGGTCGCTCGGCGTGAAGGCGAGCGAGCGCGAGCGGCGGATCGGCTCGACGTAGTCGACCCCGGGCAGCTCGGCCAGCGCCGTAACCGCGGCGTCGCGGTCGGCGACCCGGACGACGAGCGCGTCCAGCGCTCCCAGGCCGCGGTCGACCGGCTGGCCCGTCGCCACCTCGACGAGCGCGGCCACCTCCTCGAGCGACGCCCCCTCGGCGACGCCCACCGCGACCCGGCCCGGCGTGGCGAGCGCCGGTGCCGCGAGCGTCAGAGTCGCGACGAAGGCGGCGAGGCCGGCCAGCTTCACGCTGGGCCCACGGTCTCCGCAGCGCTCGTACCGGCGGCGAGACCGGCCGTTGCGGCGACGCGGGCGCGGTAGGTGCCCGGCCCGGGCCGGACCCGCACGGCAAACCGGCCGTCGGTCCCCACCTCACCCGCGGCGACGTCGCGCCATGCATCGGCACCGCGCTCTTGGATCGTCACGATCGCGCCGCCCACCGCGGGCTCGACCGAGCCCGTGAACGCCCGCCGGCCGGCGCTCAGCGTGACGCGCGGCTCGACCCGGACCGTGACGGGCTCGCCTCTCCCCGACGCGAGGCGCAGCCGGTAGACGGTCGTCACCGCGGGCTTCACCGTGACCGCGATCCTCCCGTGCGCCGTCGCGTCGACGTCGCGCAGGGCCGACCAGGCTTCCCCGGCCGGCCGCGCCTCCACGACCGCCCTCGCGGTGTTGCCGAGGTTGGCGGTGAGCTTCACCTTCTGCCCGAAGACCACCCGCTGCGCCGACGCGCTCAGCGCTCCCTGCGCCTCGATCGCGAACCACGTCGAGCGCAGCCCGAGCGCGGTGCGCATCGTCGAGCCGGGAATCTCGGTCGTGCCGCCCGCGCCGGTCGCGATCACCGACGCGACCCTACCGGATGCGTTCAGCTCGACGGCGAGCCCGGTCAGGCCGTCGGGCAGCTTCGAGCCGAGCTTCGCGCGCAGCTCGCTCTCGGTGAAGCCGACCGGCCCCCACGTGTGGAACGGCGACGTCTCCGCGTCGTAGGGATCCTCGACCGCCACGAGGTAGGGGACCGGCTCCGAGCCCGCCCAGGCGTCCTCGATCGCGGCTGTGCGCCCGCCGGAGCTGGCCGAGAAGAAAGTCCACGCGATCTTCCCCTGGTAGCGCACCACCGTGCGTCGCGTCGCGGCGACCGCCGCGTTCGTGCGCGGATGCTCGGCCTCGATGCCCCCGTAGACCTGGCTGCGCGTGTCGGCGTAGACGTCGAACGCGCCGTCCTGCTCGCGGCTTGCGAGCGCGTACGTGCGGGCGGCGATCGCCTGCGCCGCGAGCGCCTCCGCGTGCCACTCGGCTGGCATCTCGCGGGCGATCACGCCGCGCACGTACTTCTCGAGACCGACGTCGTTGACCGCCATCAGGCCGCCGTCCGCGACCGTGACGACGATCGCGCCTCCGTACGGCCGGCCGAGCCGGAGCGGTCTCGGGCCTGGCGAGAAACGGACCGGCGAGACGAGCTGGCGGGCCTGCCCGCCGGTCGCGAGCGTCAATCCCGCGCCGATCGTGTACGTCCCCGCGGGCAGCTCGAGCGTTCCGTTCGCGTCGGTGACCCGGAACGGGGCCTCGGAGCCGAGCTCGAGCGACTGCCTGCCCGAGGCGAGCAGCACGCGGATCCGCGCCTTCCCGGTCCGGGCGAGCTCCGTGCCCGGGTAGTAGTGGGCGAGGATCTGCTCGTGCGTCCAGCCGTGCTCGGCGAAGCCGAGCGCCCCGTACTGGGCCAGCCCGACCCCGTGCCCCCAGCCCTGGCCCGTGAAGACGAACGTCGTGCCGGCGGCTGGGCCCGGGACAGCCACGGCGGCGGCGAGAACAGCGGCGAGTATCAGCAGGCGGCGCATGGCGAGGCGGATCGGCCCGTACCTCGGATCGAGGGTAGCGCAAGCTCGTTAGGGATTCGTGAGCCGTGGTTCGCCGGAGGGTGGCGCTATCCCTGCCCGAGGCGCCGGCCGTACTGGCGCTCGGCGTAGGCGCGGAAGTGCTCGCCGGAGCGCAGCGGCTCCCACCAGTCGCGCCTGCCGCGGTACCACTCCACCGTTCGCGCGAGCCCGTCCTCGAACGTCCACCGCGGCTGCCAGCCCAGAGCCGCGAGCCGGGAGGAGTCGAGCGAGTAGCGCCGGTCGTGGCCGGGGCGGTCCTCGACGTGGCGCAGGAGCTCCCGGGGCGCGCCTGTCAGCGCGAGGATCCGCTCGGCCACCTCCACGTTCGGGAGCTCGCGGCTCCCGCCCACGTTGTAGACGCTCCCCGCCTCGCCCCGGCGCAGGACGAGCTCGATCGCGGCGCAGTGGTCCTCGACGTGGAGCCAGTCGCGGGTCTGACGGCCGTCGCCGTAGAGCGGCAGGGGCTGGCCGTCGAGCGCGTTCGTGACGAAGAGGGGGACCAGCTTCTCGGGGTACTGGTTCGGCCCGTACGTGTTCGAGCCGCGGGTGATCACGGCGTCGACCCCGAACGTGCGCACGTGGGCGAGCACGAGCAGGTCGCCGCCCGCCTTGGCGGCCGCGTACGGGCTCGAGGGCCGCAGCGGGTCGGACTCGGCGGAGGAGGCGCCGGCCGGCACGTCGCCGTAGACCTCGTCGGTCGAGACCTGCACGAGCCTGCTGCCGGCCGCTCGCGCGTGCTCGAGCAGCACGTAGCTGCCGTGCACGTCGGTGTGGATGAACTCCGCCGCGCCGAGCAGCGAGCGGTCGACGTGCGTCTCGGCGGCGAAGTTGACGATCGCCTCGCAGTCCGCCGCCGCCCGCTCCACATCCCCGGCGTTCGCGATGTCGCCGACGTGGAGCTCGTGCGGGACGCCCTCGAGGTTCGCCGGGTTGCCGGCGTAGGTGAGCCGGTCGAGCACGACCACCTCGTCTCCGCCGGCGACGAGCCGGCGCACGAAGTGGCTGCCGATGAAGCCGAGCCCGCCGGTGACGAGTACCCGCACGGTCGGGGATGCTACCGGGCGGGGAGCCGCGCCAGGCAGGCAGCGAGCCCTTCCCGCCAGGGCGGTAGCCGTGGCGTGCCGGGCCGCTCGCTGCGCAGCACCGAGCGGGCGGGGCGGGGCGCCGGGCGACCGAGCTCGGCGCTCGAGATCCGCTCGACCCGGCAGGGGAGGCCGGCCTGTTCGAAGATCGCCTCGGCGAAGCCGGCCCAGGTGCAGTCGCCGCCCGCCGCGACGTGGTAGAGGCCGTGCGGGAGCGAGACCAGCTCGCGCGTCGCGGCGGCGAGGTGGCCGGTGAAGGTGGGCGAGCCCCGCTGGTCGTCGACGACGCGCACCGTCTCCCGCTCGCCGCCGAGCGCGAGCATCGTGCGGACGAAGTTGCGGCCCGTCCAGCCGAACAGCCAGGACGTGCGCACGACCCAGCCCGCTCGCACCTCCCGCTCGCCGTCGAGCTTCGTGCGCCCGTACACGGAGAGCGGACCGGTCGGGTCGGACTCGATGTACGGGCTGCCCTTCGCCCCGTCGAACACGTAGTCGCTCGAGAAGTAGACCACGGGGGCGCCCAGCGCAACGATCCGCCGCGTGCCGACCACGTTGACGGCGTGCGCGCCCGCGGGATCGCTCTCGGCGCCGTCCACGTCCGTCCAGGCCGCGCAGTGGAGGACGAGATCGACCGGCCCGACGCCCGGCGGCAGGGGCCGTGTGACGTCGAGAGCGCCCCGGTCGAGCGCCTCCGCCCAGGGAAACGCCTCGGCGAGAGCGGCGCCGAGCTGCCCGCCCGCCCCCGTGATCAGGACGCGCGGGAATCGCGCTCTGAGAGGATCGGTGCGGTCGTGCTCCACAGGTCCCTGACCCGCGGGTCGTCCCACGGGAGCGTGTGCTCGTCGGGATCGGAGGGGTCGTACTCCTCGGTCACGTGGTAGGCGAACAGGCAGTCCGTCAGCGCCTCGAACCCGTGCGCGTGGCGCCCGGGCACGTAGACGGCGACGGGGTTCTCGTCGCCGATGTCGACCGAGCACGCCTCGCCGCTCGCACGGTCGAGCACGACCACCCGGGCCATCCCGGCGAGGCACGCGAACAGGTCGTCCTGGCCACGCTCGTGGAAGTGCAGGCCGCGGATGACGCCGCGCCGCGAGAAGGAGAGGTTCGTCTGCACAGTCCGGCGCGGCAGCAGACTGTCGCGGCGAAGCTCGCAGAACCAGCCGCGACCGTCCTCGTGCCGCACGAGCGGCAGCAGCAGGAGACCCTCGATCACGCGACCTTGTTCGCGCCGGTCCGCTCGACGAGCGCGCCGATCTCGGCGATCGCCTCGTGCGTGCCGGCGTCGTGCCACCAGCCGCTCGTGCGGCGGGCGGCCAGGCGGCCGCTGGCGGCGTAGGCGCGGTTGACGTCGGAGATCTCGAGCTCGCCGCGGCTCGACGGCTCGAGGCCGCGGATCACGTCGAAGACCGTTGCGTCGTAGCAGTAGAGGCCGACGACCGCGTCGCTCGTCGGCGGCGCCGGGTAGCGGGTGTCGACGACTCCGGCCTTCTCGACCAGGTCGGCGACCCGCCCGTCCTCGCCGTAGACGACGACGCCGAAGCGCTCGGGGTCGGGAACCTCCTTGACGAAGATCAGCGCGCCCGCGTCGCCTCCGGCGAACTCCCGGATCGCCGAGACCTCGGCGTACTCGAAGATGTTGTCGCCGAGGCAGACGACGATCCGCCCGCCCGCCGCGAAGCCCTCGGCCATGCCGACCACCTGGGCGATCCCGCCCGGCCGGGTCTGCACCTTGTAGGTCAGATCGAGGTCGAAGAGCGGCTCGCCGCCGCCGCGCCCGTCGAGCCTGCCGTCCCCGAGCAGGTCGATCAGCTGGCCGGCGTGGCCCTGGCCGGTCACGATCAGCACCTCCCTGACGCCCGCGAGCTGGAGGAGCTGGAGCGGGTAGTAGATCATCGGCCAGCGGCCGACCGGCAGCAGGTGCTTGTTCGCGACGCGCGTCAGCTCGCCCAGGCGCGTCGCCTCGCCGCCGGCGCAGATCAGCCCCCTGAGCGGCCCCGCCGCCATGCCGGCAGTCTAGGGCCGTAGGGGCGAGGCGGGCCTCGCTCTCGATCTGCGCGGGCCCCGCGCTGCCCGTGTCGTCAGAGCAGCCTCAGGAACTCCTCGCGGGCCACGCCCGACGCTTCGATGATCGCCGTGAGCGTCCCCCGGGCCAGGTCGCCTGCGTGGATAGGCACGACCACCCGATGCCGATGCTCGGGGTGACGGAAGACGTGGTGGCTTCCCCTGACTCGATCGAGCCGCCAGCCGCATCGCTCCAGCGCTCGAACCGCCTGGCGCGGCGTGACCGCCGGCAGCCGTTGTGTCACCTCGAGACGGTGACGCGCTCGATCTCGACCGGGCCGGGGACGGGATCGCCGTGCGCTTCGAGCGATTCCAGGTAGAGCTCGATCGCCTCCCGGATCATCTCCAGGGCTTCCTCACGGGTCTCGCCCTGACTGACGCAGCCGGGTAGCGCAGGAACGGTCACGCTGTAGCCGCCCTCGTCCTCCGGGATCAGCAGCACCTCGTACTCACGCGACGCCATGGCCTGAGTGTACGCCAGCATCGGGTGAGCGCCGGCGCCCCTCCCCTCGCTCCCTACCCGGGCGCGAGCGCGGCCTGGAAGGCCCGCTCGGCCTCGGGGCCGAAGACGCAGAGGACGACCCGCTCGAGCGACCGGCCGTCGAAGTCGCGAACGGCGGCGACCATGATCCGCGCGCACTCGTCGAGCGGGAAGCCGCCGACGCCGGTGCCGAACGCGGGTAGCGCGAGCGAGGCCAGCCCGAGCTCGTCCGCGAGCAGGAGGCAGCTCTCGGTTGCGCTCCGGACGAGCTCCGCGGAGGTGCGCAGATCCTGTCCCATGACGGCGGCATGGATCACGTACCGCGCCGGCAGGCGCCCGGCGCCGGTCGCGACCGCGCTGCCGGGCGGGATCGGGCCGAGCGTGACCGCCTCCCGCTCGATCTCCTCGCCGCCCGCACGCTTGATCGCGCCGGCCACGCCCGAGCCCATCCACAGGTGGTCGTTCGCGGCGTTCGCGATCGCGCCCACGTCGAGCCGGGCGATGTCGCCCTCGACGAGCTCAGGCTCGAGCCGCACGAGCGGCCCTCCGCGCCGCCTTGCGCGCCCGCACCGCGCCGGCCGAGCGGACGGCCGCGAACCACAGGTAGAGGAGCGCGCCGAGCGCGAGCGAGACGCGCCTCACGATCGTGCCCACGGCGCGATTGTAGGCCGCCCGGCTGGCGCTACGATGAGCCGGTGTCGTTTCACGACCTCGACCGGCTGCGCAGCGAGATGGAGGAGCTGTTCTCCGAGCTCTGGCAGGGCCGGCGCCTCGCCGGCGCCCGCCGGGCGTTCCGTCCCGCCGTCGACGTCTACCGAACGGACGATCCGCCCGCCGTCACCGTCGTCTGCGATCTCGCCGGCGTCGACCCCGCCGACGTCGAGCTGAGCGTCGCCGACGGCGTTCTCTCGATCACGGGCGTCCGTCGCCGGCAGGCGGCCGAGCGGGTCGTCTACCACCAGATCGAGCTCGACCACGGTCCGTTCGAGCGGCACGTCCCGATCGGGGAGGAGGCGCAGGCCGCCGACGCCGAGGCGGCGTTCGATCGGGGGCTGCTCGTCGTCACGCTGCCGCTGCGCCGCGAGCCCGAGCGGCCGGCCGCGGTCCCGATCAGGGTCGTGCGCAGATCATGAGCGACGCCGGCGTCCTCGAGCAGGAGGGCGCGGCGGAGCTCGAGATCCCGCCGACCCTCCCCGTTCTGCCGCTCCGCGACACCGTCGTCTTCCCGGAGTCGATGAGCCCGCTGGCGATCGGGCAGGAGCGCTCGATCCGCCTCGTCGACGAGGCCGTCGCCGGTAACCGGCTGGTCGTGCTCGTCGCTTCGAAGGCATCCGAGGTGGAGGCGCCCGGCGCCGCCGACGTGCACACGATCGGTACCGCCGCCGTGATCCACCGGATGCTCCGGATCCCCGACGGGACGCTGCGCGTGCTCGTGCAGGGCGTGCGCCGCGTGCGACTCGTCCGCTGGGTGGCCGAGGAGCCCTACCTGCTCGGCGAGTTCGAGGAGGTGCCAGACGTCGTCCCGGAGACGAAGGAGGTCGAAGCGCTCTCCAAGAACGTCCAGGGCCTCTTCTCGCGCATCATCGACCTCGCCCCCTACCTGCCCGCCGAGCTCGAGCTGGCGACCGCGAACGTCGAGGGCGCGAGCGCGCTCACCTACCTGATCGCCGCGACGATGCGCCTGAAGACGGAGGAGAAGCAGGCGCTGCTCGAGGAGGCGAACGTCGAGGAGCGGCTGCGGCGCCTGACCGCGATCCTGAGCCGCGAGCTCGAGTCGTTTGAGCTGGGCGCGAAGATCCAGTCGCAGGTCCAGTCGGAGATGGAGAAGTCCCAGCGCGAGTACTACCTGCGCCAGCAGCTGAAGGCGATCCAGGAGGAGCTCGGCGAGGGTGACGCGGAGCAGGCCGAGCTGGCCGAGCTGCGCCGCCGCGTCGAGGAAGCGGGGCTGCCGGAAGCCGCAGACCGCCAGGCCCGTCGCGAGCTCGACCGGCTCGGGAAGCTCCCCTCCGCCTCGGCCGAGCACGGCGTCATCCGCACCTACCTCGAGTGGATTCTCTCGCTGCCCTGGAACGCGACCACCGACGACGACCTCGACCTGCGCCGGGCCCGGCGCGTGCTCGACGAGGACCACTACGACCTCGAACAGGTGAAGGAGCGGATTGTCGAGTACCTCGCCGTCTCGAAGCTGAAGCGCGACCTGACGGGCCCGATTCTCTGCTTCGTCGGCCCCCCGGGGGTCGGCAAAACCTCGCTCGGGCAGTCGATCGCGCGCACGCTCGGGCGCAAGTTCGTTCGGATCTCGGTCGGCGGGGTGCGTGACGAGGCCGAGGTGCGCGGCCACCGGCGCACCTATATCGGCGCGCTGCCCGGGACGATCATCCGGGCCCTGCGCGACGCCGAGTCGCGAAACCCCGTGTTCATGATCGACGAGATCGACAAGCTCGCCTCCGACTGGCGCGGCGACCCGGCGAGCGCGATGCTCGAGGTGCTCGATCCAGAGCAGCACTCGTCGTTTCGCGACCACTACCTCGACCTGCCGTTCGACCTCTCCCGCGTGCTCTTCATCTGCACCGCGAACCAGCTCGAGCCGATCCCCGCGCCGCTGCGCGACCGCATGGAGGTGATCCGGCTCTCCGGCTACACGGAGGACGAGAAGGTCGCGATCGCCCGCCGCTACCTGATCCCCAAGCAGCTCGAGGCGAACGGGCTCGCGCCCGGGCAGGCCACGTTCACCGACCGCGCCCTGCGCCTCGTGGTCCGTGCCTACACCCGCGAGGCGGGCGTCCGCGCGCTCGAGCGGCAGCTCGCCGCGCTCTGCCGCAAGGTCGCCGCCCAGGTCGCGGCGGGCAAGCTGAAGCGGGCCCGGATCGACGAGAAGCGCGTCCGCATCTGGCTCGGGCCCAGGCGCTTCCCCGACGAGGTCAGGCGGCGAACCGCGGCGCCCGGAGTCGCCACCGGGCTCGCCGTCACCGCGGCGGGCGGGGACGTCCTCTTCGTCGAGGCGACCGCGATGCCGGGCAAGGGCGCGCTGACGATCACCGGCCAGCTCGGGGACGTGATGCGCGAGTCGGCCCAGGCGGCCCTCTCCTGGGTGCGCACCCACGCCTCCGAGCTCGGCCTCGACGATCCCGGCTGGTTTGCCGAGCACGACCTGCACATCCACGTGCCGGCGGGGGCGGTGCCCAAGGACGGCCCCTCCGCGGGTATCACGATCGCGACCGCGCTCGCCTCGCTCGTCACCGGCCGGCTGGTCGCCGAGGACGTCGCGCTGACGGGCGAGCTCACGCTCACCGGGCAGGTGCTCCCGATCGGCGGCGTCAAGGAGAAAGTGCTCGCGGCCGAGCGGGCCGGGATCGGGACGGTCGTGCTGCCGCGGGAGAACGAGCCGGACCTCGAGGAGGTCCCGAAGGACGTCCGCGAGCGCATGCGCTTCGTCCTCGCCGACACGATCGGCGACGTCGTCGCCGCGGCCCTGCCGGGCTGAGCCTCGCCCGCGGGCGGCTACAATCGGTCGCGGAACGACGAAAGGACGCGAGATGCCCGATGGCACGAAGGTCAGGAGCGCGGTCGCGACCGCGAAGCCGGTCGTGGAGCGGCTGGCGAAGGACGACGAGTTCCAGAAGCACGTGAAGGCGGCCTACGAGTCGGCCCGGCACATGTACGACGAGCTGTTCGCGGACGAGCGCTCCGCCCGCGCGCTGGCCGGGAGGCTCGCGACGGACTCGGACCTCCAGGACGAGCTGAAGGCCGTGATCTCCGAGCTGCGCGGGGCGGGGACGCATGTCCGGAAGGCGGCGCAGCCGTCCGCCACCCGCAAGGGCCGCAACACGCTCCTCCTGGCCGGGCTCGTGCTCGGGATCCTCTACAACCCGGCCACCGGCCCCGAGACGCGGCGCTGGCTGAAGGAGCGCGTCTTCGGCCCCGAGGAGACGTTCGAGTACGAGCCGTAGGCCGCCGGGCGCGACTCAGAGCGCGTCCAGGTACTCGCGCAGCTCCCAGTCGGTGACGGCGAGCGAGAAGCGACGCGCCTCGTTGCGCTTCAGCGTCACGAACGCCTTCATGAACTGCTCGCCGAGGGCGGCGCGGATGGTCGTGTCCGCCTCGAGCGCATCGAGGGAGTCGGAGAGCGAGAAGGGCATCAGCTCCCGCTCGACCGGCGGCTCGTAGACGCCTACGCTCGGTGGGCCCGGGTCGAGCTCGCGGTCGATCCCGTCGAGTCCGGCGTGGAGCGCGGCGGCGGCGGCCAGGTAGGAGCTGGCGGTGCCGTCGCCGCAGCGAAGCTCGACGCGGGCGCCGCGACCGCGCTCGCCGGGCAGCCGGATGTAGGTGGTGCGGTTGTCCTCGCCCCAGTCGATCCAGTAGGGCGCGAGCGCCTGCGAGATGAAGCGCTTGTACGCGTTCACGGTCGGCGCCATCACCGCGGTGATCCCGCGGGCGTGGGCGAGCTGCCCGCCGATGAACCAGCGGGCGAGATCGGAGAGCCCCTGCAGCCCGGCCGGGTCGTCGAACAGGTTCTGCCCGCTCGCGTCGTCCCAGAGGGAGACGTGCAGGTGGTAGCCCGACGTCCCGCCGCCGTCGAAGGGGACGCCCATGAACGTCGCGATCCAGCCGTTCATCGCCGCGATCTCCTTGATCGCGAGCTTCAGCAAATGGGCGTCGTCGGCTGCCTTGAGCGCGTCGTCATAGCGGCAATTGATCTCCCACTGCGACGGGTCGTACTCCTGGTTCACGCACACGAACGGGAGCCCGAGCTCGCGCACCGCGTCCTCCATCTGACGGACGACCCCGCCCGCGTCGACGCGCGGATCCATCCGGTAGACGAGCCCGGGCGCCGGCGCGTAGCGCTCGAGCTCGCCGCCGGGACCGCGACGGAGCAGGAAGAACTCGAGCTCGTGCCCGCAGGCGACCCGGTAGCCGCGCTCCCCGGCGCTCGCGACCGCCCGCTTCAGGATTCCGCGCGGCGAGGCGGCTAGCGGCTCGCCGTCGAACCAGCAGTCGGCGAGACAGATCGCCGTGCTCGCCTCCCAGGGCAGGAGCCGCAGCGTCGAGAGGTCGGCGCGCACCTGCATGTCGCGCAGGAGCACCTCGTCGCGCAGGCCCGTGTCGTCGGGCATGACGCCCTGGTGGTCGACCGCGAAGACCGAGACGCAGAAGTTGACGCCGTCCGTTGCCGCATCCTCGAGCAGGTCGAGCGGAATCACCTTGGCCCGGGTCGACCCGAGCAGGTCGCCGTAGTGGACGCGCACGCGCGTGACGCCGGCGGCGCGGAGCTCATCGATTGTGGCTGTCATCCGAGATCGTCGTCCCCCTGCATCGCTGGTCGGGCGCCCGCGGCAGCGGGCGAGACGCCAAGTATGAGGCAGACGGAGCCCCGGTCTCAAGGACGACCAGGCGCGGCGACGTTGCACGCGCGTCGGCGGCAGCGTAGGGTGCGCAGGGCAGCGACGTGCGCGATATCGACGTAGCGGAGGTGACGAACGAGATGGCACGACGGATGGCACTGGCATTGATCCTGGCCCTGGCACTCGGGTTGGGCCTTGCGGCCTGCGGCGGCGACGACGCTGCGGCGCCGGAGCCGGCGGAGACGACCGAGCCCGCCCCGCCGGAGACGACGGAGCCGGCGCCGGAGACGACCGAGCCCGCGCCGGAGACGACCGAGCCGGCCGAAGAGACCGAGCCCGAGCCCGCGGCTGGATTCGATCTCGAAGCCGCGCTGGGGGCCGACCTGGCGAGCTGCGAGGCACCATCCGGGGATCCGCTCGTGATCGGCTACGCGGCTGACTTCTCCGAGGTGGGTGGTTTCGCCGACGTGCCCGGAAGCGAGGCCGCGGCGTTCATGGCCGAGCTCATCAACTGCGCCGGCGGCGTCAACGGAACACCTGTCGAGGTGATCGTGAAGGACATCCAGGGCGACCCCGAGGTGACGCAGCGGGCCGCCCAGGAGCTGCTCGATGCCGGCGCCCAGGTGATCCTCGGTCCGCCTTTCGCGGACTTCGGCGCGCCGCTGCTCCAGGTCACGGCGGGCACGGTGCCCGTGCTGTTCGTGGCCTCGACCGAGCCGACCCTGCCCGATCTCGAAAGCCTGTCCTTCATCGTCGCCTTCGACGACACGAAGCAGGCCCAGGTGGCGGCCGAGTTCGCCCGGGAGCAGGGGTACGAGACCGCGGTCACGTTCACGTTCCCCGGCCCCTACTTCGGGTACACGACCGAGGTCTTCGCCGATGCGTTCTCCGGGGCCGGCGGCTCGGTGCTGGCCGACTACACGTACGATCTCGCCGACACGGACTTCTCGACGCAGGTGAACGAGCTCGCCAACCTGCCGGAGACGCCGGACGTGCTCTACACCGCGATGATCATGCCCGGGGTTGCGACGTTGATCGGGCAGATCGAGGGCGCCGGCATCCAGGTGCCGGAGGACATGGCCGTGATCGGCGCGGACGCCTTCGACGCCACGCGGATCATCGACGACCCGGTCGCCTCCGACGGGGTCTACTACACGACCCACGGCTTCCCCGGCGAGGGCAGCGCGATGAAGGCGTTCCTCGACCGGTTCGAGGAGGCGAACGGCCGGCCGCTCGAGACGGTCTCGTTCGGGGCGCTCGCCGGCGACGCCGTGATCCTGGCCGCCGATGCGTACGCGCGCGCGGGCTCGCTCGATCCGCTCGCGATCGCCGAGGCGCTGAAGCAGGCGCAGTCGGTGCCCGTGATCACCGGCAGCGTGACGTACGCCGGCACCGAGGGCTCGCCCGAGAAGCCCGTCTACGTGCACCAGATCGTCGGTGGCGAGATCCAGCTGGCGGCGACGTTCGACTAGCCACCCCCGCCCGTGCTGGCCGTCGAGAGACTGAGCGCGCGCTACGGGTCGATCACGGCCGTCCGGGAGGTGTCGCTCCGGGTCGGGGCCGGTGAGGTCGTAGGCCTCATCGGCCCCAACGGGGCCGGCAAGACGACGCTGCTCTCGACCGTCGCCGGCCTGCTCGATCCGGCCGGGGGGCGCGTCGAGCTCGAGGGGAGCGACGTGACCGGGGCTCCCCCGGACCGGATGCTCCGCAGCGGGGTGGCGCTCGTGCCGGAGCGCCGCCGTCTGTTCGCCGACCTGACGGTGGAGGAGAATCTGCTCGTGGCGGGGATCACCGCCACGGGGGCGGAGCGGCGGGAGCGGCTCTCCGAGGTCGTCGAGCTGTTTCCCGTCCTGGGCGAGAAGTGGCGCGCCCAGGCCGGCTACCTGTCCGGCGGCGAAGCGCAGCAACTGGCGATCGCTCGCGCGCTGATGAGCAACCCCAGGCTGATCCTGATGGACGAGCCCACGCTCGGGCTCGCGCCGGTCCTCGTCGACGTCGTCTTCGAGCTGATCGGCCGGCTGCGCGAGGAGGGGCGCACGCTGCTCGTCGTCGAGCAGAACGCCCGGCGGCTGCTCGAGGCTGCCGACCGCGCGTACGTCCTGCGCACCGGGACGATCGTGGCCGAGGGAGCGGGCGCGGAGCTGCTCGGCCGCCCCGACCTGTTCGCGGCGTACGTCGGCGCGAGTCCGGAGGAGCGGGGCGCGGGGGCATGACCGAGTTCCTCCAGCAGCTCGTCGACGGCCTCGGGCGGGGCGGCATCTACGCCCTGCTGGCGCTGGGGCTCGCGCTCATCTTCGGCGTCATGCACCTCGTCAACTTCGCCCACGGCGAGACGATCACGGTGCCCGCTTACGTCGCCTACGGCATCTTCCTGGCGGTCGGCGGCAACTGGTGGCTGATCGTGCCGGCGGTGATCGTGGCCGCGATCCTGGTCTCGGTCGCGATCGAGTTCGTCGCCTTCCGCTGGGTGCGCGGGTCGAGCGACTTCACCATGCTTCTGACCTCATTCGGCGTGCACTTCGTGGTGGTGGCGATCTTCGTCATGGCGGTCTCGGCCAAGGGGAAGAACTTCGAGAAGCCGGGCTGGGTGTTCAACACCGTCGGCGTCGGCGGCGTCTCGTTCGAGGTGGTCGACCTGATCACGATCGGGTTCACGGTCGCCACCCTCGTCCTGACCGTCTCGATCCTGCGCAAGACGCTGTTCGGGATCGCGATCCGGGCGGCCGCGGAGGACTTCGACGCGGCCAGGCTGATGGGCGTGCGCTCGAACCGCGTCATCCGCAGCGCGTTCGCGCTGGCCGGGCTGCTCGCGGGCGTCGCCGCCGTGTTCTGGCTCATGCGCACCGGCGAGGCCGAGCCGGAGGCCGGGCTCGTGCCGCTGCTCAAAGGCGTGATCGCGGCGATCATCGGCGGGCTCGGCAGCCTGACCGGCGCCGTCCTCGGCGGGTTCGCGCTCGGCCTCGCGGAGGTCTACCTGCGGGCCTGGCTCCCCGGTGACCTCGCGGGTCTCACCGAGGGGGCCGTGTTCCTGCTGATCGCGCTGTTCTTCATCGTCCGCCCCCAGGGGTTCGTGACCGTGCGCCGGGCGGAGCGCGTCTAGCGGGAGCGGGGGCGGTGCGCGGGAACCTCGCCGGGCGTGTGCTCCTGCCGAGCGCGGGCGCGCTCGCCGTGTTCGGGCTGCTCGTCGGCGGCGGGCTCCTGTACGCGGCGGGCGGGGGTGCTGCCCGCGACACGCTCGTCACCCAGATGCTCGTCAACGCGATCCTGGTCGTCGGGCTGCAGATCTTCATCGGCAACACGGGCATCCTCTCCTTCGGCCACATGGGCTTCGCGGCGGTGGCCGGCTACGCGTTCGCCCTGCTCGCGATCGCGCCCAGGTTCAAGGAGCGATCCGTACCCGACGCCCCGTTCGGACTCACGGACGTGCAGCTCGGCGTCGCCCCCGCGGTCGTGGTCGCCGTGGTCGTCACGCTCGCGCTCGGCCTCGTCGTCGGCCTGGGACTGATCCGCTCCGGCGCCAAGTCCGGCGCGATCGCCGCGACCATGATCACGCTCGCGCTCCTGTTCGTGGTGCACGAGGTCGCTCGCAACTACGCCGACCTGACGAACGGCCGCGCGGGGCTCACGTTCGGGCCCGGGAACTCGCTGGAGGACCGGACCTGGATCTACGTGATCCTGCTCGCGGCGATCCTGATCGCACGCCTCTTTCGCGAGACCGAGACCGGGCGGCTCGCGCAGGCGGCCCGCGAGGACGATCTGGCCGCCCGGGCCCTGGGGGTCAACCCGTCCTACCCCCAGCTCGCGGCGCTGCTCCTGAGCGTCGTCGTGATCGCGGTCGGCGCCTCGTTGAGGGCGCATGTGCTCGGCTCGATGACGCCGGAGTTCTTCTTCTTCAGCTACACGCTGCTGACGCTCGTGATGCTGATCGTGGGTGGGCGCAACGGGGTCACCGGGGCGCTGCTCGGCGTCGTCGTGATCACCGTGGGCAACGAGCTGACGCGGCAGCTCGCCGCCGACGACGTCTCGGTGCCCGGCCTGGACTGGCTGCTCCAGGAGGGGCTCTCGGACATCTTCCTCGGTGGCGCGATGCTCCTGTTCATGATCCTCCGGCCCGACGGCCTGCTCGGCGACTGGGAGCTGGACGCCCCGCTCCGGCGGCTTTCGCGTCGCGGGCCGCGGCCGGAGCGCGCGCAGCGGCCGGCGCCCACGCCACCCGCCGTGACCGCGCGGCTCGAGGTGCGAGACCTGACCGTGCTGTTCGGGGGCTTCCGAGCGCTCGGCGGCAGCTCGATCGAGGTCGGGGCGGACGAGATCGTCGGCCTGATCGGCCCGAACGGCGCCGGCAAGACGACGCTCGTGAACGTGGTCACCGGGATCGTCGCTCCGACCGGTGGGAGCTTCGCGCTCGACGGACGGTCGCTGACCGGGCAGCAGCCACACGTGATCGGGCGGGCCGGGCTCTCACGCACGTTCCAGAACCTGCGGCTGTTCCCGGCCCTCTCGGTCCGCGAGAACGTGGCGGTCGCGGCCCTGGTCGCGCGCAGGCACCGCGCCGGCCGCGCCAGACCGGATCCCGACGAGCTGCTGGCCGCCGCGGGCCTCTGGGACCAGCGCGAGCGACGGGCGCGGGAGCTCGACTACGGTGCCGCTCGCAAGCTCGAGCTCGCACGTGCCGCCGCCGCCGCGCCGGCGTTCCTCTTGCTCGACGAGCCGACCTCGGGGCTCGGGGAGGCGGAGTCGGCGGCGATGATCGATCACGTCCGGGCGACGGCGCGGGCGATCGGCGCGGGGGTGCTGGTGATCGACCACGACCTGCACTTCATCACGACGATCTGCGACCGGATCTACGTGCTCGACCAGGGTCGGGTGATCGCGCAGGGAACGCCCAGCGAGATCCGGGCCGATCCGGCCGTCCAGGTCGCCTACCTCGGCACGTCCGGGTAGGTGCGTTGCCGGGACGCAGCCGTGCCGGCTGCGTTAGGGTTCGTCCATGCGAATCGCGAATCTCTTCGGCAGGGCCCAGCTCGTCGTCGACGGCCGGCTCGTCGACGTCGAGCGGGCGAGCGGCGGCCGCCTGCCCGCCGACCCGATGGCGCTGATCCCGAGGCTCGCGGACGTCGGCGAGCTGCCGGTTCCCGACGACGCCCCCTCGCTCGACGGCGCGGTGCTCGGGCCGCCCGTCCCGCGTCCGTCGAAGATCCTCGCGATCGGGCTCAACTACCGGGGCCACGCCGAGGAGACCGGACTCGAGATCCCGACCGAGCCGGTTGTGTTCACGAAGCTCCCGAGCGCGCTCGCTGGTCCCACCGACGACATCGTCATCCCCGGAGGCCGCACCCAGGTCGACTGGGAGGTCGAGGTCGTCGTGGTCGTCGGCCGCCGCGGCAAGCGGATCGCCGAGGCGGACGCGTGGTCGCACGTCGCCGGGATCACGGGCGGGCAGGACGTCTCCGACCGCGAGGAGCAGCTCCGTGCGCTCAAGCAGTTCACGATGGGGAAGTCGTTCGACACCTACGCGCCCCTCGGCCCCGTGCTCGTGACCCCCGACGAGCTCCCCGACCGAGACGACATCGGGCTCGCGTGCCGGGTCGACGGCGAGGTCGTGCAGTCGAGCCGCACCGGCGATCTGATCTTCCCCATCCCGACCCTGCTCGCCTGGGTGTCGCGTATCTGCACGCTCGAGCCTGGCGACCTCATCTTCACCGGCACGCCGTCCGGCGTCGGCCTCGGTCACGAGCCGCCGCGGTTCCTCGCGCCGGGGAACGTGGTCGAGACCGAGCTCGAGGGGATCGGCGCGATGCGCAACGTCTGCGTGGCCGGGCCCGCGTACGCCTGAGCGCCCGCCGCGCCGCCCGAGCGTTAGCAGCAGGGGGTGGGGGCGAACGCGAGCGGGATCTCGACGACGTTCACGCGGGAGCCGTCCTCGGCGGAGAGCTCGAACACGAGCAGCGTCCCGTTCGCCTCGCCGGTGTCCGCGAAGGGGACCTCGACGTCGAAGGTGCCGCGGCAGCCCGTGCCGCAGCTCGCGGTGACGAAGCCTTCGGCGAGCACGTTTCCGGCAGCGTCGAGCAGCTCGTAGTTCGAGGTCGCCTCGAAGACGTTCGACGTGCCGCTGAGCCGGAGCGGGCTCGTGACCGTGTCGCCGACGGCGGGGGTCTCGACGAGCGTCGCCGGGGCCTGATCTTCGTACTCCTCCCGCGTCTGCGGGCCGTCGAGCACGATCCCCTCCGAGGAGAACGTCTCGACGGGCACGCCGTCGAGCTCGAAGAGAACGCCGTCGACGGTCGGGAACTGTGTCAGCGTGTGGACGATCTGGGCGAGGCGGGTGAACATCGAGAGCGAGCCGCCGCCGTCATCGAATCCGCCCGAGAGGTCGACCGTGGCCACGCCGCCCTCGATCGTGAGCCCGTTCAGCGCCGTGCCCGCCGGGATCGACGTGCCGAGTCCAGCCGCCGCCTCCTCGGTGGTCGGGCCCCGGAGCAGCTCCTCGAGCGCGGCCGTCCCGACCGTCTCCTGCTGCTCGACGGTGCGGTGTGCGACGCCGACGTGCTCCCCGCGCAGGAGGTAGATCGCGACGGTCATCGCCTCGACCGGCGGCTCCGGCTCGCTCGTGCCGGTCTCGACCGGCCCCGTCTCGGTCGGCGGTGGGGCCTCCGTCGTCCCCGTCGTCTCGGCCGTCGTGGCGGGAGCCGTGTCGCCGGCCACCTCCTCGCCGCCGCAGGCGGCGGCGGCCAGCGCCAGGGCCGTGAGCGCGAGCGCGACGAGGCGCGGGCTGCACGGAAAGCGCGTCACAACCGGCAGTATGAAGGCTGGCGAGGCCGCCGTGGCGGCCGCGGTCTCACCGTCGCTCCCCGGCTCGCGGATACTCCGACCACGATCCTCCCGGCCACCGCGGCCGCTTCCCTGTGCGGCGCTCCCGAGCGGGCGCTGCCACGCGGGTGGGCAGGCTAGACGGACTTCGTGGCGGCGATCAGCTTCTCGAGCGAAGCTTTGGCGTCACCGAACAGCATCGCCGTGCGCGGGTCGAAGTAGAGCTCGTTGTCGACGCCGGCGAAGCCGCTCGCCATCGAGCGCTTCATCACGACCACGTTCTGCGCGCGGTCGACGTCGAGGATCGGCATTCCGTAGAGCGGGCTCTCCGGGTTCGAGCGCGCCGCCGGGTTGGTGACGTCGTTGGCGCCGATCACGAGCGCGACGTCGGTGCGGGGGAACTGGGGGTTCGCCTCCTCCATGTCGAGGAGCTGCGGGTAGGGCACGTCCGCCTCGGCAAGCAGCACGTTCATGTGGCCGGGCATTCGGCCCGCCACCGGGTGGATCGCGTAGCGGACCGAGACCCCGCGACCCTCGAGGAGGTCGGCGAGCTCCCGGACGGAGTGCTGGGCCTGGGCGACCGCGAGCCCGTACCCGGGCACGATCATCACCTGCTTCGCGTAGGCGAGCATGACCGCCAGGTCGTCGGGTGTCACCTCCCGGACCGTCCGCCCGTCGGCCGACGCGACCGCGGCGGTGGCCGTGGGTACGGCCCCGAACGCTCCGAACAGCACGTTGGTGACCGAGCGGTTCATCGCCTTCCCCATCATCAGCGTGAGCAGGGTGCCCGACGCGCCGACGAGGGTGCCGCCGATGATGAGGGCGTTGTTGTCGAGCACGAAGCCGGCCGACGCAGCGGCGAGGCCGGTGAACGCGTTCAGGAACGAGATCACGACCGGCATGTCGGCGCCGCCGATCGGGAGCACGAGCAGGACGCCGAACGCGAGCGCGACGACGAGTAGCAGCACCATCCAGACGCCGGCCTCGGTGGCCGAGGCGACGATCGCGAACACGAGCGCGGCCGCGAAGACACCCGCGTTGAACACGTTCTGGCCGGGGAAGGTGAAGGGACGTCCGCTCAGGAGCTCCTGGAGCTTCGCGAACGCGACCATGCTCCCGGAGAAGCTGATCGAGCCGATCAGGGCCGAGAACATGCTCGCCGCGAGCGTGTCGCCCGGAACCGCGCCGGAGAGCGGCGCCAGCGCGTGGAACTCCGCGGCCGCGATCAGCGCCGCCGCGCCGCCGCCGACGCCGTTGAACAGCGCCACCATCTGCGGCATCGCGGTCATCTTCACCATGCGCGCGGAGACGACGCCGATGACCGTGCCGATCCCGATCCCGAGCACCACGAGCCAGTAGTTGCCCATTCCCGGGGCGGCGAACGTGAACGCGACCGCCAGCGCCATGCCGGCGGCGGCGAGGAAGTTGCCGCGGCGCGCGGTGGCGGGGTGTGCGAGCCCCTTGATCCCGAGGATCAGGCCGATCGCGGCGACCACGTAGACGAGGTTGACGACGTTCTGGGAGAGCGCGAGCGGCAAGGTCACTCGGGCCCCTCTTCGCCGGGCGCGCGCGGCTTGCGCTTGAACATGTCGAGCATGCGGTCGGTGACGAGGAAGCCGCCGACGATGTTGATCGTCCCGAAGACGACGCCGACGAAGGCGAGCGCGCGCTCGAGGGTCGAGTCGGTGTGCCCGAGGATGATCATCGCGCCGATCAGGACGATCCCGTGGATCGCGTTCGTGCCGGACATGAGCGGCGTGTGCAGGAGCGTCGGCACGCGCGAGATCAGCTCGATGCCGAGGAAGACCGACACGGCGAAGATGGTCAGCGACGCGATCAGAGTCACGCTCATGCGGACTCCTTCGTCGGGCGCCCGTCGCGGGCGACGCACGTCTCGCGGGTGATCTCGTCGTCTAAGTCGAGCACGAGCTGCCCGTCCTTGACGAGGTGCAGGAGCAGCGTCTGCACGTTGCGCGAGTACATCTGGCTCGCGTGCTGCGGCATCGTGCTCGGGAGGTTCGCTGTCCCGACGATGGTGACGTGCTCGCGCACCACCGTCTCGCCCGGGCTCGTCAGCTCGCAGTTGCCGCCGGTCTCGGCGGCGAGATCGACGATCACCGAGCCGGCCCGCATCGAGCGCACGGCCGCCTCGGTGATCAGGAGCGGGGCGCGCTTGCCGGGGATCGCCGCGGTAGTGATCACGGCGTCCGAGGCGGCGACGTGCTCGGCGATCAACTCCTGCTCGAGCCGGTGCTGCTCCTCCGAGAGCTCGGTCGCGTAGCCGCCGGCCGTCTGCTCGCCCGACACCTCGAGCTCGAGGAACGTCGCGCCGAGGCTCTCCACCTGCTCCCTGACGACCGGGCGCGTGTCGAACGCTGAGACGACCGCACCCAGCCGCCGGGCCGTCGCGATCGCCTGCAGGCCCGCGACCCCGGCGCCGAGCACGAGCACCCTCGCGGGCGGGATCGTGCCGGCCGCGGTCGTCAGCATCGGGAAGAACTTCGGCAGCGCTCCGGCCGCGAGCAGCACCGCTTTGTAGCCAGTCACGGTCGCCTGCGAGGAGAGCGCGTCCATCGTCTGGGCGCGGGTGATCCGCGGGATCGCGTCCATCGAGAACGCGACCGCGCCGCGGGCCGCGATCGCCGCCACGAGCTCGGTGTTGACGAGCGGCTGGAGCAGGCAGACGAGCGTCTGGCCGCGTCGGAGCAGCGCAACCTCGCTGTCGGCGGGGCGCTGGACCTTCGCGACCAGGTCGGCCTCCGCGTACAGCGCCGCCGCGTCGGGCACGAGCCGCGCTCCCGCGTCGGCGAAGGCGGGATCGAGGAACCCGGCCGGTACGCCGGCGCCGGCCTCGACCAGGAGCTCGATTCCGGCCCCCGCGAGCCTCGCCGGGGCGTCGGGGGTGAGGGCCACCCGGCGCTCGCCGGCAGCCGTCTCCTTCGGAACCCCGACCTTCATGCCGCGCGCAAGGATATTCGCAGCGAGTGGTGGCTCGCGCCGGTCACTGGCAGGCGGTCAGCCCGCCGTCGAGGGTCAGGATCTGGCCGGTGACGAACGCGGAGGCGTCCGAGCAGAGAAACAGGGCGGCGCCGACCAGGTCGTCCGGCTCGGCGATCCGCCCGAGCGGGATCCGCGCCACGAGTCCCTCGTAGAAGTCGCGGTTGGCGAGCATGTCGGCGACCTGGGCCGTGCGGACGAAGGTGGGGGAGATCGCATTCACCCGGATCCGGTGCGGCGCCCACTCGGTCGCGTGCTGCCTCGTGAGCATGTTGAGCGCGCCCTTGGCGGCCACGTAGGAGGAGTAGCCGGCACGCAGAGCGAGCTGGCCGCGTACCGAGGACACGTTGAGGATCGCGCCGCCGGCGCCCCGCTCGATCATCTGCCGCGCCGCCGCGGCCGACGTCCACAGGGTCGAGGTCAGGTTGAGCTCCATGATCCAGCGCCATTTCTCCTCCGGGTACTCCTCGGCGGGAGCGAGGATCCCGGTGCCGCCGCCGCCGACGCCGTTCACGAGCACGTCGAGGCGTCCGAAGCGCGCGACAGTCTCGGCGATCGCCCGGTCGGCCTCCTCGCGCCGGATCACGTCGGCCGCGATCGCGAGCGCCTCCGGGCCGACCCGGGCGGCCGCCGCTCGCGTTCGGCCCCCGTCGCGCCCGACCACCGCGACGCTCGCGCCGGCCGCGGCGAGCGCCTGGGCAATCGGGAGCCCGATCCCGCCGGTGCCGCCGCAGACGAGCGCGACGCGGCCGTCGAGGCGGAAGCGGGCGAGCGGATCGGCCATGTCAGGGAGCATACGACGGGGGGCTCGGCGGCGGCGGCTCGACCCGCTACGCCGGCGGCCGGCCGTACAGTGCGCGGGTGCTCCGACCGGCGGCGACGCTCTCCCTGACTCTGTTCGCCAATCAGTCGGCGACGCTCGTCCTCTCGCCGATCCTCGTCGAGGTCGCGCGGGACTTCGACGTCTCGACGGCCACCGCCGGTCAGCTCCGATCGGTCTCTGGGGCGGTGGCCGCCGTGACGGCGCTCGCGGCGGGCGCGCTTGCGGGCAGGTTGGGCCTGCGCCGGCTGCTCCTCGCCGGCCTGGCGTTGCTCGTTCTCGCCTGCGGGCTCAGCGCGGTCGCGCCGACGTTCGCGGTGCTCGCCGCCGCCCAGGCGCTCTTGGGCGGAGCGCTGGCCGTTCTGCTCGCGGGCGCCGTCGCCGGCGCGATCGCCTGGATCGCACCCGAGCGGCGGGCGGATGCGCTCTCGGTCACGTTCTCCGGTCAGGCTCTCGCCTGGCTCGTCGGTATGCCGGTGGTCGGGCTCGTCGGCGCCGTGAGCTGGCGGCTGACGTGGGTGGCGCTGCCGATCGCGGCCGCGCTCGTCGCGTTCGCCCTCGTCGCGACGCTGCCCGCCGTCCCGGTGCCGCGGACGAGCCTGCGCGCCGATCTGGCGCTGCTCGTGCGCGACCGGGCGATCGCGGGCTGGGCCGCCGGGGAGGTGCTCTGCTTCTCGGCCTGGACGGGCTGGCTCGTCTACTCCGGCGCGCTCCTTGTCGAGAGCTACGACACCCCGCTGGGCACGACCGGCGGGGCGCTCGGCGTCATGTTCCTCGCCTACCTGCCGGGAAGCTGGCTCGCGCGGCGCGGTCTGCGCCGCGCGCCACGGCGCCTGCTCGCCCCGCTCGCGCTCGGCGCGGCGGCTACCGCGGCGGCGATCGGCGCGGTCAGGCCAGGCCTCTGGCCAACCGTGGGGCTGCTCACCGTCTTCGTGTTACTGAACTCGGGTAGGACGATTGTCGGCAGCGCGCTCGGCCTCGAGGCGGCTCCCGGCCGTGCCGTGACCGCGATGGGGATCCGGGCCTCAGCCACCCAACTGGGCTACCTGGCCGGGAGCGGCCTCGGCGGGCTCGCGCTCCACCTCGGCGGCTACGCCGCGCTCGGGGCCGTGTTCGCGAGCCTCTACGCGCTCGCGGTCGCGCTCCACGCGCTGCTCGTGCGCGCGGGCCCGGGCTAGTGCGCGACGCGGGCGCCCGCGTAGCGGCAGCGGTCCTGGATCGAGCAGAAGTCGCAGTTGGTCATGCCCTCGACCCCCATCGGGCTCGCCCCGGCGCCGAAGACGACCGTCAGCGACTTGACCGGGTCGATGACGTACGAGGGTAGGAGGCGGACGCCGATCTCGTCCGGTTCGAGCAGCCCGAAGATCGTCCGCTGCTCGCGGATCGACCAGACCCCCTCGCCGGGGGAGAGGGGGCTGCTCGTGCGCCAGCCGCGCTCCGCTAGCTCGCAGCCGAGGCCCTCGTAGAGCTGCTGGCGGACCTGGTCGACCCCCCACGAGCCCAGCTCGTCGAGGATCAGCATCTCGAAGCGGCGGCCCGCTTCGCGGTGCCGGCGCACCCGCTCGTCGAGCGCTCGCCCGACCGTGCAGATGGCGACATAGAGCACCTCGGCGCCGCCCACCACCTCGACCACCGGCCCGCCGCCGATCCGGGTGCCGCCCGCGAGGCGTAACTGGCCGTGGAGTACCTTCTCGATCGGAATCGCGTCGTAGCACGCGGCCGGCTCCATCACCTCGCTCGCCTCGGCGAGCACGGAGGCGAGGCGGGCCCGGCGGGCTGGCTGCGCTGCCAGGCGGGAGAATCCCTCGCCGTGGAGCCGGACGAAGTACGACTCGTCGAACGCGAGCTCGAAGTCGCGCCGCACCGTCACCGCGCCGGCTCCGCGACGGCCGCGAGCCGGCAGTTCTGGCCGAAGAGGCGGGAAAAGCCGGGATAGCTCGCGAGCTCCAGGTAGTCGACCCGGTCGAGCAGGTCCCGCGCCTCCGCCCGGACAGCCGCGGACGCGAGCGCGAGCTTCGCGCCGAGTCCGGCGGCGTTGCCGACCTGGCGGAAGCGCTCGAGCGGAAGCGGCGGGAAGAGCCCGATCGCGATCGCGTTCTCGACGTCGATGTAGCTGCCGAAGGCGCCGGCGATCACGATCGTGTCGAGCTCCCCGGCCTCGATGCCGCTCTCGGCCAGCAGGACCTCGATTCCGGTCTGAATCGCCGCCTTGGCGAGCAGGATCTCGCGGACGTCCTCCTGGGTCACCGAGATCGCCTTGCGCCCCCCGCGTTCTGCCTCCGGGACGAGCACGAACTCGCGTGTCTCGTCGGTCTCGCGGACGCGCGGGTGGGTGCCAAGCTGGATTCGCCCGTTCGGGCTCAGGACCCCCGCGAGGTGGAGCTGGCCGATCGCGTCGAGGATTCCCGATCCGCAGATCCCGCCCGGCTCGGCGCCGCCGATCGTCTGGTAGCGAACCGTGTCGGCCGTGATCTGAACCCGCTCGATCGCTCCGACCGTCGCCCGAGTCCCGTCCTTGATGTGGTAGCCCTCGAACGCCGGCCCGGAAGCGCAGGAGAGCGAGCGCAGCGCCCCGTCGGGTAGCGCCAGCGAGATCTCGGTGTTCGTGCCGATGTCGAGCGCGATCGCGCACCGCCCGCGCCACTCGCCCGCGGTGGCGAGCAGCATCGCGACGTGGTCGCCGCCGATGAAGCCGGCGATGTTCGGCAACAGACAGAGGTAGGCCCCCGGGGCGAGCTCGAGGCCGAGATCCCGCGCCCTCACCTCGAGCGAGCCGCTGGTGGCCGGCACGAACGGCGCGAGCGCGAGCTGCTCGGTCGGCAGGCCGGTGAGGAGGTGGTGCATGGCCGTGTTGCCGACGACGACCGCCTCGGCCACGGCCGTCGAGGCGAGACCGGCCTCCGCGCAGAGCTCAGCGGCCAGCCGGTTCAGCCCCGCGACCGCGACCTCCCTGAGCCGCGCGCGCTGCTCCGGCGACTTGCGGGCGTACGTGATCCGGCTGACGATGTCCTCGCCGTAGGCGATCTGCGGGTTCATCGTGCCTCTGCTCGCGAGCACCTCGCCGCTGCCCAGGTCGAGCAGGTAGCCGGCGACGCCGGTCGTGCCGAAGTCGACCGCGAGCCCGACCGCCCGCGAGCCGGGCGGCAACGCCGCGATCACCTCGCGGCCGCGGGCGAGCGCGGTCAGGCTCCAGTCCCACGCCCGCAGGTCGCCCGAGAGGCGGGTCAGGACGGCCAGGTCGACCGCCTCGAGCTCCGGGTGCCCCGCCGCCGAGGCGGCGGCGAGCAGGCTGTCCGCGTCGGCGAGCGGATGCTCGAGCGACGGCCGCGGGAGCGTCAGCTCGAGCGCGACGACGAGCGGGGCGAGCGCGACCTCGGCCTCGCGACTCTCGATCTGCGAGCGCATCGCGGTCGAGAGCGACTCCGGCGGTACGCCGACCGTGCAGTCGCTGCGCGGGTAGCAGCCGCAGGCGAGGCGGAAGCCGTCGGCGAGCTCGCGCTCGCTCAGGTGCTCCTCGTCGGCGTCCGTCGGCGGGCTGACCTCGCCGTCGACGATCTGGACGCGGCAGCGGGCGCAGAGCCCGTGCCCGCCGCAGAGGCTGATCAGGTCGACGCCAAGCTCGCGCGTGAGCTCGAGCAGAGACTCGTCCGGACGGCAGGGGCCTCGGCGGCCGATCGGCTGGAAGTCGACCTGGAACGTCGTCATCTCGATGCGGGCCCGGGAGGCCCGGCCGGGCCTCCCGGGCGAAGCGCGCTCAACGGTACTGGCCGTACTCGCGGGTGACGTCGAACATGGCGCGGACGTTCTCCACCTTGGCCTCGTCGAGCAGCGCCGAGGTGTCCATCATGTAGCCGCCGCCCTCCCCGCAGGTATCGATCAGCCACTTGCAGTAGTCGCGGACGTCGTCGGGCGTGCCCGTCAGGAGCAGCCGGTTGGGGACGTTGCCGGAGATGGCGGCGATGTCGCCGAGCACCTCCTTCGCCCGCTTCATGTCCATCACGGCCATGTGGAAGATGACGCTCTTCTCCGGCACCTGGGCGAAGTACGGCAGTCGCGAGGTGTCGTCGCCCTCGCAGTAGACGATCGGGATCACGCCCTTCTCGACCATCCCCTCGATCGCCTCGAGCAACGACGGCCAGTAGAACTTCCGGAACTGGGCGTCCGAGAGGAAGCCCTCCGAGCCCTTGTGCAGCCAGATCCAGCAGAGCGGGAGGTCGGCACCGGCCGCCCCGGACGCGTACTCGACGCAGAGCTGGACCGCCTTGTCCGACGCGGCGACCACCTTGTCGGGGCGGCGCACGATGTCTGAGAGGATCCCGCGCGTGCCCCGCAGCGTGTCGCCGACGATGTCGAAGGGCGCCCACGAGAAGGCCGCGTAGGCCTGCGGAAAGCCCTTCGCCTTGATCTCGCCGGCGTACTGCCCGAGCGAGCCGAACCAGCGGCCGAGCTCCTCGCCGGCGTCGAGCGCGTTGCGCAGCGCCTTCTGCACGTCCGGGGAGGCCATCCCGGCCAACAGGCCGGTCCAGCCGAACCACATCATCAGGCGGGCGGGCGGCCAGCCGGCGAGCCCCTCGAGCGCGCCGAAGGAGCGCGGCAGCCACTTCGAGACCATGAAGTGCGACGGGTCGTAGAGGAACTCGTCGTACTCGTCGGCCGTCATGTACTCGCCCTCGACGAACTGGTACATCGTGTTGTCGTCGAGACCGTTGCCGGGCCAGCGAAACCACTTGACGTCCAGCATCGACATCGCCTTCGCCGGGTAGGCGAGGATCGGCCCGAAGTCCGCGTCCGGCTGGAACTCGTCCAGGAACGTGTGGCAGGCCTGCCGGGCCAGCGCGAAGTCGTTCATGGCGTCCTTGAACGTCACGCCGGCGAACTGGTACGGGAACAGCTCGTAGGGGCCGAAGATCGGCACCCGGTCGGGCTCTTTGAGCGCGACGCAGTCGAGAATCCGCTGCACCCGCTCCTGGTAGAGGTCCTCCGCCGTCTTCGTTGCGACGTCTGCCATCTCGGTCATGGCTAGCTCCCTTCCACCCAGCTCTTCGCCAGGGTCACGGCCGCCGACGCGTCCGGGCCGTAGGCATCCGCACCGATGTACTTCGTGACCGTGTCGTCCATCGGGGCACCGCCGATCATGATCTTGACCCGGTCGCGCAGCCCGGCTTCGTCGATCGCGGCTACGGTCTCGCGCATCTGGTCGAACGCGAGCGTCAGGAAGCCGCTCATGGCAACGATTTCAGGGTTGCGCGTCTCGATCTCCTCGATGAACTTCGAAGCCGGGACGTCAACGCCGAGATCGATCACCTCGAAGTTGTTCGAGTCGAGCATGAACGCGACGATGTCCTTGCCGACGTCGTGGATGTCTCCTTCGACCGTACCGATCACGATCGTGCCGAGCGTGCTCGCGGCGGCGCCGTCGCCCTGGAGCAGCGGCTTGACGAGCTCGGCGATCGACTTGAGCATGTCGCCGGCGACGATCAGCTCGGGCAGGAAGTAGTCCTTGTCCTCGTAGCGCTTGCCGACCTCCGACATGCCCTCGCGGCAGGCCTCGAGGATCTCGCGCGGGTTGCCGCCTCCGTCGAGCATCCGCCGCGCCAGCTCGAGGGCGTCGTCCTCCCGGATGTCAGCGATCGCCGCCGTCAGTTCCTCTCTCATACG
Source organism: Thermoleophilia bacterium (assembly GCA_020845695.1). The sequence goes on along the minus strand of JADLFG010000079.1, from coordinate 146,311 downwards.
CTGCCTCCGTCTCGTTGACCGACGTGATATCGGATATAGGAACACGCGCGCACACGTACCCGCACCTCCGGACATTATGCTCGCTCCGCGCCCGCTCTCTGAGCAATATTGCTCAGAGAGCGGGCGGCTTCGGCGGCGTGGCGGCTACGCTGGTCGCATGCACGAATGGCTCGAGCGGGCACGGGCCGATCTCGCGGCCCGCGTCGGCGACGACCCGGCCGCCTACGGCCTCACGCCGGCCGACGTCGACGCGTTGCTCGAGCTCGCGCGGGCGGCTGCGCACGGGAGCGGCGAGCGCCAGAACGCTCCGCTCGCGACCTACCTGGTCGGCCTCGCCCACGGTCGCCACCCGGAGCGCAGCCTGGGTGAGCTCGCTGACACGACCGCCGGCCCAGGCGCTTGAGCCTGAGCACGCCACTCTGCGCCACGCTCGGGATCGAGCTGCCGGTTGTGCTCGCGCCGATCTCCCGCGGGGCGGCGCTCGCGGCTGCCGTCTCGAACGCGGGCGGGCTCGGGCAGTTCCAGGGAAGCTGGCTCTCGCCGGCCGGGCTCTCGGAGACGATCCGCGAGACGCGCGCCCTGACCGGGCGCCCGTTCGCCGTCAACCTCGTGCTCGAGTGGCCGCAGCACGAGCGGCTCGCGATCCTGCTCGGGGAGGGCGTTCGCCTCGTCTCGTTCCACTGGGGCGACCCTGCCCCCTACGTCCCGGCCGTGCACGAGGCGGGCGGGCTCGTGCTCTCGGTCGCCGGCAGCGCCGAGGAGGCGCGGCGTGCGGTCGCGGCCGGCGTCGACGTCGTCGTAGCGCAGGGCTGGGAGGCCGGCGGTCACGTTCGCGGCGAGGTCGCGACGCTGCCGCTCGTGCCGGCGGTCGTCGACGCCGTCTCGCCGGTGCCCGTGATCGCGGCCGGCGGGATCGCGGACGGGCGCACGCTCGCGGCCGCGCTCGCGCTCGGCGCGCAGGCCGGCTGGGTCGGCACGCGCTTCGTCGCGACGGTCGAGGCGCCGACCCACGAGGAGTACAAGCGCCGCCTGGTCGACGCGGTCGAGACCGACACGCTGCTCTCGACCCTGTTCGACGTCGGCTGGCCGGACGCGCCGTCCAGGGCGCTCGTCAACTCGACCGTGCGGCGCTGGCGGGAGGCGGGCTGCCCGCCGAGCGGGAGTCGCCCCGGCGAGGGCGAAGTCGTCGCACGGGCTGCCGAGGGCTACGAGGTCGCACGCTACGCGCCCGACGACCCGCTTGCCGGGATGGTCGGGGAGATCGAGGCGATGGCCGCCTACGCCGGCCAGGACGTCGCGCTCGTCCGGGACATCCTGCCGGCCGGGGACGTCGTCCGGGCGCTCGCGGAGGAGGCGCGGCGGACGCTCGAACGTCTGGCCAGCCTGCCCTGACGCATCCCCGCGGACCCCCCTTCAGTGCCTGAAGTGGCGGCGACCGGTGAAGACCATCGCGGCCCCGGCCCGGGCGACCGCGCCGGCGACCTCCTCGTCACGCTTGGAGCCGCCGGGCTGGACGATCGCCCTGACGCCCGCCGCGAGCGCGAGCTCGACGCCGTCCGCGAACGGGAAGAAGGCGTCGGAGGCGAGCGCCGCTCCGGCCGGGTCGTGGCCGTGGGCGCGGGCCTTGTCGAGGGCGATCCCGACCGCGTCGACCCGGCTCGTCTGGCCGCCGCCGATCCCGATCGTCGCGAGCCCCTTCGCGAGCACGATCGCGTTCGAGGCGACGTGCTTCGCGACCCGCCAGGCGAGCAGGAGGTCGCCCCACGCCTCCTCGTCCGGATGGGACGCCGTCACCACCTCCATCGTCTCGCGCTCGTCAACCTCGAGGTCGGCGTCCTGGACGAGGAAGCCGCCGACCACGCGGCGGTAGTCGCGCTCGCCGGCCGGAGCGAGCCGCTGCTCGCCGTTGCGCAGGATCCGGGTGGCAGGCTTCGCGGCCAGCAGCGCGAGCGCCCCCTCCGTGTAGCCGGGTGCGATCAGGACCTCGACGAACTGCGCGGCGAGCTGGCCGGCGAGCTCCTCCTCGACCGGGCGGTTGAGCGCCACGATGCCGCCGTAGGCGGAGGTGGGGTCGCAGGCGAGCGCCCGCTCGTACGCCTCCTCGATCGAGCCGGCGAGGGCGCAGCCGCACGGGTTCGCGTGCTTGACGATCACGCACGCCGGCAGCGACAGCTCTTCGAGCAGCGACCGGGCCGCCCAGAGGTCGTTCAGGTTGTTGAAGGAGAGCTCGCGCCCGGAGAGCTGCTCGACCCGCGAGAGCAGGTGCCTCGTCACGCCAGCCTCGCTGTAGTAGGCGGCGCGCTGGTGAGGGTTCTCGCCGTAGGGGAGGTCGAGGCGCTTCTCGAGCGCGACGACGAAGCGGGCCGGGAACGCCTCGCGCTCGCCGAACCAGGCGGCGATCGACGCCTCGTAGGCGGCGGTGTAGGCGAACGTCTCGGCGGCGAGCGCCCGCCGCGTCCGCGAGGTCAGCTCGCCCCGGTCGCGTAGCTCGGCGAGCACGCGCCCGTACTGGTCGGGGGAGCAGACGGGGGCGACGTGCGTGAAGTTCTTGGCCGCGGCGCGAAGCAGGGTCGGGCCGCCGATGTCGATCATCTCGACCGCGTCCTCCTCGCGCGTGTCCTTGCGCCAGGCGACCTCGTCGAACGGGTAGAGGTTGACGCAGACGAGGTCGATCGGGGCGATGCCGTGCTCGGCGAGCGCGTCGCGGTCCTCCTGGAGCTCGCGGCGGGCGAGGATGCCCGCGTGGATCCGCGGGTGCAGCGTCTTCACGCGCCCGCCGAGCAGCTCCGGGAAGCCGGTCAGGTCCTCCACCCGCGCGTGCTCGAGCCCGAGCTCGGCGAGCCGCGTGGCGGTGCCGCCGCTCGCGATCAGCTCGACTCCGAGCCCGGCCAGTCCGCGCGCGAAGTCGTCGAGGCCGGACTTGTCCCAGACGGAGAGGAGCGCGCGCGTGATCACGCGTGCGACTGTAAACGGTTGCCGAGCAGGTTTCGAGCGACGAGCGGCAACAGGCGGTGCTCGACGGCGTGGAGGCGCTCGAGCAGCGTCTCCTCGGTGTCGTCCGGAAGCACCGCCACCCGCTCCTGCGCCAGCACCGGGCCGGTGTCCACACCCTCGTCGACGAGGTGGACGGTGACGCCGGTCTCCCTCGCTCCCGCCGCGAGCGCGTCGCGGACGGCATGCGTGCCCGGGAAGGCGGGCAGGAGCGAGGGGTGGACGTTCAGGACTGCTCCGGGGAAGCGTGCGAGGAACGCGGGCGTGAGGATGTGCATGTAGCCGGCGCAGACGACGATCCGGACGTCCAGCTTCTCGAGCCAGCCGGCCATCGCGAGGTCGCGTCCCTCGCGCGAGGGGAATGCGTCGAGCTCGAAGACAGCGACCGGAATCCCGGCCCGCCGGGACCGCTCGAGCGCGTGAGCGCCGGGAACGTTGCTCGCGACGCCCGCGATCGGTAGGCCCGCGTCGATCAGGGCCTGCAGGTTCGTGCCGGAGCCGGAGACGAGGACGCCGATCACCGGTCGGTGAAGACGACGCCGCCGGACCCGGGCTCGATCCGCCCGATCGCGACGAGACCGCTCGCCGGTGCGTCGGCCGCGGGCACGACGGCGCAGTATCCGACGCCGAGATTGAAGACGCGGCGTTGCTCGTCCTCGGGGACGCCGCGCTCGTCGAGCCAGCGGAAGACGTCAGGTCGCTTCCAGCTCCACGGGTCGATCGCGGCGCAAAGTCCCCCGGGCAGGACGCGCGGGAGGTTGCCGGGGATGCCGCCGCCGGTCACGTTGGCGAGCGCGCGGACGTCGCAGCGCTCGCGCAGGCGCTCGACATCCTCGACGTACAGCCGCGTCGGCGCCAGGAAGAGGTCGGGGTCGAACGGGTCGTCCCCGAGTAGCCCGCGCACGAGCGTGTAGCCGTTGCAGTGGAGGCCGGAGGAGGGGAGGCCGAGCACGGCGTCGCCCGCCTCGACGCGCGAGCCGTCGATCAGCCGGTCGCGCTCGACCGCGCCGACGGCCGTGCCCGCGACGTCGAGCTCGCCGTCCAGGTAGACGCCCGGCATCTCCGCGGTCTCGCCGCCGATGATCGCGCAGCCGGCCCGGCGGCACGTCTCGGCCGCCCCCTCGACGAGCTCCGCCACCTGCTCGAGGTCGAGCTCGGCGGCGGCGACGTAGTCGAGGAAGAAGAGTGGACGGGCCCCGGTCGTAAGCACGTCGTTGATGCAGTGTGCGGCCAGGCAGGCACCCGCGTCGCGCAGCCGTCCGGCCTTGCGGGCGAGCACGAGCTTCGTCCCCAGGCCGTCGGTCGAGGCGGCGAGCAGGCGGTCGCCGCCCGGGTCGTAGAGGCCGGCGAACGCGCCGAACGATCCCACGACGCCGGCGGTCCGGGTCGACTCGACGGCGGCACGCAGCCGCTCGACCACGGCCTCGGCCTTGCCGAGCGAGACGCCGGCGCCCTCGTAGCTCGGCTCCACCACCGTCTCCATCCTATCGCCGCCGGTGCAGGCTTCGACACGACGTACAATGTTCCGGCGCGGGATGCTCAGGGTTCAGGACATCGTGGCGATGCCAGCCCTCGAGCTGCGCGTCGTGGCGGGCGAGCCGGGCCTCGGCAACGAGGTGCGCTGGCTGCACGCGTCCGAGCTCGCGGACCCGACGCCGTGGCTCGGAGGCGGCGAGCTCCTGCTGACGACCGGGCTCGGGATTCCGGGGGCGGCGGCCGGCCAGCGCGCGTACGTTCGCCGCCTCGCCGCGCACGGCCTCGCCGGGCTCGGGTTCGGCACCGGCTTCGGCTACGACGAGGTGCCGGACGCGATCGTACGCGCCGCCGACCGGCTCGGGTTTCCGGTTCTCGCGGTGCCCTACGAGGTGCCGTTCATCGCGATCTCGAAGGCCGTCTTCTCGCACCTCGCGAACAGGCAGCTCGAGCGGGTGACGCAGGCACTCGAGGTGCATGAGCGCCTGGCCCAGGCCGTGATCCACGGACGCGGGCTGCGCGCCCTGCTGGCGGTGCTCTGCAACCATCTCGGCTGCAGCCTCGCGCTCGTCGACGACGCCGGGCGGGTGCTTGCGGAGCGCCACGCGGGCAAGCGGCTCGCATTCGACGGCTCGCTCGAGCTGCCCGTCGTCGCCGACGAGGAGATCGCGACCCTGAGGGCGAAGCGCGAGCGCGGCGGGTTCTCCGACTACGACCTGCTCGTGCTCCACCACGGCCAGACCGCGCTCGCGTTCGAGCTCTCCCGCCGGCATGCGGTCTCGGCGGCCGAGCTGCGGCTGGCCGGCGACCTGCTCGAGGACCTCGAGCAGGAGCGCCTCGACGACCGAGAGACGGCGCGGCGGATGGCCGCGTTCGGCCTCGAGCCGGCGCGCGACTACGCCGCCCTGCTCGCGGTGCCGCGCAACGGGCTGACCGGCGAGCGCCTGCGCGGTACGGTCGCCCGCGAGCTCGACCGGCGCGCGCTGCGCTACCTCTCGACCGCCCGCCGTGACCGGGCCGCGTTCCTCGTCGAGGCGGGCAGCGAGGAGTCCGTGCTCGGCCTCGCCCGGGCGGTCGTGGCCGCGGAGCCGGACTCGCGCGTCGGCGTCGGCCGGCCCGCCCGCGGTCGCTCGCTCGGACGCAGCCTGCTCGAGGCGCGCGCGGCTCTCGACGCCACGTCGACCCGGGTCGCCTCCTACCACGAGCTCGGCTCGCTCGAGCTCCTGCTCGGTCTGCCCGACGCCGCGCTCGAGGCGTTCGTCGACCGGGTGCTCGGTCCGGCTGCCGCCAACGCCTGGCTCATCGAGTCGCTGACCGCGCTGCTCGAGTCAGGCTGCCGCTGGAGCGACGCCGCCGACCGGCTGGCCGTCCACCGCCACACGCTCCGCTACCGGATGGATCGCCTGCGGGAGCAGACCGGCCGCCACCCGGACGAGCCCGAGCAGCGGATGGAGCTTTGGCTTGCCGTCAAGGCAAGCCAGGCCCTGACGGCGAGGCGCGAGCGGGTGCAGGGCTAGATGGGGCCCGTGCGGGGTTCCGTCGGGGCGGGGACGTGTCCCGCCCTGGGCGATGCGAGCGCCGGGGTGCGCGGGGCGGCTTGCGGGCCGGACGAGTCCGGCCCCTACATCGGTCCCTCGCGGCCGGGCCGAGCCGGCGGCGCTCGGTCAAGCGCCCGGGGGGCCGGCGGCGAGTCGTTCGCGCAGGTAGGGGAGCGGCACGGCCGGATTCTCGGAGTCGATCTCGCGCGCGAGGCGATGGCCGTCGAAGATCGCGTCGGCGACCAGCCGCGGCGCGACGCAGTCGCCGGCGCGGTAGACAGCCTCGACACCCTCCGCGTGCAGCGCCTCCGGGTCGGCGGCGAGCTCGAGGTAGAGCTCCTCGTTGGAGAGCCGCTGGGTGACGAGGCAGATCGCGTCAGCGGCGAGCTCGAGCGACTGGCCGTACTCGTCCGTGCAGCGAAGCAGGCCCGGCTCGATCGAGTCGACCGTGACGCCCCGGCGCATCGCGACTCCGGCCTCGTGGAGGCGGCGGCGCAGCCCGGCGCCCTCGAGCGTCTCGTCGCAGGTCGGCGCTACCTGCTCGAGCGCCGTCACGAGCTCGACCGCGTGGCCTTCGCGGGCCAGGAGCTCGGCGAGCCCGGCGGCGACGACGTACCCCTCGGTGTCGTAGACGACGGTGCGCTCGCCGGCCGGGCGCTTCCCCTCGATCATCACCTGCTCCGGGGTGAGCACGTGCGCCAGGGCAGCGTCGGCGCCCGGGATCGGGCGGTGCGTGAACGGGTTCAGCCCGTCCGCCGCCCAGCGCGCCCCGGTCGCGCAGACCACGAGCTCGGCGCCGTACTCCCGCACCGCCCGCGCGTCCAGGCACAGGCCCGTCAGCACCTCGGCGTTGCGCAGGCGGTCGAGCTGGATCCGCCGCCAGTTGACGACGCGGGCCCACTCGCCGAGCCCGGGAAGCCGCGACAGCCAGCGCATCACGCCCCCGAGCTCGTCCTCCGCCTCCACGAGGTGGACGCGACGCAGTCCGCGCTTCGCGAGCACGATCGCGCACTCGAGCCCCGCGGGGCCGGCGCCGACGACGAGCGCATCGAGCTCCCGCCGGGCCGCGGGCGCGAAGCGCTCGGGGTGCCAGCCGCGGCGGTGCTCCTCGCCGGCGGTCGCGTTCTGCGTGCAACCGATGTGGTTTCCCGACTCCGACTTCGAGATGCAGACGTTGCAGCCGATGCACTCTCGCACCTCGTCGTAGCGGCCCTCCTCGACCTTCCGGGGCAGGAACGGATCGGCGATCGACGGGCGGGCGGCGCCGATCAGGTCGAGCGCGCGGGAGCGAACCGTCTCCGCCATCAGATCCGGGCTCGTGAAGCGCCCGACGCCGACGATCGGCTTGCTCGTGTGGTCGCGGACGTGGCGGGCCCACTCGAGCTGGTAGCCCTCCGCGAAAAAGCGGGAGGGGCCCGAGTCGCCACCCCACTCGGCGATCGAGCCGATGTTCACGTCCCAGAGATCGACGAGCGGGTCGGCGAGCTCGACGAACGCGAGCGCCTCGCGCAGCTCGACGCCGGCGGGTCCGAGCCCGTCGAGCTGGTGGCGCACCGCGATCGCGCAGTCGGCCCCGACCGCGTCGCGCACGAGCTCGAGCGTCTCGAGCCAGAAGCGGGCGCGGTTCTCGAACGGGCCGCCGTACTCGTCCGTGCGCTGGTTGTAGAACGGGGAGAGAAACTGCATCGGCAGGTAGCTGTGAGCGCCGTAGACGTAGACGATGTCGAAACCGGCCTCCCGCGCCCGCCGCGCGGCCGCCACCCAGTCGGCCTGGACGCGCCTGATGTCGGAGCGCTCCATCGCTTTCGGGACCGTGAGCGCGTGGTAGTCGCTCGCGAGCTGGGATGGCGCGAGCGGCGCCCAGCGGGACTCGCGGACACCCGCGTGGGCGCCGACGTGCGTGAGCTCGATCCCGGCCAGGGCGCCCTGCGCGTGCGCCGAGCGGGTCAGGTGCGCGAGGTTCGCGAGATCGTCGTCGTCGAGGAGCTGGGCCGAGACGTACGGCGACTCGTCCGAGTCCGCCGAGACGGGCGCGTATTCGGTGCAGACCGCCGCCCAGCCCCCCTCCGCCTTGATCGCCCGGTGCGCAGCCTGGGAAAGCGGCTTCGTCGTCCCGAAGCCGGTGCAATGGGGCACCTGGTAGAAGCGGTTGCGCAGCGTCTTCGGTCCGACCCGCACCGGCTCGAACAAGATGTCGTGGCGGGGCTCGCGCGCGATGGCGGAGTGTATTCGAGGTGGCGCCTGGGGCTCCGCCCGCCCGGATAGGCTGGCGTCGTGCTCGCGGCGCTCTCGCCCGCCGCCATCGCGGCCCGTTGCAGCCGCCACCCGTGGCGGGTCGTCGCCGCCTGGGCGGCCGCGGCTGCGGGCGCGCTCGCCCTTATCGGCGGCTTCCTCGGCGACGCGCTCACGACCGACGCCGACCTCACCGGCTCGCCCGAGTCGATCCGCGCGGAGCGGTTGCTGGAGGAGCGCCTGCGCGGCGAGACGCCGATCCGGGAGGTCGTGATCGTCCGCTCGGAGACGCTGACGGTCGACGAGCCCGAGTTCGTGGAGTTCGTCTCCGGTCTCGGCGAGGACCTGCGCGCGCTCGGCCCCCAGGTCATCCAGGGCGGCACGAGCTACTACCTCACACGGGACGAGTCCCTCGTCTCCGCAGACCGCCGCACGACGCTACTGCCGCTCGTCCTGGCGGGCGGCTACGAGGAGGCCGCCGACGCGGTTGGCTCCGTCCTTCGCGTCACCCGCGCCGCCGACGTCGATCCGCGCTTCGACGTGCTCCAGAACGGGCTCGCGAGCGTCGGCAAGGACTTCGAGCAGGTGTCGAAGCACGATCTCCAGACCGGCGAGGTCTACGGCCTCATCGCCGCGCTCGTGATCCTCGTGCTCGTCTTCGGCGCGGTCGTCGCCGCGCTCGTCCCGGCCCTGCTCGCGCTGGTCGCGATCGCGGTCGCTCTGGGAGCGGTCGCGCTGATCGGCCAGGCGACGCAGCTCTCCTTCTTCGTCGTGAACATGGCCGTGGGCATGGGCCTCGCGCTCGGGATCGACTACTCGCTCTTCATCGTCTCCCGCTTCCGCGAGGAGCGCGCGCGGGGTGACGCGACGGCGGCGGCGATCAGCGTTGCGGGCGCGACCGCGGGCCGCGCCGTCCTCTTCTCCGGCGCCACCTTCGTGCTCGCCCTCCTCGGCATGCTGCTCGTACCGACGACCGTCATGCGCAGCCTCGCGGCCGGGGCGATCCTGGTCGGGATCGCCTCCGTGATCGTCGCCCTGACCCTGCTCCCCGCGGTCTTGGCGCTGCTTGGCGACCGGGTCAACGCCGTCCGCCTGCCGCTCGTCCAGCGGCGGCTCTCGGGTGGAGCCGAGGGGCGGCTGTGGGCGGCGATCGCGCGGGCGGTGATGCGCCGCCCCGCGCTCAGCCTGGTGCTGTCGGCCGGGGTGCTGCTCGCGGCGACGGTTCCGGCCTTCCAGCTCGAGACGGGCGCGGCCGGGGTCAGCACGCTCCCGGAGGACCTGCCGACGCGACAGGCCTTCGACGTGCTCGAGCGCGAGTTCGAGGCCGGGCGGATCGCCCCGGTCGAGGTCGTCGTCGACGGCGACTCGGGCTCGGCCGAGGTCGAGGCTGCGATCGGGCGGCTCGAGGCGGCGCTCGCGGACGAGCCGGCCTTCGGCGCGGCCACGGTCGAGGTCAACGAGGCGGGCGACCTCACGCTCGTCTCTCTCCCGCTCGTGGGCGACCCGAATGCCGACGCGGCCGTCGAGGCGGTGCGGGCGCTGCGGGCGGAGGCGATCCCCGCCGCGTTCGCCGGCGTCGACGCCGACGTTCTCGTCGGCGGGGTGACCGCGAAGAACAGCGACTTCTTCGACGTCACCGACCGCTACCGGCCGATCGTGTTCGGGTTCGTGCTCGGGTTCAGCTTCCTGCTCTTGACCGTCGCATTCCGCTCGATCGTCGTGCCGGCGAAGGCGATCGCCCTCAACCTGCTCTCGGTCGGCGCCGCGTACGGGCTGCTCGTGCTCGTCTTCCAGAAGGGCTACCTCGCCGGCCTGTTCGGATTCCAGCAGGTCGACTCGGTCGAGGCGTGGCTGCCGCTCTTTCTCTTCTCGGTCCTGTTCGGGCTCTCGATGGACTACCACGTCTTCCTGCTCTCCCGGATCCGCGAGCGCTACGACGCGACCGGCGACAACGCGGGAGCGGTCGCGTTCGGGATCGGCTCGACCGCTCGCCTGATCACCGGAGCGGCACTGATCATGGTCGCCGTCTTCTGCGGCTTCGCGCTCGGCGAGCTCGCCGCGTTCCAGCAGATGGGCTTCGGCCTCGCCGTCGCGCTCTTCCTCGACGCGACGCTGATCCGCTCGGTGCTCGTGCCCGCCTCGATGAAGCTGCTCGGTCGCTGGAACTGGTACCTGCCCGGCTGGCTCGCCTGGCTGCCCCGCGCGGGGATCGAGGAATCACGTTGATGTGGGCTACGCCGGCTGGACGTCGAAGCCCAGAGCACGGAAGTGCCGGTCGAACCCGAAGACCTCACCGACCCCGGCTCGGCGTGCCACCGCCGCGCTGGTCGCGTCCGTCAGGCTGAGCGGGATGTCGGCGTACCGCTCCAGCACGTCCCAACCCTCGCGCTCGAGCCGGGCGTCGATCCACGCGACCCGCAGCGATCGCCCGGCGACGGCACGCTCGATCGCCCGGCGAAACGCGACTGCTGCCTCGACCCCCGCGTCGTAGCGCAGCCTGGTGGCCGTCTCGCAGATCACGTAGCTCGTGGTGAGGAAGCGCCTGCCCTCCGCAACCTGCGTCGCGTAGTACGGGCCGGCGCGCGCGTGCATGTGATCGTCGCGCTTCAGCAGCGCAATCCACCCGCCCGTGTCGACGAAGAGCCGCGTCAACCGCCGGGCTCGTCGCCGGAGTGCAGGTACCGATCGTGGTCGGTCGAGGCGTCGCGCGGACCGCCCTCGAACATCCCCGCCAGCTCGAGAAAGGGATCGCCTGCCGCCGGGCCGGCGCGCTGCCCGGCCAGGTACAGCCGCACCGCATCGCGAATCAGCGCTGCGGCCGATCGCCCTTCCGCGGCAGCCGTAGCACGGAGCCGGACATCGAGATCCTCGTCGATGTAGATCTGCGTTCGTCTCATCGACCGGAGCATACATCTACGTCTGAGTGACGTATACGTCTGGTCCGGACATGGCGCATCCGGCCGCCTTTCTCGCAGCCCGGCCTCCCGCGCGCCGCGGGAGGGCTAGGAGGCGGCGGCTGTCGTCGGCAGCGTGGCCGCCACCGCATCGAGGCCAGCCGCGATTCCGGCCGCGATCTCGTCCAGCTCGGCGCGGGTGACCGTCAGCGCCGGCGAGACCTGGAGGCCGCCCCCGACGAGCGTCCTGGTCAGGACGCCGCTCGCGCGGCACGCGAGCCGCAGGCGGTCGGCGAGGGTCGGGTCGGCCGCGACGAGCGCGGGATCGGGCTGAACGGCGGCGATCACGCCGACGCCGGAGCGTACCTCGGTGACGAGCGGATGCTCGGCGAGCGGCGCGAGCACCTCGGTCAGCTCCCGCTCGAGCTCGAGGGCGCGCGCTGGCAGGCCTTCCCGCTCGATGATGTCGAGATTCGGGTGGGCGGCGGCCGTCGTGCTGGCATGACCGGAGTAGGTGTAGCCGTGGCGGAACATTCCCACCTCGCCGCTCCAGAACGGCTCGGCGATCCGGGCGCCGACGATCAGCCCGCCGAGGGGCAGGTAGCCGGACGTGATCCCCTTCGCGAACGTGACCAGGTCCGGCTCGAGCCCGAAGCGGCTCGATGCGAACCAGTCGCCGACTCGCCCGTAGCCGCAGATCACCTCGTCCGCGATCAAGAAGACGTCGGCGTCGCGGCAGATCTGGCGCACCTCCTCGAGGTAGCCGGGCGGCGGTGCGAGCGCCCCGCCGGCGCCGATCACGGGCTCGCAGACGAACGCGGCGACCCGCTCCGGCCCGAGCTGTCCGATCGCCTCGCGCAGTGCCGCGGCGGAGTCCCACGGCACCTGGGCGGCATCGGCGACGAGCGTGCCGAGGCCGGCCTTGAACACCTCGGCCCCGGCGAGGCTCGTCCCGTAGGCGGCCATCCCGTGGTAGGCGCGCTCGCGGGAGATCACGATCCGGCGCTCCGTCTGCCCGACGTGGCTCCAGTAGCGGCGGGCGAGCTTCGTCGCCGTCTCGATCGCCTCGGCGCCGCCGCTCGCGAAGAAGACGCGCGCGTCCGGCATCGGCGCGATCGCCGCGACCCGCTCGGCGAGCTCGGTGGCGGGGCGGGTGGCGAGGTCGTCGTACGCCGAGTAGGCGGGCAGCTTGCGCATCTGCGCGGCGACCGCGTCGACGATCTCCTGCCGGCCGTAGCCGACGTTGCAGTACCAGAGACTCGCGGTCGCGTCGACGTAGCGCCGGCCCCGCTCGTCCCAGACATGGACGCCCTCGGCGTGGTCGAGGATGAGCTCGCCGTTCGTCTCGACGGCGTGCATGTTCGCGACGGGGTGCCAGAAACGTGTCATGCGTGGAGGGTACACGGCGCGCCCCGCTCGGGTCAGAATACGCGCGATGGAGCTCGTCAACCCGCTTGTCGGCGCCGCGCTGCGGGAGGCGCGGGCTGACCCCGAGGGCTTCTGGGCGCGGCGGGCGTCGGAGCTGCCGTGGCTGCGCTCCTGGGAGGCCGTGCTCGTGAGCGAGCCGCCGAGCTTCCGCTGGTTCGCGGGCGCCGAGACGAACCTCTGCTGGCAATGCGTCGATCGCCACGTCGAGGTGGGCCGCGGCGGGCACGCCGCCGTCGTCTACGCGAACGAGCGCGGCGAGCGGCGGGTGCTGACCTACGCGCAGCTCCGCCACGAGGTACGCCGATGCGCGGCGGCGCTGAGGGCGCTCGGGGTCGGGCGCGGCGACCGTGTCACGCTCTCGATGCCCGTTTGCGTCGAGGCGCTCGTGTTGATGCTCGCGACGGTCCGGATCGGCGCGATCCACTCGGTCGTCTTCGCGGGCTTCGGCGCGGGCGCGCTCGCCGATCGCATCGAGGCGTCCGGCTCGAAGCTCGTCGCCTACGCTGACGCCGCGTATCGCCGGGGCGCCGAGGTACCGCTTGCGGGCATCGTCGAGGAGGCGCTTCGGCTCGGGGGCCGCGGCGTCGAGCACGTCGTCGTGCTGCCCCGGGGCGGCACGACGGCCGGGACCGGGCTCCCCTGGGCAGACTTCCTCGCCGGCGGCGAGGGCGGCGACGGCTCCTTCGTCGCGCTGGAGGCGAACGAGCCCGCCTGGATCCTCGCCACCTCCGGCACGACGGCGAAGCCGAAGCTGACGGTGCAGCGCCACGGCGGCTACGCCGTCGGCATCCACGCGATGGCGCGCGCGTGCTTCGGGCTCGAGCCGAGGGACGTCTGGTGGTCGACCTCCGACATCGGCTGGGTCGTCGGCCACAGCTACATCCTCTACGCGCCGCTGCTCGTCGGCTGCACGACCGTCGCCTTCGAGGGGGCGCTCGACCACCCCGGCCCGGATCTGCTCTGGCGGCTCGTCGAGGAGCTCGGCGTAACCGGCATCTTCACCTCGCCGACCGCGGTGCGCTCGCTCATGCGCCACGGCGAGGAGCCCGCGCGGGGGCACGATCTCTCCTCGCTGGAGCGTGTCTTCTGCGCCGGCGAGGTCCTCAACCCGCCCGCGTGGGAATGGCTGCAGCGGGCGGTGCTCCGCGACCGGATCCCCGTGATCGACCACTGGTGGCAGACCGAGACCGGCGGGCCCGTGCTCGGGAACCCGTACGGGATCGCGATGCTGCCGATCAAGCCCGGCTCCGCGGGCATCGCGCTACCGGGGACCGAGGTGACGGTGGTGGACGCCAACGGGCGCGAGTGCGCCCCCGGGGAGAAGGGGATGCTCGTGATCGATCGCCCCTTCCCGAGCCTCACGGCCGAGCTCTGGGGCGAGCCGCAGCGATACGGGCCCGACTACTGGGAGCGGGTGCCGGGCCGTTCCGTCTACTTCACCGGCGACTCCGCCCACATCGACGAGGACGGCTATGTCTGGGTCGCCGGCCGCGCCGACGAGGTGATCAATATCGCCGCGCACCGGATCGGCACGATCGAGGTCGAGACCGCATTCCTCAAGCACGCCGCCGTCGCCGAGGCGGGGGTGACCGGTCGCCCCGACGACGTGCGCGGCGAGGTGATCTCGGCCTTCGTCGTGCTCAAGGTCGGCCACGAGCCGTCCGGGCGCCTGCGGGAGGAGCTCCTGCAGACGGTCCGGCACGAGCTCGGACCCGTGGCCGTGATCGGCGAGATCCGTTTCGTCGGCGTGCTCCCGAAAACCCGCAGCGGCAAGATCATGCGCCGGGTGCTGAAGGCGGTCGTGCTCGACCAGGACCCCGGCGACGTCGCCACGATCGAGGACGAGGGCTCGGTCGACGAGGCGCGTGCCGCCTGGCGCGAGCTGCGCGCCGGCGACTGAGTCGGAGCGGCACTTGTCGCCGGAGGCCGGCGGGCGGACAATCACGTCACAGCATTGGCCGCTCGTGAAAGGAGCATGCCATGAAGGCCGCCTTCCGCCGGCTTTCGCCACCGAGCCCCGCGATGGTCGTCGCGCTCGTGGCCCTCTTCCTCTCGCTCGGGGGCGTCGCGGTCGCGACGACGGCGATCGTGCCGCTCGCCAAGCGCGCCCTGACCGCCGACAACGCGAAGAAGCTCGAGAAGCAGACGCTGGCCCAGGTGGTGGCGACGCCGGGACCGGCGTCGAGCGCCACCGGCCTCGTCCGCGTGACGAGCCGCAACGTCACACTGGCCGCGGGCGCCGAGGGGTATTTCGACACGAGCTGCGACTCCGGCCAGCGGGCCGTCAGCGGCGGGCTCGAGTGGGTGTCCGGCAACGGCAGCTGGTGGTGGTCGGACAGCATCCCGTCCGCGGACGGGACTGGCTGGCGCACCTGGCTGGACAGCGACAGCTCGAGCCCGATCGTCTTCAGGCTCTACGCCGTCTGCCTCGCGTAGGGCTCCCCGCCGGGGCCGGCCGAACGGGGGAATCTCGGCGCCGGCCGGTTGACAAGACGGAATGGTATCCCATATCCTTTTCCGGTGCAGACGGCACGGGTGGAGTTCTTCAGCGAGGGCGAGCGCATCAGCGCGCTCTGGCGCACACCCGACTCGGCCCAGGGGAGGCTACGCGCGATCGTCCAGGGGCCGGGCTGGCTCGGGCTCAAGGACGCGAACCTCTACGTCCGCTACCACGAGGCGCTCACCGCCGCCGGCTTCGGTGTGCTGGTGATCGACTACCGCGGCTTTGGCGACTCGGGCGGTCCACGCGAGCTCTCCCCCCGCGGTCAGCTCGCCGACCTCGTCAACGCGGTCACCTACCTCGAGACGCGTGCCGACGTCGACTGTGATGCGATCGGCGTGTTCGGCACGGGCGGCACCGGTGGCGGTAACGCGGTGCTCCTCGCCGACGCCGACCCGCGCGTGCGCGCCGCGGTCAGCCAGGTCCCGGTCGCCGACGGCGAGGACTGGCTGCACCGGATGCGCTCGGAGTCCGACTGGCTGGCGTTCCTGGCAGCGCTCGAGGAGGACCGGCGCCGGCGCGTCACGACCGGCGAGGGACGGCGAGTCCACCCGCGCGAGGAGATCATGGTCCCGACCGCGGAGCGGCGCACGACGAAGATCAAAGCCGATGTCGACGACCGGATTCCGACGTCCGTCTCGCTGGCCGCGGCCGACGAGATCCTGGCGTACAAGCCGATCGAGGCGGCGCGCCGGCTGACCACGCCGCTGCTCGTGATCGGCGTCGAGGGCGATGCGACGACGCCAACCGACCATGCGGTCGCGCTCTACGAGGCCGCACGCGGCCCGCGCTGCCTGGTGATGCAGCGGCACACGACGCACTACGCCGCCTACGACCGCTACTGGGAGACGGTCACGCCGCTGATCGTCGACTGGTTTCGCACCCACGTGCGAGGGGGCGGCGTCGTGGTGAGCACGGGCGAGACGATCGAGTACAGGGAGGGAAGCTGATGGCCGTGGATCTCCGGATCGCGGGGGGCGAGGTGGCGACGCCGGGTGGCTGCCGCCGCGCGGATGTGTTGGTACGCGACGGCCGGATCGCCGGCGTCGTGGAGACCGGGCTGGAGGTCGGCGATGTCGGCCGCACGCTCGATGCCACGGGGAAGCTCGTCCTTCCCGGCATGGTCGATCCCCACGTGCACACGCGGGAGCCGGGCTTCACGCACAAGGAGGACATCACGACGACCGGACGCGCGGCGGCAGCGGGCGGCGTGACGACGATCTTCGGCATGCCCAACCTCAACCCGCCGACCTCGAGCGCCCGGTTGCTCGACGAGGTGCTCGAGCTCTACGCGGCCAAGTCGGTCGTCGACTACAACCACAACCCCGCGGCGACCGACCAGGCCGAGATCGCGGCCATGGCCGAGCGCGGGATCCGCGCGTTCAAGGTCTTCATGGTCGTCGACACCGGGCGCACCTACCCGCACCCGGCCGGTACCGGCATGCACGACCACGGCGACCTGCTGCGGATGATGGACACGATCCGGCCCACCGGGCTGCCCTTCATGATCCACCCGCACGACCAGGCGCTGATGGACTACATCGAGGGCGAGATCCTCGCCCGCGGGGACAACACGCCGCAGGGCTACGCGCGGGCATACGCCGCGCGGGACGGCGTGATCTGGGACACCGCCTGCGACCTCCTGATCCGGCTCAGCGAGGCGTCGGACTGCCCGATTCACCTGATGCACATGCAGACGCGCCGCTCGATCGACGCGGTCAGGCGCGCGAAGGCGCGCGGCGTCAAGGTGACGTGCGAGGTCAACCACTGGGCGCTGTTTCTGGCGCACTGGCAGGACGTCGAGCGGCTGGGTCCGTACGCGCTCTCCTACTGGGTTCCGGACGACGCGCGCGCTGCAGTCTGGGAGGGGCTCAACGACGGCACGATCGACATGCTCTCCTCCGACCACGCGCCGCACACGCGCGAGGAGAAAGAGGTCGGCTGGAAAGAGATGTGGCAGGCCCACACGGGCACGCCGGGAGTGCAGTGGCAGCTACCGCTGTTGCTCGACGCCGTGCAGGAGGGCAAGCTGACCCTGGAGCGCGCGGTCGAGATCACCGCCGCACGCCCCGCCGAGGTGTTCGGCCTGCGCGACGTCAAGGGTGCGATCACGGTGGGCCTCGACGCCGACATCGTGATTGTCGACCCCGACGCGCGCCAGACGATCACGAACGAGGCGGACCTCTCGAAGTGCGGGTGGACCCCGTACGACGGGCGCGAAGTCGCCGTAACCGTCGAGACGACGCTGCTGCGCGGCACGGAGATCTACGCCGGCGGCGTCGTGACCGGCGTTCCCGGGGAGGGGCGGATGGCGACGGCCGCCGTGCCCGCCGCGGTGGGGAGCTAGGGGCCGTGCCGGACACCGTTGGCCCGATGGGCGTGGCGGCAACGGGAAGCCGGCGCCCCCGACGTTATCCAGGTCCACCCCGACACCTGCCGCGGACCGGGCGAGCGTTGCCCGCCGCGGCACCAGGAGAGTGACACGTTTCATGGCGACCAAGTACGGCCTGCTGCTACCCCACTTCGGCGAGTACGCCGACCGCGACCGGCTGCTCGACGGTTCCAAGCTGGCCGAGTCGGTCGGGTTCGACTCGGTGTGGGTCCGGGATCACCTGATCTTCGAGCCGCACGGCGAGATGGAAAAGGCGAACCGCAACTTCTACGACGCGCTCATTACGCTGACGGCGATCGGCGCCGTGACCGAGCGGATCATGCTCGGCACCGGCTCGCTGATCCCGTTCCGGCACCCGCTCGAGGTCGCGCTGAGCGTGGCGACGATGACGCAGCTCGTCGGCGCGCGCTTCATCTGCGGGTTCGGCGCCGGCACGTTCGATCACGAGTTCGCCGCGGTCGGGATCGACACCAGCATCAAGCGCTGGGACCTCGTCGAGAGCAACGCGCGCATCCTGAGGCGGGTCTGGACCGAGAACGACGTCTGCTACCGGGATGAGTACTACGCCTTCGAGAACGTGACGATCGAGCCCAAGCCGGTCGGCGGCCCGCCGCCGTTCTGGTACTGCGGCGCGACGCCCGCGTCCGCGCGCAGGGCTGTCGAGTACTGCGACGGCTGGATGCCCGGGCGCATCACGCTCGCCACCTTCCGCGCGCGTGTCAACATGATGCGGGAGCTGTCCCAGGCCGCCGGGAGGACGATCCCGACCGCGGCGGTGATCCCGCCGACGAGCGTCGAGGCGACCCGCGAGGACGCGCTGCGCGACGTCAACGTGCCCGGCCTGCTCGCCTGGGCGAACAAGGCGAAGTACGCGATCAGGCCGCCTTCGGGCCAGTTCGAGACCTGGGAGGATCTCGAGGGGATGCTGATCGCCGGCAGCCCCGAGGACGTGGTCGAGGCGTGTCGGAAGTTCGAGGCGGCCGGATGCCAGCACCTCGTCTTCGACTTCCGCTTCAAGTTCGACCGCTTCTTCGAGCAGATCGAGCTGCTCGGCCGCGAGGTCCTCCCGTACCTGCGCGAGCCCGCCGCCGTCACGGCCTGACCACCGAGGACTCATGTACAAGATCACGATCGACGTCGGCGGCACCTTCACCGACGCCATGGTGCTGGACGAGTCCGGTGGCATCCGGCAGTTCAAGTCGCCGACGACGTACCCCGACCCGTCCGTCGGCTTCATGAACGCGCTCGAGCTGGCGGCGGCGGCCCACGGGCGCGACCTGCCGGCGCTGGTGGCGGACGTGGACGTGCTCATCCACGGCACGACCCTGGCCACCAACGCGCTGATCGACGGCAGCGGCGCCAAGGTCGGCATGCTCACGACGCGCAACTTCCGGGACGTGCTCGAGATCCGCCGCGGTCACAAGAACGTGGGCACCTCGATGTACGACGTGTTCCAGCCCCCCTACAAGCCACTAGTGCCGCGGGCGCGGCGGCTGGAGGTCGCCGAGCGGGTGCTGCACGACGGCAGCGTGCTGCAGCCGCTCGTCGAGGAGGAGGTTCGCGCCGCCGCGGCGCGGCTCGCGGACGACGGCGTCGAGGCGGTGGCGATCTGCTTCCTGCACGCGTACGCGAACCCCGCGCACGAGCGTCGCGCCGCCGAGCTCGCGCGGGAGGTACTCGGCCCCGAGTGCTACATCGTCACGTCCGCCGAGATTCTCCCGATGTGGCGCGAGTGGGAGCGCTTCTCGACCACCGTGCTCTCTGCTTACCTCGGCCCCGTGGTGCAGCGTTACCTGACGCGCATGTCGCGCCGGCTCGCCGAGGCCGGCTTCGGCGGCAGCCTGCTGATGATGCTGTCCGACGGGCTCGTCGGCACGCTCGACTACTGCGCCGCCCACGCCGTTCAGATGGTTCGCTCCGGCCCGGCCGCCGCGCCTGCGGCGGCGCTCGAGGCGGGCGCCCCGGCCGGATGCCGCGACCTGCTGTCGATCGACATGGGCGGCACATCGCTCGACGTCTGCGTGATCGCCGCCGGGGAGGTTCCGATGACGCGCGAGTCCTGGGTCGAGCAGGAGCGCGTCGCCACCAAGCTCGTCGACGTCCACTCGGTCGGTGCCGGCGGCGGCTCGGTCGCGTGGCTCGACTCGCTCGGCCTGCTGCGCGTCGGGCCGCGGTCGGCCGGCTCGACACCCGGTCCAGCCTGCTACGGCAAGGGCGGCACCGAGCCGACGGTCACCGACGCCGACCTGCTGCTCGGCTACCTGCCGGTTGACACGCCCCTTGGCGGCCAGATCGCGCTACGGCTCGATCGGGCCGTGGCGGCAGTCGAGACGGTCGCGGGCCCGCTCGGAATGGGGGTCGACGAGGCCGCGCAGGCGATCTTCACGACCGTCAACGCGTTCATGGCCGACCAGATCACCGAGGTCTCGACGCGGCGCGGGTACGACGTGCGCGACTTCACGCTCGTTGCCGGCGGCGGCATGGGTCCGTTGCACGGCCCGTTCATTGCCCAGCGGCTCGGCGTCGACACGGTGCTCGTTCCCGCCAGCGCCGGTACCTACTCGGCGTTTGGGATGCTCGCGATGGATGTCGGCCGAACCTACGTCCGAACGCATGTCACGCGGGTGAGCGAGCTCGATCTCGCCGCCGTGCAGCGGCTCTACGACGAGATGGAGGCCGAGGCGCGCGCGGC
This sequence comes from Thermoleophilia bacterium, assembly GCA_020845695.1. The sequence goes on along the minus strand of JADLFG010000079.1, from coordinate 126,171 downwards.
GTTCGGCGAGGTCGAGGTCGTGCTGGCACGCACCGCCGACGTCCGCTACGTCGGCCAGTTCTCCGAGGTCGAGATCGAGATCCCGGGCGGCGTCTTGACCGCCGCCGACCTCCAGCTCGCGGTGGACCGCTTCCACAGCCGCCACCTGGAGCTGTTCACCTTCAGCATGCCGTGGAAGGGGGTCGAGTTGCTCACGCTCTCGCTGCGGGCGACCGCGCCGCGCGATCGCGCGCTGGCCGCGGTCGGGCGTGCCGGAGGGGGCGATGCGCTGAAGGGCACGCGCGCGTGCTGGTTTGACGGCGACCGCGTGCATGCCGATGTCTACGACGGCGCGAGACTCCCCGCCGCAACCGCGTTCGCCGGGCCCGCGATCGTCGAGGAGGCCGGGACGACGATGGTCGTCCCGCCCGGCTTCACCTGCACCGCCGACCGGACGGGTGGCTACGTGCTGCGCAACACGCGCGCGGGCGAGCCTCTGGTCGCCGCCGGTGCCGAGCGGGGTGATCGGTCGTGAGGCGGATCGACGCGGTCACGCTGTCGACGGTCTGGCACGCGTTCCAGAGCACGGCGCGCGAGATGCGCCACGTCGTCGATCGCACCGCGCAGAGCTACCTGCTGGCGCAGATGCACGACATGGCGGCGGGCATCTGGGACGCGCGCTCGCGGACGATCGCCGTTCCCGAGGGCCCCACCTCGATGTTCCTGTCGCAGAAGTTCGCAGTTCGGACGGTGCTCGAGAAGTTCGGCGACGACCTGCACCCGGGCGACGTGATCCTCACGAACGACCCGTACAGCGGCCACTGCAACCACCTGCCCGACTGGGGCTTCATCAAGCCGATCTTCCACGACGGCGAGCTGCTGTTCGTGGCGCTCACGCGCGGCCACCAGATGGACACGGGCGGCTCGTTCCCCGGCGGCTACTTCCCGAACGGCTACGACATCCACGCTGAGGGGCTCATCATCCCGCCGACGAGGATCGTCGACCGCGGCGTCGAGCGCACCGACGTGCTCGAGCTCTGCTGGGCCAACGTGCGCTTCCCCGAGGGCGTGCGGATCGACAACGCGGCCCTGATCGCGGGTCTGAACATCTGCGAGACGCGGCTGCTCGCGATCGTCGAGAAGTACGGCCGGGACGTCGTGCTCGACTGCGTCGACGAGATGCTCGAGCGCACCGAGCGCGTCGTGCGCGAGCAGATCGCGGCGCTTCCGGACGGAACGTACTACGGCGAGTCGGCGACCGACGACGACGGTACCGTGCTCGACGAGCAGGTCTGGGTCCGCTGCGAGGCGACCGTCCAGGGCGACCAGCTCACGCTCGACTTCTCGCGCAGCGACGCGCAGCGCAAGGGCTTCGTCAACTGCGTCTACGCCTCCACGTACAGCCGCGCGGTCGCGGGCAGCTTCCTGTTCTTCGATCCGGCGTTGACCGAGTTCCACAACGAGGGCTCGATGGCGTGCGTCGACGTGATCGCGCCGCCCGGCACCGTCTGCAACGCGCAGTACCCGGCGACTGTCGGCGGCTCGCCGGTCAACGTCGGCACGCAGGTGCTCGAAGCGACGGTTGCCGCGCTCTCGCAGGCCGACCCCGACCGCGCGATTGCCGCCTGGGGGCGGCGCCGGGGCCACTACATCTCGGGCACCGATCCGCGCACGGGCGAGCGCTACGTCCAGACGACGACCGACGCCGACGGGGGCGCCGGCGCGGTCAGCGGCCACGACGGCTTCGAGGGTGCGGCCGGCTTCTCCGGTCTCGGCTCGATCCTGCGCGGCAGCATCGAGGAGGTCGAGATCCGCTTCCCGTGGCGGCACGTGAAGTTCCAGTTCGCCACCGACATGGCGGGCGCCGGTCGCTGGCGCGGCGGCTCGGGCATGGAGTGGGAGGTCGAGAACGTCGGCAGCGAGGCGTCGGTCGCCACCGGCTCCTCCGACGGCGACACCACGCACCCACCCGGCGCGGCCGGTGGCGCGGACGGGCCGCTGTCCGAGATGTACGTGATCGCGAACGGCGAACGGACGCAGCTCAAGACGCACCGTATGCACTTCATCGCGCCGGGCGAGATCCTCGGCAAGGTGTCGGGCGGCGGCGGCGGGGTCGGGGATCCGCACGAGCGCGACGCCGCCGCGGTGCTCGACGACGTGATCGGCGGCTACGTCAGCGTCGCCGCCGCTCGCGGCACCTACGGTGTCGCGATCGACCCGGAGACGCTGACCATCGACGAGGCGGCGACCGCAGCGCTGCGGGGAAGCGGGGGCTGATGCGCGACCTGCTCGACTCGATGTGGCGGATCCGCGCGTTCGAGGAGAAGGTCTCCGAGCTGTATGCGCGCGGGACGTTGAAGGGTCTGCTGCATCTGGGCATCGGGCAGGAGGGCGTCGCCGTCGGCGCGTGCGCCGCGCTCGACCGCGGCGACTACGTGGTCGGCGGTCACCGCTCCCACGCGCACGCGATCGCCAAGGGTGCCGAGCTCGGCCGCATGCTCGCCGAGCTGGCCGGCCGTGACGCCGGCTACTGCCGCGGCAAGGGCGGCTCGATGCACCTCGTGGCGATGGACTGCGGCTTCGTCACCGCGACCGGCGTCGTCGGCGGCAACATCCCGCTCGCGGTCGGCACCGCGCTGGCATGCCGGCTGGCGGGGCGCGACCGGGTCACCGTCGTGTTCTTCGGCGACGGTGCGGCGCAGACGGGAGCGTTCCACGAGTCGCTCAACCTCGCGAGCCTGTGGGGACTGCCACTCGTGTTCGTGTGCGAGAACAACGGCTACGCCGAGTTCAGCGCGCTCGAGGACCAGACGACCGTGCGGCGGCTCGCCGAGCACGGCGAGACCTACGGGATCCCCGCGCGCACGCTCGACGGCAACGACGTGCTCGCGGTCCGCGAGTCGGTTGCCGCGGCGGCCGGTCGCGCCCGCGCTGGCGACGGGCCGACATTCCTGGAGTGCCTGACCTACCGCCTGCGTGGCCACTACGAGGGCGACCCGGGCAAGTACCGCGAGCTCTCCGAGGCGCAGGAGTGGCGCGCGAAGGATCCGATCGCGCGGCTCGTGCGGGTGCTCGACGACCCGGCCCTGGTCGAGGCGGCCGAGGCCGGCGCGCGAGCCGAGGTCGAGGCGGCCGCGGCCTGGGCGCTCGCTCAGCCGGAGCCCGCCGGTGACGAGGTCGCAACGACCGTGTACGCAACCTGATGGCGACGCTGCGCTACATCGACGCCATCCGCGCCGGTCTGCGTGCCGAGCTGGCCGCCGACCCGGCGGTGTTCGTGCTCGGCGAGGACGTCGTCCCCGGCGGGCCGTTCGGGGCCACCAAGGGGTTGGCGGAGGAGTTCGGCGAGCGGCGCGTGCTCGACACGCCGATCTCCGAGGAGACCGTGATGGGCATGGCGGTCGGCGCCGCGGCGGCCGGCTACCGGCCCGTGCTGGAGATCATGTTCGCCGACTTCCTCACGCTGGTCATGAACCAGCTCGTCAACCACGCGGCGAAGCTGCACTACATGTCGGGCGGGCAGCTCCGCGTGCCGCTGTGCGTGCGCGCCCAGCAGGGTGCGGCCGGCGGCATGGGCGCGCACCACTCGCAGTCGCTCGAGGCGTGGTTCGCCCACGTGCCCGGTCTGAAGGTCGTCGCGCCGTCCGATCCAGCCGATGCGCTGGCGCTGCTGCGCGCGGCGATCCAGGACGACAACCCCGTGCTCTACCTCGAGCACCGGGGCCTGTACTGGAGCCGCGGCGAGGTCGACGAGGAGGCGGGGCCTGCCGCGCTGGGCAGCGCCGCGGTCCGCCGCGCCGGCGGCGACGTCACGCTGATCGCGTTCTCGAAGGCCGTCGGCACCGCCCTCGAGGCGGCCGAGGAACTGGCCGGACACGGGATCGACGCCGAGGTGCTCGACCTGCGCACCCTCGCGCCGCTCGATCTCGACGGCATCCTCGAGTCGGTCGGTCGAACGGGCCGCGCGGTGATCGTGCACGAGGCGGTCGTGACCGGGGGCCTCGGCGCGGAGCTGGCCGCTCAGATCCAACAGCTCGCCTGGGGCCGTCTGGAGGCTCCGGTGGCGCGGGTCGGCGCCCCGTTTTCCCCCGTGCCCGCGAGCCTCGCGCTCGAGCGGGCGTTCGTGCCGGGACGCGAGGACGTCGTGGACGCGACGCGCGCGGTGCTCGGCGATCTCTCGACCGCAGGAGGGCGCTAGACGTGCTGCCAGACCTACCCCGGGACCGGTTGCTCGACCTGTACAGGCGGATGCTCGTGATCCGGCGCTTCGAGGAGGCGCTGATCGCGCTGACGGAGCGCTTCGACGTGGGGCACTTCCACGTCTACATCGGCCAGGAGGTGACCGGCGTCCCCGCGCTCGCGCAGCTCGAGCCCGGCGACGTGGGCTTCACGACCCACCGCAACCACGGCCACCTGCTCGCCCGCGGTGTCGATCCGGGCCGCATGATCGCCGAGATCCTCGGCCGCGCGACCGGGACCAACGGAGGCAAGGGCGGCACGCTCCACATCGCGTCGTTCGAGCACGGCTTCCCGACCACGTCGGCCGCGACCGGCGGCTGCGTCCCGCTCGCGACCGGTGCGGCGTTCGGCTTCCAGCGCCTGGGCTCCGACCGTGTGAGCGTGTGCCTGTTCGGCGACGGCGCGCTCGAGGAGGGGGCGTACTGGGAGTCCGTCAACATCGCCGCGCTCGAGCAGCTTCCCCTCATCTTCCTCTGCGAGAACAACTCGCTCGACGCGGCCGGCCAGCGGGCCAACGAGTACCCGTCGTCGACACTGGCCGCGAGATACCTGACCGACCTGGCCGCGCCGTTCGGCGTGCCCACGGCGACGGTCGACGGGCTCGACGCGAAGGCGGTGCACGAGGCGATGGCGGCGGCGATCGAGCGCGCCCGCGGCGGCGGCGGGCCGACGTTCATCGAGGCTCAGACGGTGCGCTGGGCAGGCAGCAAGCCGCTCTGGCCGGAGCTGCGCACCGGGCGCACGGAGCTCGACATGGCCTGGGGCGCCCGGAGCACCGGGGGCGAGTACCGGGCGTGGTACGAGCAGGAGGACGGGCTGCTCGGGTACACGCGCGAGTTGCTCACCGCCGGCCACGTGACGCCTGACGACGTGCTCGCGCTCGACCGCGAGGTGTGCGCGCAGATCGACGCTGCGGTCCAGTTCGGGCTCGACAGCCCGTTTCCGCCGACCGGCGCCGCCTTGCGCGACGTCTTCGTCGAGGCGGCGTAGATGGCGCGCGAGATCACGTACGCGCAGGCGCTCGTCGAGGGGCTGCGAGCCGAGCTCGCCGCGGACGAGCGGGTCCACCTGCTCGGGCAGTACTTCCTCGGCATCACCAAGCACCGCGGGCTGATGGCCGAGCTGCACCACGAGTTCCCGGACCGCGTCTGGTACCCCCCGATCGCCGAGGCCGGCTACATCGGGACCGGGATCGGCGCGGCGATGGTGGGGCTGAGGCCGATCATCGACGTCGCCACAGCTTCGTTCATCTTCCAGGGCTGGGCCCAGGTCGCCAACGAAGCCGCCAACATCCACTACATGTCCGGCGGGCAGACGCGGGTACCCGCCGTCTTCCACGTGAACCACGGCATTCGCGGCGGCGGTGCGGCGCAGCACTCGCACAGCCCGCAGGCCATGCTGTGGAACACGCCCGGGCTCGAGATCGTGACCCCGTCGAGCCCGTACGAGGTCAAGGGCCTGATCCGCAGCGCGGTCGCGAGCCCGAACCCGACGATGTGGATCGACCACGTCGGCCTGTTCGACCTCGTCGAGGACGTGCCCGAGGAGGCGTACGCGATCCCGTTCGGCCGCGCGCGCGTGGCCCGTGCGGGTGCCGACGTCACGATCGTCGCCACCAGCCTGATGGTCTCGCGCTCGCTCGCCGCGGCGGAGCGGCTCGCTCGCGAGGGGATCGACGTGGAGGTGATCGACCCGCGCACGCTCGTCCCGCTCGATGAGGGGGCGATTCTCGAGTCGGTCGCGAAGACCGGCCGTGTCGTCGTCGTCGACGAGTGCCACCGACGTTGCGGCGTCGGCGCGGAGCTCGCGGCGCTGATCGCCGAGCAGGCGTTCGGCGACCTGCGCGCGCCGATCCGGCGGGTGGTCACCGAGGACGTTCCGGTCCCGTTCAGCGCGCCGCTCGAAGAGCGCATCGCGCCGACCGAGCAGAAGATCGTCGCGGCGGTCGCCGGCCTCGTTGGCGAGGAGGCGGTGCGCTGATGGCCCGCGTCGCGATCGAGCTGCCGGCGCTCGGCTTCGACATGGAAACCGGGCAACTGGCAGTGTGGCTCAAGCAGGTCGGCGACCCGGTCGTGGAGGGCGAGCCGCTCGCCGAGATCGAGACCGAGAAGGCGACGGTCGAGCTCGAGTCGCCGGCTACCGGTACGCTGGTGGAGATCCTCGCCCCCGCCGGGATCGAGGTCGCGGTCGGGGCGACGCTCGGCTGGCTGGAGAGCTGAGCGGTGGCGCTGACCCCGATGCGCGCGGCGATTGCCCGCCACATGGCGCGGGCGAAGCAGTCGGTCCCGCACTTCTACGTGAGCTCGGAGGTCGACATGGAAGCTGTCACCGTCGCGGCCGCGGCCGCGGGGGCCGGCCTGTCCGCAGCGCTGATCCGAGCGACGGTGTTGACGCTGGTCGACGAGCCGGCCTTCAACGCGCACTGGACCGACGACGGCCCGGTGCTGCACGAGGACGTCAACCTCGCTGTTGCGATCGCGGTGCCTGGCGGGTTGATGGCGCCGGCGATCCTCCGTACCGAACGGCTCTCGACTGCGGAGATCGGTGAGGCGCTGCGCGAGCTCGCCGAGCGAACGCGCGCCGGCCGCGCGCGCACCGCGGAGCTGACCCGCGGCACCTTCACGCTCAGCAATCTCGGCGGTCACGCGGTCTCGAGCTTCGCGGCGATCGTCAACCCGCCCCAGGTCGCGATCATGGCCACCGGCCGGTCGGCGCAGCGGCCGGCTGTGGTGGACGGAGAGCTCTGCGTGCGCCGCACGATGACCGCGACGCTGAGCGTCGACCACCGGGCGCTCGACGGGGCGGATGCCGGCCGCTTCCTCGACCGCTTCAAGGCACGCCTCGAGGCGCCGGACTGGGTCGAATGACGCCCCGCGCCGCCGCCACGCGTGCCGCCGCCGGCTACGCCCCCCGGCCGCGGTGTGCGCGCGGTTCGCGCCGCGCCGCGCCGCTTGTCCGCGGGGGCAAGGGGGCGAGGTTGACGTGAGAGTTGTATCCGATATTCTGGCTTCCATCTCTGGGGGCACTGAGCGATGCCGCTGACGCGCGAGCACATCAATCCGCCCGGGCTGTACCGGCATCCGTCGTTCACGCGCGTCATCACCGTCTCGGGACCGATGCGGCTGGTGTTCGTCTCCGGCCAGACGCCCACGGATCCGGAGTACCGGGTGGTCGCTCCCGGCGACTACCTGGGGCAGTACCGCCAGGTCATGGAGAACCTGGACGTGCAGTTGAAGGCGGCGGGAGCGACGTGGAGCGACGTCGTGTACCGCCGGATCTTCACGCTCGACGTCGATGCGCTGATCGCCGCGCTGCGCGCGGATGCCGGCGCTGGGTACTGGAGCGCGGAGGAGCCGCCCGGGAGCACGCTGGTTGGCGTGTCGCGGCTGTCTGACCCCGCGTTCCTCGTCGAGATCGACCTGCTGGCCGTTGTGGAGGCCGGTGATCACCAACGAGGAGAAGGAGGGTTCGATGGGAGTGCGTAGCGCGCGGTACGTGCTGCTGGCGATCATGCTGGCAGCGGTGATGGTGTTCGCCGCGGCCTGCGGCGGCGAGGAGGCACCCGACGCGGGTGGCGATACCGCCGCGACCACCGAGGCGCCGCCGGCGGAGGACGCCACCACCGAGGCACCCCCGACTGAGGACGCCACCACCGAGGCGCCGCCGGCGGAGGAGCTCGGCCCGGCCGAGGACGCGGACATCACGGTTGCGATCCCGTTCCCGGACGTGACGATGTACTCGATGTACATCGTCGGCACCGATCTCGGTTACTACGAGGAGGAGGGGCTGACCGTCGAGGTCATCACCGCCGACGACGTCAACGCCGCTGTTGCCAGCGGTAGCGCCGACATCGGCGTGAACAGCGCGGGTGCCGTGATCGAGGCGATCCGCAACGACATCGGTGTCACGATCCTCAGCGGCCACTACTGCCGCCAGAACTTCGACTTCGCCGTCCAGCCGGACCTCAGCTCGGTTGCGGATCTCGACGGCACCGACATCGTGCTCGCCGGCACGCCGGGCGATCCGGCGGAGTTCCAGCGCGCGCGCGTGCTGCAGGAGGAGGGCTGGGATCTCGAGACGATCGATGCGAAGGTCGTCTACCCCGGTCCGGACTCCGCGACCTGGCGCGAGTTCTTCGTCGCCGGCAAGGTCACGCTGATCCCGTTCTACGGCGACGACCGGCCCGCGCTGGAGGAGTACGGCGCGAAGATCATCATCGAGTCGATCCGCAATTGGGCCAACGACGTCCACGTCGTCGGCGAGGACTACCTGGCGGCGAACCCGAACACGGTCGTGCGGTTCCTGCGCGCGACGATCAAGGCTCTCGACTTCATGACGGCGCCCGGGATCGGCCAGGTGCCGGCGAACAAAGACCAGGTGCTCGACATCTACGAGGCCAACGACCACGATGTGGCCGATCTGCGCGTCCAGGAGAGCCCCTGGGTGCTCGACGGCCACCTGATCTGCGAGAACCTCTACTACGACGCGGCGGCGTGGGACACGACGATCGAGACCGAGCAGCTCGAGCCGCTCGACTTCAGCGTCGACCTCTCCTACCTGGAGAAGGCCCAGGAGCTGACTGACCGCGACAACGCTCCACCGGTGGAGATCAGCTACCCGTGAGGCGCAGCCTGCGGCAGATCGACCACCTCACCGGCAAGCTCGTGCTTGCCGGTGAGGTGGTCCTGCTGCTGGTTTTGTGGCAAGTGCTGGTCGGCGGGATGGAGGTGGTGAACCCCACCTTCTTCCCGCCGCCGCTCGACACGCTCGAGGGGTTCGAGGGTCTGTTCGCGTCCGGCGAGCTGGGGGGCCACGTGCTCGTGTCCGTCAAGGCCTGGATGGCGGGGTACGCGCTCGTGCTCGCGGTCGGGATCCCGGCCGGGCTCCTCATCGGCACGTCGTTGCCGGTCGACAAGCTCGCGATGCCCTGGGTGTGGACGCTCTATGCGACGCCGCTCCTGGCCTACCAGCCGCTTGCGAAGGCGTGGTTCGGCTTCGGGATCGGCCCGATCATCTTCCTGGTCTTCATCGGCTCGCTGTTCCCGCTGCTCTTCAACACGGCGGCGGGGATCCGGACCGTGAGTCGCTCGCTGGTCAACGCCGGCCGGATCTTCGGGGCGTCGAAGCGCGAGCTGTACGGCAAGGTGCTGCTGCCGGCGACGCTTCCCTACATCATGGCCGGTGCGCGTCAGAGCGCGGTGATCGCGACGATCTCCCTGATGGTCGCCGAGATGACGACGACGCCGGAGGGGATGGGCTCGCTGATCGTGTTCACGGCGAACCAGTACCGGACCGAGGAGTCGTTCGCCGCGATCGTGATGGTCGTCGTGTGGAGCCTGACCATGACGGCGCTGATCGGTTGGCTGGGGCGCCGCCTCGCTCCGTGGACCGCGGGGGGCGAGCGGGGATGAGCACGGTGATCGATCCCCCGGCGCTCGAGGGTGCGGCTCCTGGGTCGCGACGCCGCCGGCGCTCGCCCTGGTTCTGGCGCCTCGGTGTCCTGGGCGAGGTGATCGCGTTCGTCGGGCTGTGGGAGCTGGCGACGAGCGGCTTCCGGCTGGTGGGGGAGGCATTCCTGCCGGCGCCGAGCGCGGTCTTCGCGTCGCTGGTCGACCTGGTCGGCGACGACGAGTTCGTCTCAGCGCTGACGCTCAGCCTGAAGAACATGACAATCGGGCTGCTCCTGGCGGCCGTCGTCGGGATCGCGGTCGGGCTCGCCGTCGGCTGGTTCCGCGTGCTCCAAGTCACCGTGGCGCCGCTTTTGTGGACGCTCTACTCGGCGCCGAAGGAGGCGCTGGCGCCGCTCATGATCCTCGCGCTCGGGCTCGGCTCGACCTCGAAGATCGCGCTCGTGTTCCTGCTCAGCCTCTTCCCGATCGTGCTCAACACGATGGAGGGCGCGCAGACCGTCGGCGGCTCGCTCGTGCGTGCGGCGCGCGTGTACGACTGCAACGGCGTCGCGCTCGGGCGCAAGGTCGTCTTCCCGGCCGCGTTCCCGTTCGTGCTCGTCGGACTGCAGCGCGGCGTCGGGCTCGCGTTCACGGGCGAGATCCTCGGCGAGTTCCTCGGCGGGGCCGGCGGGCTCGGGCACATGCTCGAGCGCGCGACGTTCGACTTCCAGATGGACGACGCGCTCGCGATCGTGGTCGTCATGGCGCTGACCGCGAACGTGCTGCTCCTGATCACGGGCTGGCTGCAGAAGCGGTTCGCGCCGTGGCACTCCGGCGAGGTCGTCGCCGTCGGCTGAGCCCGCTGGCCGCGGCGCGGCAGCGCCGCGCTGGCTCAAGCTCAGTCGCCGCCGGGCGTGCTGCCGCCGGCTGCGGCCTGCGCCTCGGCGCCGAGCAGCAGCCAGAGCCGCTCGCGCAGCGCGATGAACTCCGGCGTCGCGCGCGCGTCGTACGTGTAGCGGGGACGGCTGAGGGCGACGGGTACGAGCTCCTTGATGCGGCCGGGGCGGCTGGTGAACACCGCGACCCGGTCACCGAGCAGGATCGCCTCGTCGACGCTGTGGGTGATGAAGACGACCGTCTTGCCGGTCTCGGAGATGATCCGCTCGAGCTCGACGCGCATGACCTCGCGGGTCATCGCGTCGACCGCACCGAACGGCTCGTCCATCAGCAGGATCGTCGGCTCGGCGAGGAGTGCGCGGGCGAGCCCGACGCGCTGTTGCATGCCGCCGGAGAGCTCGCGCGGGTAGGCGCGCTCGAAGCCCTTGAGACCGACGAGGTCGATCACGTCGGCGATCCGGCCGTCGGCGTTCTTGCGCAGGTGCGGCTGCATCTCGACGCCGAAGCGGACGTTGTCCCAGACTGTCCGCCACGGCATCAGCGCGTAGTCCTGGAAGACGACCGCGCGATCGGGGCCGGGCTTCGAGACCGGCTGGCCGGCGAGGCGGACCGTCCCCGAGGTGGGGGCGACCAGGCCGGCGATGGTGTTCAGCAGGGTGGTCTTGCCGCAGCCGCTCGGGCCGAGCACGGCCAGGAACTCGCCCGTGCGGATCTCGAGGTCGATCGACTCGAGCGCGATCACCGATCCGCCATCGCGCGAGAGCGGGAAGACGACGTTGAGGCCCTCGACGGTGATGATCGCCGCCGGCTCCGCGCCGGTGGCGGTCTCGATGGGGTTCGCTACCTTTGCCTCGCTCACGTCGCGGCTCTCCTCGCCCGATTGTATCCGATATCCACCGATTGGCCAAGCCCCCCGGCGGAGACGTCAAGTGCGGTAGGTTACCCGCTCTGGTCCGTGAGCGCGGGCGGCCCGGGTCCAGTTGGATATCGTATTCGCAGATGCCGAACCACGACCGAGCCGACTGTGGCTGACCTAGGCGAGGGCGCGACCGGTGGCGCGGCGTTCGAGGCGATCGTCGCGCGACACGAGCGCCGGTTTCGGACCGTGGGGGACATGGTCTACAACATCCTTCGCGACGGCATTCTCAACGGCGTCTTCCCGTCCGGCCAGCACCTGCGCCAGGGGCAGCTCGCGGCGGCGATCGGCGTCTCCCGCATCCCGGTGCGCTCCGCGCTGCTGCAGCTCGAAGCGGAAGGCCTGATCGAGTTCCTGCCCTACCGCGGGGCGAGGGTCAGCGGTCTGACGCCGGAGGAGATGCGCGAGAACTACGAGATCCGCGCGCTCCTCGAGGCGCATGCGCTGCGCAAGGCGATGCAGGCGATGACTCCCGGGCGGCTCGACCAGCTCGAGGGGCTCGCCCGCCGGCTGAACGAGGTCGACAGCCCCGAGGAGTTCCTCCAGCGCCGGACCGAGTTCTACCGCGAGCTCTACGACGGTGATCGTCAGCCCCAACTCGTCGCCCTGATCGAGAAGCTGCGCACGGACGCGGGTCGCTACTGGCTGCAGCGCAACGTCGGCTACGTGGCGCGGCCCGGCGAGCGCGATCATCTCCAGGTGCTCCAGCACATCCGCGACGGCGACCCGGAGGGCGCGGTCGACTCCCTCGTCGTACACCTGCGCGCGATCTGCGACCAGCTCGTCGCGCTGATGGAGCAGCGGTCGTTGGAGCAGCAGGACGTGTAGCGATGGCCGGGTCGGGCGTGCTGCCGGGCCGCGTGCGCGCGCAGCTCACGCTCGCGACGGCAGCGGCTGTCGGCACGCTCTACGGTGTCCAGGGGCTCGCGGCCGCGCTGCCGGTCGTTCAGCGCGAGCTCGAGCTCTCCGACGCTGACCTCGGGCTCGTCACGGCCGCGTACATGGTGCCCGCGGTCCTGTTCGCGGTCCCGCTCGGCTACCTCGCCGACGCTGTCGGCAGGCGGCGCGTGTTCGTCTCGATGGCCGTCCTCTGGAGCCTGGCGGGCCTCGCCCAGGCCTGGGCGCCGGGCCTCGCGGTGTTGCTCGCGCTGCGCTTTCTCCAGGGCATCGCGTTCGGCGCGCTGATGCCGCTCAGCGTCACGCTGATCGGCGACGCGGTTCGCGGCGCCTCGCAGCTGCGCGCCCTGGGGCAGCGTCAGGTCTGGATGGCGATCGGGGAGCTGGGCATGCCGCTCATCGGCGCCGCGCTCGCGCTGCTCGCGTGGCAGGCGTCGCTCGGCGCGCAGGGTGCGCTGGCGCTGCTCGCGGTCGGCGGTCTGCTCGTGCTGGACGACCGCCCGACCGCTGCGGGCGGACGGCGCTACGCGCGCGAGCTCGGCGCTGCGGTCCACCAGCCCGGGATGCCTGCGGTGCTAGCGGCCGGCTTTCTGCGCTTCTGGTGCAAGTTCGCGATTCTCGCCTACCTGCCGCTGATGCTCGTCCAGGGCGGTGCGATGGTGATGCAGGCGGCGCTCGTGCTGACGGTCGGCTCCGGCGTCGCGGCGCTCGTCAGTACGCAGGTTTTGCGACTGCTGCGCCGGGCGCCCGCCTCGCGCCTGCTCGACGTGGCGGTGGTCCTCGTGGGCGCGGCTCTGGTCGGCTTCGCGCTGGCACCCGGCTGGGAGATCGCGCTTGCCGTGGGCGTCGTCTACGGTCTCGGCGACGGGGTCCTGATGATCCTGCAGAACGCCCTCGTCGTGGAAGGTGCGCCGGCCGGAGTGCGTGCCGGGCTGATCGCCGTCAACGGCACCGCGCGCAACGCCGGCAAGCTGCTCGCGCCGCTCGCGATGGCGGCGATAGTGGCGCTCGCCTCGCCGGCGTTCGCGTTCGCCGCCGTGGGCGTGAGCGCCTGGCTCGCGCTGCCGGCCCTGCGACCGATCCGCCGGTTCGATCCGCTGCTCGCGGGCGACGAGCTCGCGCCGGGCGCCCGGGGCGAGTCCCACCCGGGGCGCCCGAGCCGCTCCGATGCCGCCGAACGGAAGCTTCCGGCGGCGCCGCCTGAGCCCCGGGGCGGTCAGCCGGGTGAGAAGGCCGCCGTCCAGGGCGGCCGCGCCGGCGCCTGGCCCGCGTCGAGCAGCGCGCGCCAGGACTCGTCGTCGAGGCGCTCCCCGGGCGGGCTGGAGAACTCGTAGAAGGAGTAGACGCCGCCGGCGGCGACATGGAACGTGCCCTGGTCGTCGGGGACGAGCACGTAGATCCGGTCGATCCGCCCGGTGCCGAGCTCGAGGATGCCCTCGGGGCCGCTCGCGAGGTCGGCGACGATGGCTGCATCCTCGTCGGCGGTGATGTCGCCTGACGCGAGCCGGTCGCTCGTGCTCCAGAAGACCGACTCGAGCGCGCCGCCGATCCAGGCCAGCCGCTCGTTGTCTTCCGGCGAGATCGCCCCGCCGGCCAGCTCGTCACGGGCGATCCGCTCGAGGAAGCGAAACAGCTCCGAGACGTCGGCGAGCAGCGTTGCCTGCTCCTCGCCGAGCAGACCGCGGCTCTCGAGTCCGCCGCGGGTGAGGTCGGCGACCGCGGCGAGGCGGGCGAACACGACCGGCTCGGGCTCGACCCAGTTGCGCTGCGTCTCCTCGAGGTCGGCGCCGCCCTCGGCGACCGCCTGCTTGGCATAGAGGATCGTGTCGTGCTTCAGCTCGGCGTAGGAGCCGAGCCCCGACTGGAGCGCCTTCGCGGCCCAGGCTTCGCCCCGCATGTAGTCGGGGTAGGCGGCGCCGTGCGCCGCGAACGAGGGGGCGAGCGCGTGGAGCCACGCGTCGTAGACGGTCGAGCCCCAGTCCGCGGCCGGCCGCGCCGTGACCGCGACCCGCAGGGCCTCGAGCTGCGCGTCGTAGCGCTCGTAGTCGGTCTGGCCGGCTTCCGCCAGCGCGGCGAGGGCGAAGTCGGAAGAGAACGCGGCCGCGACGTCGAGCGCCGAGGGGAGCAGGCGTGGCTTGGCGTCGGTGCCGACGTACGGGTAGAGGAGCTGGTCGAGGATGTAGGAGTCGACCACGAAGCGGGTGCCCATGACGCGGACCGAGGCGCGATCGGGGCTGATCAGGACCGGGCGGGTCGCGACGAGCGCGGTGAGCACGGCCTCGACCGTGGCGTCGTCGGCCAGCGCGGCCGGGTCGGCGAGCGCGTCCGGCGCGGCCGCGGCCGCCGCCGCTGACACCTCGAGCGGCGAGTAGTCGTCGGCGAGGCCGACGAGGAACGCGGTCGGCTCGTAGATCTCCCGCCAGAGCGCGGCGAGCGCGGGGTCGCCGGCGACGAGACGCGAGGCGAGGATTGCCATGCGGGCGGGCTCGAGGCCCGGGCAGGAGACCGTGCCCGGCAGGCAGAAGTCGAGCTGTCCGAGCACGGACATGGCCAGGAAGAACCGTGTCAGCTCGGGCGTGCGCGTGTAGTGACCGCGCGGGGTGAAGAGCGAGTAGTCGATCTCCTTGCCGACGAGCGGCGAGGTCTCGGTGGTGCCGTGCGCCTCGACGAGCGCCCGCTCGGCCTCGGCGAGCGGCCCGAGCTCGACTCGGAGCCCGAGCTCGGCGGCCGCGAGCGCGAAGAGCTGCTCGACGCGCCCGGCCGCGTCGCCCGCGCCGGCGCCCGCGAGGTCGGCTGCCTGGGCGCGCGCCGCCTCGAGCAGGCCGGAGACGAGCCGTTCGAGGCGTGGCAGGAGCACCTGCTGCTCGAGGTCGCGGAGCAGCTTGTCGAAGACGAGGTGCCAGGCGTGGTAGGCGGCGTCCGTCGTCACGTAGACCGGCCAGCCCTCGTAGATGTTGCTCTGGTAGGCGAAGTGGAAGAGGTTGTAGTCGGCGGGGACGATCACGAACCCGCGCTCGAGCAGCGCCTCGATGGCGCCCGGCCTGCCGAGGTCGCGCTCGAGCTCGGGCGCGATCTCGACCGCCTCGAGCGAGGTCGGCGTCGCCGGGCCCGGGTACGCGGGCGCATCCGGGTCGAGTGCGGGCACCGGGTCGTAGGCGCCGAACTGAAGCAACGAGACGGGCAGGGCGAGCTCCGCGGGCGGTGGGGCGGGCTCGGTCGTCTCGGTCTCGGGCGCGGTCTCGGTCGCCGGTGCCGTCTCGGTCGGCTGGGGCGCGGTCGCCGGCGGAGCGGTCTCGGTCGGCCCTGCCTCCTCGCCGCCGGAGGTGCAGCCGGTCAGCGCCGCCGCGGCGGCGACGAGGGCGAGCACGAGCGTGCGCCTGGGCATCAGGGGCTCCTTTCGAGAACGAGTGGGTCGAGCTTGCCATCCCCGTCCACGTCGGCGCAAGCCGGGCGGCCGGATCCGGGCAGGTCGGGGAGGGGGAGAAAGCCGAAGCCGCCCCAGCGCCAGGCGCCGCCGGCGTCGACCGCTGGGTCGTCGAGCTGCGAGTACGCGACCGCGAGCGTTCCGTCGCAGGGGGCGAGCGCCGCCACGGGCCGAAGCAGCGTGCCGGCCACCCAGCGCGGGCGCAGATCGCCCGGTCGGTAGAGGCCGACGTGGGCGCTGCGACCGTGCTCGTCGACGAGCTGGCCGCGGGGGACGAGCGCGCCGACCGCCGTCGGCGCGTACGGGCGACGGAACGCGACGGTGACGTCTGGCTGTCCGTCGCCGTTCGGATCGCCGACCGCGGCGTCGAGCACGTCGCCGGGAAACGAGTCGAGGGCGGGGGCGGGCTCGCGCGCCACCGGCTCGACCGGCCCGGCCAGTGACCACCAGGCGCGGCCGAGCGCCACCGCGTCCGCGCGGGGCGGGAGCCACGCCCGGAAGCGCACCGGTCCCTCCTCGTGCTCCACCTGTCCGACCCTGAACGCGCGCACGCCCTCCGACCCCGCGAGCACCTCGAGCAGGGCACCCTCGCGCGTTCCCGGGACGTGCTGGTCGAAGAGCAGGTTGCCGAGGCTCGTCGCGACGACGGTCGGGCGCCCGTCGCCGTCGGGGTCGATCACGGCGATCGGCTGGACCACGTGGGGGCCGTGTCCCCAGACGACGTCGACGCCGAGGCCCGCGAGCGAGGTCGCCAGGCGCAGTAGGTACGGGTCGGTCGCCTTCACGTACTCGGCGCCGCCGTGGAGCCCGACCGCAACGATGTCGGAGGCGGCCCGTGCGCGCGCGACGGCAGCGCGGACGAGCTCGTCGTCCCACCAGGCGATCCCGGGCGCCCGCGGGCCCGCCCGCGGCCCCTGCCCGGTCGCGTCGAAGGCGAGCAGCGCGATTCGCAGCCCGCCCGCGTCGACGACCAGCGGGGCGAAGGCCGCCTCCTGTCCGAGGCCGCCGCCGACGGCGCCGAGGCCCGCTCCGGCCAGGGCCGCGAGCGTGTCCGTGACCGTCGCGGGGCCGGCATCGCCCGCGTGGTTGTTCGCCAGGGCGAGCGCGTCGAAGCCCGCGACCGCCAGCACGCCGGCCGACTCGGGCCCGGCCTCGAGGGCGTTCGGGCCTGCGGCCGGGTCGTGCGGGCGGGCCGTCAGCGGCGACTCCAGGTTCGCGATCGCGACGTCCGCCGCCGCCACCTGGAGCTCGATGCCCGCGAAGAGCTCCGCGGCCGGCGCCGCCGTCGCGACGCCGCGCCCGAGCATGACGTCGCCCGCGAAGAGCAGGCGGGCGGTGGTCTCCGGGCCGTCGCGCGAGGCGGGCGCGTCCGGGCCGCAGGCTGCCGCGAGCGCGGCGAGCCAGGCGGCGGCCAGCGCGAGCGTGCGAGCGGGCTTCCGAACGAGCAGCATCGACCGCCTCCCCGGCGGCAGCCTACCCGTCTAGGCTTACCGGAGCCCCGCCATGGACGAGACCCGCTCCTTCCTCGAGTCGATCGGCCTGCCGCCGGGCGATCCGGGCGCCCTGCCCTCCTCGGAGAAGCGCTTCCCCGACGGGGCCCAGTACCGGATCGAGATCCCGAGTACGGAGGGACCGCGCTGCCTCGAGGCCGTGCTCGAGGAGGCGGACCGTCTCGCCGTCCCGGTCCAGCGGGTCTCGCAGGGCTCCGGGAGCTTCCTGCTCACGGACGCCGAGCTCGACGAGCTCGCCCGGCTGGCGGCGGAGGCGCGGGTCGAGGTCAGCCTGTTCGCCCAGCCGTTCGCGGCCTGGGTCAACTCGGCCACCGCCAGGGCGCCGGGCGGGGCCGCCGTGGGCGCGGCGAGTCACGGCCAGGAGGGGATCGTCTTCGGGCTCGAGGACATCCGCCGCGCTGCCGACCACGGCTTCCGCTCCGTCTTGATCGCCGACCTCGGCCTGCTCGCCTGCTTCGGCGAGGCGCGTGCGGTCGGCTACCTGCCGCCCGACATGCAGGCGAAGGTATCGGTTGCCTTCCCGGTCGCAAACCCGGCGACTGCACGGGTGCTGGTCTCGCTGGGGGCGAACACGCTGAACATCGTCACCGACCTCACGCTGGCGCAGATCGCTGCGATCCGCGCCGCCGTCGACGTTCCGCTCGACATCTACGTGGAGGCACCCGACGGGATGGGCGGCTTCATCCGCCTCTACGAGGTCGCCGAGATCATCCGGGTCGCCGCGCCGGTGTACGTGAAGCTCGGCCTCGCCAACGCACCGAACCTCTACCCCGCCGGCACCCACCTCGAGGCGACGGCGGTAGCGCTCAGCCGCGAGCGGGTGCGGCGGGCCAGGCTCGCGCTCGAGCTGCTCGAGCGCTCGGGGCTCGCGCCGGCCACCTCCGAGCGAGGCGCGGCCGGGCTCGCCGTTCCGGTGCCGGCGGGTAGCGCCGCCCCTCGTTGAGACGGCTCGACGCGATCGTCGTCGGGGCCGGGGTCGCGGGGTCCGCGGCGGCCCGGGCGCTCGGCGCGCGCGGCGCCGAGACCGTGCTCTTCGAGCAGTACGTCGTCGGGCACCGCCGCGGCTCCTCCCACGGCGCCACGAGGATGTTTCGCCTCGCCTACCCGGATCCCGACTACGTCCGCCTCGCCCGGCGCGCGCGGGAGAGCTGGCGCGAGCTCGAGGCGGCGGCCGGTGAGGAGCTGCTCGTCACGACCGGCGGCCTCTACGCGGGCGGCTGGGCGGAGGCCTGCGGGGCGGCGCTCGCCGCCTGCGGCGTCTCCCGCGAGTGGCTGCCGGCGGGGGAGGCGGAGGAGCGCTTCCCGGGCATCGCCTTCGACGGGCTCGGGCGAGTGCTCTACCAGGCCGACGGCGGCGTCTGCCTCGCCGATCGCGCCGTCGCGGCGCAGGTCCGGCTCGCGCGCGAGTCCGGCGTCGAGGTGCGCGAAGCGGCCGAGGTGACCCGGTTCGCCGTCGACGACCGCGGGATCGCGATCACGAGCGGGGAGGAGACGGTGCACGCGCCGGTCGCCGTGATCGCGGCCGGGCCCTGGGCCGGCGACCTGCTGTTCGAGCTGGGGATCGACCTGCCGCTCCGCCCCTCCTTCGCGCAGGTCACCTATTTCGACCCCCGCGAACCGGGAGTGGCGCCGCCGCCCTGCTTCGTCGAGGCCGAGCTCGGGCCGGGTGTCGCCGCCGGCGGCTACTGGGTGCCCGGGGCGGGCGGCGCCAGGCTGAAGGCGGGATTCGGCGCGCCCGGCCGCGCCGCGCACCCCTCGCTCGCGCCGTTTCACGCCGACCCCGGGCGCGAGGCCCGGGACGCGGCGTGGCTCGCCAGGCGCCTGCCTTCGTTCGATCCCGCTCCGGTTGCGACGGAGACCTGCGTCTACACGATGACCCCGGACGAGGACTTCGTGCTCGAGCGCGTCGGGCCGGTCGTGGTTGCCTCCGCCTGCAGCGGGCACGGCTTCAAGTTCGGCCCGCTGCTCGGCGAGATCCTCGCCGCGCTCGCGCTAGGCGACGACCCGGGGATCCCGGCCGCGCGCTTCTCGACCCTGCGCCCCTCGCTGGCGGCCGCTCGCCGGCCCGGGAGATAATCCTCTCAATCGACAAAGGAGACCACGTGAGCACGACCGAGCGCGCAACCGGCTTCGACGCCGTCGTAGCCTCCCTCGTGGGTGCGCAGGCCATCTACGGTCCGCCCGACGAGCCCGTCCAGCGCAAGGTGATCGACCAGCTCGACCGCCACTGCCGTGACTTCATCGCCCTCTCACCGTTCGTGCTCGTCGGCACCGCGGACCGGGACGGGCGCTGCGACGTCTCGCCGAAGGGCGGGCCGGCCGGGTTCGTCGAGGTGCTCGACGAGCGGCACCTCGCGATCCCGGACGCGAAGGGCAACCGCCTGATCGACACGCTGCGCAACGTCGCCCAGACCGGACGGGCGGGTCTGCTCTTCCTGATCCCGGGTCTCGAGGAGACCCTGCGCGTGAACGGCCGCGCCTGCCTGACGAGCGACCCGGAGCTGCTCGCGCGCCACGCGGTCGGGAGCTGGACGCCCGCGGTCGCGATCGGGATCGAGGTCGAGGAGGCCTACCTGCACTGCGCGAAGGCGTTCAAGCGCTCCGGGTTGTGGGAGCAGGAGCGCTGGCCGAGCCTGGACGGGCTCGCGCGCCCGGCTCAGATCTGGCGCGACCACATCGCGATGCCGGAGTTCACGACCGACGCCGTCCAGGAGTATCTCGACGATGACTACTCCCACAACCTCTACTGAGCTCGAGGCCCCCGGGATGCCTGTCAGGACGGGAGGCCGCGTCGTCATCGAGTCGCTCGAGGCGCTCGGGGCGCAGGTTGCGTTCGGGCTGCCCGGAATCCACGCGATGCCGATGTGGGACGCGCTGCGGACCAGCGCGGTCCGCGGCGTGGCGCTGCGCTCGGAGCTGAACGCCGGCTTCGCCGCCGACGGGTACGCTCGTGTCAGCCGTCGCCCCGCGCCCCTCTTGCTCTCGACCGGGCCCGGGGCGCTGATCTCGCTCGCGGCGCTGATGGAGGCGGCGAGCTCCCACGTGCCCGTGGTCGCGATCTCCTCGCAGATTCCGGGCGAGCTCCTCGGCAAGCGGCGCGGCTACCTCCACGAGCTCCCCGACCAGCTCGCCTCGTTTGCTCCGGTCGTCAAGTCGGCGGCGCGGGCGGACAGCGCCGAGGCGATCCCGGAGCTGCTCGCTCAGGCGTGGCGGTGCGCGCTCACGCCCCCGGCGGGGCCCGTCTACGTCGAGGTGCCGTGGGACGTGCTGAAGGACGACGCCGGGGTGACCGTGGGATCGCTCGACGGGGCGCCCGCGCCGCTCGCCCCGCCCGATTCGGCCGCGCTCGGCGAGGCAGCCAGCGTGCTCGCCGCGGCGGAGCGTCCGGCGATCTGGGCGGGCGGCGGCGTGCTTGCGGCCGGCGCCTGGGAGGAGCTGCGCGAGCTGGCAGAGCGGTTGCGCGCCCCTGTCGCGACGACGTTCATGGGCAAGGGGGCGTTGCCCGAGGATCACCCGCTCGCCGCCGGCTCCGCCTGCAGCGATGGCGCGTTCGCCGCGTTGCTCGAGGACGCGGACGCGGTCCTCGCCGTGGGCACGGAGCTCGGTGCGGAGACGACGAGCGACTGGCGGCTCAGGCTGCCGACCCTGATCCACGCGGACGTGGCTCCCGAACGGATCGGCGCCAGCTACCCCGCCGCGGTCGGTCTCGTCGGGGACGCGCGCGAGACGCTCGCCGCGCTCGCGGCGATGGTGCCGGCCCGCGAGCCGGACGGACGCGCCGAGGCTCGCGTCGCTGCGCTTCGCGAGGCGATCGGGCGCGGCCTCGTCGAGCGGGGCGCGGAGCTCGAGGCCGGGCTGCTGCGGGCGATCCGCGCCGCGCTACCGGCCGACGCGATCGGTGCTTGGGACATGACGATCCTCGCCTACCTCGCCTCCTCCTACTTCCCGGTGCTCGCGCCGCGGCGCTGGCTCTACCCGCTCGGCTCGGGCACGCTCGGCTACGCCTGGCCGGCAGCGCTCGGGGCGAAGCTGGCCCTGCCGGACACGCCCGCGCTCGCCGTCCACGGCGACGGCGGCTTCCAGTACGGCCTCGCCGAGCTCGCGAGCGCGCGGCAGCACGGAATCGACGCCGCGCTGCTCCTCGTCGACGATGGCGGCTACGGGATCCTGCGCCAGTTCCAGCTCGAGACGCACGGCGAGCCGATCGCGGTCGACCTGGCCCAGCCCGACTTCGTGCGCCTCGCGGAGGCTTTCGGGGTGCCTGTGCGCGTGACCTCCCCGGCGTCGCTCGCCGAAGACCTCGAGTGGGCGCTCGCTGCTTCGGGCCCCGCCGTGGTCGTCCTGCGCCAGCGTCTGCGCTGGCTGCAAGCGACGGGCTGACGGCGCCCGGCGGGCGCGGGTCACCGCCTCCACCCCGCAGCCACCCCTGCTTGAAATGGCCATGGCCGGGGGCCAGACCCCGGGACATGGCCGCCCGAGCCGGGTCGGCACCCGGCGCGGTATCGGGGCCCTCCCGGCGGCGATCCCCGGGGCCCGGTCACCCAGCGTGCCTCCCCGTTCGGCGTGCCGGCTCTCAGCCGCGGCGGTGCTAGCCGAACATGCTGCGCGCGATCACGAGCCGCTGGATGTCGCTCGTGCCCTCGTAGATCTCCTCGAGCTTGATGTTGCGGAGCCAGCGCTCGACCGGGTACTCCCGCGAGTAGCCGTTCGAGCCGAGCGTCTGCACGGCCGCCCAGGCCGTGTACCAGGCCGCCTCCGAGGCGGCCAGCTTGGCCATCGCCGCCTCGACCGTGAACGGCTGTCCGGCGTCGGCGAGCCGTGCCGCATGGTGGGTGAGGAGCCGGGCCTGGTCGAGGCGCAGCTTCGCGTCGACGAGCCGGAAGCTCACCGCCTGGTACTCGTGGATCGCCTTGCCGAACGCCTCGCGCTCCTTCGCATACTCGACCGCGACCTCGAGTGCCGCCCGGCCCATCCCGATCGAGTTGGCGGCGAGCTGAACGCGCGTCCAGTCGAACCAGCGCATCACTCCGGAGAAACCCCGGCCCTCCTCGCCGATCCGGCGATCCTCCGGGACGAAGCAGTCCTTGAAGAACAGCTCTCCGGCCGGGTAGCAGCGCGCGCCCAGCTTGGGCAGCGAGCGCCCCGGCGTGAAGCCCGGGTCGTCCTGCTCGACCACGAACGAGGTGATCCCCTTCGACCGCGTCCCCGGTGCGACCGTCGCGTAGACGAGGTAGAGCTCGGCGATCGGGGCGTTCGAGATCCACGTCTTCTGCCCGTCGAGGACGTAGCCGCCGTCGACCCGTCGCGCGTGGGTCTTGAGC
Organism: Thermoleophilia bacterium; assembly: GCA_020845695.1. The sequence goes on along the minus strand of JADLFG010000079.1, from coordinate 103,597 downwards.
GCGGCCGCGTCCGAGCCGCAGTGCGGCTCGGTGATCGCGAGCGCGGCCATCGGCGGCCGCGGCCCGCACAACCGCGGGAGCCAGCGCGCCTTCTGCTCCTCGGTGCCGAGCGCGACGATCGGCCCGGCGAAGAAGCTGCCGCCGCCGAACGCTCCCGTGATCGGCCCGTCGCCCCACGCGAGCTCCTCGGCGATGTGGCAGCTCGTGAGGAGACTCGTGACGCCGCCGCCGCCGTACTCCTCGGGCAGGTCGTAGGCGGCGAGCCCGGCCTCGGCGGCCTTGTAGACGACCTCCCAGGGGAACTCCTCGGTCTCGTCGTACCGGGCCGCGACCGGGCGCAACTCGCGCTCCGCGAACTCGTGGGCGTGCGCGACGAGCCTGCGGTCGAGCCTGGAGAGGGTCGTGTCCATCGGCGTCCTCCGGAGGCGTCAGGGCAGGAGTGCCCCGCCGTTGACGTGGATGACCTGGCCGGTCACGTAGCTGGCGTCGTCCGAGGCGAGGAACGCGACGACCGCCGCGATCTCGCCCGGCTCCCCGTAGCGGCCGAGCGGGACGCGCCCGCGCCCGCGCTCGAACAGGTCAGCCGGGATCGCGCGCAGCATGGGCGTGTCGATCCATCCCGGCGCGATTGCGTTCGCGAGCACGCCGTGGCGGGCGCCCTCGAGCGCGACCGTGCGGGTGATCCCCACAATCCCCGCCTTGGCGGCCGCGTAGTTCGTCTGCCCGATCGTGCCCCAAGCGGAGATCGAGGAGAGGTTGACGATCCGTCCCCAGCCGCGCTCGCGCATCGCCGCCAGGCCGTGCTGGCAGCCGAGGTACGTGCCGCGCAGGTGCACCGCGATCACGGCGTCCCACTCCTCGTCCGTCAGCTTCGAGAGCGTGCGGTCGCGCGTGATGCCGGCGTTGTTGACGAGCACGTCGAGCTGCCCGAACGCGCCGACCGCGGCCTCCAGCGCCTCCTCCCACGCGGGCCGGCTCGCCACGTCGTGACCGAGACCCGCCGCGCGGCCGCCGGCTGCCCGGATTCGCGCCGCGACGGCCTCCGCGCCGGGCCCGTCCAGGTCGGTGCAGACGACCGTGGCGCCCTCGCCGGCCAGCCGCTCGGCGGTCGCCGAGCCGATCGCGCCGGCGGCGCCGGTGACGAGCGCGACGCGGCCCTCGAGCCGCATCGGCATCGTGCCGCCGCCAGGTCCCGCCGTCATCGCTGCACAAGCCTAGCCCGATCCCGCGCCCGCGCGCCTGACCCCGCTCGGGTGGCCGCTCAGAGCTCGAGCCGCGCGAGCTCGCGCACGGCCGAGCCGCGCTCGCCGCCGCGGCGGCGGACCGCCTGCCAGGCGACGAAGGCGAGCGCGACCGCCGCCAGCGTCAGAAACAGCGTCAGGCTCGCGAGCGCGTTCAGGGCCGGAGTCGGCGATCCGCGCGCGTTCGAGTAGATGCGTACCGGGACGGTGTCCGTCCCGGCGCCGGCCGAGAGGAACGCGCTGACGACGAAGTCGTCCATCGAGAGCGCGAACACGACGATCGCGCTCGCGACGATCGCGGGCGAGAGCAGCGGCAGGAGAATCGAGCGGAGCGTGCGTAGCGAGGAGGCGCCGAGGTCCATCGCCGCCTCCTCGTACTCCCGGCCGATCGAGACGAGCCGGCCGCGCACGACGAGCAGGACGAACGCGAGCGAGAACGTCACGTGGCCGGCGAGCTGGGCCATGGTCCCGAGCGGCACGAACGTGAGCAGGTTGACGAACACGAGCAGGAGCGCCGAGCCCATCACGATCTCGGGCGTCACGAGCGTCGAGAGCGCGATCAGGTTCGCCGGCTTGGCCGCCCGGCCGCGCCAGCGCGTGATTCCGATCGCGGCCCCTACCCCGAGCGGCACGGCGATCACGATCGCGAGCCCGGCCAGGCGCAGGCTCTGGAGGAGCGCCGAGCGCAGGTCGGGGTCGCGCCACACCGATAGGTCCGGGTCGCCCCAGTACCAGCGTGTCGACCAGCCCTGCGCGGAGCTGCGCGAGCGGCCGTCGTTGAAGGAGAAGCGCACCGCGAGCAGGACGGGCACGAGCGACCACGCGAGGTACGCGAGCGTGATCAGTGCGAGCAGCACCGGCCGCCGGCGCCAGCGCGCGAGCCGCCGCTTCATCGCAGCCTCCGCGTCGCGCGGGCGGTCGAGACGAGGTAGGCGACGATCAGGACGAGCAGCAGCATCGTCAGGACGCAGACGAGCGCCGCCCCGACCGGGATCTGCTGGCCGCCGCGCAGGTAGAGGTTGATCTCGTTGCCGATCAGGCTCGTGCGCGGCGAGCCGGAGAGGAGATCCGGCGTGTAGTAGTCCCCGAACATCGGCAGCGCGACGATCACGCTGCCCGAGAGGATCGCCGGCGCGGACAGGGGCAGCGTCACCCGGCGGAAGGTCTGGACCGGGCCCGCACCCAGGTCGCGCGCGGCCTCGAGCACGCGCTCGTCGATCCGGTCGAGGAAGGCGTACAGGGGCAGGATCAGGAACGGGACGTAGCCGTAGACGAGGCCAAGCACGACCGCGGAGGCGCGGCCGTCGAGCCAGGCGACCGGGCGGTCGATCAGGTTCGCCCAGAGCAGCGCGTCGTTGACCCAGCCGTCCTCCTGGAGCAGGTTGATCCAGGCGAGCATCCGCATCAGGTAGCTGATGAAGAACGGCGCGACGAGCCCGACGAGCAGGATCGTCTTGAAGCGCCCGGCCCGGCGGGCGACGAAGTAGGCGACCGGGTAGGCGATCGCGAGCGAGAGCGCGAGCGCGACCGCGACGTAGGCGATCGTGCGCAGGAACACCTTCTGGAACGGGCCGCCGCTCGTGAGCAGGCCGTCGAAGACGAACGAGAACGCGGACGTGTCCCACGCGAGCGGGTTCCAGGTCGGCTTCGGCGTCTGGAAGATCGGGTCGACCGAGCCCATCGCGACCGCGAGCACCGCGTAGAACGGCACGCAGAAGAAGAGGCCGAGCCAGGCGAGCGCCGGCGCCGAGAGGACGGGCCAGAGCCAGCGTGGGTAGCTCACGACGGGCGGGCTAGACGCCGGCCTTGAACTCGGCCCAGGCGTTCTGCCACAGAATCTGCCCCTCGGGGCTGAGCTCGAGCTCCTGGTAGCCGCGGTCGAAGTCGGTTGGGCGCACGACGGCGGTCGCGAGCTGCTCGGGGACGACTCCGTCGGCGACGAGCCGCTCCGGATCGATCGACGTCAGCGGCGGCTGGTAGCCGACGAAGCCGGCGAAGTTCTCGTAGGCGTGCTTCTCGTCCAGCATGAAGTTGAGGAAATGGTGGGCGAGCACCGGGTTTCGCGAGCTGCGCAGGACGGAGATCGCGTCCGAGCCGATTGCCCCGCCGCCCTCGGGTGGGTACCAGTAGCCGATCACGCTCGCGTCGGTGCCCTCGGGCAGGTAGTAGGGGGCGGCGATCATCGAGCCCGACCAGGCCTGGTGGATCCAGGCTGAGCCCTCGGGGATCCTTGAGTAGTCCTCGACCGAGACCTTGACGTTGACGAGGTCGATCAGCGCGATCAGCTCCTCCTTGGCGGCCTCGATCGCCGCCGGGTCCTCGGTGTTGAGGTCGGTGATGCCGTTTCTCAGCAGGACCATGGCGATCGCCTCGCGGCTGTCGTCGAGCAGGAACGTCTGGCCCTTGTAGGCCGGATCCCAGTAGACGTCGTAGGGGTTCGCGAGCGTCCCGGGCTCGGCCGCGAGCTTGTCGATGCGGTAGCCGATCCCGGTCGTGTAGATCGTGTACGGGACCGTGTAGAGGGAGCCGAGATCGTAGAACGGGTCCTGAAGCTGCGGCCACACGTTCGCGAGGTTGGGGATGTAGTCGAGGTTCAGCGGCCGCAGCAGCTTCCCCGCGACGAGCCGGCCGATCCGGTCGGGCGTCGGGAAGAAGACGTCGAACGCGACCGCGCCCGAGGCCAGCTTCGTGATCGCCTCGTCCATGGTGTAGAACGTCGTCAGCTCGACCTCGACGCCGTACTCCTCGCCGAACTCCTTCAGCTTGCGCTTCCAGAGGTAGTCGACCCAGTTGTAGACCCGCAGCGGGCCGCTCTCCGGCTCGAGCCCGGAGTCGGGCGGCGGATTGTCGTCGAAGAGCGGCAGAGTCACCGGGGAGTCAGGCCGGGCGAGCTGGAACGGAGCCTCGCCGCCGGTGGTCGCCGGCGCTTCGGTCGTTGCGGGCGCGGCAGTCTCGGCCCCCGTGGTCACCGCTTCGCCGTCCGTCGCGACCGGCTCCCCTGTCGAGCCGCCGCAGGCTGCGAGCAGCGAGCCGGAGCCGGCCAGGCCGAGCGCCGCTGCGGCGCTCGTCCGGAGGAAGTCGCGCCGGTCGAGCCCCCGTCGCTCACGCGGATGCCTCATCGTCTCCTCCCGTCTCGCTGATGCCCTCAATCGGTAAGACGAATCGGAGTGAACCACAGTTGGCGTGGCGCTTCAACCGCGCGACGGTGGTGGTACCGTGCGGCCGTGGGTGCGACCTACCCGCACGTCCGCGTCCAGGGCGGGCCCCGCGAGCGCGGGCGCTCGTACGGGGAGCAGGCGCGCGAGCGCGTGCGGCGCTCGCTCGAGGCCTACGCCGAGGTGTTCGGCCACTACGCGGGCTGGAGCTGGGAGCGGGTCGTCGCGGCCGCCCGGCCCTACGAGGCCCCGATCGCCGCGTTCGGCGGGAAGTACGTCGAGGAGCTGCGCGGACTCGCCGAGGGCGCGGCGGTGCCGTTCGGGGACGTGCTCGCGCTCAACGTCCGCACGGAGGTGATGTTCGCGGCGAAGGCTCGCCAGGCGGACGCGCAGGCTCCGCCGCTCCGCGACGGCTGCAGCGCGTTCGCGGTGCTGCCCTCCGCCAGCGCGAACGGGCACACGCTCGCCGGCCAGAACTGGGACTGGCTGCTCCACTCGTTCGACACCGTGGTCGTGCTCGAGGCCTCGCAGCCGGACGCGCCCGGGTTCGTCACCGTCGTCGAGGCGGGGCTGCTCGCCAAGGCCGGTCTCAACTCGAGCGGGCTCGCGGTCATGACGAACGCGCTCGTCACCGACGACGACCGCGGCGAGCCGGGCGTCCCCTACCACGTCCTCCTGCGCGCGATCCTCGACGCGGAGAGCTGCTCGGACGCGCTCGCGACGATCCAGCGGAGCCGGCGCTCGTCCTCGGCCAGCTACCTGATCGCGCACGAGGACGGGCTCGCCGTCGAGGTCGAGGCGGCCCCCGGCGACTTCTCCCGCCTCTTCCTCGTCTTCCCCGAGCGGGGTGTCCTCCTGCACACCAACCATTTCGTCTCGCCGTCGTTCGACCGGCGCGACGTCGGACTCTGGGTGATGCCGGACAGCCCGTTTCGGCTCGAGCGGCTGCGCGCTCGCATCGAGGCGTCCGGACCGCTGACCGTCGAGGCTCTGGCTGAGGCGCTCGCCGACCACGCAAACCACCCAAACGGCGTCTGCTGCCATCCCGACGGGCGCTTCCCCGAGGCCGAGCGCGGAGCCACGGTCGCCTCGCTCGTCATCGACGTGGACGCGCGGCGGCTCTGGCTCGCCGACGGGCCGCCCTGCACGGCCTCCTACCGGGAGCTCGACTGCGGCGAGCTGCTCGCGAAGCCGTCGCTCGCTCGCGCCCGTGCCTGACGGGCGCCGCGTCCTCGTCCTCGACCCGACCTGGCCGCTCGACTGGGCCATCGAGGACCTGCGCGGCGCGGGTGTCTCGGTCGAGCGGGCAGACCGCCCCGGAGGGCGGGACGTGATCGGCCTGCTCGTCTCCCCCGAGGTGGCGGTGGGGGCCGCAGAGCTCGCGCGGCTGCCTCGGCTCGAGGCCGTCGCGACCAACTCGACGGGCTTCGACAACCTCGATGTCGAGACGCTTGCCGCGGCCGGCGTCTGGTGCTCGAACGTCGCCGGCTACTGCACCGAGGAGGTGGCCGAGCACACGATCGCGCTCGTGCTCGCGCTCCTGCGCGGTGTCGCGGAGCTCGATCGTCGTGTGCGCGCCGGTGAGTGGGACGTACTCGCGCACCCGCCGCGGCGCCTCGCCGGCGCCGTGCTCGGCATCGCCGGCTGCGGGCGGATCGGACGCGCGGTCGCCACGCGGGCCGCGGCGCTCGGCCTCACCGTGCGGGCGTACGACCCGCTCGTCCCGGCGACCGAGGTGCGCCGGGCGGGCGCCGAGCCGGTCGCCTCCCTGCACGAGCTGCTCGCCGGCGCCGACTGCGTGACGCTTCACCTGCCGCTCTCCGCGGAGACCGCGGGGCTCGTGGACGCGGCAGCGCTCGCTGCGATGCGGCCGGGCGCCTACCTCGTCAACTGCGCTCGCGCCGGGCTTGTCGACCACGTGGCGCTCGGCGAGTCGCTCGCCTCCGGGCACCTCGGCGGCGCCGCGCTCGACGTGCTTCCGCGTGAGCCGCCGGCGGCGGGGGAGCCCGCCCTCCGCTGGCCGCGCACGATCCTGAACCCGCACGCCGCCTGGTACTCGCCCGAGGCTTACGAGCTCGCCTACCGGCTCGCCGCTCGCGACCTCGCGGTCGCGTTGACGGGCGGTGCGCCGGCCGGCGCGCTCGCCCGGCCTTCCCGATGAAGGACGTCCTCGTCGTCGGCGGGGGCATCGTCGGCCTCTCCGTCGCGGTCGCGTGCGCGCGCCGCGAGCTGGCCGTCTGCCTCGTCGAGAGCGGTTCGACAGCCGGCGGCGCCTCCGGCCTCGAGCTGGCGCTGCTTCCCGCCGGGGTGGACGCGCGCGCGTACCTCGACCTCCACCACTTCTCCGGCGGCTCGTTCCTGCTCGACCGCTCGCTCCCGGAGGGGTGGCCCGCGCGCCGGCTCGACGCCCGCGCCGCCGCCGCCGCGCTCGTCGAGGAGGCGCGCGGCTACCGGGTCGAGCTTCGCACCCACTGCGAAGCGAGCTCGCTGATCGTCCGCCGGGGCGCCGTTGGCGGCGTCCTCGCCGACGCAGGCGAGCTGCGGGCCGGGACGACCGTGGTCGCCGCTGGCGCCGCCTCCTGGCGGATCTGCCGCGCGCTCGGCCGCCACGTTCCCGTCCGGGCCGAGCCGGTCGACCTGCTCGTGACCGAGCCCGCCCCCTTCGAGCTCGAGCGGCCGGTCGTCGCCGGGGAGGCCTGGGTCGCCCAGGACGCCGCCGGCAGGCTCGTCGCCGCCGATCCCGAGCGGGCGGCGCAGGCGTGCCCGGAGCTGGCCGGTCTGCCGGTGCTCGAGCGGCGGACGCTACCCGTGCCGCTCGCCGCGGGCGGAGCGCCGCTCGAGGGCCCGCTCGAGGGCGTCCGGGGGCTCGTGCTCGCCTGCGGGCACGGGCACGAGGGGATCGCGCGCGCTCCCGCTACCGCCGCCAGGATCGCAGCGGGCGTCGCTTCGGGAGCGTGGGCAACCGCGTGACACGCCCGCTGAGTCAGATCGACTCGGGGGGAACGAGCTGCACGGGTTGCTTCGCCGTCCGGGCCAGGGGGTATCAAGCGCGAGCAGCGGGCAGTCGAGCCGGTAGGTGCCCGCGGCCAGTACCGGTGACGGCCCGATCCGGAACGCCCATTCCGGGCTCTACGGCTCGTTCGCGTCCGTGGCGGCGGCCTGGCGGTCGGCGGCCCGCTCGTCGCCGGTGCATTCGCAATCTCCGTACTCGCCGCTCGCGAGCTGCTCGAGCAGCCGCTCGCGGAACTCCAGCTGCGCGGGGGTCGGCTCGCTCGCCGCCGCCGGCACCGGGGGCGGCGAGCCCCGCTCGCCGGCGCCCGCGCCGCCGCAGCCTGCCGCCGCGAGCGCGGTGAGCCCGATCGCCGCGAGGCGTCTCACGTGCGCACCCCCAGGCGCCGCTCGCCGTAGCGGCGGATCAGCTCGGCGCCGAGGACGAGGATCGAGCTGGCCGTGATCATCACGGTCGCGATCGGCATCAAGAGCGGGATCGTGACGTTGAGACGGAGGCCGCCGTAGACGTAGACCGGCAGCGTGACCTGGTCGGAGACGAGGAAGCTCGCGATCACGACCTCGTCGATCGAGACCACGAACGAGACGATGAAGGCGGAGAGCAGCGCCGGCGTGATCAACGGCAGGATCACCCGGCGGAAGCCCTGGAGCCACGAGGCGCCGAGGTCCTGCGCTGCCTCTTCGAGCCGCCGGTCGATCGAGGCGATCCGGGGCAGCAGCAGGAGTACCGCGAACGGGAGCGCGATCACGACGTGCCCGATCAGGACCGCCCAGAGGCCGAGCGGGATCGGGATCACGGGGCCGTTCGGGCGAAAGAGGACGAGCAGGGCGACGCCGAGCACGACGGTCGGCACGACGAGCGGCACGAGCACGAGCGCCGACACGACCGACTTGCCCCGAAACGAGCGGCGGGCGAGCGCGTAGGAGACGAGCGTGCCGAGCAGGGTCGCGATGAAGGACACGGCCAGCCCGACCCAGATCGACGCCACGAGCGCCCGCTTCAGCTCCTCGTTGCCCCACGCCCGCGCGTACCAGTCGGTGGTGAAGCCCTCGAGCGGGAACGCGATCACGGTCGAGCTGTTGAACGAGAAGATGCCGAGCATCACGGTCGGCAGGTAGAGGAAGACGAGGAAGCCGACGAAGAAGAGCCAAAGCAGCCGCCGGCCGCCCGGCGACAGCGCCACATCGGTGCTGGCGCGGCGCCGCCCGCTCACGCGGTCGCTCCCCCGCCCTGGCGCAGGAACCGCGAGGTCGTGAACGTGAGGAAGAGGACGACGCCGAGCAGGAAGATCGAGAGCACCGAGCCGGTCTGCCAGTTGAGGGTGCCGCCCACGAACTGCACCCAGATCGCCTGGCCGAACATGTAGCCGGTGTTGCCGCCGACGAGCGAGGGCGTGATGTACTCGCCCATCGACGGGATGAAGACGAACAGGAACGCGGCCACGACGCCCGGCGCCGCGATCGGGAGGGTCACCTGGCGAAACGTCTGCAGGCGGCTGGCACCGAGATCGGTGCCCGCCTCGAGCAGGCGGCGGTCCATGTTCTCGAGCGCGATGAAGATCGGCAGGATCAGGAACGGCACCCACGCGTAGAGCAGCACCAGGATGACCGTGAACTGGCTGTAGATGAGGAACGAGAGCGGGTTGTCGGGATCGCGGAGACCGAGCTCGAAGAGCGCGCTGTTGACGAGCCCCTGGTCGCCGAGGATCAGCTTCCACGCGAACACGCGCAGGAGGTAGCTCGTCAGGAACGGCGCGATCACGACGAGCAGCCAGGTGTACTTCGACTTCCTGATCCCGAAGGCGAGGAAGTACGCGATCGGGAACGCCATCGCGACCGCCCAGACGGAGGACGTGGTCGCCATCGTCACGGAGCGGAAGAAGAGCCGCAGGAAGTCGCCGTTCGACTCGAGCTCCGCGAGCCGCAAGAGGTTGTTGCCGGCGGGGATGGTCAGGAACGGGGCGAGCAGGAGAAAGAACGAGCCACCGACGACGTAGCCCCCGAAGCGGGTCGAGACCCGCTTGCCGAAGACGGCCCCGAGGACGAGCGCGACGAAGACGATGCCGACCACGTACATCGGCAGGTGCAGCGCCAGGGAGCTCTTGCCGAGCAGCGCGAGCTCGGCGCCCTCGCCGAGGAAGTCGCGCCAGAGCTCGAGCGAGAAGCCGGCCAGCTCTCCCGTCAGCTCCGCCGCCGCCTCCGTCAGCGCGAACCGGTCGACGCCGATGCTGTAGCGGACGATGAAGTAGATCGGGAGCAGAAAGAAGACGAGCAGAACGCCGACGGCCGGCGCGGAGAGGGCATAGGCCGCCACCTGCTCGCGGGCATGGCGACCCCACACCCGCCGGCGCGGGGCCTCGATCAGGGGTGTCGCGGTGGTCGCCCTGGCTGCCACTCGTGCCCGCCGGCAGAACGGGCGGGGCCACCCCCGCCGGGGCGGCCCCGCGCGGTCGCCCTACGCCGCCTTGACCTCGGCGGCCGCGTCGACGTACTCCTTGCGGTTGGGCAGGTACTCCTCGAACCAGGCCCGCGGCGGCGCGAACGCCGTCGGGTCGTCGAGGCTGAACGCCGCGATCAACTCCTTGTTCTGGACCAGCTCCTGGACGCCCGCCTGCTGCGCTCCTCCGTACTGGTAGACGTCGGTCAGGGCCGCGGAGGCGGCCGGCGTGTTGGTGGCTGCGACGGCCATCGTCGCGCGGCCGGGCTGCTCGGTCTGCGCGTGCAGGACGAGCCCGCAGACCCACGCCAGCCGGCCCTCCTTCGGCCACATGTAGCGAACCTCGACGTCCTTCATCTTCTCGTGGTTCTTGATGCTCCAGTAGCCGTCGGGCCACGTGTAGGTCGCCCAGAGGTTGCCGTTGACGAAGTCGTTGACCGTGTCCGCCTGGGCCCCCCAGAACGTGCGGATCTGGGGCTTCGCCTTGATCATGGTCTCCTTCGCCGCCTGGATCTGCTCCGTCGTGAGCTGGTTCGGGTTGATCGGCTCGCCGGCATTGATCAGGGCGCCGATCTTGATGATCGCGATGTCGTCCGAGAAGATGCCGATCTTGCCCTCGTACTCCGGGTTGAGGAGGATGCTCCAGGACTCCTCTTCCGGGCTGATCTGGATCTTGTCGGCGCGGTAGGTGAGGGTCGAGAAGCCGATGTCGAAGGGGACGTGGTAGACGAGCCCGTCGTCGCCGACGCCGCCGGCGCGGATCGCCTCGGGAATGCCCTCGTAGTCGGGGAGGAGCGCGGTGTCGAACGGCTGCACGAGGCCGGCGGCGTGGAAGTCGCGCCAGTAGGCGATGCACGGGTGGATCAGCGCCGGGCTGTAGCCCGAGGCCACCTTCGCGAGCGCCTGCTGGTCGTTCTCGAGGAACGTGAACTTGAGCGGGCTCTTCTGCCCGTACGGGCCCTCGTCGTAGGTCTTCCACATGAATGCCGCGGTGTCCTCGGCGTTGTCGTAGCCCACCCACTCGAAGACCTCGATCGGGCCGTCGGGCTCGGACTCGGGATCGAACGTCGGCCCCGCGGGCGCCTCCTCGGTCGTGGCCGGGGGGGCCTCCTCGGTCGTGGCCGGGGGGGCCTCCTCGGTCGTGGCCGGCGGCGCCTCCGTCTCGGGCGGCGCCTCGGTGGTCGCGGGAGCGCCCGCCTCGCCGTTGCCGCCGCAGGCGGCGAACAGTGCCCCCAGGCTCGCCGCGCCCGTCAGGGCGAGGAAGCCGCGCCGGTTGAGCCTACCTTCTTCCATCCCGTAGCCCTCCTCTCGTGGCGGGCGGCTAGGGGGCCGCCCCCATGCTCGAGTCCTCGGTCTGCGCCTCGATCCCCTCGTCGAGGGCGCGCTCGGTCGTCGCGTCGGCGGGGCCGATCACGAAGCTCGCCTCGGCCGCCCAGTGCAAGGTCACGCGGTCGCCGACGCCGACGGGGCGCGCGCGGTGTCTGACCTCGTCGTTCAGGCGGTGGACGACGAGCTCGCCGCCGATCGGCAACTCGACGATGTAGGCGGTCATCGAGCCGACGTAGACGACATCGGTGACCGTCGCCGAGAGGCGGGAGGCGGGCTCGCCCACCTCGTCGAGCTTGACCTTCTCCGGCCGCACCGTCACGAGCAGGTCGCCCGCGGCGGCGCTCGCGGGGGCCGGCGCGACGATCCGCTCGCCCTCGCCGGTATCCATCACCACGAGCCCGTCCTCACGGCGGTCCGGGCGCAGGCGGATCACGTTCGAGACGCCGATGAAGCCGGCGACGAACGGGGTCGCGGGCCGCTCGTACAGCTCGCGCGGCGCCGCCACCTGCTCGACGAGGCCCCGGTCCATGACCGCGATCCGGTCGGACATCGTCAGGGCCTCCTCCTGGTCGTGCGTCACGTACACGAACGTCGTCTTCGTCTCGACCTGGATCCGCTTCAGCTCGAGCTGCATCTCCTTGCGCAGCTTCAGGTCGAGCGCGCCGAGCGGCTCGTCGAGCAGGAGTGCGGCGGGGCGGTTGACGAGCGCGCGGGCGAGCGCGACCCGCTGCTGCTGGCCGCCCGAGAGCTGGCCGGGCTTGCGCTTCTCCATCCCCTCGAGCCGGACGGTCGCCATCGCCTGCGCGACCCGCGCCTCCAGCTCCGGGCGCGGGACCTTCTTGATCTTGAGGCCGAAAGCGACGTTGTCCCAGACGGTCATGTGCGGGAAGAGCGCGTAGGCCTGGAAGACCATGTTCACGTGCCGCTTGGCGGCGGGGACGTAGGTGACGTCGGCTCCCTCGAGCAGGATCCGGCCGGTGGTCGGCTCCTCGAAGCCGGCGATCATCCTGAGCGTGGTCGTCTTGCCGCAGCCGCTCGGTCCGAGCAGCGAGAAGAACTCGCCCTTGGCGATCGCCAGGTCGATCGCATCCACGGCCTTGAAGTCGCCGAACAGCTTGGTCACGCTCTCGACGACGATGTGGCCGTCGGCCCGCGCGTCGTTATTCATATCGCTCTATCGTATTGACGGGAAACAGGCGCGTATTGTGAGCGCCACCGCCGGGAAATGCAAGTAGGCGAATGATGAGCCCCCGTCCGGCCATGGGCCGGGTCCGGCGCCCGCAGATCCTCGACGCGGCCGCGCGGGTGATCGCGCGCCGTGGCGTCACCGGTCTTCGGCTCGCCGACGTGGCGGAGGAGGCCGGCGTCTCGGTCGGCTCGATCCAGCATTACTTCGGCACCCGCGAGCGGCTGCTCTCCGAGGCGTTTGCTCACGAGCTGGAGCGCGCGCTCGAGCGCTGGGCGGCGCCGGCAGACGGCTCCGGGGACGCCTGGGGGCGCCTGGTCGCGCTGGTCGACATCGTCCTCGAGCCCCGCACGTTCAGGGAGCGCTGGACGCGCTGGCTCCAGTTCTGGGCCGCCTACGCGCGCGACGCGCGCCTGCGCCGGGCGCTGGGGCGGGCGTACGACCTGTGGCGCCGGCCGTTCGCGCGGGCGTTCCAGGAGGGGATCGACTCGGGCGAGTTTCGCCCCGCGCTGCCGGTCGACGTGCTGGCCGACCGCGCGGTTGCCCTGTTCGACGGGCTCGTGCTCCAAGTGCTGCTCGAGGCGCCGGGCGCGACGCTCGGCCGCGCGCGCGAGCTCTTCCTCGACAGCCTCGCGGCGGATCTCGGGGTAAGCGGCGCCCGCGCGGGGCTAGAGGCCCCAGCTCCCCGCGAGCTGCCCGCGGGCGGCAGCGATGCCCTCGCGGCCGCGCGAGGGGTCGTCGGGGATGTAGGCGATCGGGTCGGCGAGGTGCGGGCCGGGTAGGCCGAGCACGCCCTCGAGCGTCGCGTGCAGGCAGTGGGCGGCGTAGGTGCGGGCGTAGCCGCCCTCCTGGAGGAGCACGAGCCGCCCGTCGCAGAGCTCGGCCGCGGCCTCTCCGATGATCGCGCCGAGCCGCCGGAAGCCCGCCATCGTCACGTTCTGGCGCCCGTTCGGGTCGAAGCAGCTCGCGTCCTGCCCGCAGGCGCCCACGATCAGCTCGGGGCGGAAGCGGCGCAGGATCGGCAGCACGATCTCCGTGAGCGCGTCGGCGTAGGTGCTGTCGCCGGCGCCGACACCGAGCGCGAGGTTGACGTTGTAGCCCTCGCCCGCGCCGCGGCCGGTCTCGTCCGCCTCGCCGGTCTGGGGGTGGGAGGGCCCCCAGGCGCCGTGGCGCATGTGCAGGGAGACGGTGAGCACGTCGGAGCGCTCGTAGAAGCACTCCTGGGTGCCGTTGCCGTGGTGGACGTCCCAGTCGACGACGGCGACCCGCTCCACGCCGCCGCGGCGGGCCCGCTCGGCGACGAGCGCCTCGTGGCAGAAGAAGCAGTAGCCGTCCGCCCGCGCCGGCTGGGCGTGGTGGCCGGGCGGGCGGACGAGCGCGTAGCTGACCGTGGCGTCGCCGTCGAGCACCGAGTCGGCGGCGGCGAGGCAGGTGCCGGCGGCGACGGCGATCGGCTCGAAGGAGCTGGGCCCGACGAGGGTGGTGGGGGTGATGCGACCGCCGCCGGCCACGCAGAGCTCGCGGATCGAGGCGACGTAGGCCGGGTCGTGGACGGTCTCGAGTTCGGCCGGCTCCGCCGCGCGGCCCCCGTGCCAGCGCAGGTGGGGCGCGATCGGGCCGCGCGCGAGCAGCGAGTGCATGTTGCGCACCCGCTCCGCGTTCTCGGGGTGGAGCTCCTGCACGTCGAGGAGATCCGACGCCGGCGCCTCGAAGAAGCCGGCGCCGGTGTCGTGGGCGAGTACCCGCTCGTCCCAGAAGACGTCGATCATGCGGCACAATCTACGTCTAGGGCGGGTCGGCGACGGCGGGGAAAGGAGCGGTCGTGAGCGGCACGGCGATCACGGAGGGGGCTCTGCGGACGCGGCGCGAGGAGGGCGGGACGGCCGTCCTCGAGGAGTGGGGGATCGACTCCGAGTACGGTGTCCTGCGCGACGTGCTGCTCGGCTCGCCGGAGGCGTTTCGCTGGCTCGGCGAGGAGAACGCCCAGTACTCGGCGCTCGTGCGGGAGTCGCTGCGCCGCGGCTATCGCTTCGACCGCGAGCTCGCGCTGCGCCAGCACGCGGAGCTGGTCGACGCCTACCGTCAGGCCGGCGTCACCGTGCACCTGCTGGAGGCGGCGGACGAGCTCGCCTACGGCGTCTACGCGCGCGACTCGAGCTTCATGACCCCGTTCGGCGCCGTCGTCTGCCAGCTTGCGAGCCCGCGCCGCCGCGGCGAGTACGCGACGACGCTTCGCTTCTACCTCTCGCGCGGGATCCCGGTCTACGACCTCGTCAGCGCCGGCAGCTTCGAGGGCGGCGACTTCAACCTGATCGAGCCGGGCTGCGTGCTCGTCGGCTACACGGGTCTTCGCTGCGAGGAGGTGGCGGCGCGCCAGGTCGGCGGCTGGATGGAGCGGGAGGGCTTCGAGGTCAAGTACGCGCCGATCGACGAGTTCTACGTCCACATCGACCTGATGGTCTGCATGCTGGCCGAGAAGCTCGCCGCGGTCTGCCTCGACACGACCGACCCGGAGATCGTCGACTGGCTGAGGGCGAAGAAGATCGAGATCGTGCCGGTCAGCTTCCGCGACACGATGGGCCTCGGCTGCAACGTCGTCGCGCTCGGGGGCGACCGGGTGCTCTCGGTCGCCCAGTCGGCCGACCTGAACGCGCGCCTGCGCGCGCTCGGCTTCACCGTCTACGACCCGGACATGAGCATGTACCTCCAGGCCGGCGGCGGCGTCCACTGCATGTGCCAGCCGCTGCGCCGCGACCCGGCGTAGGAGGCTCCATACGCTCCCCGCGATGCCGTCGTCGGACGCATCACGTACCGTCGCGGCGTGACGGGCGATCGCACGGGGATCGACCAGCTCATCGAGGCCCTGGGCGGGCTGAACGGGGACCCGGCGAAGCCTGCCCGAAGCGGCGGCCTCAGGACCGCCTGGCCCGACCTCGGTCGCTCCTGGATCGTGAGCTGGGCGAAGGAGCTCTAGCGCGACATGCGGCTCATCAGCGACAAACCCACCGAGGCGAGAGCCACGGCCGCGCCCGACGACGCCCTCGTCCCCACGGAGAACGCCCTCTGGCGACTGGCTGCCGCGCGGGAGAAGCTGCACGCCATCATCGCTCTTGCATTCGGCGTCCCGTGCTTGAGAATCACGAGGCCAACGAGACGGGTGCTGTTCGTCCGCGTCGACGAGAGGGCGACGAAGGCGCGGCTCCAGGACATCACCCACCCGGAGGCCCGTGAGGTCCTGGGCGCCGACGCAACTCTGAAAAGCTGCCTCCTCCTTCGCCATCAGCTCAGCCACAGCCTCGCGCCCATCGTCAAGGCTGCGTCGGTAGCGTGGGTCGAGATCGGGCACGGGCGCAACGGCGGGGTCTACGGCTACCAGGCGATCGCTCTGCTCCCCGAAGGTCTCCCGAACACCGGGCTCACGTCCGAGACGCTGCTTCAGCGGGCGCTCGGTCAGCTCGAGAAAGGGCTCGGCGCGCTCGATAGCGCGACCGCGAAGCTAGCCTCGCTCATCGATGCGGCCGGCGAGCTCGAGCCGCCGCCGGTCCTCTGGCGCGCCGATGAGACGGGGCTCTTGTATGCGACTCGCGAGGAGGCATCCGCGGCCTCGCGAGCGTCGAGCAGGGAGGCGGGGAGCTGACCATGCCGCCGCTCTCGCCGATGAATCTCCGCAGCGTGACCTCGCCCGCCGGGGCCGTCGGTCTGCTGCGGCTGCTCGGCTACGACGCGCGCGAGCTGCCGTTCGATCCGGCGGCTCTCGGCCTTCCGGGCGACGCGCTGCGGCTCAACTCGGACCGCTCGCCGGCCCGCGGCTACGGCGTGCTCGTCGCGGAGCTCGCGGAGTCGCCGCGCTCGCTGCGGACGCTGGGTCGCCGGCTCGTCGAGCAGTTTCACGACCGCCCGCTCATGGAGCGTGACCACCCCGAGGCGGTGGCCGCGGTCCGGAGGCTTCGGGAGATCCCCGCAGCTCGGAATCAGTTCCCGATCCACACGCGCAACGAGCGGCTCCGCGACGCCCTCCGGGCTCTTGGCGTCGACTTCCCCGCAAGCGACTGGCGGCTCGCGTGGCTTCGCGCCCTCACGGCGTTCTGGTCGAGCCTCGCGACGATCCGCGGAGCGATCCAGACGGGCGCCGCTCGCGAGGATGCTGAGGGCGGAGATTGCCCCGCCGGCACTCCGACGGCGACCGCTCGGCGTTCTTCTTCCTCGGGTCGCTCGAGCCGGCGGAGCTCGCCAACTTCAATGTCCAGAACGTCTTCCTGCCCGATGGCTCTGTTCTCGAGCTGCTGGGGCATGGCGCCGGGCTCTGGTGGGGAGCGCGGCTCGCTCGGGAGTTCGACGGTGTCCGCGATACGACGCGGGACTGGCTCGAGACGATCGCGGCCCTCTACTTCCTCAAGACCGGCACCGCCCTGAGCGTCCGGCTGTCGGGATGGGTGGAGGCGCTCGACGTCGACGTCAAGGAAGCGGTTCTGGGCTTCATCGACGAACGCTTCCGGGTGGTCCCTGCCGTCGCTGAGGAGCACGAGGCGAACGCGCCGATGAGGTGGTCGATCGAAGTTGCCGGACGACTACGTGGCGTCGCGCACCTCCAGCCTGCGGCGACGGAAGTCTGGCGGTCGGCGCTGGACCCCTCGGACGAAGCGTTTCTGAGCGCCTTCCGGTCCCTCGAGTGCCTTCGGCGGCTCTACGGCCCGGACTGCACGGTCGAGGACGTCGCCGCTGCCTGGAGTGCGATGGCAGCCGACCTGGAAGCCGACCGAGAGCCCTACGATCTCCTCCGGGAGGCGGCCAAGGCCGTCCGCCACGGCGACCGACCGGTGGGGCGTGCCGACGACCACCCGGTGAACAGGGCGCGGGATCGGCGGGCCGAGTTGCTCGCGTACGCCACGGGCCTCGTCAAGCACGTGCTCGAGAAGCGGCTGCCGGCAGCCGACCCCGAACAGGCCCGGGAAGACCATGCCGCCTGATCCTGCGATCGCTGCGCTCGCGACCGACCCCAACGCCCGCGTCATGGTCTTCATCGACGGCCAGAACCTCTACAAGACGTGCAAGGAGCTCTTCGGGCACCCGCTGTGCCACCCGCATCTGCTCGCCCAGCATCTCGCCGGGCCGCGCCGCAATCATCGGCTCGCCGTCCGCTTCTACACGGGGCGTCCGGACCACAACCGGCCGACCGAGCGGGTCAAGGCCCGCAACCTCGATCGACGCCTCAACCAGATGGACCGGGCGGGCGTCACGGTGATCAAGCGGCAGCTCCGCTACCACTGGGACTGGGGCCACCGCCAGGAACTCCCACCGCCGGGTCCGAACGTACCGGCACAGCAGGTGACCCTGACTCCCTGGGAGCGACCGCAGGAGAAGGGGATCGACGTGGCGATCGCCCTTGATCTCGTCGAGTTCGCGCTGACGGACAAGTTCGACGTCGCGATCGTCGTCAGCCTCGACCGGGACCTGCACGAGATCGCCGATGCTCTCCGCAACCTGAAGCCCCTGATCGCCAGGCCCATTCGCCTCGAGGCGGCAGTACCGGTGCGAGCGGAGCGATCAGCCCCGAAAACCATCAAGGGCTTTCACTTCACCCACCAGATCACGTCGGAGGACTTCGAGCTCGTGCGCGACGACACCGACTACACCGTCGCCGAGGATTGCTGGAGTCCCCCGATTCTCCCGGCTCCGCTCGAGGAGCCACCGAGATAAGAAAAGCCCCGGTCTTCCGGAGAAGCCGGGGCCCGTAAACCGACTCGGAGCGTAGCACACCCCTTCGGGGACGTCCAGAGAAACGCCTGCTCGGCGGAGGGGGGCAGTCTCTTTCCGGAGAAAGCCATCGGGCCGTCGGAGAGGAAGGGGCCGCTGACTCGCCATCGATCCCCAGGATCCTGAGCGAGAATGCAGCCCTGCTACGCTCGGCGGGCGTGCTCGATGCCATCACGGTCGGTCTTGCGGCTCTTCGACTTGCGGTGCTCATCTGGGCCGGGCGCACCGTTCTCCATATCGCCTTCGACGGCTATGCCGGGACGAATCGCGGGACGGAGCTCAAGCTCCACCTCGACAACGCCGGGCGGGTTCCCGTCCGCAACATCTGCGCGTGGCTCCTTAGCGACGGCAAGCGCGTATCGCATACCAGTCATCCTCTTCTCAAGCAGTCCGACTCGGCCGTGAACCTCCGGCTCCTCCTCCCGGACGTCAACGCGCGACAGACCGAACAGTTGCTGGGCGGGCTCGCCGTCGGGGTCACCTGGAAGGGGCGCTGGTGGCGACGACCCGTCGGACTGCGCTACGCCGAGCAGCGGACGACCGCATAGTGCGGCGTCTCGCAACGTTGCGCTGGAAACGCAGGGGAGGTGTAGGGGCGGGACCTGTCCCGCCCGAGACGATGCGAGCAGCGGGAAACGAGACGGCTTGCGGGCTACGCCCAACTCCGATCGTCGCAGCCGATCCCGGCCAGCGGTTTCCGGTCGAACGTTATGAGGGGCCGCACTAGCGGTCGACCGCTTGAGGAGCCGGGGGCCTGTAGGCGTCAGCCGAGCACGGTCAGGCCGCGCGGCACCCGCGAGAGGATCTCGATCCCGTCTTCGGTCATGAGCAGCGTCTCCATGTAGCTCGCCGTGATCCGCTCGTCCGGGTCGAAGAGGATGTTCTCGTAGTTCGTGACGTAGCCCGGCTCCCACGTGAACCGCTCATGGGCGTCGTTCGAGAGGTATGTGTGCCCGACCCAGTCGGGCGGGAGGGCAACGCCGAGGGCGTAGCCGCCGACCCACCAGACACGCTCGCGGGGGAAGCGGGAGAAGACGTACTCCTCGGCGACGCGCTGGGCGGCGTCGAGCGGGTCGCCCGGCCGGACGGCGTCCCGCACCGCCTCGACGCTGCCGGCGGTGACGTCGAGGATCGCGCGCGCGGTCGGGTTGTCACGGCCGATCGCGAACGTGCGGCAGAGGTCGACGTGGTAGCGGTCATAGACACCGCAGGCGTCCACGTACATCACGTCGCCCGCCTCGACGGGGCGGCGGGAGGGGGCCGCGTGCGTCTTGCACCAGACGAGCGGCCCGGCCGAGACCATCGTGCGGATCGCAGCCTCCTCGCCGCCGTGGTCGGCCATGACCGCGTTCAGCCGCGAGGCGATCTGGAGCTCGGTCAGGCCGGGCCGGACGATCTCGGGGAGAGCGAGGAACGCCGCGTCCACGATCGCGGACGCCCGCCGGACGCGCTCGAGCTCGGCGGACGACTTGACGAGCCGCACCCGGTCGACGGCCCAGTCGCCCGGGACGATCCGCGCCCCGCGCTCGGCGAGCTTCGCCCCGACCGCGTCGAGGAGCGGCGCCGCCGGGAACTTCGAGTGGCGCTCGAGCCCGACCGTCCCGGCCGTCCAGCCGCGGCGCGCGAACTCGCCCGCGATCGTGTCGAGCGCGGTCTCGTAGGTGAAGAAGATCGCGTCGTCGCACTGAGCGGTCTCCTCGACGAGCGTCCGGTGCCGCTCGTAGTCGACGAACACGAGCTGCTCGGACTCCCTCGCGACGACGACGCCGAGCGGTGCCCGGGGCGGGTACCAGATCGACTCGAAGCCGGTCAGGTAGCACATGTTCGCCGGGCTCGTCACGTAGAGGACGTCGATCCCGCGCCGCTCGAGCTCCGCCCGGACGCGCCGCGCCCGCTCTCGGTACTCCCCGACCGGGAACGGGAGGCTGGCAGCCGGGACCATGATGGGGCATCCTACGCCCTCGTGGACGATCTCCACTACCTGCCGGCCACCGAGGCGCTCGCCCGCTTCCGCTCCCGCGAGCTCTCGCCGGTCGAGCTCGCCCGCGCCGTGATCGCCCGCGCCGAGGCGACCGAGCCTCACGTCAACGCGCTGCCCGTCCGCTTCTTCGACGAGCTGCTCGCGGACGCGCGGGCGGCCGAGCGGCGCTATCTGGGGGTGGGCCCCCGCCCGCGCCCGCTCGAGGGGCTGCCGATCGCCGTCAAGGAGGAGACGCCGGTCGCTGGGCAGCCGTGGACGAGGGGCTCGCTGCTCTGCCGCGACGCCGTCGCCGACCACACCACCGTGGTGGTCGAGCGGATCCTGCGCGCGGGCGGGATCATCCACGCCCGCTCGGCCACGCCCGAGTTCTCGCTGGCGCCGTTCACCCACTCGCGGCTGTGGGGCGTGACGCGCAATCCGTGGCACCCCGACTTCTCGGCCGGCGGCTCCTCCGGAGGGTCAGGCGCGGCGCTCGCCGCCGGCTCGGCGACGCTCGCGACCGGGTCGGACATCGGCGGCTCGATCCGCATCCCAGCCTCCTTCTGCGGCGTCGTGGGCTTCAAGCCGCCGTACGGGCGGGTGCCGGAGGAGACGCCGTTCAACCTCGATCACTGGTGCCACCAGGGCCCGCTCGCCCGCACGGTCGCCGACTGCGCGCTGCTTCAGAACGTGATCGCGGGCCCCCACCGAAGCGACGGCACCTCGCTCAGGCCGAAACTCAGGATTCCCGCCAGGCTGGGCGGGGTCGAGGGCTGGCGGATCGCCTACTCGCCCGACCTCGGCGGCTTCCCGGTCGACGCCGACGTGGCGCGCAACCTGCTCGCGGCGCTCGACGCGCTGCGCGAGGCGGGCGCCCGCGTCGAGGAGGTCGAGCTCGGCTGGGACCACCGCGAGATCCTCGAGGCGGCCCGGATCCACTACGGCGCGCTCTTCCCCCCGGCCGTGGCCGAGGCCGTGCGCGAGCACGGCGACGAGATGACCGCCTACGCGGTCGCGTTCGTGACCAAGATCGCCGCGGTCAGCAAGGAGGACATCATCCGCGGCTTCGAGCTCGAGTGCCGCCTCTACGAGCGGCTCGGCCGCGTGCTCGAGCGCCACCGGCTGCTCGTCTGCCCGACTTTCCCGCTGCCAGCGCTGCTCGCTGGCGAGGACTACCTGGAGCGAAACCCGGTCGTCAACGGGGTCGAGCAGGGGAACCTCTACGACCTCCTGATGCCGGCCGCATTCAACCTCTGCAGCCGCTGTCCCGTTCTCGCCGTCCCCGCGGGGATCGCCTCGAGCGGCGTCCCGACCGGGATCTCGATCGTCGGGCGCACCTACGACGACGTCAGCGTTTTCCGCGCCGCGGCCGCGCTCGAGCGCGCCCGGCCGTGGCTCGACGTGCCCGAGCGCCGGCCCCGTCTCTGACCCCGAAGGAGGTCCCCGTGGACAAGCCTCGCCCGATGGTCGTGCCGCTCGCCTCGGTGCCGCCCGTGCCGGCCGGCGAGGCGGTGACCAAGGTGCGGATCGCCCGGCTCGTCACGCGCGAGCGCTGCGGCTCCGGCCTGCTCACTGGCGTCTCCTGGATGGATCCGGGCGAGGAGACGAACACCTGGTCGTCCCGGCCGGAGAATGACATGGGCCCCGGCGACCACTGGTACGGCCCGGTCGAGGAGACGTACTTCATCGTCCGCGGCCGCCTCGAGCTGGCGTGGGACGAGGGCGTGCTCGAGCTCGGCCCAGACGACGCCGTCTTCCTCGCCCCCGGGTGGACGTATCGCCTGCGCAACGTCGGCGACGAGCCCGCGTTCTTCGTCTACTCGATGACTCCGACGCCGGAGTGAGCGCCCGCGAGGCTCCCCCCGCCGCCCGGCGGAGCTGGTGGCTCGAGGAGGCGCTGGCGGCCGACCCCGGCGAGACCTGCCCGCCGCTCGCCGGCGAGGTCGAGGCCGATGCCGTCATCGTCGGCGGCGGCTACACGGGCCTCTGGACCGCCCATCGCCTGCTCGAGCGCGAGCCCGGGCTGCGCGTGGTCGTGCTCGAGCGCGACATCTGCGGCGGCGGCCCGAGCGGGCGCAACGGCGGCTTCCTGAACGGCTTCTGGTCGTCGCTCGACTCGCTCGCCGCGCTGTTCGGCGACGAGCGGGCGCTCGAGCTCGCCCGCGCCGCCGACGAGAGCGTGGCCGAGGTCGGCGACTGGTGCGAGCGCCACGGCGTCGACGCCTGGCATACGTTCGCGGGCGATCTCGGGATCGCGACTGCCCCGGCGCAGGAGGGGCGCTGGCGCGACCTCGTCGCGGCCGCCGGGCGCCTCGGCGTCCCGGACACCGTCGTCGAGCTGGCGCCGGACGAGGTCGCCCGGCGGATCCGGCTTCCCCACCGCGGCGGCGGCGTGCTCGTCCCCCGCGGCGCGGTCGTGCAGCCGGCGCGGCTCGCGCGCGGGCTGCGCCGGATCGTGCTGGCCCAGGGGGCGCGCGTCCATGAGGGCTCGCCGGTCGTCCGCTTCAGCGCCGGCCCGCCCGCCGTCGCGCGCACCCCGGCCGGATCCGTCACCGCCCCCGTCGCGATCCTGGCCGCGAACGCCTGGCTCGCGGCGGAGCAGCCGTTTCGCCGCCGCCTTGCGGTTCGCGGAACCTACATGGTGATCACGGAGCCGGCGCCCGACCGGCTCGCCGAGATCGGCTGGACCGGTGGCGAGGGCGTCTGGAACTTCCGGGCCGCGCTCAACTACCTCCGTACGACCCCGGACGGGCGGATCGCGTTCGGCACCGGCGGGATGCAGCCCGCCCTCGCCCCCGGCATCGGCCCGGCGTTCGACTGGGACGCCCGCTGCGTTGCCGAGGTCGCGACCCAGTTCCGCCGCCTCTTCCCCGCGTTTCGCGACGTTGCGCTCGAGTCGGCTTGGGGAGGGCCGATCGACGTCTGCGGCGCCCACCTGCCGTTCGTCCTCACCCTCCCGCCCGGGAACGTCCACGCCGCCGCCGGCTACACCGGCAACGGCGTCGGCCCCTGCCAGCTCGCCGGGCAGATCCTCGCGCGGCGCGCGCTCGGCGTCGAGGACGAGCTGACCCGCCTCCCGCTCGTCGGCTTCGAGCCGAAGCGCTTCCCGCCCGAGCCGCTGCGAACCATCGGCGCCTTCGCGATCAACCGGGCGACCCTGCGCCGCGACGCTGCCGAGGACGCCGGCCGCCGCGCCCGCCGCCTCGACGACGCCCTCGCCCACCTCCCGGGCCGGCTCGGCTACCGCCTGGGCGCCTGAGCCAGGCCTACCACCACGCGTGGCGGCTCAGCCCACGAGTCCGCGGAGCTGGCGGAGCGCGACCGTGAGCGCGGCGAGCGAGACCTCGTCCCGGGCGCCGAGCGCGTCCACCAGGCGGCCGAGCCGCTCGTGCGCCTCGGCCCGGGCGGCGAGCATCGCCTCGAACGCGGCGCCGATCGGGCCGGCCGCCGTCTCGAGCGCCCGGGCCGCGGCGTCGCGGCGCAGCGCCATCAGATCGTCGGTGAGCGCCTGGGCCGCCCACCGCTCCCAGCGGCTCGCGTCCGGCAGCGCGGCGACGCGGCCCTCGAGCCAATCGAGGTAGAGCCGCTCGCCGGCGAGGAAGAAGGCGTCCGCGACCTCGGCGAGCGGCCGGCCCGTGCCGGTCGCGACCGCGATGATGTCCGGCCCGTGCGCCAGCTCCGCCTGGAACGCGTGGCGGCGGGCGAGCCGCTCCGGGACCCCCCGCGCGGCGAGCTCGCGGGCGAAGACCTCGCGGGCGTCGCGCCAGCTCTCCGAGCCGGCCTCCGCGATCGACTCGGCGAGCTCCGCGAGCTTCGGGCTGGCGGCCGCGATCGTCTCCCCGAGCGGGACGCTCGGCGCGTTCAGCAGGTACCAGCGCGCGACGTCCTCGACCAGGGTGTCGACGCCCACCATCAGCTCGTTCTGGAGCACCGGGTCGATCTGCCCGTCGAGGGCCTCGACGTCGGCCCAGCGCTCGACCGCGCCCGTCACGTCACGGGCGAGGAAGAAGGCGCGCGCGACCTCGGCGGCCTCGGCGCCGGTCTCGAGGGCGAGCCGCGACGCCCAGGTGATCCCGAGGTCGTTCACGATCTCGTTCGCGACGAGGGTGGCGGCCAGCTCGCGCCTCAGCGGATGCCGCGCGATCAGGTCGGGGAACCGCTCGGCAACGGCCCCGGGGAAGTAGCGGCGCAGCTCGCGCTCCAGGTACGGATCGTCGGGTAGGGGCGAGGCCAGCACCGCATCCTTGAGGCTCCGTTTCGCGTACGCGAGCAGGATGCACAGCTCGGGCCGGGCCATGCCCTGACCCGACCGGCCGCGCTCGTCCAGCTCCTCGCCGGTGGGCAGGCTCTCGAGCGTGCGGTCGAGCAGCCTCTCCACTTCCAGGTGGCCCATCAGATCCTCGTACGCCTCGATCCGCTCGGCGGACACCGCGGACTCCTGCGAGAGGATCTGCGCCTGCAGGTAGTTGTCGTAGAGCACGTGGCTCGCCACGTCCGCCTCGGCCTCCCGCAGCAGCTCGTCGCGCTGCTTCCCCGTCAGGTCGCCGGCCTCGACCGCGAGCCCGAGCAGGATCTTCAGGTTGACCTCGTGATCCGAGCAGTCGACCCCGGCCGAGTTGTCGATCGCGTCCGTGTTGATCCGCCCGCCGGCCAGCGCGTACTCGATCCGCGCCTTCTGCGTGAAGCCGAGGGTGCCGCCCTCGGCGACGACGCGGACGCGGAGCTCGGACGCGTCGGCCCGGATCGCGTCGTTCGTGCGGTCGCCCACGTCCGCGTTCGACTCGCCGGACGCCTTCACGAACGTCCCGATGCCTCCGTTCCAGAACAGGTCGGCGGGGGCCTTCAGGATCGCGGAGATCACCTCGGCCGGCGTCAGCGGGCGTTCCGGGCCCTCGAGCCGCAGCGCGGCGCGCGCCGGCGGCGTGAGCTCGATCGCCTTCTCTCCGCGCGACCAGACACCGCCGCCGGCGGACAGGAGCGAGCGATCGTAGTCGTCCCAGGACGATCCGGGCAGCTCGTACAGGCGCCCGCGCTCGGCGAACGACGCGCCCGGGTCGGGGTCGGGGTCGATGAAGACGTGGCGGTGGTCGAACGCCGCGATCAGGCGGATCCGCTCCGAGCGGAGCAGGCCGTTGCCGAACACGTCGCCGGACATGTCTCCGATCCCGATGACCGTGAACGGCTCGGTCTCGATGTCGTGGCCGAGCTCCCGGAAGTGGCGGCGCACCGACTCCCAGGCGCCGCGAGCGGTGATCCCGAGCGCCTTGTGGTCGTAGCCGGACGAGCCGCCCGACGCGAACGCGTCGCCGAGCCAGTAGCCGTACTCCGCCGCGATCGCGTTGGCCGTGTCCGAGAACGTGGCCGTGCCCTTGTCGGCCGCCACGACGAGGTACGGGTCGTCGCCGTCCAGCGCGCGCACCTCCGGCGGGCGGACGACCTCGCCGCCGACGAGATTGTCGGTGACGTCGAGCAGCCCCCGGATCAGCGCGGAGTACTGGTCGACCACGGCGGCTCTCAGCTCCGCTCGCTCGGCGGGGGGGTGCTTGAGGACGAAGCCGCCCTTCGCCCCGGCGGGCACGATCAGCGCGTTCTTGACCATCTGAGCCTTCATCAACCCGAGGATCTCGGTGCGGTAGTCCTCCTTGCGGTCCGACCAGCGGATGCCCCCGCGGGCGATCCGCCCGCCGCGCAGGTGGATTCCCTCCATCTGCGTCGAGTAGACGAAGATCTCGCAGAGCGGGCAGGGCTTCGGCATGTCGGGCACGCGGGCGGAGTCAAGCTTGAATGAGAGGCAGCTCCGCCCCGCTCGAAATGCGTTGGTTCGCACGGTCGCCTCGACGAGACCGCGCTGCGCCCGCAGGATCCGGTCCTCGTCGAGCGACTTGACGCCGTCGAGGTCGGCGAGGATCGCGGCGCGCAGCTCCGCCTCGGCCTTCGGGTCGCGCTCCCGGGCCGGATCGAAGCGCAGCTCGAACAGCTCGATCAGCTTCCGGGCGATGTGCGGGTTGCGCGCGAACGCCTCGTTCTTGTACTCGACCCCGAACGCGGCGCCGACGCGCAGGCGGTAGGTGCGGTAGGCGCGCAGCACCGCCACCTGCCGCCAGGTCAGGCCGGCGGAGACGATCAGGCGGTTCAGCGAGTCGGACTCGGCCTCGCCGCGCCAGATGGCGGCGATCGCGGCCGCGAGCCGGTCGCCGCAGCCGGCGAGGTCGAGCGGCTCGCCGCGCTCGCCGAGCACGCCGAAGTCGTGCAGGTAGGTCTCGCTGTCGCCGTTCGCGAGCCGGGTCGGCACCTCCTCGATCACGGTCAGCCCGAGCGCCTCGAGCACCGGGACGACGTCGGAGAGGAGAACCTTGCCGCCGGTCTTGTAGATCCCGATCCGGGTCAGGTTCTGGTCCTTGTCGCGCTCGTTCTGGAGGCCGATCACGAACGGCTCGTCGCCCTGCTCGAGCCGCTCGAACTCCTCGACGTCGAGCACGGCCAGGTAGATGTCGGTGGCGGACTTGTAGTACGCGGGGAAGCGCCGCGACCACTTCTCCCCGAGCGCGTGCCCGCGCTCCTCGCCGTGCTGCGCGACGAGCCGCTCGCGCAGCCGGTCGTCCCAGGTGCGCGCGAGCGCGATCACCTCCTGCTCCAGCTCGGAGAAGGAGACCTCCGGGATGTCGCCGGCGACCCGGATCGTGAAGTGGATCTGCGCGGGATCGGACTCGCCGAGCGTCAGGTGGTAGTCGATCGAGGCGCCGTTGAAGCGAGCGAGGAACAGATCCTGGAGCTCGTGGCGCAGCTCGGCCGAGAAGTGGTCGCGAGGGAGGGCGACGAGCACCGCGACGCGCCGGTCGGGGAGGTCGAAGCGGGTGAAGAGCTGGATCCCGCCGCGCTCCTGGAAATGGAGCAGCGCGACGATCGTCCGGCGCAGATCGTCGACGTCCGCGGCGAAGAGCTCGTCCTTCGGGAACGACTCGAACAGCTCGACGGTGGTGCGGTAGTCGTGCGAGCCCTCGAACATGTCCTCCGCCTCGACGATCTGGCGCAGCTTGCGGCGGAGGATCGGGATCTCGCTCGCGGCGGCCATGTACGCGTTCGAGGTGAAGAGGCCGAGCAGCCGCATCGCCCCGACGATCGTCCCGTCGCGATCGACGCGCTTGACCGTGACGTCCTCCATCCGGGCGTGGCGGTGCACGGTCGCGAACCGGTTCGTCTTCGAGACCACGAGCAGGCTGCCCCCGGTGAGGCGGTCGCGGAGCCGCGGGTCGACGCGCTCGAGCGGCACGGCCTGCTCGAAGCGCGAGCCGCGATCGGCGCCGAGGATCCCGAGCCCGCGACCGGGCACGACGGCGAACTCGTCGCCGGCGAGGGCGTACTCCCGGTAGCCGAGGAAGACGAAGTTCTCGTCGAGCAGCCAGGCCAGGAAGCTCGCGGTGTCATCGATCTCGTCCCGGGGGTAGGAGGCGCCGGCGGCCGCGGTCACCTCGATCATCTCCCGCGTGCGCTCGCGCATCGCCTCGAAGTCCCTGGTGGCTCGCCCGACGTCGGTGAGCACGGAGCGGATCTCCCGCTCGAGCTCCGCCAGCTCCGCCTGCTCGAGGTGGCGGCCGATCTCGAAATGCATCACCGACTCGCGGACGAGCGCGTCGCGGACGTTCAGCACACGGGCGATCCGCCCGTCGGCGTCGCGCTCCGTTCCGATCACCGGATGGATCCGCAGCCGCACCTCGAGCTCCCGGGCGGTCAGCGCGTTCGAGACCGACTCGACCAGGAACGGCGTGTCCTCGCAGTTCGTCTCGACCACCGTGCCGACGGTCTGGTAGCCGTCGTCGGCGAGCGTCGGGTTGAACGCGCGGACGGCGAACGGCTCCGTCCCGCGTCCGTCGGCGAGCTCGAAGGCGCCCACCACCTGGCCGAACAGCTCCTCCGCGGTCACCTCCGCCTCGACGTCCGGCGGCAGCCGCCGCACGTAGGCGCGGGCGAACTCCCCGATCGTGCCGGCCCGCGCGGCCGGCGCCTTGCGGTCGACCCGCGCGAGCAACTCCCGCACGAGCGGGCTCGGCGGCGGCGCGGCGCCCGCGTCCCCGGCGCTCATCGCGGGGTCATGTCGTGAGGTCTGCCGCCATCTCCTCGAAGACGGCGACGAAGCGGTCGCAGTCCTCGAAGCTGTGGGTGATCGAGAGCGTCCACTCCTCCTCGCGCCCGGGCGTCATGAAGACGCCCCGGTTCATGTTGTAGAGCCAGGCGAGGTCGGCGAGCTCCGCGTCCTGATGCTCCTTGAACGTCTCGTAGTCGACGATCTTCGCCGGCGAGAACGTGACGCAGCCCTTCGAGCCGATCCCGACCGCGTAGCCGGGCAGGCTGTAGCGGTCGATCACCGACTGGCAGCCGGCGACGATGTGCTCGTTGAGGGCGTCCAGGTGCGCGTACGCGTCGGGCGTCAGCACCTCGAGCAGGTTTGCCCGCGCTGCCGCCATCGAGAGCGGGTTGCCGTTGTAGGTGCCGACCTGGTAGACCTGGCCGCTCTCGACGACCTCGAACGCCTCCTCGCTGCCGCCGATCGCGCCCGAGGGGAGGCCGCCGCCGAGCGCCTTCGCGAGCGTGACCAGGTCCGGCACGACCCCGAAGCGCTCGGTCGCGCCGCCGGCGGCGATGCAGAGACCGGTCTTGACCTCGTCGAAGATGAGCAGGATCCCGTGACGGCGCGTCAGCTCCCGCACGGCCTCGAGGTAGCCGGGCTCGGGGAGCACGACCCCGAGGTTCATCATCGCGGCCTCCATGATCACGCAGGCCGGCTTTCGGTCCTCCGCGATCAGGCGCTCGATCCGCGCCTCCATGGCGGCGGCGTCGTTGAACGGGACGGGGATCGTCATGTCGACGACCGGCTGCGGGATGCCGGCGCCGTACGGGAGCGAGGCGAGGTTGAGGCGGTCGCCGATCTTGTCGTAGGGGACGCCGATCGAGACCATCACGTAGTCGTGGTGGCCGTGGTAGGAGCCGAAGATCTTCACGATCGTGTCGCGGCCGGTCGCGGCGCGGGCGATCCGGATCGCGTCCATTGTCGCCTCGGAGCCCGAGTTGACGTAGCGCCAGCGCGGCAGGCCCCAGCGGCGGGCGAGCTCCTCGCCGACCACGACCGCGTCCTCGGTCGGGGCGGCGAAGTGGGTGCCGAGCTCGATCCGCTCCTGCACGGCCTTCGAGATCACCGGGTGCGCGTGGCCCTGCACCATCGAGCCGAAGCCGTTGTGGAAGTCGAGCATCGGGTTGCCGTCCACGTCCCACACGCGCGGCCCGCGGCCGTGCGACAGGTAGATCGGCCAGGGGTCCCGGAGCTGGTAGGAGGAGGCGACGCCGCCCGACAGGGTGGCCCGCGCGCGCTCGTAGAGCTCCTGAGAGCCGGGGGTGCGGTCGTTCAGCCGCCCGTGCTCGCGCTCCGTCAGCTCGCGGATGCGCTCGCGGTCGATGGTTGCGGTCGACTGGGCGGCCATGCGTCGTTCCTTCCCTGGGATGCGGTCGGGATGCGGTCGGTCGGACGCAGCCTAGCGCGTCGGCGGGGCGGCGACCTCGGCCGGGCCGGCGAGGGGCGAGCCCCCCGACGTGGACGCGGCGGCGAACGGCCGCGCGCTTGCTCCGGGCGCGCCGGCGGGTGAGACTACCTCTCGGCGATGGCGCACGTGGACGTGGAGAGCCGGGGGCCGGTCTGCCTGCTCACGCTGCGGCGGGAGGAGAAGCTGAACGCGCTCTCGGCGGCGCTCGAGGCGGAGCTCGACCGCGCGCTGGCCTCGGCTCCGATCCGCGAGGCCCGGGCGGTGGTGCTCGCCGGCGCCGGGCGGGCGTTCTGCGCCGGTGCCGACGTGACCGAGTTCCGCGACCAGGACGCGGCCGCGATCATGCGCTACTACGACGGCGCCGGCAACCTGTACGAGCGTCTGGCCGCCCTGCCCGCGCCGACCGTCGCCGCCCTGCACGGCTACTGCCTCGGCGGCGGGCTCGAGCTCGCGCTCGCCTGTGACTTCCGGGTCGTCGAGGAGCCGGCGCAGCTCGGCTTCCCCGAGGCCCGCCTGGGGATCATCGCCAGCTCGGGAGGCACCCACCGGCTCGTGCGGCTGGTCGGCCCCGCCCGGGCGAAGGAGCTGCTGCTCCTGCGCGACCGCTTCACGGCCGCCGAGGGGCTCGCGCTCGGGCTCGTCACGGAGGTCGTGCCCGAGGGCAGCGCGCTCGCCCGGGCGCTCGAGCTGGCCGAGCGCCTCGCCGGCCTGCCCGGTCCCGCGGCGCGGCTGACGAAACGGGCGATCCGGCTCGTCGAGGACGCGCCGCGCGCGTCCGCGACGCTGGTCGAGCGGTTCACGTACGGGCTGCTCGCGCAGACGCCCGAGGCAGACGAGGCCGCGCGCGGGTTCGTCGAGCGCCCGCGCACCGAAGAGATGTAGGGGCGTGACCTGTCCCGCCCGCGCGCGCCGGGAGCGCGTGGTCGGGGAGGTGACCCGCCCGCTCCGGGCGCCGGGGGGTTCGGGGGCGGGACGTGTCCCCCCCGCGACCGGGCGCCAGGGGGTGTGGGGGTCGCTGCGTGTCGTGCCCGCACCGGGCGCCGAGAGGATGTAGGGGCGTGACTTGTCCCGCCCGCTTCGCTGGGAGCAGCCGGGAACGGGGCGGGTTGCGGGCCGGACGGGCCCGGCCCTCCGTCAGGTTGGGGTCAGCCGGCTTCCGGCTAGCCGCCCGGCGGCGGACCGGTGAGCTGGAAGGGCCCGTACTGCGTGTGGGCGTCGGTGTTGACGTAGAGCTGGCCGCCCAGCTCGGGCGTGGGATCGGGCGACGTCCGGATGGTTCCGGCCACCCGGGTGTCCGCGGGAACCGCGCCCTGGCAGATGAGGGAGTCGTTCTGGGAGGTCGTCGTATGCAGGGCGCAGGCGAGGCCCGCCGGCGGCGTGAAGGAGGTGATCTCGCCCGGCACGAGCAGAAGGAAGCTCACGACGGCGACCGTGCAGGCGAACTGGTAGTCAGCCTGGGCCCCCTGGGCAGACGTGAAGGCGCCGTCGCACGTCGGCGGCTGCTCCGGCGGCGGCTGTTCCGGCAGGATCGTCTTCGTCGAGGGGACGCAGAGGCTGTCGGGGCTGATCACGCGCAGGACCTCGACGCCGAACTGGTTCGTCACCCGGACACGCCGGACGGAGAAGACCGTCCTGCGGACGTCCTCGATGGCGTAGCAGGTGAGATGGCGGAGAGGATGGAGGAGCGGCTCGCCGTTCTTGCTGACAGGATTGCAGAGCCGGATCGGCCGGAGCACCCGGACCCGCTCGACGTGGAACTGATCGCGCAGCCTGACGACGCGCTTCCCTACGCTGCCGCTCACGGAGTAGCACTGATAGTGGTCGCCGAGCTGGCTCGGGTCGCCCCGCGGCAGGGAGAGGCGCGGGCCCGCGAGGAGCTTCTTCGTCGACGGGAGGCAGAGGGTCTTCGGCGCGAGCACGCGCAGCTCCTGTGAGCCGAACTGGTTCGCGACGAGCACGTCGCGGGGGGTGAAGTCCCCCGCCTGGATCGCGTAGCACTTCAGGTGGGCGGCGGGGTTCACGATCCGCTCCGAGTTCTTCTGCACCGGGTTGCAGAGCGTGAGCGGTCGCTTCACCGTCACCAGGCCGGTGCCGAACTGGTCGGCGAGCGAGACGCTCCGGGTCGTGAACTTCGTGCGCGCCACCCGGTAGCACTTGAAGTGGTCGGGCGCCGGCTGGGCCGGGTAGACGCCGTGGCGGGCGAGGAGTGCCTGCTCGACGGTGAGCTGCTTCCGGCCGTCCTCGGTGAGGCCGGGGCAGAAGCCGTCGTTCAGCCCGGGCACGGCGAGGGCCGGGTACACGCACCCGGCGCGCCAGACGCCCGTCGCCTTCAGGGTGATCGCCGCCTCGCCAGCCGAGCCGGCGGGGAGGCTTGTCCCGAGGTCGAGGGTACGGGTGGCGCCGTCGCTCTCGCGGACGAAAGTGAAGCGCGGCAGGACGAGGAGCTGCGAGGAGAAGGTGCCGCCCTCCTCGCCCGTCTTCGTGATCGTCATCGAGCCCTGGGACGGACGGGCGGACGAGAGGTCGACGTGGACGTCCCAGAGCTGAGTCCCGGTGCCGACCGAGACCGCGATCGGCTCGACGCTCACGAGGTTGAGCTCGACGATCTCGATCGGGACCGTGGCGGGCGGGTCGGTCCCCTCCAGGCGCTGGACGATCGTGTCCGCGTCCCCGACGGCGTGGCCGCCGAACTCGCCGACCGGCTCGCCACGGAAGGAGACCGTGCCGGAGAAGGGCGCCGAGGCGGGGTCGAAGAATCCGGCCGGGACCGCGAAGTCGCCTGTAAAGCCGAAGCTCGTGCCGGGATCCGTGACGAAGAGGTCGTAACCGGCCGGGATCGAGGACGCGACGCCGCTCGCGGTCGTCGGGGCGAGCGCCAAGGCGAGCACGCCCGTCAGCCCGGCCAGCACCCCGCTCACGGCCCTCCGTCTCACCGACCTCCGGCCACGTTGGAAAGCGCACATGCTAGCGCCGGCTGCGGCGGCCGTCAACGGCCGGGCGGGGGTGCCGCGCCGAGCCCCCAGGCGTCCGCGCCCCCGTCGACGACGACGGTCGTGCCCGTCACGTACGCGCCGCCCGGCGAGGCCAGGAAGGCGACGACGGCGGCCGCTTCCTCGGGCCGGCCGAGCCGGCCGAGCGGGACGGAGCGCTCCCATTCGGCGACACGCTCC
This sequence comes from Thermoleophilia bacterium, assembly GCA_020845695.1. The sequence continues at coordinate 70,823 of JADLFG010000079.1, read as the reverse complement.
GGGCCGTAGGTCGCGAGCCCCTCGGTCGCGATTGTCCCGAGCGCGAGGCACACGGTGCGGATCCCGTACCGGCTCCACTCGCAGGCGAGCGTCGCGGCCAAGCTCTCGAGGGAGGCCCTGGCGGCCGCAGCGTGCGCGAAGCCTGGCATGCCCCGGCGGGGGCTGAAGCCGAGGAAGACGACCAGCCCGCTTCGGTGCGGGATCATGGAACGTGTCGCCACGAGCCGGGTCAGGTGCCAGGCGGCGTCGACGTTCAGGCGCTGCACGGCCCGCCAGCCGCTCGGCGTGATCTCCTCGGCCGGCGCTTCGAACTGGCCGCCTGCAGCATGGACGAGCACGTCGACGGCGCCGAAGCCGTCGAGAGCGCTCTGGACGAGCTCCTCGACCTGCTGCGGCTCGCGGACGTCCGCCGGAACGGCGAGGCATTCGCCACCGGCCTCCTCGATTGCCCGTCGAACCTCGCTGAGCGGCTCGGGTCTCCGGCCGCAGACAACCACACGGGCGCCGGTGCGCGCGAGCTCGAGCGCGGTGGCGCGCCCGATGCCCGTGCCGCCGCCCGTGACGACGGCGACCCGGCCCGCGTTGGCGTCCGTCCGGAGCGGCGAGTAGGAGCTCCAACCCATCACATCCCCGTCGCCGTGGCGAGCGGTCGCTCGCGGAGGAAGGGAAGCGGCGTCGCCGGATCGGCGGCGTCGATCTCCCGCGCGAGCCGGGGCCCGTCGAAGATGCAGTCGGCGATGAGCTGGGGCGCGACGCAGTCGCCGATGCGGTAGACGGCCTCGATGCCCTCCGCCGCGAGCGCGGCCGGGTCGGCGCGGAGCTCGAGGTAGAGCGCCTCGTTCGAGAGCCTCTGGGTCACGAGCACGACCGCGTCCGCGTCGAGCTCGACCGGATCGCCGAGCTCGTCCGTGCCCACGGCCCCGCCCGGACCGACCGCTGTCAGGAGGATGCCCGTGCGCAGGCCGATCCCTGCTCGATGCATGCGCCTCACGAGGAGCTTCTGCTCGAGCGTCTCGTGGCTGAACGGCGAGATCTCCTCGAGGCAGGTGACGAGCTGGACGGCGTAGCCGTCCGCGGCGAGCTTCTCCGCCAGGCCGGGCGCCACGAAGTACCCCTCGCCGTCGTAGACGACCACGCGCCGGCCGGGAGGCCGCTTCCCCTCGACCATGATCTGCTCGGGTGTGAGCACGTGCGGGAGCGACGCGTCGGCGCCCGGGATCGGGCGGTGGGTGACCCGGTTCAGCCCGTCGCCCGCCCAGCGGGCGCCTGTCGCGCAGACGACGATCTCGGCGCCGTACTCGCGGACGCCCCGGGCGTCGAGGCGAAGGCCGGTGAGCAGCTCGACGTTGCGGAGCTTCCCGAGCTGGATCGAGCGCCAGTTGAGGACGCGCGCCCACTCGCCGCGGCCGGGCAGCCGCGGCACCCAGCGCATGATCCCGCCGATCTCCGCCTCGGCGTCGGCGAGATGGACACGGCGCAGGCCGCGCTTCGCGAGCACGATCGCGCACTCCATGCCGGCCGGGCCGGCTCCGACGACGAGCACGTCCCGGTCGGCGTTCGCCGCCCGCTCGAAGCGCTCCGGGTGCCAGCCGCGGCGGTACTCCTCGCCGGCGGTCGCGTTCTGGGTGCAGCCGACGTTGCCGCCCGGGTCCGACTTCGGGATGCAGACGTTGCAGCCGATGCACTCGCGGATCTCGTCGTAGCGACCCTCCTCGATCTTGCGCGGCAAGAACGGGTCGGCGATCGACGGTCGGGCGGCGCCGATCACGTTCCAGACGCCGCTCGCGACGATCTCCGCCATCCGGTCGGGGCTCGTCAGCCGCCCCACGCCGACGATCGGCTTCGCTGTCGCCTCTCGAACGCGACCGGTCCACTCGAGCTGCCACCCCTCGGGAAACAGGCTCGATGCGCCCGAGTCCTTCGACCACTCGAGCGCCGAGCCGACGTTGACGTCCCAGAGGTCGACGAGGTGGTCGGCGGCGCGCACGAACGCGAGCCCCTCGTCGAGCTCGACGCCGTACGGTCCCAGCGCGTCGACCGCGATCCGGGTCGCGATCGCGCAGTCGGCCCCGACGGCGTCGCGCACGAGCTCGAGCGTCTCGAGCCAGAAGCGGGCGCGGTTCTCGAACGGGCCGCCGTACTCGTCGGTGCGGTGGTTGTAGAACGGGGAGAGAAACTGCATCGGCAGGTAGCTGTGGGCGCCGTAGACGTAGACGATGTCGAAGCCGGCCTCCCGGGCCCGCCGCGCGGCCGCAGCCCAGTCGGCCTGCACGCGGCGGATGTCGGAGCGCTCCATGGTTTTCGGGACGACGAGCAGGTAGTCGCTCGCGAGCTGGGAGGGGGCGAGCGCGGGTAGCCGGTACTGCCGCCTGGGCGAGTGGACGCCGGAGTGGTGGAGCTCGCAGCCGGCGAGCGCCCCGTGCTCGTGCGCCAGCTCGCACGTGACGGCGAGCGCTCGCGCGTCGTCGTCGTCCCAGAGCCGGGCCGAGATGAACGGCGTCTCGTCGGAGTCGGGGCTGATCGCGCAGTACTCGGTGCAGACGGCCGCCCAGCCCCCCTGCGCCTTCATGGCTCGAAACCGGGCCTGGTGGAGTGGTTTCTCGGAGCCGAAGCCGACGCAGTGCGGCACCTGGTAGAAGCGGTTTCGCAGCGTCTTCGGCCCGATCCGCAGCGGCTCGAAGAGGACGTCGTGCTTCGGGTCTCGGCCCATTGCCTTCCCCTCCCGGTCGCGGTGTCCCCGTCGTCGCGGCGATTATGATCCGCCCGCGTGACCGGTGTCCCCCAACTCCAGCACGCGCTCAGCAGGGTCTCGGCCGAGCCGCCTTTTCACGATCCCGCGGAGCAGGAGCGGGTCTGGGGCCGTGCCTGGGGCGCGGTCGACGAGGTCGGGCCGCTCCGGGTCGTCCTGATGCGACGCCCGCATGGCGAGTGGGCGTGTGTCCGCGCGGATGCCTGGAGCGAGGAGGCCGGAGCGCTCGTCGACCCCGACGGCATGTGGTACTGGGAGTCCCGCGAGCTGCCGGATCTCGCCCTGGTCGAGGCGCAGCACGCCGGCCTCGTCGCCGCGCTCGAGCGGGCGGGCGTCGACGTCGTCTTCGTCGAGGGTGAGCTACCGCCGCACCTGACCCGGCCGATCTACACGCGCGACCCGCTGCTGACCGTGCCGGGCGGTGCCGTGATCGGTCGGATGGCGCCGGCGATGCGCCGGGGCGAGGAGCGGCTCGTCAGCGCGACCGTGGCCGGGCTCGGGATGCCGATCCTCCGCACGATCGCGGGCACGGGGATGGTCGAGGGCGGCTCGTTCGTGAAGCTCCGCCCGGGCGTGGCGGCGTACGGGACGTCGATCCGCTGCAACGACGAGGGCGCCCGCCAGCTCGCGGAGGCGCTCCGCCCGCTCGGGATCGAGCTCGTGGTCGTCCCGCTCTCGGGCTACTCGATCCACATCGACGGCCACCTCGGCATGGTCGACGTCGACGCGGCGCTCGTCGACACCTCGGGGCTGCCGTACTGGTTCCTCGAGCGGCTGCGCGAGCTCGGGATCGAGGCGATCCCCTGCCCGGCCGGCGAGGAGTGGGCGATCAACTCGCTCTGCCTGCGCCCCGGCCGGGTGCTGATGGCCGAGGGCTACCCGCGGGCCGTGGAGGCGCTCGGTCGGCGCGGGATCGAGGTCGTGACCGTCCCCTACGACGAGATCCACAAGGGCGGCGGCGGCGTCCACTGCTCCACGATGGAGCTCGTTCGCGAGCCCGCCCTCTGAGGCCGGGCTCAGCCGAGCGTCTCCCCGTAGCGGGCGTCGCGCCACGCGAGCGCGGCCTTCAGGCCCTCCTCCTGCGCGATCCGGTTGAACTCCCGCTGCTCGGGCGTGTCGACGGTGTTCAGGATCGCCGAGTTCTCGAGGTTGAGCGCGACCGCCTGGCGCAGCCCCATCGCCTCGTAGGCCCGGGTCAGCGCGATCTTGGTCAGGCGCAGGACCGGCAGCGGCGTGGGCGCGATCTTGCGCACGAGCTCGCCGACCGCCGTCTCGAGCTCGGTGGCAGGGACGACGCGGTTGACGAGCCCGACCCGCTCCGCGTCGCGTGCCTCGAGCGCGTCGCCGGTGAAGAGGAGCTCGTTCGTCTTCTTCTGCCCGAGCACGAACGGCATCAGCAGCGTCACAGGGCCCGAGCCGAAGCGGATCTCGGGCTCGCCCAGGCGGGCGTCCTCGCTCGCGACGATGAGGTCGCACGCCATCGCGAGCTCGCAGGCGCCGCCGAGACACCAGCCGCGCACGGCCGCGATCGTCGGCTTCGGCAGGCCCCAGAGCCGCATCGTGACGTCCACGTCCTTCGCGAGCTCCTCCCGCCAGGGGTAGGCGCCCTCGATTCCCTCACCGGCCTCTGCGGAGATGTCGAAGCCGGCCGAGAAGGCGTTGCCGGCGCCGGTCAGGACGACCACCTTGACCTCGTCGTCGGCGAGTGCCCGGTCCATGCCGGCGTGGAGGCCGGCGACGATCTCGCGGTTGAGCGCGTTCAGCTTGTCGGGCCGGTTCAGGGTCAGCCACGCGGCCGGGCCGCGCCGCTCGTAGAGGACGACATCGTCGCTCATGGGGCTCCTTTCGTCACGACCAGGGCGTCGACGGCGACGGCGCCGCCGGGGCCGAGGATCAGCGGGTTGACGTCGGCGGCCTCGACCTCCGGATGCTCCACGGCCAGGCGGCCGAGCGCGACGAGCGTCGCGGCGAGGTCGTTCCGGGCCGAGGGCGAGGCGATCGAGGCGAGGCCCGGGGCGTCCGCGACGAGCGAGCGGGCCGCCTCGAGGTCGAGCGGAGCGAGGGCGACCGCGGCGAGCCGGAGCGCCTCGACCGCGACGCCACCGAGCCCGACGGCGAGCACGGGGCCGTAGTCGGGATCGCGGGCGAGACCGCACACGGCCTCGGGCCCGTGCGGAACCTGGCGGGCAACGAGCACGCGACCGCCGAGCCGCTCCGCCGCCGCGGCTGCCGCTTCGGCGCTCTCGACTCCGAGCACCACGCCCCCCTCCCGCGCCTTGTGCGCGGGGCCGTCAACCTTGACGACGACCGGGAAGCCGAGCGCCTCGGCCGCCGCCGCAGCCTCGGCGGGTGACCCCGCCCGCCGTCGCGGCGCGAGCGGGACGCCGTAGCGCTCGAGGATCGCGGCAGACTCGAACTCCGGCAACGGCCCGGCCAACCCGGACATGTCCAGGGGCCTGGCCCCCGGACATGTCTTGTCCAGGGGCCTGGCCCCCGGACATGTCTCTTCGGGCCGCCCCGGTGCCGGAGGTTGCCAGCGGGCGACTGCCGCGAGCGCGCGCAGGGCGTTGCCTGTGCCGCGGAGGAGCGGCACGTCGAGCTCCCGAGCCAGCGCCGCCAGCTCGGGGGGTGGGTCGCTCACGTGCACCGACGTCACGGCGGGGAAGATCCCGGTGCCCTCGACGGCCTCGGCGAGCGCGCGGACGACCATTCCGCACCAGCCGCCCTCGTCCGCGCCGCGAAACTGGGAGAGGTCGATCTGGGCCAGCAGGATGTCGTACGCGCCCGCGCTGGCGAGCAGCTCGAACGAGCGCGGGTAGACGACGCTCTCGTCCGCGACCGCCCAGGCGTCAAGCGGGTTCCCGGGGTGGACGTAGTTCGGGAACTCGGCGCTCAGCTGCGCCGCGAGCCCGTCCGGGAGCGGCTCGAACGGCAGGCCGGTCGCCTCGCCCTGGTCGGCGAGCAGCGCGCACTCGCCTCCGGACTCCGACACGGCGGCGACGCGGGCGCCCCGAACGCACCGCTTCGAGCCGAGCACCTCGAGCGTCTCGAGCAGGTCGTGGAAGTCCTCGACCTCGATCGCCCCGTGGCGGCGAAGCAGCGCGGAGAACGCCCGTGCCGAGCCGACGAGCGCGCCCGTGTGCGCGAGCGTCGCGCGCGCGGCGGCCTCGGAGCGGCCCACCTTCAGGCACACGACCGGCTTGGCCGCCTCGGCGCAGCGCTCGAGCGCCGCGGCGAAGGCCGCGGGGCGGCGCACCGCCTCGAGGAAGATGCCGATCGCGCCGGTACCCTCGTCCTCGGCGAGGAACCCGAGCAGGTCGGCGGCGTCCCGGCTCAGCTCGCCGCCGGACGAGATCACCGTGCGGAAGCCGACGCGCGGGCCGCAGGCGATGAACGCCTCCGCGATCGAGCCCGACTGGGCGACGACGGAGACGTGCCCGGGGCGGAACGTCTCGGGCACCGTGCCGATCCAGGTCGAGGGCCCGTCGGCACTGGCCACGCCCATGCAGTTCGCGCCGACCGCGGCCGCGCCGGCGGACTCGAGCATCGCGGCGAGGCGGCGAATCACCGGCGGCCCCTCGGCGCCGGCCTCGGCCCCGACGCCGGGGATCACGAACGCGCGGATCCCCGCGGCGAGTGCCTCCCCGACGGCCTGTTCGACCCGCGTGTGGCCGACGAGCAGCAGCGCGACGTCGGGCGTCGCGGGCAGGGTGGCGAGATCCGGGTAGCACGGCAGTCCCAGCACCTCGGTGCGGTTCGGGTTGACGAGCTGCACGCTCGCGCCGCCGCGCAGCGCGCCCTCGAGCGGTCGCGGGTTGCGCTCGGAGGCGCCGACGATCGCGACCGAAGTCGGGTAGAGCAACGGCCGGAGGCCGCCGCGAAGCTCCGTCGGATCGGGCGTCACGGTGGACGGCGATCTTAGACGGCCCGCGCCGTCCGGGGCATCGGTACGATCAGCGCCCCCGTGCACGAGAAGCGAATCGAGATCCGCTGGCGCGACCTGGACGCGCTCGGCCACGTCAACAACGGCGTCTACCTCACCTTCCTCGAGGAGGCCCGCGACGAATGGCTCGACCGGGTGCTCGGCCCGGAGGGGCGCGGCCGCGTCTACGTGCTCGCCCGGGTCGAGATCGACTACCGGCGCGAGCTGACCCAGGCCGACGATGCCGTGGTCGTCCGGATCTCGCTGCTTCAGCTCGGCACCTCGAGCCTGCGAACTCGCGAGGAGATCCTGACGCTCGACGGCGGGGTCGCGGCCGCGGCGGAGGCGGTGCTCGTCGCGCGCGACGATGACCTCGGCGGGTCGCGTCCGCTCGAGCCCCGGGAGCGGGCCCTGCTCGAGCGGGAGCTACCCTAGCCCGCCTCGCTTGCCCCGCCTCCCTCGTTCTCCCGGTCTGCAAGCTCGCGCCGCAGCCGCTCGCGCGCCCGCTTCTCGGCGTCGGGGCGATGGGTGCCTCCTCCCGGGCGCACGGCGAGGTTCCGCCCGGGCCCGGGCGGAACGAGCGGGCCCTTGCGCCGGCGCTTGCGCTTCACGACCCGAGCGTAGCGCGTGGAGCGGCGTGGGCGGCCACGCGGCCGGGAGCCGAGACCGGGTCGGTCTCGAGCGGCTCGACCGCGTGGCTCAGCGCCAGCTTGGCCAGGGTCCTCGCCCGCGAGCGGCCGGCCGAGCTCGACCTCCATGACCACGAGCGGTGGTCGAGCTCGTGCGGGATCGTCGCTCGCACGGCCGGGCGAGCTTGCCTGACCGGTGGTGCTCCGTCAAGATTGTGCCGCCATGGGCATGTCCGACCCGGAGCGGCGAGTCGTCGCGGAGATCGAGCGCGGGCGCGACGAGCTGGTCGCGCTCGCGGCCGACCTGATCGCCTTCGACACGACCGCCCGTAACCGGAACGACCCGCCGCGGCAGGAGCGCGAGCTCCAGGAGTACCTGGGGGGCCGGCTGCGGCGGGCCGGCGCCGAGGTCGAGCTGTTCGAGCCCGACCGGGCCGAGTTCGCCGGCAAGCCGCTCCACGAGCCCGGGATGGGCTTCGAGGGGCGTCCCCAGCTCGTCGCCCGCTTCCCGGGCGCGGGCGGAGGCCGCAGCCTTCTCTTCAACGGCCACATCGACGTTGTCTCGGTCGAGCCCCGCGACCGCTGGACGAGCGACCCGTTCCTGGGCGAGGTCCGCGACGGGAACCTCTACGGACGTGGCTCGTGCGACATGAAGGGCGGGATCGCCTGCATGGTCTACGCGGCCGAGACGCTCTCCCGCCTCGGTGTTCCGCTCGCGGGCGACCTGCTCGTGACCACGAACACGGACGAGGAGTCCTCCGGGGCGGGCGGCCTCGCGCTCGTGCTCCGGGGAGTGCGGGCCGACGGCGGCATCGTCGCCGAGCCGACCGGCTTCGACATCTGGATCTCCTGCCGTGGCACGAGCTACGCGGCCGTCACCGTCCCCGGCCGGCCCGGGCACGCGGAGGTGTTCCAGCCGCACTGGCGCGAGGGCGGGGCGGTGAACGCGATCGAGAAGGCCAGGATCGTGCTCGATGCGATCCTGCGGCTCAGGGACGAGTGGTCGCGGCGCTCCGACCTGCGCCACCCGCGCCTGAGCTCCCCCGACATCCTGCCGACGATGATCTCGGCCGGCGAGTGGGCGGTCACCTACCCCGCCGAGTGCCGCATCACGATCGCCGTGCTTTGCGTCCCGCAGCAGACCGACGCGGAGGGGTGGACGTTCGCCGTCGAGCGGGAGGTCGAGGAGTGGATCGCGGCCGCGGCCGCCACTGACCCGTGGCTCGCCGCGAACCCGCCGACCGTCGAGTGGTGGCCGAACCGCGTCATGTCGCTCGAGATCCCGCCCGACGATCCGATCGTCTCGGTCATGTCCGAGGCGACGGCGGACGTGGGCCGGCCGGGCCGGCTCTCCGGACTCGACTCCTGGTACGACGGCGCCACGTTCACGCGCCTCGGCGGCACCCCCGCGATCGCCTACGGGCCGCCCGGGTTCGCGCCGGACGGCAGGAGCATTGCCCACACGATCGACGAGTACGTCCCGGTGGACGGTCTCGTCGCTTGCGCGCAGGGGCTCGCGGTCGCGGCCATGCGCTTCTGCGGCTGACCCACGAGGAGGTATCGATGCTGGTCGTGCCCGAGCTACCCGAGGAGATCCGCGCGCTCAAGGAGCGTGCGCGGCGGTTCGTCGAGACGGAGGTCTATCCGCTCGAGCAGCAGATCGCCCGTGCCGGCGTGATCGACGAGGGCGCGATCGGGGAGCTGCGCCGGAAGTCGAGAGCGGCGGGTTTCGCGATGCTGAACATGCCCGAGGCGGCCGGCGGGCGCGACCTCTCGATGCTCGGCCAGGTGGCGCTTGAGGAGGAGGCCGGCCGCTGCACGAACGGGCTCGGCTTCGTGGTCGCAAACCGCGGCCCGCGCGAGCTGTACGAGCTCGCGAGCCCCGACCAGGTCGAGCGGTTTCTCGCCCCGGTGCTGCGCGACGAGTACCACGGCGCCTGGGCGATCACCGAGCCGGGGGCGGGCTCCGACGTGAGCAGCATCGCGACGACCGCGGTGCGGGACGGCGACGACTGGCTGCTGAGCGGCGAGAAGTGGTTCGTGACGAGCCAGGGCGAGCCCGGCTACTACGTCGTGCTGGCCGAGGCGGGGGGAGAGCAGCTGCTCTTCTTCGTCGAGCCGGATGCGCCGGGCCTGCGGATCAAGTTCACGCCGGGATTCCTCCACGACCCGTACCTCGACCACCATCCGGAGATCGTGTTCGAGAACTGCCGCGTGCCGGAGCGAAACCGCATCCCTTCGGGCGGCAACGAGGGCGCGAAGGATTGGTTCACGATCGAGCGGCTCTTCATCGCTGCCCGCTGCTGCGGCGCCGCGGCGAGAAGCCTCGAGCTCGCCTCCGCGTACGCGCAGGAGCGCGTCCAGTTCGGCCAGCCGATCGCGGAGTTCCAGGGTGTCTCGTTCCAGCTCGCGGACTGCCTGACCGAGCTTCTGGCCGCCCGGCTCATGACCTATCACGCCGCGCACGCGTTCGACGTCGAGACGAACCGCAAGGTCGTCCACGGCAAGGTCGCGATGGCGAAGCTCTACGCGTCGGAGATGGCCGGTCGCGTCGTCGATCGCTCGCTGCAGATCTTCGGGGGGCGCGGCTACCGGACCGACAACCCGGTCGCGCGCCACTACCGCGAGGTGAGGGTGGATCGGATCTGGGAGGGCACGAGCGAGGTCCAGCGGCTCGTGATCGGTCGCGGCCTCGCCAAGCGCGGCGTCGACGCGTACGCGAGCTGAGCCACGTTCAGCCTGGCAGGGAGCCGGGGGGCCGAGCGGCGTTTGCCGTCATCCCCGGATGGTTGGAGATGCGCCGCCCGGCGCTCCCCGTCAGGGACGCCGCCGCCTTCATACCATTGGCGCCGGCCGTGAGGCCAGCCCCGCGGCGCGCGTTCACCCGAAGCGGGGAGGGTGGATTCCCGCAACGGGGGGCAGGCTGCCCTGCCCCCCCGTCGCGCGGTCAGTGCCCGAAGCGCACGTCCGGCAGCCAGCGGTCGAGCCAGCGTGGTAGCCACCAGGCGAAGCGGCCGGTCAGCCGCAGCAACACCGGCAGGAGCAGGAGGCGGATCAGGGCGGCGTCGAGCAGGACGGCGATGCCGAGGATCACGCCCATCTCCTTGGGCGGCAGCGGCCCGGAGATTGCGAACGTGAAGAAGACCGCGACCATCACCGCGCCAGCGGCGAAGATCGTGCGGCCGGAATGGGCGAGGCCGCCGACAGCCGCCTCGCGCGGGTTGTGCGAGCGGTCCCAGTGCTCCTTCGCCGAGGCGAGCAGGAACACCGTGTAGTCCATCGAGATCGCGAAGATCATCGCGAAGAAGAACACGGGGCCCCACGCGTTCAGGAAGCCCTGCGACTCGAAGCCGAGCAGCCCGGCCCCGTGCCCGTCCTGGAAGATCAGCTTCGCGATCCCGAAGGCAGCGCCGACCGCGAGTAGGTTCGTGGCGACCCCGAGCGCCGCGACGAGCGGCGCCTGCAGCACGAGGAGCAGGAGCAGGAAGCCGAGACCGAGGACGACGCCGATCACAAGCGGCGTCTTGGCGCCGAGCGCCGCCTCGAGGTCGTGGTTCTCGGCGACGGCGCCGCCGACGAGCGCCTCCGCCGGCAGCTCGCTGCGCAGGCGGTCGATCGTGGCCCCGACGGCCGGGTCGGAGGGATCCGCGCTCGGCACCGCCTGGATCAGGACGAGCTCTCCCGACGCGCTCGGTAGCGCGGGCAGGACCCGCGCGATGCCCGGGTCGCGCGCGGCCTGGGCCGCGACCGCGCCGGCCTGGCCGGCCGGCGCCGCGATCTGGAGCGCCCCCGGGGCGCCCGGGCCGAACGCGTCCTGGACCTGGTAGTAGCCGACGCGCGACTGGTCGTCCGCGGGCACGACGGCGATCGACGGCATGCCGGTGTCGAGCCAGAAGATCGGTACCGCAAGCGCGACGAGCACCGCCAGCGAAGCGGCGCCAAGCGCGAGCGGTCGCCGCCAGAGCCGCTCGGCCCAGCCCGCGAACCGCCGCGAGCGATGCTCGCCCGAGTGCACCCACCGAAGCGAGAGGCGGTTGACCCGCGGCCCGAGCTTCGCGAGCACGGCCGGCAAGAGCGTGAGCGTCGCGGCGAGCACGAAGATCACGGAGAGCATGATCCCGAGGCTCATCGAGCGGAAGGCGGGGCTCGGCACGAGCATCACCGCCGACAGCGAGACGAGCACTGTCAGCCCCGAGAAGAGGACGGCCTTGCCGGCCGTGTCCATCGCGACCGCGGCCGCTTCGACCGGGCCGAGCTTGCTGCCGAACAGGGCCGCCCGGAAGCGGGCGACGACGAAGAGCGCGTAGTCGATCCCGAGCGCGAGCGCGAACATCATCGCGAAGTTCATCGCCCAGATCGAGACCGCGCCGAGCTGGGTGGCCACGAACAGCGAGCCCGCGGCGGCGATCAGGCCGAGCATCGTCAGCATCAGCGGCAGCCCCGCGGCGACGAGCGAGCCGAAGGCGACGACGAGGATCGCGAGCGTCACCGGCCAGCTCAGGAGCTCCGACTTCAGCATCGCCTCCAGGTTCGCCTGGTTGAAGTCGGCCCACATGCCCGACGAGCCGGTCAGGTTGACCTCGACGCCCGGAGCAGCCGCCTTCGCGAGCGTGCCGTCAAGCGCCTCGGCCGCGTCGACCATGCCGTTCGGGTCAGTCGCGGCGCCGGCCTGGACGATCGCGGTGTGCCCGTCCGCGGAGATCGACGTGCCCTCGGCGGGCGAGACGACGGTCGAGACGGCTTCGCTCCCTCGGAGGATCGCCTCGACGTCGGCGATCGTTGCCCGGAAGGCGGGGTCGGCGACCGTCGAGTCGTCGGAGTGCACGACCACCATCAGGGCCGCGCTCGAAAGCCCCTGGAACTCCGACTGGATCAGCTCGCGCGCCTCGACGGACTCCGACCCGTTCGCCTGCCAGCCGGCGCCCGAGAGGGCCTGCTCGGCGCGGGGCGCGAAGAACCCGAGCCCGAGCGCGATCACCGCCCAGGCGGCGACGACGATGCGGACGTGGGTCGCCGTCCAGGCGCCGAGGCGTCCGATCGGCCCGAGCTCGCTCACCACGTCGCGCCCTTCCTGAGCCCGAGCGCCCGCTGTACGACGAGCGAGGCGGGGCAGGCTCCGACGAGAACGTACAGCCACTGGCTGATGCCCGTGAAGGCGGTGATCAGGAGAAACCAGGGGCTGACCGTGACGGCGAGCAGGACGGTGACGAGGATCACGGTTCCGGCGAGCGCGAACAGCGCGCGCTCGAGCGGCCAGCGGGAGTGGGTCATCGGGTCTCCTTTCCGGAGTCGGCTCGGGTGAGGGACGCCTCGGCGCTGCCGGCGAGCAGGCCGGCGAGCTCGCCGGCCTGGCGCTCGAGCCCGCCGCAGACGAGCGCGCAGAGCGAGAAGACGCTCTCGTCGGAGATCGAGTAGAAGACGTGGTTGCCCTCCTTGCGCCGGGTGACGATTCCGGCCTGGTGGAGGACGCCGAGGTGCTTGGAGACGTTCTGCTGGGAGGAGCCGAGCGTGCCGGTCAGGTCCTGGACGGACGCCTCCCCGGCCCGCAGCAGGTCGAGCAGCCTGATCCGCATCGGCTCGGCCAGCACGCGAAAGCGCTGGGCGACGAGCTCGACGAGCGGCTCGGGGAGCGGGGTGGGGGCGGTCGGAGCGGCCACGGCTACGGCAATCATACATCTCTACAACTACGAAGGTGTAGAGAATATTCCGTGGCCGTGCCGGGCCACGCCCGGCCGCGGCGCTCAGCGCTGCGTCGATCCGAGCGCCGGCAGGTAGCTCTCCTGCTCGAGCCAGTGGCCGCCGTCGATCGTCAGTACCTCGCCGGTGATGTAGCCGGCGTAGCGGGAGCAGAGGGCGGCCGCCCACCAGGCGATCTCCTCGGGCGTGCCGAGCCGGCCGAGCGGGACGGTGGCGGCCACGCGGGCGCGGTCGGCCTCGGTCGGCCAGAGTGCCTGGCCCGCCCCCTCGGTATCCGTCGGCCCCGGGCAGATGCAGTTGACCCGGATCCCGTGGCGTGCCCATTCGACGGCGAGCGTCCGCGTCATCGCGAGCAGTCCCGCCTTGGCGGCCGCGGAGTGGACGGTGCCGGGCCCGCCCGTCCACGCGTAGCTCGCGAGCACGCTCAGGATCGCGCCGCCCTCGCCCTGCTCGATCAGGCGGCGGCCGGCGGCCCGCGAGCAGAGGAAGCCGCCGTCGAGGACGATCCCGACCACCGCGCGCCAGCCGTTCGGCGAGATGTCCTCCGCCCGCGCGACGAAGTTGCCCGCCGCGTTGTTCACGAGCACATCGACGCGACCGAAGCGCGTGACCGCGTCGGCGACGAGCGCGTCGACCTGCTCGGGGTCGCGGACGTCCACGGGCTTGGCGTGGCCGGCACCACCCCGGTCCTCGATCAACGCCACCGTCTCCTCGAGCGCCTCGGGTCGCCGCCCGCCGACGACGACCGCCGCGCCCAGCCGGGCGAGCTCGAGCGCCATCGCGCGGCCGAGGCCGCTACCGCCGCCCGTCACGATCGCGACCCTGCCCTCGAACGTTCCCTCAGCGAGCATCGTCGTCTCCTTTCGCCTCTGCGAGCACGATCCGCGCGTCCAGCCCCAGCGCGCCGTCCGGGGTGACGAGCAGGGGATTGACCTCGATCTCGGCGATCTCCGGCCGCTCGGCGGCGACGCGGGAGATCGCCGCCAGCGTCCTCGCGGTCGCGCGCAGATCGACGGGACGGCGCCCGCGGGCGCCGAGCAGGAGCGGCGCGCCCCGGAGCGAGCGCAGCAGCTCCACCGCCGTCTCCTCCTCGACCGGGGCGAGCGCGACCGCGACGTCGCGCAGGAGCTCCGCGTACACGCCGCCGAGGCCGGCGAGCGCGATCGGGCCGAAGCGGGCGTCCCTGCGGCACCCGACGATCAGCTCGACACCGCCGGACACGGGCGCCATCCGCTCCACCGAGTACCCGGGTGGGGAGAGCCGCGCCGCCAGGTCGGCGAGCGCGTGCTCGAGCCCGGTCGCCGACCCGATCCCGAGCACGACACCGCCCGCGTCGGACTTGTGCAGGAGCCCGAGCGCCTTCAGCGCGACGGGGTAGCCGAGCTCGGCCGCGGCGGCGCGAGCCTCGGCGGCGGTGGTCGCCGGCAGTGCCGGCGCGAACGCGACGCCGCCGGCCGCGAGCAGCGCGCGGGCCTCGAAGTAGCCGTCGGCGCTGATGGGCGGCTCCGCCGGCGGCGGCAACGCCGGGACGCCGGGCGCGCTCGACCCGGCGAGCTCGGCCAGCCGGGCGAGCGCACCCGTCGCGGCCTCGATCTCGCGGTAGACCGGAGTGCCGCCCGCCCGGAGCGCGGCCGCCGCTGGCGAGTCGGGATACATCGTGTGCACCACGAGCGGTCTCGCCGTCTCGGCGGCGATCGCGGGGATCGCCCGAGCGACCTCGAGCTCGGTCTCCGCGAGCTGCTCGTCCTGCCCGTAGCCGCCGAAGTAACCGGTCAGGAGGACGGCGTCGACCTCGCCCGACTCGAGAACGAGGCGTGGCAGGCGCTCGTAGGCACGGAAGTCCTGCTCGCCTCCGGCCATGTCGACCGGGTTGCCGGTGGCGGCGCGGGCGGGCAGCCCCTCGCCGATCCGGGCGGCGAGCGGGTCGCTGAGCGAAGGCACCTCGAGCCCGTGGGCGGCCGCGACGTCGGCGGCGATCACGCCGTGACCGCCGCCGTCGCCGACGATCCCGACGCGCTTGCCGCGCGGCCTGAGGCCCGCATGGAGGGCCTGGGCGAGATCGACGAGCTCGCGCGGGGTCGCGACCCTGAGCACGCCGGCGGCGCCGCAGGCAGCGTCGATCGCGGCGAGCTCGCTGACGAGCGCGCCCGTGTGCGAGCGCGCCGCCCGCGCGCTCGCCTCGCTCCTGCCGGCGGAGAGGAGGATGACCGGCTTGCCGGCCGCGGTCGCCCGCCCGGCCGCCGCCGCGAACGCCCGCCCGTCGCGGAAGTCCTCCAGGTAGAGCGCGATCACGCCGGTCGGTCCGTGCTCCGCTAGCGCGCCCACGAGCTCGGCCGCCTCGAGGTCGGCCTGGTTGCCCAGCGACGCGAAGCGCGAGAAGCCGAGCCCGTAGCCTTCGAGCAGGAGCCCGAGCTCGAGGGCCACGTTGCCGCTCTGGGAAACGAGCGCGACGTGACCGCGGGGCAGCTCGTTCCAGCCGATGTCGAGCTCCGCCTCCGCGTCGAGCAGCCCCATGCAGTTGGGCCCGAGCAGCACGGCGCCGGCGGCGCGCACGCGCTCGACGGCGGCGCGCTCCCGGACGACCCCCTCGGGGCCCGTCTCGCCGAGTCCGGCGCTGATCGCGACGATCGCCTTCGCGCCGGCCGCGAGCGCGTGATCGATTGCCTCCTCGAAGCCGCTGGCCGGCACCGCCAGCACGACGAGCTCCACCGGCTCGGGCACGTCCGCCAGCGTGCGCAGCGCGCGCTCGCCAAGGATCTCTCCGCCGCCGCGGTTGACGAGGTACACCGGTCTGCGGTGAGCCCCCTTGAGCGCGCCCCGGGCGAGCCAGTGGCCCCACTTGAACGGGTCGGCAGACGCGCCGAGGACGGCAACCGAGCCGGGCTCGAACAGCGCGCGGAGCTCGCGCGCCGCGGGGCGAATGGTGGCACTCCCCTTCACGGACACCTCATCGCGCGCCCATCCTCCCAGATCGCGGCAGCATCAGCCCGCCCCGCTCGCGGACGCTGGCCCGGCCGCCCGCAGAGCCCGGCGCTGGAGACCTGCCAGCGTGAGTACGCAGAGCCCGGCGGCCAGCCCGTACGCGGCGACGTCGCCACCGAGATCCGCGACGCCGCCGCCGAGCGCCGACCCGACGACGTGCCCCGGAGCCCAGGCGAGGTTCATCACCGCGAAGCCGAGCCCGTGCTCGACTCCGCTCGCCTCCCACCCGTCTGTGAGCAGGGCGATCGCGGGCGTCCAGAAGGCGCCGTAGGCGATGCCCGTGAGGACGATCACGCCGGAGAGCAGCCAGCGGTCGCCGATGAAGGGGATCGTGAGGGAGGACGCGATCGCCCCGGCGAGCCCGAATCGGATCGGCGCGAGACGGCCGCGGCGATCCGACCAGCGCCCGATCAGGGGGTTGAGCGTCGCCTCGATCGCGGCCGAGACGAAGAACGTGCCGGCGATGCCGACGACGCCCCAGCCGAGCCGGTCGAGCTGGAGCGGCCCGAGTACGCCGAGGGTGCCGAAGAGGAGCGCCGGCAGCGCGAGCAGCCACATTCCGACCAGCACCGGGCGCGACCGCGCCGCCTTCAGGAGCAGGGAGAGCGGCTGGCTCTCGCCCCGGCCCGGCGAGGGGATCCGGGTCGCCCACGCGGCCAGGAGCGCGCAGACGACGGCGACGGCGACGAACGCAGCCGCCCTGCTCGTGCGCTCCGCGGCGGCGCCGAGCACGGGCCCGAGCAACGCGCCCCCGATCGCGGCAGCCATCGCGATCCCGATCATCTCGCCGCGCCGCTCGCGCGGGGTCGCGGTGACGAGCCACGCGAGTGCACCGGTCCAGACGAAGGAGCTGCCGGCGCCCTGAGCGAGCCGGGCGAGCACGAGCGCCAGGTAGGAGTCGACGATGCCGAAGGCGACGCTCGTACCGGCCACCGCCACGAGGCCCAAGATGGTGACCCGGCGCACGTCGGTGCGGGTTGCGAGGAGGCCGGCCGGGAGCGCGGCAACGCCGGCGCCGAGCGCGTACGCGGCGACGAGCAGCCCGGACTCCCACTTCGAGAGCGAGAGCTCGTCCGCGAAGCCCGGGAGCAGCGGCGCAAGCACCGCGAAGAACAGCGTCTCGATCAGGACTGCGGCACTCGTCAGCACGAGCAGGCGGCGCACGGGCCGATGCTACCCTGGCCGAGCGGTCGCGCCGGTGCCGGTACCGGCGCGATACCGCCGAGGGAGGGGAGCCGCCATGCGCATCGTCCGGATCGACCGCTCGGAAGCTCGGCCGCCCCCGAATCCGGAGTGGTTCCCCGGCAGCGTCCGCCAGCAGCGCCTGAACGACCCGGACGACGAGCGCGGGGTCGAGCTGATCGCGGTCTGGTTCGAGCCCGGCTCGCGCACGCGCCCGCACGTGCACGCGGCCGACCAGGTGCTCCAGGTCGTGGACGGAGAGGGGATCGTCGCGATCGAGGCCGAGCGGCGTCTGATCCGGGCGGGTGACTGGGTGGTCGTCCCCGCCGGCGCCTGGCACTGGCACGGTGCCACCCCGGGCTCGGCGATGTGCCATGTCTCGATCAAGCAGCGCGCCGAGACGGACTGGACGGTGCCGTGGCGGGACTTCGACACCTACACGGAGGGTGCGGCCTGAGCGCTCGGCCGGCCGCCTCGCGCCGCCCGTCCGCGCCTACGACGCCAGGCCGAGCAGCACGAGCCCGCCGATCACGAGCGCGACCCCGAGCCACTGCAGCGGGGCCGGCCGCTCGCGCAGGACGGCAACCCCGAGCACGATCGGGACGACCGCGTACGGCGCCGCCGCGGTCGCGACGAGCGAGGTCTCGGCCTGCTGGACGCCGACGTTGAACGCGACGTAGCCGGCCGTATCGAGGCCGGCGACCGTGCCGATCAGCCCGATCGTGGCCGGCGAGCGATCCGGGAAGCGCCACTGCCCGCCACGGGCGGCCGTCAGCGCGATCAGGGCACCCGTGAAGACGCGACCGAGGAAGATCGGCCCGAGCCAGCCGAGCTCGTCGCTGTAGTAGCTGACCCCGAACACGAACGCGCCGATCGAGAACATCGTCAGCACGGCGAGCGCGATCCCCAGGATCTGCACCCGCTCCCGCACTCGCAGGACACGCGGGTCGATCGAGGCCAGCGCCACCCCGCCGAAGACGACGAGCACGGCCGCGACCTCGCCGCCGCCGAGGCGCTCGCCGAGCAAGAGCACGGCGAGGATCACGGCCACGACCGCGTAGCCGGAGACGATCGGGCTGACGATCGAGATCGGGCCGATCGCGAGCGCCCGGTAGAAGCCGAGGTAGGAGACCCAGCCGATCGCGCCGACCCCCGCGAGCACGAGCGCCTGCTCGCCCGTCAGGCCGTCGAGCGCGCCGGTCGCGGCCACGACCACGGCGAGGACGGCGATCGCGGCGAGGTGGAAGCCGAGCACCGTACGCACCGCGCCGGTGCGCCGGGAGGCGAGCGTGGCGAAGTAGTCGGCGAACCCCCAGCAGAGGGCGGCGGCGAGGCCGAGGCCGATGCCCACGCGCTAGCGCCGCCCGGCCGCGGCGACGAACTGCCGGAACACCTCGAGGAAGCGGTGATCGAGCCGCCACTCCTCCTGGAGCTCGAACTGGGCGCCGAGCACGTACGCGTTGCTCTCGAGCTCGATCACCTCGACGACCCCGTCCGGGGCGACGCCGGTCGCGCGCAGTCCGGTTCCGAGCCGATCGATCGCCTGGTGGTGGAAGCTGTTGACCTCGATCGTCTCCACCCCGAGCGCGGCGTGCAGCCGCGAGCCCGGCTCGACCGCGATCTCGTGCCGGGGATGGGCGGGAACGGCCTCCTCGCCCTCGAGCGAGGCGCGCTCGAGCTCCTTCCAGCGGTGCCAGCCCCGGTCGGTCGGGTGGCTCGCCCAGCCGGGGGCGAGCGCGACGTCCTGGACGAGCGTCCCGCCGAGCGCGACGTTGAGCACCTGGCTGCCGCGACACATGCCGAGCAGCGGCAACCCCCGCTCGAGCGCGCGCCCGACCAGCTCGAGCTCGAACTCGTCGCGGTGCGGGTCGGGCGGGCCGAGCGCCTCGTGCGGCACCTGGCCGTAGCGGTGCGGCTCGATGTCGCGCCCGCCGCCGATCACGACCGCGTCGACGAGCGCGAGCGCGTCGTCGAGCACGGCGTTGAGGCGGCTGAGCGTGAGCGGGATCCCCCCGGCGAGCGCGATCGGGCGCTGGAAGCCGACGCTCTGGTAATCGCCGAAGTCGTGGTGGCCGACCGAGAAGGCGACGAGCGGCTTGCCGCCGCGGCGGCTCACGCGCCCACCTTGCCGAGCCGCAGCCCGACGAGCCAGTCCGACGTGCCGGCGACGTGGGTCTCCATCAGCGTCCGGGCCGCGTCCGGGTCGCGGCGCGAGATCGCCTCGAGCACCGCGCGGTGCTGCGTGTTCGAGAGCCGCAGCGCTTCCTCCGGGTGCGGGATCAGCGCGAGCAGGTCGGACAGCTCGGTCTGCACCTGCGCCTCGGCGGCGGCGAGTCGCCGCGAGCCGGACGCGGACGCGACGGCGAGGTGAAAGCGGCTGTCGGCGCGGCGGAACTCGGCAAACGGCGGCGGCGCCGCCATCTGCTCGACGAGCGAGCGCAGCTCGGTCAGCTCGGCCTGGCTCGCGCGCTCGGCCGCGAGCGCGGCGCAGGCCCCGGCCACGAGCTGGCGAAAGCCGGTCAGGTCGCGGAGGTCGTCCACGGTCAGGCTCGCGAGGCGCTGCCTCGCCGCCCGGGGCGGGGCCGGGGGAGCCGCGCGGCGGACGAAGGTGCCGCCGCCGCGGCCGCGTCGCGTCTCCACGTAGCCCGCCTCGCGCAGGACCGCGAGCGCCTGGCGCAGCGTCATCGGCGAGATGTCGAACCGCTCGGCCAGCTCGGCCTCGGGCGGGAGACGCTCACCGAGCTCGAGTACGCCGAGCCCGATTGCCTCCCCGATCCGCCGCACCGCCTGCTCGACGAGTCCCTGGCCGCCGATCGGGGAGAAGACGACCGAGCGGGCGATCGCGAGCGGTCCCGCAGCGGCCACAAAACCTCTAGGACTAGACATTTGTAGATCAATGTTTTACCATGCCCGCCACCGGCGGCGGCCGCCGCCCGAGGGAAAGGAGGGCCGATGGCGGAGCAGACGACGCCGGACCAGGGCACGAACGGGCGGGGGAACGGCTCGCCCCCGGAGGAGTTCTTCGCGGAGTGGCGCAACGCCGCCTACAACTGCTTCAGCTCCGGTCACAAGTTCTGCCGCGAGGTCTGCCCGGTGATGCAAGTGACTCGCGACGAGCGCTACACGCCCACGGCGTTCCACGCGAACGTGGTCGCGATGGAGAAGGGGCACCTCTCGCTCGAGGACGTCGCCGACGACTACACGTTCTGCACGATGTGCGGCGCGTGCGAGGTCCGCTGCCCGAACACCCTCTTCACCGGCGACTTCTACCGCTTCCGCCAGCGCACGATCGACGTCGTCCGGGCGATCAGGACGCTGGCGGTCAAGGCCGGCATCCACCAGCCAGCCTGGAAGCGCTGGGCCGACCTGACCGACCGCTGGGGTAACGAGCCGGTGCTCGGCTGGAACACCGAGACGTCCGCGTCGAAGGTGCGCGCCTGGGCCGCGGGGCTCGACCTCCCCACCGGCGGCGAGACCGTGCTGTTCGCCGACTGCGAGGCCGCGTTCAAGCGCCCGTCGGTGCCGCGCGCGGTCGCGCTCCTGCTCCAGGCGGGCGGGATCGAGTTCGGGCTGATGAACCAGCAGTGGTGCTGCGGTGGCCCGATGTGGGAGACGGGCTACGAGGACGTCGCGCTCAAGATGGCCGAGCACAACATCCTCGACTGGCGCAAGACCGGGACGAAGCGGATCATCTGCCCAGACCCGCACGACTACATCACGATCATCGAGCGCTACCCGGCAATCGACAAGGACTTCGACGAGTTCGAGGTCGTGCTCGCGCTCGACCTCATCGCCGAGCTCGTCCGGGACGGGAAGATCGAGCTGGCGACGCCGGTCGAGCGAACCGTGACCTACCACGACCCCGGTCGGCTGAACAAGCGCCTCGGCAAATGGCAGGCGCCGCGCGAGCTTCTGCGGGCGATCCCCGGGCTCACCTTCGTCGACGTCGACCGGGTGACCCAGTGGTCGTACTGCTCGGGCGCCGGCTCGAACCTGTTCGTCGAGCAGCCGGAGCTGACGGCCGAGATCAGTCGCCGGCGGATCGGCAAGGCGAAGGAGCTCGCGGGCGTGGAGACGCTCGTCTCCGCCTGTCCCTGGTCGGAGCGCCCGCTGAGCGAGCAGGGCAAGGAGCAGGGCCTCGAGGTCTCGGACATCTTCGAGCTCGTGGCCGAGGCGGCCGGATTCGAGGTGTGACGATGGCGATCGCAACCCTTCCCGACAGCGTCGTCGACGAGCTCGTCCAGATCTGCGGCGAGGAGCACGTCTTCACCGCCGCAACGGCGCTCTTCAATCGCGCGCGCGTGCCGGCGCCCTTCCCGGTCCACCGCTGGGACGAGCACGTCCCCCAGGCGGTCGTGCTGCCGACGTCGGCCGAGCAGGTCTCCGAGGTCGTCAAGCTCGCCAACCGCCACCGCATCCCGGTCGTGCCACGGGCCGGCGGCACCGGGCTGACGGACGGTGCCGTGCCGTTGCGGCACGGGATCCTCGTCGACGTGAAGCTCATGAACGGGATCCACGAGATCGACGTCGTCGACCGCACGGTCACGGTCGGGCCCGGGATCAACATGCTGAAGCTGAACGAGGCGCTGCGGCCGCACGGATTCATGTACCCGGACGACCCGGCCTCGTACCCGTGCTCGCTCGTGGGCGGCCGGATCGGCACGAACGGCTGGAGCCTGCTCGGCTCCCGCTTCGGCCACGTCAAGCACCTCGTGATCTCGATGCAGGTGGTGCTGCCGACCGGCGAGATCATCACCGTCGGTCACGGTGGCGGCCGCAAGAACCGCTCGAGCTCCTCGGGCTACCAGCTCAAGGAGCTGTTCATGGGGCACCAGGGTACGCTCGGGATCGTCACCGAGGCGACCCTCGAGCTCGTCCAGCGCCCCGAGCTCGAGTTCTCGGCCTTCTGGACGTACGCGAGGTACGAGGACGCGTGGAAGGCAACCGGCGAGCTCGCGCGCTCGGGCTGGGCGACGATCGCGGGCGTCGTGCTCTTCGACGAGGAGAAGGTCGCCTACCTGCGCCGTGACGACGAGGCCTACATCCCGCAGCCCGAGTCCGCGAAGGCGGTCGTCGCGCTCGCCATGTACGGCAAGGCGGACGAGGTGCGGCCCGGAGCGAAGGAGAGCATGCGGATCGGCAAGGCAACCGGCGGCGTCTACATGGGCGACGAGATCTCCCACGCCGACTGGGCCGCCCGGCACGACCGCTACGCGACCCCGCTGCACGGCCGACTGCGCAAGACCGGCCAGGTCGTGCCGATGAGTTGGCACTGCGAGGACGCGGCGATCCTCTACTCGAAGCTTCCCGAGGTGCGCCAGCAGTGGCACCGGATCGCCGACACGATCATCGACAAGTACGGGATCTACGACGACTGGGGCATGTTCGCCTACACGAGCGGCCCCTACAAGCCGTGGGGCGACTACCTCGCCGAGATCGACATCGGGATCTGGGAGCAGGAGCTCGACGAGGAGAACTGGGAGGGCTACGTCTGGGCGAAACGCGAGATCGCGCGCGTCGCGATCGAGTCCGGCGGCTCCATCTCGGCCTGCCACGGCTCCTGCCGCGTCGGCGAGGTCGACCTCGTGCCGGAGGAGCTCGGCGGTGCCTACGAGGTGATGAAGCGGGTCAAGCGGGCGCTCGATCCGAACAACATCATGAACCCGGGCAAGTACCTGCTCGACGACGCCTACGGGGAGGACTGAGCGATGCTGGGATTCCGGCTCTCCGACCAGAAGCCGCCGGAGGCAAGACGCGTCACGGACGTCGTCGTCTCGCGCTACGAGCACGTCTTCGAGGTCGACCCGGCCCTGATGACCGAGCACGTGCGCCAGCAGGAGCTGCCAAACTGGGAGATCCACCGGATCGTCGACAGCCGCTGGGACCACCTCGCCTGGATGCACGACCACTGGGCCGACCGGAAGCTGTCCGGCGAGGAGTTGCTGGGGGAGCTCGAGCGCGAAGGCTGACCGAACGCCCGCGGTGGGGGCGGGTCGCGACCCGCCCCCACCTCCGGCTGCCTCGCGCGCTTCGCGGCCGTGTTCCTCGACGACTCCGGGGTCTCCGGCAACTGCTACCGGGTGCCGTCCCTGCTTGCGCGGCTCGGGCGTGCCCTGACCGAGCGAGCCTTCCTTGTGGGCGAGCGCTACGCGATCGCGGACAGCTCGCTCCACGCGTACACGCACGTCGCCGGCGAGGGGGCTTCGACCTCGCCGGCCATCCGGCCCCGCGGGCCCGGCTCGGTCGCGTCGCCGGCGAGCCCGGCCATGTTCCCATCGACGCCTGAGGAGGACGCCCGATGCACTTCAGCTACGCGATGCTCCCCGACCACCCCGCCGACGAGCTGATCGAGGCGATCGAGCTGGCCGACGAGCTGGGCTTCTACAGCGTCTGCGGCGCGGACGAGACGTACCACAAGGACATCTGGAGCATTTTCGCCGCCGCCGCCCGGAGCACGACGCGAATCAAGCTGACGACGGATGTCACCCACGTGATCCTCAAAGACCCGACGATCGTCGCGCAGCAGGCGGCGACGCTCGACGAGCTCTCCGGTGGCCGCGTCGAGATCGGCTACTCGATCGGGAACTTCGGGATGCTCGAGCAGTACCACGTCGCCGACCGGGGCGCGCGCTCGGTGCACCGGATGCGCGAGGCGCACGAGGTGATCTCGACCTTCCTGCGCGACGGGGCGATCGACTTCGAGGGCGAGTTCTACCGCTACCGCGGCCTCTTCACCTCCGCCCGGCCCGTGCAGGAGCGGATCCCGCTCAAGATCGGGGCGATGAAGGGCCCGCGCTCCTTCCAGCTCGCCGGGGAGATCGCGGACGGCATGCATCAGGCGCTCGCCTACTCCCGTGAGGCGATGGAGTACGCGGTCTCGCACATCAAGATCGGCGCGGAGCGAAGCGGGCGCGACTGGCGCGAGCTCGACCTCGGTGCCTGGATGGTGGCGTCCGTCTCCGAGGATTCCCGCGCGGCCCGGGACGCCGCCCGGGTCGTCGCCGCCTTCTACATCTCCGCGATGCCTGCCGAGCAGGTGGAGCGGCACGGGATCGACCCGGAGAGCCTGCGGCCGATCGTCGAGGCGTTCACGGCCGGGGACGTCGAGCGCGGGGTCGAGCTGACCACGCCCCAGCTCGGCGAGCGGCTCTCCTGCGCCGGCACGCCCGAGGAGATCGTCGAGAAGATCCGCGCCGACGTCGTCCCGAGCGGCTTCAACCACGTCATCTTCGCCCTCACCGATCCCTACCTCGTCGAGCAGTGGTCCGGCCGCCGGGTCGAGAACGTTCCGACCCTGGCGGGTCAGCTCCGGCTGATCCACGAGCGGGTGATGCCGCACTTCGCCTGACACGCGCGGGGCGGCTCTTGCCGCGAGAGCGGCTTCGTCGTAGGCTGCGTGCCCGGAAGGGCGACCTGGCCAGCCGACAAGGGGGTTCACCGTGAGGTTCAGCTACGTCACGCTGCCGGACTACCCGCTCGCGGACTCGATCGAGATGATCAAGACGGCCGACGAGCTCGGCTACCACGCCGTCTACTCCGTCGACGAGACGTGGCACAAGGACATGTGGGTCCTGTTCGCCGCCGCTGCCGACAAGACGACGCGGATCCGGTTCGGGCCGAACCTGACGCCGATCGGGCTGCGCGAGCCGACGCTCGTCTGCCAGGCGCTCGCGACGCTCGACGAGCTGACCGGAGGGCGCACCGAATGCGTGTTCTCGATCGGGAACTTCGGGCTGCTGCACCAGTACGGGCTGGACTGGACGAAGCTGAAGCCGCTCTCGCGCGTCAAGGAGGCCTACCACGTGATGCGCACGTTCCTCGACACCGGCGCGATCACGTTCGAGGGCGAGTTCTACCGCTACAGCGGCCTGTTCACGTTCGCCCGGCCGGTGCAGCAGCGCGTGCCGCTCCTGATCGGCGCGATGCGCGGGCCGAGGTCGTTCCAGGTCGCCGGCGAGATCTCCGACGGCTGCCACCACGCGCTCTCCTACTCGAAGGAGGCGTACGAGTACATGGTCGAGAACGTCAAGGTCGGCGCGGAGCGGGCCGGGCGTGACTGGCGGGAGCTCGACCTCGGCGCCTGGTGCGTGATCGCCTGCGGGCCCGACTCGGCCGAGGCGAAGCGCACCGCCCGCACGATGGTCGCCTTCTACATCTCAGCGATGCCGCACGAGCAGCTCGAGCGTCACGGCCTCGACCCGGCCGACATGGCTCCGATCGTCGAGGCGCTCGGCGGCGGCGAGCTCGACCGCGCGCTCGAGCTGACCTCGCCCGAGGTGGCCGAGACGCTCTCGATCGCCGGCACCCCCGAGGAGTGCGTGGCGAAGATCAGAGAGATCGAGTCGACCGGCGTCAACCACATGATCCTCTGCATCACCGACCCGGCGATCGTGAAGACGTTCACCGGCCGGGAGGTGAGCGTCCCCGACTGCCGCGGCCAGCTGCGCCTGATCGCAGAGCAGGTGATGCCGGCGCTCGCGTGAGCGGCTGGTTTCACGTCTCCGAGCTCGAGCCGGGGGTCACGCTCGTGGCCGAGCCGGGCCACGTCAGCTCCTGGCTCGTCCGGGGCAGCGAGCGCTCGGTCCTGATCGACACCGGGCTCGGCGTCGCCGATATCGCGAGCGCGATCGCGCCCGCCACGCGGGGGCCGATCTTCGTCGTCAACTCCCACAGCCACTTCGACCACGTCGGTGGCAACGCGCTCTTCGCCGAGCGGGCGATCCACCGGCTGGGCGCGCCCGTGCTCGCGGCGGGCGTGCCCGCCGCGCTGCTCGAGCGCTACGCGGCCGGCGCCGGCGAGCTGTACGAGCACTGGTGCTCGCTCGCCGCGCTCGACCGGGCCGGCTTCCACACGCTCGGCCCCGACGAGCGGGTCCGGCCCTGGCCGCCGCCCGGTCTCGCCGCCGGTGCCTGGCGGATCGAGCCGCCGGCGCCCACGCGACTCCTCGAGGACGGGGACGTCCTCGAGCTCGGCGGCCGCTCGCTGCGGGTGATACACACGCCCGGCCACGCCCCAGACCACGTCTGCCTGCTCGACGAGCGGGCCGGGATCCTCTTCGCCCAGGATCAGGCGTACTACGGCCCGCACCTCGTCTACCTCGAGGAGTCGAGCCTCGAGGATTGGACCCGCTCGGCGCGCCGGCTCGCGGACGAGGTGGGGCGACAGATCCGGGTCGTCTACTGCGCGCACTGCCTCCGCCCGGCGGTGCCGCCGCGGCTGCTCACCGAGCTCGCCGATGCCGCCGAGGCCGTGCTCGCGGGCGAGGCCGCGCTGCGTCCGGGCCGCGGCTTTCTCGACGCGCGAGTGGCGGCGGCGGACTTCGGGCACTTCTCGATCCTGGTGCCCGAGTCGAGCCTGTCCGGGTCTTGACGCGCGCCGCCCGCGCGGCCAGGATCGAGTTACGCGCACGTGCTTCAACGTCAGCGAGTATCTCGTCGACCGCCAGGTCGAGTCCGGCCGCGGCGGCCACGTCGCCCTGCGCGAGCGCGGCGCCGGCGTCACGTACGAGGAGCTGCTCGCGCTCGTGCGCGCGGCAGCCGCCGCGCTGCGGGGCGCCGGGGTCCGGCCCGAGGAGCGGGTCGTGCTCGTGCTCCCCGACGGCGCCGACCTCGTCGCGGCCTTCCTGGGCGCGCTGCGGATCGGCGCGGTGCCGGTGCCGCTGAACGCGCTCCTGCCCGCCCGCGACCTCGTCGCCATCGTTGCCGAGACGCGGGCCCGCGTCGCGCTCCTCTCCGCCGCGCGGGCCGGGATCGCCGGCGACCTCGCCGCAGGGGCGCCCGAGCTCGAGCTGCTCGCCTTCTGCGGCGGCGAGCCGCCCGCGCTCCCGCGCGTCGCCACCCGAGCCTGGGCCGAGCTGACCGGGGCCGGGGACCCCGCGGACGGCAACGCCCACCCGACCTGGGAGGAGTCGCCCGCGTTCTGGCTCTGCACCTCCGGCACGACCGGGAAGCCGAAGCTCGCGATGCACCGCCACGGCGGCCTGCGCCAGATCGCCGCTGGGTACGCCCGCGAGGTGCTCGGGATCGGCCCGGACGACCGCTCGCTCTCGGTCGCGCCGCTCTTTCACGCCTACGGGCTCGGCAACTCGCTCGCGTTCCCGCTCGCCTCCGGCTCGACCGCGATCCTCGAGCCGGCGCGGCCACCGGCGCCCGAGCTCGTCGCCGAGCTCGTGCTGCGCGAGCGCCCGACGCTCTTCTACGCCGTGCCGACGTTCTACTCGGCGCTGTTGCGGGCCGGGCTGGCGCCGCAGACGTTCGAGTCGGTGCGCCTCGCCGTCTCGGCCGGCGAGGCGCTCCCGGGCGAGCTCTTCCGCCGCTTCCGGGAGCGCTTCGGCGTCGAGATCCTGGACGGGATCGGCTCGACCGAGCTGCTCCACATCTACGTCTCGAATCGCCCCGGCGAGGCCAGGCCGGACACGACCGGGACACCGGTCGGGGGCTACCGGATCGAGCTCGTGGACGAGAGCGGCCGGCCCGTGGCCGCGGGGGAGCCCGGCGAGCTGCTCGTGGCCGGGGAGACGGCCGCGACCGGCTACTGGTGCCGCACGGCCGAGACCCGCCGGGCGTTCCGGGGGGAGTGGTTCGCGAGCGGCGTCATGTACGTGCGCTCGGAAGCCGGCGCCTACGCCTACCTCGGCCGTTGCGACGACATGTTCAAGGTTGGCGGGGAGTGGGTCGCGCCGGCAGAGGTCGAGGCGGTGCTGGCCGAGCACCCCGACGTGCTCGAGGCCGTCGTCGTCGGCGAGCGCCGCCCCGACGGGCTGACCGAGCCGGTGGCGCGGGTCGTCGAGGCGCCCGGGAGCTGTGCCGACCCGGAGGCGCTGGCCGAGCACTGCCGCGCCCGCCTCGCCGGCTTCAAGCGTCCCCGGCGGATCGAAGTCGTCTCCGCGCTGCCGAAGACGCCGACGGGGAAGATCCAGCGGGCGCTCGTCCGCGACGAGCTGCGCGCCGGCCCGGGCCGGCGCGCGGCGGCAGGGAGCAAGCGATGACCCGCGAGGCGGCGCTCGTCCGCACCGACCACGGTCTCGTCCCCGACGGCGACGGCTGGTTCGTCGTCAACGCCCGAGCGGCGCGCTGGTGGCGCAACGAGGCGTTCGGAGCCCTCTGCGAGTTCGAGGGAGACGCGCGCTTCGGCGAGCTCGGCATCAACGTCCACGTGCTCGACCCGGGGCAGTCGGCCTGCCTCTACCACGGGGAGGGCGCGCAGGAGGACTTCCTCGTGCTCTTCGGCGAGTGCCTGCTCGTGATCGAGGGCGAGGAGCGCCGTTTGCGCGCCTGGGACTTCGTCCACTGCCCGCCGGCGACCGGCCACGTCTTCGTCGGCGCCGGCTCCGGGCCCTGCGGGATCCTGATGGCCGGCGCTCGCCGGCCGGAGGTGCCGCTGCGCTACCCGCCCGAGCCGGCGGCGGCGCGCCACGGTGCCGCGGTCGAGCGGGAGACCACGGCCGCGGCCGAGGCGTACGCGCCGTTTCCCGCCTGGGTCGAGGCCTCCTACCGCGAGGGCGACCTGCCCGACCCCCTGGCGTAGGGCCGAGGCCCTTCCTGCCGGCGGGGCTAGCCTCTGGGAGCGGCTGCCGGGCGCCGCTCGAAGCGGAGCTTCGCAAGCTCCCCGTTCTCGGGCACGCGCGTCGGGTAGTCGCCCGTCAGACAGGCGCGGCACATCGTGCCCTCCGGCCGCAGCGTCGCCTCCTGGAGCCCCTCGAGCGAGAGGTAGGCGAGCGTCGTCGCGCCGAGCAGCTTGCGGATCTGCTCGGCCGAGCGGGTCGCGGCCACGAGCTCGCCCCGGGTCGCCATGTCGACCCCGTAGAAGCAGGGCGCCACGATCGGCGGCGAGGAGACGCGCACGTGGACCTCGGTCGCGCCCGCCTCGAACAGCATCCCGACGATCTTGCGGGTGGTCGTGCCGCGGACGATCGAGTCGTCGACGACGACGACGCGCTGCCCGGCCAGCTCGTCGAGCGCGTTGAACTTCGTGCGGATCCCGTGCTCGCGCATCGCCTGGTCGGGCTGGATGAACGTGCGCCCGACGTAGCGGTTCTTGATCAGGCCCTCGCTGTAGGGGATCCCGCTCGCCCGCGCGTAGCCGATCGCGGCCGGCGTGCCGGAGTCCGGGATGGGGATCACGACGTCCGCCTCGACCGGGGCCTCGCGCGCCAGCCGCTCGCCCATCCGGACGCGCGCGCCGTGCAGCTCGATTCCGGCGAGGCGGGTGTCGGGCCGGGCGAAGTAGATCAGCTCGAAGATGCAGAGCGCGCCGTGTCCGCGCGGCTCGAGCGCCCGCAGCGAGCGGCAGCCGTCGGCGTCGATGACGACGAGCTCGCCCGCCTCGACCTCGCGGACGAGCTCGGCGCCGAGCAGGTCGAACGCGCAGGACTCCGATGCGAGTAGCCAGTCGCCGTCGAGGCGGCCGAGCGCGAGCGGCCGGATCCCGTCGGCGTCGCGGAACCCGATCAGCTTGCCCTCGGAGAGCAGCACGATCGAGTAGGCGCCGTCGAGCCGGCTCATCGTCGCCGCCACCGCCTCCTCGAGCGGCCGCTCGTCGCGGGCGATCATCGCCGCGATCACCTCGGTGTCGGAGGTCGAGCGCAGGCGGGCGCCCGAGGCGACGAGCTCCGCTCGCAGCTCGCTCGTGTTCGTCAGGTTGCCGTTGTGGCCGAGCGCGACCGCGCGGCCGTTCCCGTGCTGGACGGACGGCTGGGCGTTCGTCCACATGGTCGAGCCGGTGGTCGAGTAGCGGGTGTGGCCGATCGCCGCCTGGCCCGCGAGCCCGCGCAGCCGCTCCTCCGTGAACACCTGCGCCACGAGTCCCATCTCCCGCAGGACCATCAGGTGGCCGTCGTCGGAGACGGCGATCCCGGCCGACTCCTGGCCGCGGTGCTGGAGCGCCAGCAGGCCGAAGTGGGCGAGGCGAGCGACATCGCGGTCGGGCGCGTGGATGCCGAAGATGCCGCACACGGCTAGCCGAGGGCCTCCGGCAGCGCGGATTCGTGGACGGCCCGCAGCTCGGCCACGGGGATTCCGAGCAGCTGCTCGCCGCCGGCGGCGCCGAGCTTCCTGACCGGGACGCCGTGGCGGGCGGCGACGGTCTGGATCTCGCCCGGGTGGCCGGCGACGATCGCCTGGCCGCCGCCCTCGCCGAACAGGGCGACCGCGTCCTCGAAGCCGAGCTCGAGCTCGGCGCCGAGGCCGGCCGCGATCGCGCACTCCGCGAGGCAGACGGCGAGCCCGCCCTCGGAGGCGTCGTGGACGCAGGAGGAGAACGGGGCGATCTGCGCGAGGAAGGCGACGAGCGCGGCCTCCGCGGCGAGGTCGGGCGCCGGCGGGCGCCCGGAGGAGTGGCCGGCGCGGAGCGCCTGGAGCTCGGAGCCGTCGAGCCGGAGCTCGGGCGCCCCGGCGAGGTAGACGGCGGCTCCCTCCCGCCAGGCGCCGGGGACGCGGCGCACGTCGGGCACGAGCCCGACGCAGCCGACGACGGGGGTGGGGTGGATCGCCCGCCCGTCCGTCTCGTTGTAGAGGGAGACGTTGCCGGAGACGACCGGCAGGCCCAGCGCCTCGCACGCGAGCGCCATCCCCTCGATCGCCTCGGCGAGCTCCCAGCCGATCTCCGGTTTCTCCGGGTTGCCGAAGTTGAGGCAGTTGGTCAGGGCGAGCGGCCGGCCGCCGGCGCAGGCGACGTTGCGGGCCGCCTCGAGCACGGCGAGCGAGCCGCCGGTGCGCGGGTCGAGCGACGCGAGCCGCCCGCAGCCGTCGAGCGAGACGGCGAGTCCCCGGCGGGAGGGGCGCAGCCTGAGCACGGCCGCGTCGAGGCCGGGCCGGCGCACGGTGCGCGACTGGACGAGCTGGTCGTACTGCTCGTAGACCCAGGCGCGGCTGGCAACGTTCGGCGAGGCGAGCAGCGCGAGCAGCTGGTCGGGCCGGCCCGGCTCGGCCGGGGGCGCGAGCGGTTGCTCGAGCGGGCGAGGCCTCGTCTCGATCCGGTAGCGCGGCGCCTCCTCGGTCAGGAGGCGTGCCGGGATGTCGCCGACCGGCTCGCCGCCGACGAGGCAGCGCAGGCGGCCCGTGTCGGTGACCTCGCCGATCGCGGCGCAGGGGAGCTCCCAGCGCGCGCAGATCGCCTCGACCTCCGCGAGCCGCGCGGGGGCGACGACCGCGATCATCCGCTCCTGGCTCTCGGAGATCATGATCTCCCACGGCTGCATCCCTATCTCGCGCAACGGCACCCGGTCGAGGTGGACGTCGACTCCGGCGCCGCCCTTCGCGGCCATCTCGGCGAGCGACGAGGCGAGGCCGGCGGCGCCGCAGTCCTGGAGCGACTCCACGAGCCCGCCCTCGACGAGCGCGAGGCTCACCTCGATCAGCTTCTTGCCGGTGAACGGGTCGCCGATCTGGACGCTCGGGCGCTTGTCCTCGCCGGCGGCCGACAGCTCCGCGCTCGCGAGCACGCTCGCGCCGCCGATCCCGTCTCGGCCGGTGGTGGCGCCGTAGAGAACGACGAGGTTGCCGGGACCGCTCATGCTCGCCCGGGTGACCCGGTCGACAGGCAGCAGCCCGACGCACATCGCGTTGACGAGGCAGTTGCCGGCGTAGCGGGCGTCGAAGACGCACTCGCCGCCCACGGTCGGGACGCCGGTGCAGTTGCCGTAGTGGCCGACGCCGGCGACCGCCCGCGAGAACATCCAGCCCTGATGCTCGTCCGCGAGCTCGCCGAAGCGGAGCGAGTCGAGTAGCGCGACGGGGCGAGCGCCCATCGCGACGACGTCGCGCAGGATTCCGCCCACGCCCGTCGCGGAGCCTTGGAACGGCTCGACCGCGGACGGGTGGTTGTGGCTCTCGACCTTGAACGCCACCGCGATCCCGTCGCCCGCGTCGACGACCCCCGCGTTCTCGCCCGGCCCCTGGAGCACGGCCGGGCCGGAGGTCGGGAATCGCTTCAGGAGCAGCGCCGAGTGCTTGTAGCCGCAGTGCTCCGACCAGAGCAGCGAGAAGACGGCGAGCTCGAAGTCGTTGGGAGCCCTGCCGAGCAGATCGCAGATACGGTCGAGCTCCCAGTCCGTCAGGCCGAGCGCGCGATGAAGCGGCTGTTCAGCGACCGAGGCCAAGGGGCACCGTCCAGTCTAGCGGTCGGGCCCGACCGAGCGGAGCAGCTAGCCTCATGCGGGTGCACCGCGGGTACCTGCCGCTGCTGCTCTTCCTGGCTTCGCTCTGGGGCGCCTCCTACATGCTGATCAAGATCGCGCTCCACGAGCTCGAGCCGGCGGCGATGATGACGCTTCGCCTCTTCCTCGCCGCCGCCGTTCTCATCGCCATTCTGCTCGCCCAGGCCGGCTGGCGCGGCGCGCTCGAGGGGGCGCGCGAGGTCGGCCGTCGCGGGCTCGTGCTGGGGCTCGTCAACGCGGCGCTCCCGTTCTGGCTGATCGCCTGGGGCGAGAAGCACGTCGACTCGGGCGTGGCCGCGATTGCGAACTCGACAGTGCCGATCTTCGTCGCCGTGCTCGCGATCCGGCTCAACCCCGGCGAGCGCTCGCGGGGTCTGCGTCTCGTCGGGATCCTCGCCGGGCTCGTCGGCGTCGGCGTGCTGACCGGCTTTCACCCGGGCGGCGGCTGGTGGGCGGTCGCGGGCACGCTCTCGGTCGTCCTCTCCTCGCTCTGTTACGCGTGGGCGAACCTGTTCACGCAGCGGCACTTCACGCGCACGGCCCCGCTCGTGCTCGCGACGGTCGCGGTCACGACGGCCGCGTTCCTGATCCTCCCGTTCGGGCTCGCCCAGCTGCCCGGACGGCTACCCGGCTGGGAGACGCTCGGGTCGGTCGCCCTGCTTGGCACCGCCGGCACGGCGGTCGCCTACCTCGTCCATTTCCGGCTCGTGACGAGCTACGGCTCGTCGCGCTCCTCGCTCGTGACCTACCTGCTGCCCGCCTTCGCCCTCTTCTACGGGAGCGTCTTCCTGGGCGAGCCGCTGACGCTGGCCGCCCTGCTCGGGCTCGGCCTGATCCTGGGCGGCGTCGGGCTCGGCTCGGGGCTCGTCCGCCGCCGGCGGGTGGCCGCATGACGGTCGTCGCTGGCGAGGGCCTGCGGCTTCGCCGCGCGACCGAGGGCGACCTGCCGTTCCTGCTCGCGCCCGCCGCCCGGCCGGAGGTGGCCGACTTGCTCGCCGCCGACCCGCACGACGAGGGGCGGTTCGTTCGGGCTCGTCGAGGGTGACCTGGACGGTGACGGCGGCCCGAGCGGCTAGGCTTCCGCGCGAGGTGCGCCGTCTCTAGCGAGCCCGGATCTGTTCCCCGTCGCGGGCTCGCCTACTTCCTCGTGTTCGCCGCGGCGGCCGCCGGCGCCGGCCTCGTGCGCACGGTCGCGACCACGTACCTGCCCGTGCTGCTCGCGGAGGTGAAGCAGGCGCCGGGTCTGATCGGCTCGGTCATGATCGTCAACTCGCTCGCGGGCTTCGCCGTCCCGCTCTCGGTCGGCTTCTGGAGCGACCGGCGTCACACGGACCACCAGGGCCGCCGTCCCTTCATCCTCGGCGGCAGCCTGCTGACGGCGCTCGGGCTCGGCGCGGTCGCGCTCGGCTCGGGCTCCTCGTTCCTCGTGCTCTCGCTCGCGGGGCTCGTCGCCTACATCGGCGTCAACGTCGTCACGACCGTTCACCGGGCGCTCGTCCACGACTGCTTCAGGACCGGCGGGCACACGCGGGGCAACGGGGCGCAGGAGGTGGCGATGCTCGGCGGCGCGTTGCTCGGGCTCGTCGCCGGCGGCGCCCTGACCGAGCTGGCGACCTGGGCGCCGTTCGTGCTCGCGGCGGTGGCGATGCCCCTGCTCGCCTGGCCGACGCTTCGCTTCGTGCCGGTGTCGGTCCTGATCGGCGAGGTGGCCCACCGGCGGCGGCACCCGCGGCTGATGCGTTTCTACCGTAGCGCGATGGTCAGGCCCGGGGTGCGGGCGATGCTGGCCGCGGAGATCCTCTGGGTGCTCGGCTACGCGTCGCTGCCCGTCTTCTTCATCCTCTACGCGAAGAACGAGCTCGGGCTCGGCACCGGTGTCGCCTCGCTCTGGCTGGCGGCGTTCGCGGTCGTCTCGGGCGTGGCGATGGCGCTCTCGGGCCGCCTGTGCGGGCCGCGCTGGCACAAGCCCTTGTTGGTGGTCGGGGTCGCGCTGATGGGCCTCGGCTTCCTCGCGATCGCCGCCTCGACGCGGCTCGTGATGGTGTCGCTGTCGGTGTTGCCGGCCGCGATCGGCTTCGGGCTGATCTCGACGCTCGGCTACTCGCTCTTCGCGGCCCTGATCCCGCGCGGGGAGGCCGGCGGGTACACGGCGCTCTACTTCTCCCTGCGCGCGGCGGCGGCGATCGTCGCGCTGCCGGTTGCCGGCTGGACGATCGCCGTCACCGACAGCTACCGCTCGATGTTCGTGCTCGGCGGGGTCGCGACGCTGGCCGCGCTCGTACCGCTCGCGTTCGCCCCCAACCCGCGCCGGGCGGCGCTGCTGCTGGCGAGTCACGCCTGAGCTACGCTCCCCGCGTGGAGCTCGTCCACACCTGCTACCGGATCACCGACCCCGACCGGTCGGTCGCGTTCTACGAGGCGCTCGGCTTCGAGGAGCGCCGCCGGCTGCCGATCCGCGAGGAGGCGATCAACATCTTCATGGGCCTGCCCGGCGACGGAGACCGGCTCGAGCTGACCTACAACTTCGGTGTCGGCGCCTACGAGCTCGGCACGGGCTACGGACACATTGCCGTGACCGTCACCGATCTCGCCGCGACGCTCGCGCGTCTCGCCGCGCAGGGGATCGAGCCGGAGCGCTCGCCCTACCGGGTGCGCGAGGGCGGCTCGCTGCTCTGCTTCGTGCGCGACCCGGACGGCTACCGGATCGAGCTGATCGAGCGGGCCTAGATCGTCTCGGGCTCGAGCCTGATCGCGCCGCAGGGGCATTCCTTGACGCAGATCCCGCAGCCCTTGCAGTAGTCGAGGTCGAACTCGTAGCCGAGTCCCGGGCCGAGCTTGATGACGGCGTTGTCGGGGCAGACGCCGTAGCAGTTGTCGCACTCGAAGCAGTTGCCGCAGGAGAGGCAGCGGCGCGCCTCGAAGAGCGCGTTCGACTCGTCGAGGCCCGCGACCACCTCGTCGAAGGTCGACTGGCGACGCACGAGGTCGAGCTGCGGCTGCACCGTCTTGGGCGCGTCCGCGTAGTACCAGGTGTTGAGCAGGGAGAACGCGGCCAGCTCCGGCTCGGGTGCCGGGCGGTGCTCAGTACCCCGCAGCCAGGCGTCGATGTGGCGGGCCGCGAGCTTCCCGTGGCCGATCCCGGTCGTCACCGTCCGCTCGGCCGGCACCATGTCGCCACCCGCGAACAGCCCCGGGTGGCCGGTCATCATGCTCGAGTCGACCCGGACGACACCGTCCTCGATCTCGAGGCCCGGCACATCCTCGAGCAGCGAGAGGTCGGACTCCTGGCCGACCGCGAGCACGAGCGAGTCGGCCTCGAGCTCCTCGATCTCCCCGGTCGGCTGCGGGAAGCCCGACTCGTCGAGCTCCATCCGCTCGACCAGGACGCGGCCGCCGTCCGCGTGGGCGACGGTCGAGAGCCAGCGCATGTGGACGCCCTCCTCGATCGCCTCCTCGATCTCGAAGTCGTGCGCCGGCATCCGCTCGCGCGTGCGGCGGTAGACGACGATTGCGTCGGTCGCCCCGAGTCGCCGCGCGGTGCGCGCAACGTCCATCGCCGTGTTCCCGCCCCCGACGACGACGACCCGGCGGCCAAGCATCGGCGTCTCCTCGCCCTCCATGCTGCGCAGCACGGAGAGCGCGTCGAGAACGTGGGCCGACTCGCCGGCCGGCACGTACGTGCGCTTGGCGAGGTGGGCGCCGACGGCCAAGAAGGCGGCGTCGAAGCCGCCCTCGCGCATCGTCTCGAGCACGCCCGTCACCTTCGTCCCGGTCTCGAGCGCCACCCCGGCGGCGAAGATCCGGCCGAGCTCCGCGTCGAGCACGTCGCGCGGCAGCCGGTACTTCGGGATCCCGAAGCGCATCATGCCGCCCGGCGCCTGCTCCGCCTCGATGACCGTCACGTCGTGGCCGAGCCGGCGCAGCTGGTACGCCGCCGAGAGACCCGACGGGCCCGACCCGACCACGAGCACGCGCTTGCCCGAGCCCGGCGCGCCGGCGGGCAGCTCCCAGCCGCGGCGGATCGCCTCGTCGCCGAGGAAGCGCTCGACCGCGTGGATCCCGACCGCCTCGTCGAGCGCGCCTCGGTTGCAGGCCGTCTCGCAGGGGTGGTAGCAGACCCGCCCCATGATCGCCGGCAGCGGGTTGTCCTCGGCGAGCTGGCGCCAGGCGGCCTCGTAGGCGCCCTCCTCGGCGTGGTAGAGCCAGCGCTGGACGTTCTCCCCCGCGGGGCAGGCGTGGTTGCAGGGCGGCAGCCGCTCGACGTAGACGGGCCGCTCGGTGCGCCACGAGCCGGTCTTGTTGGCGAGGCTCGAGCCGACGTCGAGCGTGATCGCGAACGGGCGCTCCTTCACCGGCCGGCCTCCGCGCCGTCGCCGAGCAGCCCGAAGCGCGCGATGTTCCGGTCCGCGCCCGCCTGCAGGCGGGCGATCACGTCGTCACGTCGCTTCGGCCGAAACAGGTGGGCGTAGCGCCGCTGCGGCTTCAGGTACTCCTCGACCGGAACCTGCCGGCGGATCTTCGAGACGCCCACGACCTCGCCGTGCTCGGCCTCGAGCACGGGGAAGAGGCCGCTCTCCTTCGCGAGCCGCGCGAGCAGGATCGTGTCCGCGGACGCGCTCCCCCAGCCGAGCGGGCAGGGGACGAAGACGTGCAGGTAGCGCGCGCCGCGGAAGCTCATCGCCCGCTCGGCCTTGTACTCGAGATCGCGGAGGTCGGCGACGGTCGCCGTCGCCACGTAGGGGATCTCGTGGGCCATCGCGATCAGCGGCACGCTCTTGCCCTGGCCGAAGCGGTTGCCGGGCTCGGGGCCGACGGCCTGCGTCGTCATCGTGCGGGCCGCCGGCGGCGTCGCGCCGGAGCGCTGGACGCCCGTGTTCATGTACGCCTCGTTGTCGTAGCAGATGTAGAGCACGTCGTCGTTGCGCTCGAACATGCCCGAGAGCGGGCCGAGGCCGATGTCGACCGTCGCGCCGTCGCCGCCCTGGGCGACCACGCGGACGTCAGTGCGCCCCTTCGCTCGCAGGGCCGCGGCGACGCCGGTCGCCACGGGCGCCGCGTTCCCGAACAGCGAGTGGATCCAGGGGATCTGCCACGACGTCTCCGGGTACGGCGTCGAGAAGACCTCGAGGCAGCCGGTCGCGTTCGTCGCGATCAGCCGGTTCCCGGTCGCGCGCATGGCCGCGTCGAGCGCGTAGCGGGCGCCGAGGGCCTCGCCGCAGCCCTGGCAGGCGCGGTGGCCCGAGGTGAGCGAGTTCGTGCGCTCCACGCCGGCCTGCACGGAGCGATGCTCCGGTGGCACGAGCCGGTTCCCGACCGCGAAGCTCCCCACCTGGTAGTACTTGAGCTGCCGGTGGCCCATCGCGTCAGTGGAGCCGCGCGGCGACGACGCCGAGCTCGCGGAGGATGTTCTCGGCGACCGGCCCCGAGCGGCGCGCGCCCGCTTCCCGGGCGAGCTCGTGCGCGACCAGCTCCCGGTTGAGGTCGAGGAACGTGAGCGGCTCGAGCCGGTCGGCGGCGGCTTCGGCGAGCAGAGCGCGCAGGGAGGCCCTGGTGACCGGGCGGCCGCCGAGACCCGCGACCACCGTGGCGCAGGGCACGTCGAGCCCGGCCAGGGCGGTGCGGAGATTCGAGGTGACGATGCCGCCGATCCCGACCGCGAACGCCCGCTCGATTGCGACGACGCGCCGCGCTCCCGCGAGCGCCGCGCGCACCTCCGCGAGCGGGAACGGCCGGAAGGAGCAGAGGCCGAGCACGCCGATCGCGAGGCCCGCCTCGCGCAGCTCGTCGACCGTGTCCTTGATCGTGCCGAGCACGGAGCCGAGCGCGATCACGACCGTCTCCGCGTCCTCCAGCCGGTAGGGGCGGACGAGCCCGCCCGAGTCCCGGCCGAAGATCTCCCGGAACGCTGCTGCCGCCTCCGGGATCAGGTCGAGTGCCTGCATCTGGCGCGCGTGCGCGAGGTAGCGGACCTCGGTGAAGGCCTCCGGACCGACCATCGCGCCGATCGAGATCGGCTCGGTCGGGTCGAGCGCCTGGCGCGGCTGGTAGGGGGGCAGGAACGCGCTCACCTCGTCGGGCCGCGGCAGCTCGAGCCGCTCGATCGCGTGCGTGAGGACGTAGCCGTCCATGCAGACCATCACGGGCAGCGACAGCTCCTCGGCGATCCGGTAGGCCTGGACGTGCAGGTCGAGCGCCTCCTGGTTCGTCTCCGCGTA
Organism: Thermoleophilia bacterium; assembly: GCA_020845695.1. Next base: position 32,292 of record JADLFG010000079.1, on the reverse strand, counting down.
GAGCTGGATCCAGCCCGAGTCGCGCATGGCCATCGTGTCCGAGTGGTCGTTCCAGATGTTGATCGGAGCTCCGAGCGCCCGGTTCGCGACCGTCATCACGATCGGCAGGCCCAGCCCGGAGGCGTTGAAGAGGGCCTCGGCCATGTAGAGCAGGCCCTGGCTCGCCGTCGCGGTGTACGTGCGCGCGCCCGCCGCGGAAGCGCCGATCGCGACCGACATCGCGGCGTACTCCGACTCGACGTTGACGAACTCGCACGGTGTGAGCCGGCCGGACTTCACGATCGCCGACAACGCCTCGACGATGTGGGTCTGCGGCGAGATCGGGTAGGCGCAGATCACCTCCGGGCGGCACGTAGCCACGGCTTCCGCGACCCCGCGCGACCCCTCGAGCTGCCTAGGCACGGGCCGGCACCGCCGCCTGGGCGTGGGCGTAGACGTAGGCGCTGCGGGCCGCGGTTACGTTGGCCTCGGCGATTGCCTCGGGGAAGCGCTCGCGGATCGCGGCGGCGATCGAATCGATCGAGACGACCCCGGCGAGCGCGGCGAAGCCGCCGAGCAGGGCCGCGTTCGGCAGCGGCCGCCCGACGTGCTCGAGCGCGAGCTCGGTGGCGGGGACGGTCAGCAGCCGCTCGGCGCGGAACCGCTCGACGAACTCGGCCAGCCCGAGCTCGCCGAGGCTGCGGCTCGAGTTGATCAGCATGTAGCCGTCGGCCTTCAGCCCGCCGAACACGTCCGCCTGGTGGAGCAGCGTCGGGTCCTGGATGATCAGGGCGTCCGGCTCGCTGACGGGCTCCCGGGCCCTGATCTCGGACTCCGAGATGCGGCAGAACGAGACCACCGGCGCCCCCGTGCGCTCGGAGCCGAAGCTCGGGAACGCCTGAGCGTGCCGGCCCTCGCTGAAGGCTGCGATCGAGAGCAGCTCGGCGGCTGTGACGACGCCCTGGCCGCCGCGCCCGTGAATCCGGACCTCGAACGTCACGGCAGCCCGGGTCGCGGGCGCTGGTGGGTGGCGCGGAGCTTGTCCACACCGAGAGGGTACTCGAGGCGGCCGGTGCCGTCGTCAGCGTTCGAGCCGGAACGGCGGGTACTCGTCCCGCATCAGGGCGGCGTAGGCCCAGACCCGGAACGACCAGCGGTTCATGCCGAGCACGAGGCCGAAAAGCTCACGCGGGTAGCGGCCGGCAAACAGCAGCCAGACCGCCGCGACGAGCACCAGGATCCCGATCAGGCCGCCGCCCCAGGGCCACCAGCCGAAGTCCCAGTCGCCCCCGCCCCAGTCGGCCCAGCCCCAGCGGCTGAAGCCGAAGCCGCCGTTGAAGATCCCGACCACGATGTAGTGCGGGATCGCGAGCAGCCACCACTTGACCAGCACGAGGCCGCGGGAGAGGCGCTCCGGGTACTCGACGTCGAGGCTTGCCGGGTAGTCAGGGTCGGGCGCGAGCGAGAACGGCGGGTAGCGGTCGGTGGCGAGCGCGCTGTAGCTGTAGAACGCGACCCGCCAGGTCCAGCGCAGCACGCCGACGTTGAAGTCGAAGATCCCGCGCGGGTAGCGGCCGGTGAAGAGGATCCCGAAGAAAGCGACCACGGTCAGGACGCAGAACGCGATCCAGAGCACGCCGAGGATGAGGAAGTGCGGGATCGCGAGCAGCCACTTGACGAGCCAGAGGCCGCGACTGAGCTCCTGGTCGAGCTCGCCCTCGACCGAGATGGGGTAGCCGCCGTCCGGTCGGGGCTCCGCTGCCGGGCCGGGCCCGGCGGCGGCTTCCGCGGGCGCAGCGGGGGTCGGCGGCACCGGGGCGGCCCCGCGCGGCGCGCGGGCGCCGAGGTAGACCATCGTCACCCCGGCGCCGAGCAGCAGCACCGCGCCCGCGAGCAAGCCGATCGCGAGCGGCAGGATGAAGCCAGCCTTGCCCGCGATCGTCAGGTCGGCCTCGACCGCGCGGGCGCCGTCCGCGTTCATGGCGACGATCGCCCAGTCGCCGCCGGTGACGTCCCAGGTCAGGGTCTGCGTCCCGGGGCCGCTCGCCGATGCTACCCAGAACTTCTGTCCGCCCGGGGGCCCGGGCGCGGCGGTGCCCGGAACGCGGCGGTACTCGACGGAGATGCCGTGCTCGTCGGTTGCGTCGAGGTCGATGTCGACGTCGATGTCCGTCACCTCGTCGTACTCGACGCCCGCGAGGTAGGCGGCCACGTCCCGGTCTCGTCCGACGCCGAGGAAGAGCTCCTTGCCCGCGTCGGTGCTCGAGCCGCGCAGACGCAGCGTGCCGAGCCGGCCCTGGTCGAGCAGCCAGTCCGGGATGTCGGAGACCGACAGCTCCTCCGAGGTGATCGCGTAGGCGGTCGACTGGAAGCGCGTCAGCTCGCTCGTGTAGAAGCCCTCGTCGTCGCGCTGCGTCGTGTGGGCCCAGAGCAGGCCGCCGCCGCCGGCGAGCAGGCCGAGCGCGACCAGCGTTGCCAGCGACCCGAGCACGATCAGGATCACCTTGCCGGCCTTCATGCCGCCCTGAGGCTATGTGCAACGCAAGCCGCGCGCAACTTGCGGCACGGACCGGTCACGCTCTCGGCACGGCGGGCGCGCATTCCGTGCGCCTGGTCGCGCTACCGTCGTGGCATGGGCAGGGCGGTGACGACGCCGTGGGGCAAGGCGGCCGTGCTGGAAGAGGTGGCGCTCCCCCAGGCGAGCGGGGCGCGGGAGCTTGGCGCGCTCGTCCAGCTGCTCGAGGGGCCGGGCGGCGAGCGGCTCGTCCGGTTTGCCTACACGACGGGCGGCGCGGCCAGGCGGGGGCCGGTGACGCTGCGCGCGGAGGATCTCGAGCGGCTGCGGGAGGCGCTGCGCGAGCGGCGGGCGCTCGCGCGGGCGCTCGGCCTGCGCCCGCGTTGAGGGGGTGGTGGCGAGGGCCCCAACGCGCTTCGAGCCGGGAGCCGGACCACCGGGCGGCCGCGTCGTGTAGCCTCGGCGCGGTGACCGGCCGGGAGCCGCTGCGAAACCGGGTGCGGCCCGACGGGGAGCTTGTCGCCGTGGCGGAGCGTGGACTCTTCCTGGGTAACCGCGGCGGGAGGATCCATGACCCGGCGACGCGGCGCCTGACGGGCCGGCGCTTCGCGTCGCGCGCGTGGATCTGCTGCCTGCTCGACTTCAAGGGGCGCCGGCAGGAGGTGTGGCGCGAGGGCTACACGCAGCTCTTCTTCCTCGACGAGGTGACGGCGCTCGCCGCGGGCCACCGGCCGTGCTTCGAGTGCCGCCGGACCGACGCGCTCGCCTTCGCCGGGGCCGCGTCTGCCGGGCTGGGGGCGCCCGGGCGGCTGCGCGCCCCCGAGCTCGACCGGCTGCTCCACTCGGAACGGCTCGACGGGCGGGCCAAGCGCGTCCACCACCGCCGGCTCGCGGAGCTTCCCGACGGGGCGATGATCGTCTCCGGCCCCGACTTCCTCGCGCCGCACGACGGACGGCTGCTGCGCTGGACGCCCGGGGGCTACGAGCCCGCGGGCTCGCTGACGGCCGGTGCCGGCGACGCTGTGGACGTGCTGACACCCCCGACGATCCTGGCCGCGCTCTCGGCGGGCTACCGGCCGGCGTGGCACCCGAGCGCAGGCTGAGTGAGTCCGGAGCCGCCGGCTCAGGGCCGGAAGAGCCGCGCCAGCCGCGCCAGGTTGACGCTCCAGCCGACGCCGAAAACGTGCGGTGTCAGGAGCCGCGGGTCATCCGGGTTCCACCAGCGCTCGAGCACCCGCGCCGGCGTCGGCGGGCGGAAGTCGTAGGGGACGAGGCCCGCGAGCTCGCCGCGCCACTCCCGCTCCTCGCGCGGGCGCGAGAGCTCCTTCGCGACGGCGGCCGCGACCAGCGCGATGCCCGCGATCCTGAGCGCTCGCCTCAGGCAGCGGCTCATCGACGGGCGCCCAGCGCCCGGGAAGCGGTCGCCGCCATACGGCTGCGGGCGCAGTCGACGAGCGAGCCGAGCACGAGTGCCCCGTCCCCCGAGCCGAGCAGGGGGTCGACCGCGTGCTCGGGGTGGGGCATCAGCCCCATCACGTTCCCCTCGCGGCTGCGCACGCCCGCGATGTCGCCGACCGCGCCGTTCGGGTTCTCCCCGGGGGCGTAGCGCAGGACGACCTGGCGGTTCGCTTCGAGCTCGGCGACCAGCTCGGGCGGCGCGAAGTAGCAGCCCTCGCCGTGCTTGACCGGGATCACGAGTCTCTGGCCGCCCTCGCAACGGGACGCGAACGGCGCCGCCGCCTCCTCGACCGTGAGCCCCACGTCGCGGCACACGAATCGCAGCGTGCGGTTCGGACGCAGGACGCCGGGCAGCAGGCCGGCCTCGCAGAGGATCTGGAAGCCGTTGCAGATGCCGAGCACGGGACCGCCGGCCGCCGCGAACTCGCGCACCGCGCCCAGGACCGGCGAGAAGCGGGCGATCGCGCCGCAGCGCAAGTAGTCGCCGTAGGAGAAGCCGCCCGGAAGCACGACCGCATGGACGGGCGGCAGCGTCGCCTGCCCGTGCCAGACCGAGAGCGAGTCGGCCCCGAGCAGCTCGAGCGCCAGCGCGGCGTCGCCGTCGTCGTTCGAGCCCGGGAAGGCGACGACGGCGACGCGCGGCCGGGGGAGACCGCTCACGCGCTCGCCCCGGGGACGAGCACGATCTCGTAGCTCTCGATCAGCGGGTTCGCGAGCAGGCTCTTGCACATCTCCTCGAGCGCGGCCCTGGCCTCCTCGGCGTTGTCGGTCTCGAGCTCGAGGTCGATCAGCCTGCCGACCCTGGCCTCGCTGACGCGGAAGCCGAGGTGGTCGAGCCCGCCGCGGACCGCCTCCCCCTGCGGGTCGAGGATCCCGTCCTTCGGACGGACGAGCACGGTCGCCCTCATCGCGTCACCACCTCCGGGTCGGCGAGGTAGGCGTCGAAGGGGATCCCCGTGATCCGCTCGAACGCCTCAACGTAGCGGGCCCTGGTTCCGGCCACGACCTCGGCGGGGAGCTCGGGCCCCGGGTACGTCTTGTCCCAGCCGAGCGACTCCGCGTAGTCGCGGACGTACTGCTTGTCGAACGAGGCCTGAGCGCGGCCAGGCTCGTACTCGTCCGCCGGCCAGAAGCGAGACGAGTCGGGGGTCAGCGCCTCGTCGGCGAGGACGAGCCGTCCGCCGGCGTCGCGGCCGAGCTCGAACTTCGTGTCGGCGAGGATGATCCCGCGGGCCGCCGCGTGCTCCGCGCCGAAGCGGTAGAGCGCGACCGAGACGCGCTCGGCCTCGGCGAGGACGTCCGGCCCGACGAGCGCGGCCGCCTGCTCCTTCGTGATGTTCTCGTCGTGGCCGGAGGTCGCCTTCGTCGCGGGCGTGAAGATCGGCTCGGGGAGCTGTTGCGACTCGAGCAGCCCGGGCGGGAGCGCATGCCCGGAGGTGGCGCCCGTCCGCTGGTAGTCCTTCCAGCCGGAGCCAGCGAGGTAGCCGCGCACGACGCACTCGATCGGGAGCATCTCGAGCCGGCGGCACTCGGTCGAGCGCCCGTCGGGGCGCAGGCCGAGCAGGTGGTTGGGGCAGAGCTCGCGCGTGCGCGCGAACCAGAAGGCCGAGAGGCCGGTGAGCACGCGGCCCTTGCCCGGGATCTCGGTCGGCAGGACGACGTCGAAGACGGAGATACGGTCGCTCGCGACCAGCAGCAGGCGCTCGGCGTCGAGCTCGAACAGCTCGCGCACCTTGCCGCTCGCGAGGTGGGTGGCGGAACCGGCGGGATCAGGCATGGACGGGCTCCCTGGCGACGAGCGCCTCCAGGCGCTCGAAGATCGTGTCGACGTGGGCGAGGGCGGCTTCGAGGTCGAACGCCCTGGCGATCCCTCCCGCGCCGAGCTGCCCGGCGATCCCCGGGTCGGCCTCGACGAGCGCGCGGAAGTCGAGCTCCTCCTCCCACGCGCGCAGCGCGTGGCCCTGAACGAGCCGGTAGGCGCGGTCGCGCTCGAGGCCGCTCGCGACGAGCGCGTCGAGCAGGCGGGGGCTGAAGACGAGGCCGAACGACGCGTCGAGGTTGCGGCGCATCCGGGCGGCGTCGACGACGAGGCCGTCGACGAGCCAGGTGAAACGCTCCAGCATGTAGTCGAGGGCGAGGAAGGCGTCCGGGAGGACGACTCGCTCCGCGCTCGAGTGCGAGATGTCCCGTTCGTGCCAGAGCACGACGTTCTCGAGCCCGACAACAGCAGCGGCCCTGACGACCCGGGCGAGCCCGCAGATCCGCTCGGCCACGACCGGGTTCTTCTTGTGCGGCATCGCCGAGGAGCCCTTCTGGCCGCGGCCGAACGGCTCGGACACCTCGCGCACCTCGGTGCGGGCGAGGTGTCGGATCTCGGTTGCGAAGCGCTCCAGCGAGGCGGCCGTCACGGCGAGCGCGGCCAAAAGCTCGGCCAGGCGGTCGCGCGGCACCACCTGCGTGGCGACCGGCTCGCGCTCCAGCCCGAGCCGCTCGCAGACGACCCGCTCGAGCTCGGGGTTGCCGCCCGCGTAGACGCCGACCGTCCCGGACAGCTTCCCGACCCGCAGGCCCTCGAGCGCGCGGGCGATCCGGGCGCGGTCGCGGTCGAGCTCGAAGGCCCAGCCGGCGAGCTTGGCGCCGAACGTGATCGGCTCGGCGTGAACGCCGTGCGTGCGGCCGACCGCGACCGCGGCACGGTGCTCGAAGGCCCGGCGGGCGACGGTGGCGAGCGCGGTGCCGAGACCCCCGAGGAGGAGCGATCCCGCCTCGCGCACCTGGAGCGCGAGCGCCGTGTCGAGCACGTCCGACGACGTCAGCCCGTAGTGGAGCCAGCGCCCGGCCGGACCGACCTGCTCGGCGACCGCGTCGACGAACGCGGCCACGTCGTGGTTCGTGACGCGCTCGAGCTCGGCGACGCGCTCCGGCGAGGGCGCCGTGGCCCGCTCGCGCAACTCGGCCGCGGCAGCGGGTGGAACGACCCCCAGCTCGGCCCACACCTCGGTCGCCGCGAGCTCGACCTCGAGCAGCCGCGCCAGCCTGGCCTCGTCCGACCACACCGCCTTCATGGCCGGACGGGAGTAGCGGGGGATCACCCCGCCATTCTACGGGCCGGCCCGGGCCGACCGGCTCCGCTCAGCAGCCGCTCGGCTCCCAGCGGGGCCCCGCGCCGGGCGCGACGTCGCTTCGCCGCGCGAGCTTCTTCACCTTGCTTCGGTAGACGCTCATGCTGGCCCGCGTGAAGTCGCCGTGGGTCTGGCAGCGCCAGCCGGCGTAGAGCTCGAGGTGGTAGGGGCTGTCGCGGTTCTCGTTGTGGCCGATCACGTTGCCGTAGGAGATGCCGAAGCGATCCATCAGCCACACCGTCAGCCGCAGCGAAGCCGTGAGCTGGCGGCTGTTTCCGAGCACGCTGGCGTCGCTCGTCCCGACGTGCTCGATCCCGATTGCCGTGTAGTTGAGGCCGACCGTGTGCCGGCAGCGCACCTTCAGGGAGACGAGCTGGTAGATCGTTCCGTCCTGGTCGATGATGAAGTGCGCGCAGACGCCCGGCAGCTCGTGCAGCTCCCCGTCCGGGGTGTTCGCGTGGAACGTCCACCAGGCCGACTCGAAGCTGTTCGAGCCGGTGAAGTGCTCGACGATCACGCGGGGACGCTCGAGCCGCCACGTGGCCTGCGCCGATCCGTAGTGGCGCTTCGAGTACGCCGCCATCTCCTGTTTGCGTTTGCCGCCGAACGGGATCGGCTTCCAGGTCAGCTGCGGCCGCGAGGCATCGAGGCCGGCCGCGCCGACGTCGGCTGCCTCTGTCGCGGCGAGCGCGAGCGCGAGCAGGGCGATCAGGGCTACGCGGCGGCGCATGGTCGGCTCAGGCGGTCGCCGCCGGCCGCGGGCCCCGGTAGGAGCCGCCCTGGGCGAGGATCTGCGCCGCCAGGATCGCCGCGTTCCTCGACCCGTTGACCGAGACGCAGGCGACGGGCACGCCGGGCGGCATCTGCACGATCGAGAGCAGCGCATCGAGGCCGCCCATGACGCTCCTCGACGACGTCAGCGGCACCCCGATCACGGGCAGCTCAGTGTAGGCGGCAACCACGCCCGGGAGGGCCGCCGCCATGCCGGCGCCGGCAATGATCACCCGCACACCGCGCAGCGCCGCGGTCGACGCGTACTCGGCGACGCCGCGCGGGTCGCGGTGCGCCGAGAGCACGCGCAGCTCGTTCGAGATCCCGCGGGCGCTCAGCTCCTCGAGCGCGGGCTCGATCGCGTCCCGGTCCGATTCCGAGCCGATCAGGATGCCGACCAGCGGCGCGACCTCGTCCTCCAGCTCATCGAAGATCGCGTACGGTTGCGGTGCCGCTTCAGGCTCGGACATCTGTGGCCTCGAGCGCGATGTCGCGCCGGTACTGCGCTCCGGGGAAGTCTATGTGCTCGATTGCCTCGTAGGCGCGCGCGCGGGCCTGCGCCACCGTCTCGCCGACCGCGGTCACGTTGAGGACGCGCCCGCCCGCCGACACGACCGTGGCGCCGCGGAGCGCCGTGCCAGCGTGGAGCACGATCGCGCCCGCTCGCTCGGCTTGGTCGAGCCCGCCGATCGCGACACCTGTCTCCGACGACTCCGGGTAGCCCCGCGAGGCCAGCACGACCGTGACCGCGGCCCGGCTCGACACGGCAGGCGTCTGGCCGCTGAGGTCGCCGCCGGCCGCCGCGGCGAGCAGCCCGAGCGGGTCGCTGTCGAGTCGCGGCAGGATCGCCTGCGTCTCGGGATCGCCGAAGCGGCAGTTGAACTCGAGCACGAGCGGTCCGCGCTCCGTCAGCATCAGGCCCGCGTAGAGCAGCCCGACGAACGGCGTGCCCCGCCGCGCGAGCTCCGCGAGCACGGGGCGGTGGACGCTCTCGAGCACGGCCTCGAGCTCGGGGCCGGCCAGGCCGGGGACGGGCGAGAAGGCGCCCATCCCGCCCGTGTTGGGACCGCGGTCGCCGTCCGCGAGCCGTTTGTAGTCCTGGGCCGCCGGCAGCGGGATCGCGCGCTCGCCGTCGCAGACGGCGAAGACGGAGCGCTCGACGCCCTCGAGCAGCTCCTCGACGAGGAGCGTGCCGCCGAGCGCGCGCGCCCGCGGCAGCGCGGCTGCGACGTCCGCGGGGGTCGGGCAGACGAACACGCCCTTGCCGCCCGCGAGCCCGTCCGCCTTGATCACGCACGGAGCGGTTGCCTCGCCGAGACGCCGGGCGGTCGCGACGCCGGCCGCCTCCATCACGTCCTTCGCGTAGGTCTTCGAGCCCTCGATTCGCGCCGCCAGAGCCGAGGGGCCGAACACGGCCACGCCGGAGCGGCGCAGGGCGTCCGCGGCGCCCGCGACGAGCGGGGCCTCGGGCCCCACGACCGCGAGGTCGATCCGCGCCGAGCGGCAGAGGTCGACCAGCCCCTCGACATCCTCGCCCCGGACCGGGTGGCAACGTCCGAGCCGGGCGATGCCGGGGTTGCCGGGCGCCGCGTGCAGCTCGGTCAGCGCGGGGCTGCGGACGAGCGCGCGCGCCAGCGCGTGCTCGCGGCCACCGGAGCCGACGACGAGGACCTTCACGGCGGCGAGTCTAGTAGGGGCGAGACTCGTCTCGCCTGTCGGGGTTGCGCTCGCCGGGTCTTCCGCGGTGCGGGCGGGCGAGACAGGTCGCGCCCCGACGGTTGCAGCCGTCTCGGGGCGGGTCAGCCGGGAGATCGGGGAGCGTGCGTTGCCGCGCGCGTCCCCGCTCGACTTCCCCAAGAAATGGCAATAGTATTGCCGTCACGGCACTGGTGAGTTGACGCGCCGGGCAGGACGGCGTAGGAATCGCTGCGACCAGCATGCGCAGCGCGAAGAAGGAGGCAGCGGGTGGCGACCGATCTCGAGAACTTCGTTCGCGCTGAGGGGCGCGACGAGCTGGTGAAGGAGGTGCGCCGGCGGATCGACGCCGAGGGCATCACCTACATCTACTACCAGTTCGTCTCCGTCACCGGCCGCATCATGGGCAAGGGCGTGCCGGCCAAGCACTGGGAGACGATGGCCGAGAAGGGCTTTCAGCTCGTCTACGGAGCGACCGCGAACCTCTTCGTCGACCGGCACGGGAACTACATCGGCTACGGGCCGGAGGCGCCCGAGCTCGTCGGGGTCCCCGAGCCCGAGACGTTCCAGCCCGTCCCGTGGGATCCGAAGACGGCCCGCGTCTGGTGCACCTGCTTTCGCAACCGCGAGGAGCGGGCGGACCCGGGTGCCTTCCTGACTTCGGATTGCCGGGGCAACCTGAAGCGCCTCCAGGTCGAGTTCGAGGCCGCGACCGGCCTGCACCTGCGCGCCGGCACCGAGCCCGAGATGATGTGGCTGAAGCTGAACGCGGACGGCACGCCCTCGGTCGAGGGGATGACCAAGCCGTTCTGCTACCACATCGACCAGTTCGCCGAGCTCCAGCCGCTCATCCATAAGGTGGTCGAGTATGGCCAGGCCATGGGCCTGGACATGATCTGGGGCGATCACGAGGACGCCCCGGGGCAGCTCGAGCTGAACTTCAACTTCGACCGTGCCGAGCGCACCGCTGACAACCTGAGCACGTACCGTCAGATCTGCAAGCAGGTCGGGCGCGAGCTCGGCGCTTTCCCGTGCTTCATGCCCAAGCCGTTCATGGGCGTCTCGGCGAACGGCTGCCACCACAACATCTCGCTCTGGCGCGGCGACGAGAACGTCTTCATGCCCGAGACCGACGACATCCAGAGGCCGAGCCAGATCGGGCTCTGGGCGATTGGCGGCATCATCGAGCATCTCGGCGCTCTCACCTGCGTTACCGCCTCGACCGTCAACTCCTACCGCCGCCTCTGGGACACGGGTTTCTGGGCTCCCGTGTTCGCCGACTGGGGCTACCAGAACCGCACGACCGCGCTGCGCGTCTCCGCACCGGGCCGGTTCGAGTACCGCTCGGTCGACTCGGCCGTCAACCCGTACCTGTCGATGGCCGCCCTGATCATGGCGATGTGGGACGGGATCGAGCGCAAGCTCGACCCGGGCGAGCCCGAGGAGCGCAACATCTACGAGGCGATGGAAGCGGGCAAGGAGGTCAAGCGCATCCCCATGACCTTCGGCGACGCGCTCGACGCGCTCGAGGCCGACGAGGTGGTCAAGAGAGCGCTGCCGGGCGACATGTACCGTGTCTTCACCCACTACAAGCGCGACGAGTGGGAGCGCTACTGCGCGGAGGTCGCGGACTGGGACGTGAAGGAGTACCTCGACGTCCTGCCCTGACGGCGGCGTCGGCGAAACGCGAGGGAAGAGGACAGCGCCCATGTGCGGGATTGCAGGGATCATCTACCGGGACGGCGCCGAGCACGCGATCGGCACCGACATGACGCGGATGCTCCAGTCGATGAAGCACCGCGGCCCGGACTCGACCGGCTACGCGCTCTACCGCAAGCCGGGCGACGACTACGTCATGCGCTACAAGCTGGCCGACGCGAACGACGCGCGCGACTACGAGTTCGCCGAGCGGCTCGAGCGGCACCGCCGCGAGGTGGAGGCACGGCTCGTCTCGCTCGGCGCCACGATCGAGGAGGTCGACTTCGACACGGAGTACGCCTACCGCGTGCGCTTCCGCTACGACGGCTCGCTCAAGGACGTCGCCGACTTCGTCGAGGACGTTCCGCACGCCGAGGTGCTCTCGCTCGGGCGGGCGCTCGAGATCGTCAAGGACCTCGGCGACGCGGAGACCGTCTCGCAGCAGTACCACCTCGAGAAGGTCAAGGGCACGCACGCGATCGGTCACGTGCGGATGGCGACCGAGTCCGACGTCGACATCTCCGGCGCGCATCCGTACTGGGCCTACCCGTTCTCGGACATCGCGGTCGTCCACAACGGGCAGCTCACGAACTACTTCATGTGGCGGCGGCGACTCGAGCGCTCCGGCCATCGCTTCCAGTCCGAATGCGACTCGGAGATCATCGCCGTCTACCTGGCCGAGAAGATCGAGCACGGCATGGAGCTCGAGGAGGCGATGCACGCGAGCCTCGATGACCTCGACGGCGTCTTCACGTACATCGTCGTCACGGACGGCGCGCTCGGCGTCGCCAAGGACGAGATGGCCGCGAAACCGCTCGTGCTGTTCGAGAGCGACGAGCTGGTCGCGCTGGCCTCCGAGGAGATCGCGATCCGCGCAGTGATCGACCACGAGATCGAGACCTACGATCCCTACGAGCGAGAGGTGCTGGTATGGAAGCGCTAGCCGGCGAGAGGCGGATCACCTACGACGCCCGCGGGCTGGCCGAGCCGTTCGCGGAGGTCCCGAGGATCTCCGAGATCGACGGGGAGCGGGCCGTGTTCGACGCCGGCGAGCTGTCGACGCGACGGATCAACCTCGAGCTGCGCTGGCTGCTCTTCGAGCAGGGCGTCAAGGAGGTCACGATCGAGAACCCCGGCGCGAAGCACTCGCTCGGGGTCGGCATCCTCAGCCGCTGCAAGCTCCACTTCAAGGGCAGCCTCGGCTACTTCGGCTGCGGCCTGATCGACGGCCCGGAGATCCAGATCGACGGGCGGGTCGGCTGGTCGGCCTGCGAGAACATGATGAGCGGCGTCGTCGTCGTCGAGGGCAACGCGGGCTCGCTGACGGGTGCCGCGCTGCGCGGTGGCGACCTCGTGATCAAGGGCCGGGTCGGTGCGCGCACCGGCATCGATCAGAAGGGCGGGACGATCATCGTCGGCGGCTCGGCCGGCTCGATGACCGGCTTCATGATGCAGCGCGGTCGCCAGATCATCTGCGGCGACGTCGGCCCGGGGCTCGGCGACTCGATGTACGACGGCACGATCTACGTGGCCGGAACGGTCAAGTCGCTCGGGATCGACTGCGTCCCCGGCGAGTGGACGGACGCGGACACCGAGCTGATCGAGCGGAAGTTCGCGATCTACGGGCTCGGTACGCCGCCCGAGTTCCAGAAGTTCGTCTGCGGCAAGAAGCTCTACAACTACGACACGCTCGAGCCGTCCGAGCGCAAGCTCGTGCTGTGAGCCGCCGGCAGCCCCACCTCTAGGAAGGAAGCAATGGCAGACGAGACTGCACCAACCAGGCGCACCGTCCTCGGCGCGAGCCGGATCTTCACGCCCGAGGTGATGAACGACATCCACATGAAGGCGGAGCTCGGGCGCTACCGGATGCGCGGGTTCTCGATCTTCAAGCCGGTGCCCCACTGGGACCAGCTGATGTTCCTGCCCGGGACGCTGACGCGGTTCGTGATCGAGGGCTACCGGGAGAAGTGCGTGACGAAGACCGTGCTCGGCGCGCGCTTCGCGCAAAAGCCGCTCGAGCTCGACATCCCGATCTACATCACGGGCATGAGCTTCGGCGCGCTCTCGCTCGAAGCGAAGATGTCGCTCGCCAAGGGCGCCTCGATGGCCGGCACGGCCACGTGCTCGGGTGAGGGCGGGATGATCCCGCCCGAGCGCGACCACTCGACCAAGTGGTACTACCAGTGCATCCAGAGCCGCTACGGCTTCAACCCGCACCATCTGATGCTCGCCGACGGCGTCGAGTTCTTCATCGGCCAGGGGGCGAAGGTGGGGCTGGGTGGCCACCTGATGGGCCAGAAGGTGACGGAGCAGGTGGCGGAGATGCGCTCCCTGCCGGCGGGGATCGATCAGCGCTCGCCGGCGCGGCATCCGGACTGGCTCGGCCCGGACGACCTCTCGCTGAAGGTGCAGGAGATCCGGGAGGCGACCGACTACCAGATCCCGATCCAGCTCAAGCTGGGCGCCTCGCGGGTGTACGACGACGTGCGGATGGCGGCGAAGTGCGGCCCGGACATCATCTATCTGGACGGCGCCGAGGGCGGCACGGGCGCGGGCCCGCACATCGCGACGGAGGAGACGGGGATCCCGCTGATGGCGGCGATCCCGGAGGCGCGCCGAGCGCTCGAGGATGTGGGTCTCGCGGAGGAGATCGACCTGGTTGTGGCCGGCGGGATCCGCAACGGGGCGGACGTCGCGAAATGCCTCGCGCTCGGCGCGAAGGCGGTCGCGATCGGCCACTCCGCGATGATGGCCTTGAACTGCAACAAGGAGATCGCCGGGGTCACGGATTACGAGGGGACGGTCGGCGTGCCGGCCGGCTACTGCTACCACTGCCACACGGGTCGCTGCCCGGTCGGGGTGGCGACGCAGGATCCGGAGCTGCGCAAGCGCCTCGTGGTCGAGGAGGCGTCGGAGCGTGTCTACAACTTCCTGCACACCATGACGCTCGAGCTGCAGATGCTCGCGCGCGCGTGCGGGAAGACGAACGTGCATTCGCTCGAGCCGGAGGATCTGTGCGCGCTGACTGTCGAGGCGGCGGCGATGGCGCGGGTGCCGCTGGCGGGGACGAGCTACATCCCCGGCGTGACCGAGCAGCAGACACTGGCCGAGATCAAGCGCCTGCTCGAGAAGCGCCAGGAGGAGGAGATGCAGCTCCACCACCCGCGCGAGAACGTTGAGCGCCTGTCGGTGGCGGAGTAGAGGAGGAGACGTGTCGAGAGAGCAAGCAACCCCACCGCCCGCCCCCGAACGGGGTCACCACCACGAGCTCGCCTACCGCGAGCCGGAGAAGATCAAGGGGATCGACGCCGAGTTCCTGTCGGGGAAGCGCTTCCCCTACCAGGAGGACGCCTCGCTGGTCGAGGATGTCGATCTGATGGCGGCGACGCCGGGCGAGGACCTGAACTGGCTCGAGGACATCCACCTGCTCGAGGAGGAGGGGACGCCGGCGGTGTTCGACCGCTACTCGAACTCGTTCCTGAAGATCTACTTCCCGATCCCGGCGGGCCGGGAGGACGAGCTCGCCCGCAAGGTACTCGTCAAGCACCTGACGTCCGGGAACAGCTACGGGATCCAGCTCAAGGAGATCCACTGCAAGTTCCCCCAGCCAGAGCTCGGTCCCTGGGTCGAGGGCTCGCGCACCGTCGGCACCGACTGGCGTCCGCCCGTGCTCGAAGGCTGGGAGCCGCCGCTCCACTGATTGGTCGCCCGGGGAAGCCGGGAACCGCGGGGGCGGCCGGCGCCGGAACCGCCGGGGCGGCCGGCGCTGGAACCGCGGGGCGGGTGTAGGGGCGAGACTTGTCCCGCCCGAATCGGTGCGGGCGCCGGGAATCAGGGCGGCAACGGGCTGAACGTGCCGGGTCTCGACCTCAATCGTCGCGACTGGTCCCGGCCACCGGTTTCCGGTCAAACGACCGCGTAGCGCAGGAAGAGGTGCGCGCCCGTCCGGCGCACGCCGAGGAGCTCCGCCGCCACGCGCCGTCCCGGGAGGAACGCCATCCGCTCGACCAGGCTGAGGCGCTCCTCTCCCGCTGCTCGGCCGGCGACGAGCGGCGACAGCGTGAGGAAGAGCTCGTCGACGAGGCCGGCGTCCAGCAGCGACCCGAACAAGGTGGGGCCGCCCTCGGACAGGATCAGCCGGTGGCCGCGGGCGCGCAGGATGCCGATTGCCGCGATGACGTCGACGTTCTCGCCGAGCGGGATCGGTGTCGAGGCCGGCGGCAACATCCCCTCGAGGCGCTCGGCGCCGCGGTTCGTGGTGAAGACGAGCGCGCCGGCCCGGAGCGCCGGCAAGGCGGGGTCGAGGGCACCACTCCCGGACACGATCGCGAGCTCCGGAGCCTCGCTGCGGCCGAGCGCGCGGCGCAGCTCGGCGTAGGCACTCTCGCCGCGCGGGTAGATGCTGGCCGGGGTCCAGCGGGCCTCGGCCGAGCCGCGGAACGTCGAGGCGCCCATGATCAGGGCGTCCGCACAGGCACGAAGGAGTCCCATGACGAAGCGGTCGGTCTCGCTGCGGTCGGCGATAACCTTCGTGGACGCTGGGATGCTCGGGATCGCGACGGCTCCGTCGAGCGAGGAGACGAAGTTGGCAATGAGCCGCGGCTCGGTGAAGCCAAGCGACCCGCCATACACGGCGCCAAGCTCCTCGGGCAGCGGGAACTCCGGTAGCCCGGCGGCTTCGTAGAGCACCTGGAGCGGCGGGAGCATTGGGGGGAAGACTACGCCGGAGCGGATCCTCGTCGGCTCACGGGGCCAGCGCGAAGAGCGTCAGCTCGGGCTCACGCTCCCCGCGCAGGACGTCGAGATCGATCTCGACCCAGCCGATCCCGCGAGCCTCCGCGAGCGTGCGCGCCTGCGGCTTGACGAGTTGCGCGGCCAGCACGCCCCGGCAGCCCGCGAGGCCGTCCGCCTCGAGCCGCTCGAGGTAGCGGCCGAGCTGCTCGATGGCGTCGATCGTGCCGATCCGCTTCACCTCGACCGCGACGAACCCCCGGTCGTCACGACACAGGAGATCGACGGGCCCGATGTCGGTCGGCCACTCGCGCCGGACGAGCCGCAGCCCCTCGCCGCAGGCGGACGGGCTCGACGCGAGCGCCGCCTGGAGATCCGCCTCGACCCCGTCCTTCTCGAGCGCGGCCGCCTCGCCCATGTCGTGGCATGTGTCGGAGACGACCTCGGCGATCTTGATCTCGAGCTGGTCGTCACCGCGCAGCTTGCGCACCCGGATCAGCCCGGGCGGGGAGCCCTCCTCCTCGATCACGGTCGGCGGTGTCATCCAGTTCTGGGGCTTGTAGCCGCCGGCGTCCGCGTGCACGAGCACCGATCCGTCCGCCTTCAGCACGAGCAGGCGCAGCGCCTCGGGCAAGACGGCGGTCAGCCGGCCCGTGTAGCGCACCTCGCAGCGGGCGACGATCAGGCGCACGGACGGGCAGCGTAGCGACCGTACCGGCCGTTGCGGACAGGGATTGATTGGCCTAGACTTCGGCGTGCTTGTATCTCCTATGGCAAGGGAGGATGTCATGGGCGAGACTGAGGTCAAGGGGTTCGGGGCCCCGGACGAGGAGCGCTCGCTCCGGGGAGCGCGCGCGGAGATCCTTCACATCGGGGGCGGCACGGTCGGCCGCTACACCGTGCAGCCCGGGTGGCGCTGGACGACGCACATGAAGGCGGCCGCCGGCACGGAGCTCTGCGAGGCGCCGCACTTCCAGTACCACGTCTCCGGCCGCCTGGGCGTGCGGATGGCGGACGGCACCGAGCTCGAGATCGGGCCGGGCGAGGTCAGCGTGCTCCCGCCCGGCCACGACGCGTGGGTTGTCGGGGGCGAGCCGGTCGTGGTCGTCGACTGGTCGGGCGCGAGCGTCTGGGCCTCGTCGTAGGCCGAGTCCATTCGAGCCATGTCCGGGGTCTGACCCCGTGTGAGGGGTCTGACCCCGGACATGGCCGGCCGCGACGCGGCGCTTCGGCTTGCTTGACGTGATTCCGGGAATGCTTGCCCGGGCCCACGCGACGCCCTTCCGGGTCGAGCGTGGCAGCGCGCCCGTTGTCAGTGCGAGCTGGAGGCCGAGCCGCACCCTGTGCGGCTGCGGCGCTCCGTCGCGGGGCGAACCTAGGGAACGTCTCGACGCAGCATCGAGACGGCCCCGAGGGCGGCAAGGAGGACGAAGTAGCCCACGAGGAGCCCGGTCGCGGGTGCGACGGCGAGGAGCTGGCCGTCCGGGAGGCCCGTGAGCGCGTCCGAGGCACGGCCGGGTGCGAAGCGCCCGTAGCGGGGCGCCAGCCCGTACAGGATGCCCTCGGCGACCAGGAGCCACGCGAGCAGGCCGGCGACCGCACCGACCTGGCTGCGCACAATCGCGCCGAGGCTCGCGCCGAGGCCGCCCCAGAGCGCGCCGGCCGCGAGCGTGCCGCCGGCGATTGCTCCGAGCTCGCCGGCGCCGAGGGCGAGCTCGATCCCGCGCCCCCGCAGCGCCGAGTAGCCGGCGGCGAGGGCGAGCGCCTGGGCGAGCGCGGTGAGCGCGAGACCCGCCAGGCTCGCGGTGGCGATCTTCGCGCCGAGCACCTGCTCGCGACGAGGGGAGAAGACGAACGTCGGACGGATCGTGCCGTGCCGGAACTCGCCCGCCACCGTCATGATCCCGGCCAGCGCGGCCACGAGCTGTCCGATCGCGGCGGTCGTGAACAGATCGCGCTGGGCGGACTCGTCGGCGAGCCGCAGGGCGTCGACGCCGAGGCCCTGCCCGAGCGCGAAGGCGAGCACGAGCAGCGCCAGCGCGAGCGTGAGCACCCGGAGCGTGCGCGTCGTTCGGAGCTTCAGGAGCTCGGAGCGGAGCTGGGCCATCAGGCGCCCTCGCCCCGGGTCAGCTCGAGGAAGACCTCCTCGAGCGTGGACGACTCGGCGACGAGCTCGTGGAGCACGATCTGCGCCGCGGCCGCGATCTCGCCGACCCGCTCGGGGGTCGTGCCCCGCACGAGCAGCGCCGAGTCACCGCCCTGCGACTCGATGCCCGCCGCCGCCAGCCGCTCGCGCAGCAGCTCGGCCTGCGGCGAGCGGACGCGCACACTCGCGGCCACCCGCGCTGTTAGCTCGGGGAGCGAGGACTCGGTGACGAGCCGGCCCCTCTCGATGATCACGACCCGATCGACCGTCTGCGCGACCTCGGCCAGAACATGGCTCGAGACGAGCACCGTCTTGCCCTCGCCGGCAAACGCGCGAAGGAAATCGCGCAGCCAGCGCACGCCCTCCGGGTCGAGGCCGTTCGCCGGCTCGTCGAGGATCAAGAGTTGCGGATCACCGAGCAGAGCGGCCGCCAGCCCGAGCCGCTGGCGCATCCCGAGCGAGTACGTCTTGACCCGGCGCCGCGCAACCCCGTCCAGCTCGACGAGCCGGAGCGTCTCGTCGACGCGCGCCGCGGTTACCCCGGCCGCGCTCGCCAGCACGCGCAGGTGATCCCGCCCGCGGCGGCCCGGGTGGAAGTCGGTCGCCTCGAGCACGGCTCCGACCCTGCGCGCCGGTGCGCCGAGGTCGCGATAGCGGCGCCCGAAGACGAGCGCCTGCCCGTGACTCGGCCTCATGAGCCCGAGCAGCATGCGCAAGGTGGTCGTCTTGCCCGCTCCGTTGGGGCCGAGAAAGCCGGTGATCGTTCCGGGGGGGAGCTCGAACGAGAGGCTGTCGACGGCAGCGAGCTTGCCGAAGTGCTTGGTCAGCGACTCGACGGCAACCGGGGCTGGCTCCACGCGCTCGGCCGTGTCCTCTAGCGATCCCGCTCGACGCGCGAGCCGCCGACGATCTGGTCGCGCCCGTCCGCGAAGCGCACCCAGGCCTTGTGCGTGCCGTCGTAGTCGGGACCCCAGAGGATGAGTGTCGCCTCCTCGCCGGCGACCCGGCAGCGCTCGCTGCCCTCGGGATCGAGGCCGCGCCAGACGCGGATGAACGGGTTCGCTGCCCACTCGGCGGCTACCGTCGTCGGCTCCGCGTGCCCGGGGTGGAGGCGCGTCTCGGGCGGCAGCTTCATGAGGACGTCCATGATGGAACGGACGTGGTCGGCGTAGCCGGCCGGCCCGCCGCCCGCCGTGCCGCCGACGGTGCCCTTGAACAGGCAGTCGGCGGTCAGGCAGTCCGTATCGCCGAAGAGGAACGCGAGCTGGTCGCGGCAGTGGCCGGGCGTGGCGAGCACGCGGATCTCGAGCTCGCCCGACCGTAGGACGTCGCCGTCGTCGATCGTGCCGTCGAGTGAGACGCCGGGCTCTCGTGCGAGCGCGTGCCCGAGCACGGGCACGCCGAGCCGGGCCGCATCCTCCGCGCAGGTGACGACGTGATCCTCGTGGTGATGGGTCACGAGCACGTGGGTGATCGTCAGCGAGAGCCGCCCGGCGGCATCGAGCAGCGGGCGGTTGATGCCGTTCGAGTCGACGAGCACGCCGTGTCCGCCCTCGCGGTCGGCGAGCAGGTAGGCGTTCGAGAGCCAGCCGGGGTGCTCGGTGCGCTCGATGATCACGTCGGTCTCCTCTCCGGGTTACGGGAGCTCGATCACGGTGCGGATGCCCTCCCGGCGCTCCATCGCCGCGAAGGCGTCGTTCACCGCCTTGAGCGGCACCCGCGCGGTTACGAGGGCGTCGACGTCGATCTCGCCGTCGAGCCACCGTTCGACGAGCTGCGGCACCTGCGTACGGCCCTTGACACCGCCGAACGAGGAGCCGGTCACGCGCCGGCCGGTGACGAGCAGGCGCGGGACGATGTCGAGCGTCTCGCCCTTGCCGGCGACGCCGATCATCGTCGCGAGCCCCCAGGCTTCGCGCGCCGCCTCGACGGCCTGGCGCATCACCGCGACGGACCCCGTCGCCTCGAACGTGTAGTCGACGCCGAAGCCGCCGGTCTCCGCTCGCAGCCACTCCACCGTGTCCTCGCCGGCGAGGCGCGTGTCGGTCGCCCCGTGGTGCCGCGCCTGCTCGAGCCGCGACTCGGCCAGGTCGATCGCGACGATCCGCCCAGCGCCCGCGAGGCGGCAGCCGATCACGGCACCGAGCCCGACGAGGCCGCAACCGAAGACGGCGCAGGTCGCGCCGGGTTGCACCTGCGCCGTGTACAGAGCCGCGCCGATGCCGGTCGAGAGCCCGCAGGCGAAGGGCGCGCAGCCGGCGAGCGGCGCCTCCGGGCTGACCCTGGCGAGCGCGATCTCCGGCATCACGGTGTATTCGGCAAACGCGGACGTGCCCATGAAGTGGCGCAGCGGCTCGCCGTCTCTCGCGAAGCGGGTGGTGCCGTCCGGGAGGTAGCCGAGCCCCTGCTGGTCGCGGATCGCGACGCAGCGGTTCGTACGCGGGCTCCGGCAGTGGACGCACCCACCGCACTCCGGCGCGAACAGGGTGACGACGTGGTCGCCGGGGCGGACGAGCGTCACGCCCTCCCCGACCCGCTCGACCACCCCGGCGCCCTCGTGTCCGAGCACGCAGGGCGCGTACCCGGTCGGGTCGGCGCCGGACGCGGTGTAGAGGTCCGTGTGGCAGACGCCGCAGGCGGCGAGCCGGACGAGCGCCTCGCCGGCTCGAGGCTCGGCGAGCTCGACCTCCTGTACCGCGAGCGGCCGGCCGAACTCCTCGAGGACGGCGGCCCTGACCTTCACGGGCCGGATGCTAGCTGGATGCGAGCCGGGCGGCTCGGGCCGCTTCGAGATCGAGCGCGTAGGCGGGCGGCTCGAGCCCGGCGGCGAGCCCGGGCGCCGCCACGGGCGCGCCGGCGCGGACGGCGAGCGGGACGACGCCCGCCCAGACCGGGTAGTCGAGATCCTCGCCGCTGTCCCCGGGCGGGCCGCTGCGCGCCTTCGCCGAGCACTCGGCGAGGGCCAGCGCCGCGATCGTCGTGGCCTTCAGCTCGCTCGGGCTCGGCGGGCGCACCTCGGCCCAGCGGCCCGGCACGAGCTGCTCGGTGAACGCCTCGAGCGCGCGCAGCTTCTCGTCCGGATCGTCGACGATCCGCGCCCGCCCGAGCACCATCGCCGAGCGGTAGTTGGCCGACTGGTTGTAGGCGGTGCGGGCGAGCACGAGCCCGTCGACGATCGTGACCGTCAGGCAGACCGGCGCGCCCGCCGCGAGCGTCCGAAGCATCCGGCTCGCCGCCGACCCGTGCAGGTAGACCGTGTCGCCGACGCGAGCGTGCAGCGTCGGGATCACGTAGGGCTGGCCGTCGTGGACGAAGCCGAGGTAGCAGACCAGCGCCTCGTCGAGGATCGCGTCGACGGTCGCGCGATCGTAGGCGCCCCGCTCGGGATGCCGGCGAACACGGGTCCGGTCGGTGACGGGTTCAGTCATCTGTTACAGTACAGAAAGGTGATTGATCCAGTACAGTACCGGATCAAGGGCGGCAGCGCAACCGAGATCGCCGCGAGCGTGGAGGCGCTGGTCGCGGCCGGCACGCTCGTGCCGGGGCAGCGGCTGCCGGCCGTGCGCCGGCTCGCCGCCGGGCTCGGCGTCAGCCCGGCCACGGTCGCCGCTGCCTTCCGCGAGCTCGCGCGACGTGGCATCGTCGTTGGCCGGGAACGCAGGGGTGTCGTGGTCAGCGCTCGCCCCCCGCTCGCCGGGAGACGCCCGCCGCGCCCGGTGCCGCCCGGGATCCGCGATCTCGCGACCGGAAACCCGGATCAGGCGCTCCTCCCCTCGCTCGCCGACGTGCTCGGCGGGCTCGACCCGCCCGTTCATCTCTACGGCGAGGAGCCTGTCTTGCCCGGGCTGGCCGGGGCGGCCCGGGCCGAGCTCGAGGGTCTTGGCGTGCCCGCGGAGCACCTTTGTGTCGTCTCGGGCGCGCTCGACGGCGTCGAGCGGGTGCTCGCGGCCTGGCTTCGTCCCGGCGACCGCGTCGCCGTCGAGGACCCCGGCTACGGCAGCACGCTCGATCTCGTGCGAGCGCTCGGGCTCGTTCCGGTGGCCGTCTCGCTCGACGACGCGGGCATGCGCCCGGACGGTCTCGGGCGGGCGCTCGGGGCGGGCTGCCGGGCGGTCGTGCTGACCCCCCGCGGCCAGAACCCGACCGGCGCCGCGCTCGACGCGGGCCGGGCGGTGGAGCTCCGGGACGCGCTCGCCTCGGCGCCGGACGTGCTCGTCGTCGAGGATGACCACCTGGGCGCGGTCGCTGGTGTCGCGCCCCACTCGGTAGTGGCAGGACGGGAGCGCTGGGCGTTCGTCCGCTCGGTCGCGAAGTCGCTCGGGCCCGACCTGCGGCTTTCCTTCCTGGCCGGCGACCCGACCACCGTGGCCCGTGTCGAGGGGCGGCTGGGGCTCGGCCCCGGCTGGGTGAGCAGGGTGCTCCAGCACGTCGTGGTCGCGCTCCTCCGCGACCCGGCCACGCCGGCCCTGCTCGAGCGGGCGGCGCTCGCGTACCGCTCGCGGCGCGAGGCCCTGATCGGGGAGCTCGAGAGCAGGGGACTCGAGGGCCGGGGCCGGACCGGCCTGAACGTCTGGGTGCCGGTTCCGGACGAGGCCGCCGCCGCCGGGGCGCTGCTCGAGGCGGGCTACGCGGTCGCGCCGGGATCGCTCTACCGGCTCGAGAGCCCCCCGGCGGTTCGGATCACGACCGCGATGCTCGAGCCCGCGGAGGCGGCGGCGGTCGCCGCGGCGCTGGCCGGAGCCTTCGGCGGCGCCCGGCGGACGCGCGCCGCCTGATCAGCTCTTCTTGCCGGGGTTGAAAAGGCCCTTCGGGTCGAACGCCTGCTTGACGGACGCATGCAGCTCGAGCGCGCGCGGGCCCCACTGGCGCGCGAGCTGGCCGCGCTTGAGCCAGCCGAGCCCGTGCTCGCCGGAGACGGAGCCGCCGAGCGAGACCCCGAGCTCGGCCGCCTCCCCAGCCGCGGCGCGGGCGCGCTCGAGCGTACCGGCCGCGCCCGGGTCGAAGAGGAAGTTCGCGTGCAGGTTGCCGTCGCCGGCGTGGCCGAAGCTGAGCGCCTCGAGCCCGAGCCGGCCGCCGATCGCGAGCACGCCCTCGATCGCGTCGGCGAGCCGGTCGACCGGCACCGCGATGTCCTCGCCGAGCTTGCCGCCGTGCTTCGCCGTCGCCGCGAGCGCGATTCCCTCCCGCCAGCGCCACAGCTCGGCGATCTCGGCGGCCGACTCGGGCGCCCGGACGGCGAGCGCGGTCTCGCCGAGCACCTCGGCCAGGTCGGAGCGCAGGCGCGCCGCCTCCTCCCGCGTGCCGTCGGCCTCGGTCAGCAGCATGAACCCCGCTCGCCGCGGCACGCAGCCGGGAAACGCGGGAGCGGCGATCGCGAGCGTCGCCCCGTCCAGGTACTCGACCGCGGCCGGGACGAGCCCGCTCCCGAGCACGCGCTCGATCGCCTCGCAGCCCGAGGCGGTGCTGTCGAAGAAGGCCACGACCGGGTGCGCCGCCTCCGGCGCCGGTACGAGGCGGAGCCAGACCGCCGTGATGATCCCGAGCGTCCCCTCGGAGCCGACGAGCAGGCCGCGCAGGTCGTAGCCCGACTGGTCCTTGCGGATCGGGCCGCCGACCGTGACGAGCTCGCCAGGCGCGACCACCGCCTCGATCCCGGTCACCCAGCGGCCGGTGACGCCGTACTTGAACGCGTGCGGCCCGCCCGCGTTCGTGGCGACGTTGCCGCCGATCTGGGACTGCTCGGCCGCACCGGGGTCGGGCGGGACGTAGAGGCCGCTCTCGCGCGCGAGCCGGCGCACCTGGGCCGTCGGCACGCCCGCCTCGACCTGCGCGCGCCACGCGAGCGGGTCGAGCGCCCGCACGCGCGCCAGGCGCTCGAGCGCGATCACCACGCCGCCCTCGAACGGGACGGCCCCGCCCGCGAAACCGGTGCCGCCCCCGCGCGGGACGATCGCGATGCCGCGCTCGTAGCACCAGGCGACCACCCGGGCGACCTCCTCGGCCGTCCGCGGCAGGACGATCGCGTCCGCGTGGCCGCGCAGCCCGAGCGGAGCGGTCGCGTCCTCGAGATAGGCGACCGTGTCGCCCGGCAGGACGGCGTCCGCGCCGACGAGCCGCTCGAGCTCAGCGCGCAACGACGCGGATGGTCGCGAGGGACGGGTCGGCGCAGTAGGCGAGCCGCGTGCCGGTCGCGGCCGCCTCGGCGAGCGCCGCGAGGAGCGAGGCGGTGATCACCTCGCCCGGCGCGATCGCGGGGATCCCGGGCGGGTAGGGCGCGACGGCCTCGGCGGCGATCCGGCCCGCCGCCGCGGCGGCGGATACCGTCTCGCGCGGGGCGAAGAACGCCGCGCGCGGGCTGATGGCCGCCTCCGGCTCGACGCTCCAGACCGCGCTCGCGCCGCCGGCCGGACGCGGCTCGCCCCGGCGGCGCTCGAGCGAGCCCGCGAGCGCCGAGACGAGCCGCTCCACGCTCTCCTCGTCGTCGCCGATCGTGACGAGCGGGACGATCGTGTCGCGGTTCGCGAGCTCGACGCGAACGCCGCTCGCCCAGAGGTCGCGCTCGACCTCGATCCCGTCGGCACCGGTCCCGGAGAGGGAGAGCACGAGCTTGAGCGGATCGTAGGCCCAGCCGGAGTCGGCCCCGAGCACGCGCAGGCCGCCGATCGCGGCGAGCTGGGAGCGCGCGCGGGCGACCAGCGCCAGCGCCCGGCCGAGCAGCTCCTCCCCGCGTGCGGCGAGCAGGGCCCGGGTCCGGTCGAGGCTCGCGAGCATTCCGGCGGAGGGGCTGGTGGTGGTGAGGGCGTCGAAGCCCTCGCGCAGACGGTCGAGGTCGAGCCGGCCCGCGCGGGCGAGGAGGTAGGCGCTCTGGGTGAAGCCCGTCAGCGTCTTGTGGGCCGAGGTCACGAATGCGTCCGCCCCGAGCGCGAGCGCGTGCGGCGGCAGGACCGGGTGGAAGCCGAGGTAGGCGCCCCAGGCCTGGTCGACCACGAGGGGAACGCCGGCCCCGGTGCAGATCTCGGCGATCGCGCCGACATCCGAGATCACGCCGACGAAGCTCGGCTCGACGAGGAAGACCGCCCGCGCGTCCGGGTGCTCCCGAAGGGCGGTCGCGACCGCCTCGGCTGGGACGCCGAGCGCGAGCCCGGTCGCCCGGTCGATCGCGGGGTGCACCCAGACCGGGTCGAGCCCGGCTAGCACGAGGCCCGCGAGCAGCGACTTGTGCAGGTTGCGGCAGACGACGACCCGGTCGCCCGGGCCGCCGGCGGCGAGCGCGAGCGCCTGGTTTCCCTGGGTCGAGCCGTTGACGCAGAAGCGGCACCAATCGGCGCCCCAGAGCCCGGCCGCGAGCCGCTCGGCGCTGCCGAGGAGGTCGAGGGACAGGTGGAGGTCATCGGCACCGGCCGCCAGCGGTGCGTCGGTTGCGAGCAGCGCGTCCGCGAGCCAGGGCGCCCGCTTGTGCCCCGGGGTCGTGAACGGCGCCACCGTGGGGTCGGCGAGGAACGCCCGGAGGGCGTCCACGAGCGGCATCGCGGCCTGCGAGGACATCGAGATCGTCGATACTACGCAGCCGTGGCGGTCCGGGCGGCAACGGTCGTGTTCTTTCCGGAGGGCGCGTTCGGCCCGACGAACAACTGCGTCGGGATCGGCGATGTGCTGCGGCGCCGGGGGGTGCGGGTCGTGTTCGTGCTCGAGGAGTCGTTCGCGGGCACGCTCGAGGCGAAGGGGTTCGAGGAGCGGCTGATGCGCCTCGGGCCGCCGCCGGAGCGCGAGGAGACCCCGGGGCAGTTCTGGAAGGAGTTCATCCGCGACACCGCGCCGCTCTTCCGCCTGCCCACGATCGAGCAGCTCGGCGCGTTCCTGCAGCCGACCTGGCAGGCGCTGATCGACGGGTCGATGTACGTGGACGGGCGCCTAGCCGAGATCTTCGCCGAGCTCGAGCCCGACGTGATCGTCGAGGACAACGTGGTCGCGTTTCCCGCGATCGCCGCCTCGGGGCGGCCGTGGGCGCGGATCGTCTCCTGCAACCCGCTCGAGCTGCGTGACCCGGCGCTGCCGCCCGCTTTCTCAGGCTATCCGTGCGGCGACCGGACGGGCTGGGAGGAGTTCGAGGCGGAGCGCCGGCGCACGCACGGCGAGATGTGGCGCGACTTCGACGGGTTCGTCAGGGAGCGGGGCGCGCCGGGGCTGCCCGGGCTCGAGTTCATCCACGAGTCCCCGTACCTGAACATGTACGTGTACCCGGGCGAGGCCGACTACGAACGCTCCCGCCCGCTCGCGCCGACCTGGCACCGGCTCGACGCGTGCGTGCGCGCGACCGACGCGCCCTGGTCGGTGCCCGACGAGCTTCGCGGCGGCGAGGGCGGCCTCGTCTACGTGAGCCTGGGTAGCCTCGCCTCCGCCGACCTCGACCTGATGCGCGCGCTCGTGGCCGAGCTGGCCGGGTCGCCGCATCGCTTCGTCGTCAGCAAGGGCCCGCAGGCGGACGAGCTCGAGCTCGCCCCCAACATGTGCGGGGCCGAGTTCCTGCCCCAGGCATCCGTTCTACCGCACGTCGATCTCGTCGTCACCCACGGCGGCAACAACACCACGACCGAGTGCTTCCGCTTCGGCAAGCCGATGATCGTCCTGCCCGTCTTCTGGGATCAGTACGACAACGCGCAGCGCGTCCAGGAGCTCGCCTTCGGGAGACGGCTTGCGACCTACTCGTTCGAGCCGGGCGAGCTCGCGCGCGCAATCGACGAGCTGCTCGCCGACGCCGACCTGCGAGCGCGGCTGCGCGCGATCTCCGGGCGGCTCGCGGCCGCGCCCGGCACCGAGCAGGCGGCCGGCCTGATCGAGCGCCTCGCCCGCGAGCGCGGCCCGGTCACCTGACGTCGTGTCCGCGCGGGCGGCGCGGCTCGTCGCCTCGCTCGATCCGCGGCGCCTGGCGGACGAGCGCTGGTTCGCGGGCAAGGGGCGGCGAATCGCGTCGCTCTCGCTCGTCGACGCCCTCGAGGCCGGCGAGGGCGTGCTGGCGCTCGTCGACGTCCGTTTCGCCGCCGGGCCGCCCGAGCGCTACGCGCTCCCGGCGGGCGGGCCTCCCCTCTGGGGGCCGCTGCTTGCCCGGCTCGCCGACGGCGACGCGGGCCGTTTTCGCCTCGTTCCCTGTGGCGGAGCGGTGGCGCCGCCCGCCGGCCCGGAGCGCCCGCTCGGACGCGACCAGTCGAACACGTCGGCCGTGCTCGGGGAGTGCTTGGTCGTCAAGTGCTACCGGCTGCTCTGGCCTGGGCCGCATCCGGAGGTCGAGGTCGGCTGCCACCTGACGCGCGCGGGCTTCCGCCCGTGCCCGCCCGTCGCCGGCTCGGTCGAGTGGAAGGGGGAGGACGGTCCGTGGACGGTTGCGCTCCTCCAGGAGTACGTGCCGGCTGCCGAGGACGGCTGGGGCCGGGTGCAGGCCGAGCTGGCGGCGTGGCTGGCGGGGCGGCGGGAGACCGGCTGGGTGGCCGAGCTCGGGCAGCTGACGGGGGTGCTGCACGCCGCGCTCGCGGCGGCGGACCGGGAGGCGCTGCTGCCGCGCCCGGCTGCGGCGGCGGATCGCGCCGCCTGGCTCGCGCGGGCCAGGCGCGGGCTCGCCGAGGCGGGCCTCGGGGACGACGCGGCCCTGCGCGAGCGGCTCGCCGTGCTCGCGGAGCCTGCGGGACAGCCGCTCCTGACCCGGATCCACGGCGACTTCCACGTGGGGCAGGTGCTGGGCTCCCAGGCCGGTCTCCACGTCGTCGACTTCGAGGGCGAGCCGACGAGGCCGCCGGCGGAGCGGCGCTCCCTCGACACGCCGCTTCGGGATGTCGCCTCGATCCTGCGCTCCTTCGACAACGCCGCGCGCTGGACGCTCCGCGCGGGCGGCGCTGACGGGGGCTGGGCGGTGGCCGCCCGCGCGGCGTTCCTCGAGGCGTACGGCCCGGTCGATGCCGCGCTGCTCGAGGCGCTCGAGCTGGAGAAGGCGGTCTACGAGCTCGTCTACGCGGCTCGTTTCCTGCCCGACTGGATGCCCGTCGCGCGCGGTGCGCTCGCGTCGCTGCTCGGCCGGGACCGCTGAGCGCGGCGCCGCTCCGTCAGAATCCGTCCGTGCCCGACCCCGCCGCGTTCCTCGAGGACGTGCTCGCCGAGCCCGAGACGCTGGCGGGCCTGCTCGACGCCTACGCGGCCCAGGCCGGGCCGCTCGCCGAGCTCGGCGACGTCCGGGGGCACCGGGTGCTCTTCGTCGGCATGGGCAGCTCCCGCTTCGCCGCCCTCGCCGCTTGTCCGATCCTCCGCGCGGCCGGGATCGATGCGACGGTCGAGCGTGCGTCGACCCGGCTCGCGACGCCGCCGCGGCCCGACCTGCTCGTCGTCGCCGTCTCTGCCGGCGGGCGGACGCCTGAGACCGTGGCGGCCGCGGAGCGTCATCGCGGAGCCGGAGTGGTCGTCGCCGTCACCAACGACCCCGGGGGCGCCCTCGCGGGGGCGGCCGATGTCGTGCTGCCCCTGCTCGCCGGCGAGGAGCGGGGCGGCATCGCCTGCAAGACGTACCAGGCGACGGTCGCCGTGCTGCTGCTCCTCTGCGGGCGTGTGCTCGGCTCGGGCCCCGCCGCGGGCGATCTCCGCCGCGCCGTCGAGGCCGCTGCCAGCGTGCGAGACGGCCGCGCCGGCTGGCTTCAACCCGCGCTGGACGTGCTCGGCGGCGGGCCGCTCCACTGTATCGCGCCCGCCGAGCGGCTCTCCTCGGCCGAGCAGGCCGCGCTGATGTTGCGGGAGGGGCCGCGTGTCCCTGCCTTCGCGGCGGAGACCGGCGACTGGCTCCACGTCGACGTCTACCTCTCGAAGCGCCCCGGCTACCGCGCGATCCTCTTCCCCGGCTCCCGCTACGACGGGGAGGTGCTCGACTGGCTCGAGCGGCGTGGCTGCGCGTCCGTCGCCGTCGGTGGGCCGGAGCCGCGGGCGACGCTTCAGGTTGCCTACCCGGGCGCCGGCGAGTCGCTTGTCGACCTGCTGGTCGAGACGTCGGTGGTCGAGCTGCTCGCCGCGGAGCTCGCGGCGCGGCAGGCGGGGTAGGCGTCAGGCGGGCAGCGGCGGGCGCCGCTGGCCGGCGGGGACGGCCCGCTCGAACGCGTGGGCGAGGCGCAGGAGACCGAGCTCGTCGCGCTCGCGCCCGACGAGCTGGAGACCGACCGGCAGTCCCTCGCGCGTGAAGCCGGCGGGCACGGAGAGCGCCGGGCAGCCGGTCACCGACACATTCGAGCAGGAGCGCATCCACTCGATGTAGCTGCCCATTGGCACGCCGTCGACCTCCGGCGGGTACTCGAGCTCGACCGGGAACGGCGCCACCTGAACGGCCGGCAGCGCGAGCGCGTCCACGCTCGCGAGGAACGCACGGACGCGCTCGCGCAGCTCCGCGTGGGCGCGGGTCGCGGCGCCGACGTCCGCCGCCGAGAGGCGGCGGGCCGCCTCGACGTTCCAGCGGATCGCCTCCTTCAGGTCGCCCGGGCGCTCGTCGTAGAGCGGCCCGAGGTTGAGCTCGAAGGCGACCGCCCGCAGCGTCTCGAAGATCTCGGCCGCGCCCGTGAGGTCGGGGAAGCCGTCGACGAGGTCGCAGCCGAGGCCGGCGAGAGCCTCCCGGGCGGGGGCGAGCGCCTCGCGGACGTCGCGATCGACGGGCAGGCCGCCGGCGTCGTCGCTCCAGGCGACGCGCAGTCCACGCACGTCGGCGTCGAGCGGCCCCGCGAAGACGGAGCCCGGCTCGGGGAGCGAGAGCGGGCAGCGAGCGTCGGGGCCGGCCATCGCCGCGAGCAGGAGCGCCGCGTCGGCGACCGTCCTCCCCATCGGCCCCTCGACCGAAAGCGGCGAGTAGGGGTCGAGCGTGGGCCAGGCGGGCACGCGCCCGGGCGTCGGCCGCAGCCCGACCACGTTGCAGAACGAGGCGGGGTTGCGCAGCGAGCCGCCCATGTCGCTGCCGTCGGCGAGCGCGACGAGCCCGCACGCGAGCGCCACCGCTGCGCCCCCGCTCGAGCCGCCGCAGGTGCGTGAGCGGTCGTACGGGTTGAGCGTCGCGCCGAAGACCGGGTTGAACGTCTGGGAGCCCGCCCCGAACTCGGGCGTGTTCGTCTTCCCGAGCGTGACGGCGCCCGCCGCCTGGATGCGCTCGACGAGGAGCGACGACTCGCTCGGCACCCACGTCGCGTACACCGGCGAGCCCATCGTCGTGCGGATCCCGGACGTGGGCTCGAGGTCCTTGTGGGCGACCGGCAAGCCCTCGAGCAGCCCGGCCTCGCCGCGGGCGAGGCGCCCGTCCGAGACCCGGGCGCGCTCGCGTGCGAACTCGGGGACGAGCGTGACGATCGCGTTGACGGCCGGGTTGAGGCGCTGGATCCGCTCGAGGTGCGCGTCCAGCAGCTCGACCGCGGAGAGCTGCCGCGCGCGCAGGAGGCGGGCCTGCTCGACGGCCGGGAGGAGGGTCACGCCTTGCATCAGCGCAGCCCGATCTCTCCCGGCAGGAGCGAGTACATGACGCAATCCGTCCATTCGCCGTGGTGCTCGAGCGAGGCGCGCAGGGTTCCTTCCCTGGTGAAACCCGCCTTCTCGGCCACGCGCTGGGAGGCGAGGTTCCCGGGAGCTGTGACGAGCTCGAGGCGGGGAATCGGGTGCTCGCGGAGCACCCAGCGCGAGAGGAGCACGAGCGCGCGGGTCGCGATGCCGGCGCCGCGAGCCTCCCGTGCGACCCAGTAGCCGATCCGGCAGATCGGCCAGACCCAGACGTCGACGCCGATCGCGCCCAGCAGCCGGCGGTCGTACGAATCGCTCACGACGAAGTGCAGGCCGCTGCCGTCTGCCAGGGCGCTCGCCGCCCGCTCGACCCAGCTCCGGGCGTCGGACTCGGTGTAGGGGGACGGAACGAGCGTCCAGCGGGGGATCTCGGGATCCTGACACGCCGCGGTCACCGCTCCGACGTGCTCCGCCGCGACCGGCAGCAGGACGAGCCCGGCGTCGGCGAGCGGCGGCTCGGGCAGTCGCAGCAGCGCAGCGCCCTGTCGCACGGTACGACTCTACGGGCTACGGGATGAGCACCGCGGCGCCGCGCACGCGCCCGGCGCGCAGCCGGTCAAGCGCCTCGTTTGCCCGCTCGAGGGGGTAGGTCTCGACCTCGGTCTTGACCGGCACCCGCGGCGCGAGCGCGAGGAGCTCGTCTCCGTCCGCGCGGGTGAGGTTCGCGACCGAGCGCAGCACCCGCTCGCCCCAGAGGAGCTCGTACGGGAAGGCCGGGATCTCTGTCATGTGGATGCCGGCGCAGACGACGACCCCGCCTTTCGCGACCGCGCGCAGAGCGGCGGGGACGAGCTCGCCGGCGGGGGCGAAGACGATTGCCGCGTCGAGCGGCTCGGGCGACGGGCCGAGCGCGTCGCCGGCCCACTCGGCGCCGAGCTCGCGCGCGAGCGCCCGCGCGTCCTGGTCGCCCGCACGGGTGAAGGCGAAGACCCGCCGGCCCTGCCAGCGGGCCACCTGCGCCACGATGTGCGCGGCGGCACCGAAGCCGTAGAGGCCGAGCCGCTCGCCCGTCCCCGCGAGCGTGAGCGAGCGGTAGCCGATCAGCCCGGCGCAGAGGAGCGGCGCCGCCCGGGGGTCGGAGTAGCCCCCGGGCAGAGGGAAGCAGTAGCGGGCATCGGCGAGCGCGAGCTCGGCGAAGCCGCCGTCGAGGTCGTAGCCGGTGAAGCGGGCACGGTCGCAGAGGTTCTCGCGGCCCTCGCGGCAGTAGCGGCAATCCCCGCACGTCCAGCCGAGCCAGGGGACGCCGACACGGGCGCCCGGCGCGAGCGTCTCGACGCCCCGGCCGGTCGTCTCGACGGTACCCGCGATCTGATGGCCGGGCACGAGCGGCAGCTTCGGCTCGGGTAGCTCCCCGTCCACCACGTGGAGGTCGGTTCGGCAGACCCCGCACGCGCCCACGCGGACGAGCACCTGACCCGGGCCGGGCTCGGGCACCGCCAGCTCCACCGCCCGCAGCGGCAGTCCCGGCGCCGTCAGCACCATGGCGCGCAACGCTAGTGCACCGTCCGGGGAATACCGCACAGCTCTGGCGGCTGCAAAGCGGCGCCAGGCGGCGTCCTCGGTCGCGCCAATATGCCTGCAGTGGGGTATCCGCGTGACGCCCCTTTGTGCCGATTCCG
>JADLFG010000078.1 GCA_020845695.1 Thermoleophilia bacterium | reverse complement strand
CGCTCGCCCGCCACGTCCGCTACCGAAACACCGAACATCGCGACCGCCGACTCGCCGCCGCCGAAGCACGACACCGCATCGCTGCCTGATGACGTTTCGAGTCCAACATAACCTCAAGGGCCACTAGAGAACCCGAATCATCCCTGCACAGGAGGACGTCTCTGCTTCCGTCGCCAGCCCAGCTCGCGGGGAATCGAGGCTAGCCCGAAGAGGACGATCTTCGGCGTGTCTCCGCTCGACGACCCGGACCAGGCGGGCCAGGCTGCTCACACGTAACGAAGTCGCGCGTCGTCACGACCGCTCGCGTGCGCGGACGCGCTCGAGCGTCAGGCGCAGGGCCGGCAGCTGAGCCCGGTCCTTGGGACGGTTCGACGCCTCCTTCGAGCGAATCACGTCCGCGAGCGAGGCCACGCGGACGCGCACGTCCGGTCCGAGGTCGACCTCGAAGGCGTCTCGTCTGAGGTCGTCGTAGCCGCCGGTGCCGGGCGGCGCGAAGACGAGGTCGAGGTCGCCGTGGCGAGTCGTCAGCGTCCACCTCTCGGCTTGAGCGAGAAGACGGGCATCCGGCGGCAGCGGGACGACGTCGCCGTCCTCGGTGCGGAGCCCGGCGTCGAGCTCGCCGAGCGCGGCCGCCAGCCGATCGAGGTTCTCGTCGTTTCGCTCCGGCGTGACGTCGACGTCCTCGGTCGGCAGCGGCGAGCCCTGGGAGAGCGCGGCGATGCCGCCGACGACGACGAACCGGACGCCGTGACGGGTGAGCACCTCCAGGAGCGCCACCGGGTCGAACGGAGGAGCATCAGCCACGCCGTGCCGCCTCGATCCTCGACCGTAGCTCGCGAAGCCGTGCCGCCGACCGCGTGCCCCACGCGACGCGCTCCGCGGGCGAGAGCTCCAGCATGCGATCGATCTGCGGGACGTACGAGCCGTCGTACTCGGCGAGCCCGAACGTCAGCTCGAGCCCGCACGCGCGGACGAGCTCGACGAGCGTCGAGAGGCGGGGCTCGACGTCACCTCGCTCCCAGCGTGCGATCCCCGACTGCGCTCGCCCGGTGCGGCGCGCGAGCTCCTCCTGGCTGAGACCGGCGCGAAGCCGCGCCTCGCGAAGCAGATCTGAGCTCATTCTCATATCGCTAATGGTATGTTCTCGACGGGGGTCAGGTCTCCCCTGTTGCACCCGGCCGGCGGCTCACGGGATCCCACCAGCAGTGCCGAGGACGATTCCTCTCCTGCGCGCGAGTCGGTGCAGTCTGGCTGCTGAGAGCCACTCCCCGTCCCGGCCGAGCAGCAGGTGAACCCGATCATCGCGATCGGGAATGATCCTGGCGATGAGCAGCTCGCTGACCGACGCCGAGCTCCTCGCTGCGGCGTCCGGCCGGCCGGAGCTGTTCGGGATCGTGTTCGATCGCCATTTCGCGACGATCCACCGCTTTCTCGAGCGGCGGGTCGGGCGAGATGGCGCTGACGAGCTCGCGGGTGACGTCTTCCGGATCGCCTTCGAGCAGCGCTCGCGCTTCCGGCCGCTGCACGAGAGCGCCTTGCCGTGGCTCTACGGCCTGGCCACGAACCTCGTGCTCAAGCGCTGGCGAGCCGAGACGCGCCGTGCACGCGCACTCGGCCGTCTCGCAGGCACGTCACACGGCCCGGAGGACGGCGTGGCGGACGCAGACGAGCGGATCCTGGCCCAGGGGGTGCGCGACAGACTGCTCGAGGCGCTCTCCAACCTGCCGGACGCCGAGCGAGACGTTCTCCTCCTCGTTGCCTGGGAGGAGCTGGCCTACGAGGAGGTGGCGGTTGCCCTCGACATCCCGCTCGGTACGGTGCGCTCGCGGCTGAACCGGGCGCGCCGGAGGTTCCGCGAACTCCTGGCCGAGATCGGGAATGAGGCTGTGACGGTTACCTGCGAGCCGCAAGGAGGTGCACGCGATGGGGCATGAGCTCGAGTTGCTGAGGGAGTTCCGCCCGCCCGCGGCCGGCCCCGACCCGGCGCTTGCGCGGCAGGTGAGGCAGGACCTCATGGTGGGGATCTCGCCCCGGCTGCCACGGGTCAGCCCGGCGAGGCGCCGTGTGCTGCCGGTCGCGATCCCGGCGCTGGCCGCGATTGCGGCCGCCGTTGTCGCGAGCATCCTGCTCGTCGGTCGCGGCGGCGACACAGCCTGGGCGGCAGCGCTCGTCCGAGTCGCCGAGGCCGCTCCGCGCCTGCTCATTCCCGGCTGGGAGGTCACCAGGGCCGACCAGTTCAGCGTCGAGCTCGGAGAGATGACCTTCGGGAACGGCGGTCGCGAGCTCGAGCTGCGCTGGCAGCCGGCCGGCGGGTTCCAGGGGCTCGTCGACGACCGCGAGCGGAGCTCCGACCTGTCGCTATCTGCGCCGGTCGCGGATACGGAGGCCCGCGTGTTCCGCTATGAGGGTACGACCGATTTCACCGCCGTCTGGCGGCAGGGCGACTACGTGCTCGAGCTTCGCGGCGTCGCAGCCGGCGTCGACGCGTTCGAGGCGGTGCTCGCCTCGCTTCGCCAGGTCGACGTCGGCACGTGGCTGTCGGCGATGCCCCGTAGCGTCGTGAAGCCTGCCGGCAGGGCCGCCGTCGTCGAGGAGATGCTCGCCGGGATCCCGCTGCCGCCCGGGCTCGACGTCGGGCGGTTGAAGGCGGGCGACGCCGTGCGGGATCGCTACCAGCTGGGAGCCGCCGTCACGGGCGCCGTCGCCTGCGGCTGGATCGAGCGCTGGCTGGCGGCGCGTGCCACGGGGGACGCCGCGGCCGCTCGCATCGCCGTCCGGGCGATGGACGGCTCCCGCGGCTGGACGATCCTCCGGGAGATGGACGAGAACGGGGATTACCCGGAGGTGGTCTGGCAGTACGCGGACGCAATGGCGGCAGGCCGGCCGATCACGGGCGGCAAGAAGCTCTCGAGCGAGGAGAGCTACCGCACCGCGCTCGGGTGCGACGCCCCGTAGGGCCGCGGTACGGCCGCGAAATCGCTCGCGGCTCGACCTCCACGTCGGGGGCCAGGACCCAGACACGGCCGGTCGGGACATGACCAGGGGCCAGGCCCCTGGTCATGTCCGCTCTGGACACCGTGCGCC
Organism: Thermoleophilia bacterium; assembly: GCA_020845695.1. The sequence continues at coordinate 31,052 of JADLFG010000078.1, read as the reverse complement.
GGAGGGTGGGCGAAGCGGAGCGATGCCATGACGATGGGACACCTTGAGCGCTACGTCGTCAGGCTGCCCACCAGCCCTGACGAGTGCGACTGGGCTCAAGTCTTCCCCGCTTGCACCCGGCCGGCGGCTCGCGGGGGCCACCAGCAGTGGCGGGTACGATTCCTCTCCTGGGCACGAGTCGGTGCAGCCGGGATGCTGACAGCGGCTCTCAGGGCCGGCGGCAGGCTTCGCGCGCTGCGCTCGGCGGGGGCGAACCGATGCCGGGGGTTCTCCGGCACCGGCCGCCGAGCCCACCGCTCCACCGCCTGAGGAACGTGGAAGCCCTGACCCCCGGCTTGCAGGCCGCCTGCTAGGCCGGGTTCGTGACACGGCCGAGGAAGAGGACGGCGCCGGTCTCGCGGTCGCGAAGCGCGTAGAGGAACGGCCGGTCGACGGTGACGGAGATCGGCTCGGGCTCCGGGCCGGGCGCGGCGGTGGTCTCCATGCCGGCGGCGGTAGCCGCGGCCGCCTCGGTGCCGGCCTCGTCGACCGTGATGTTCGCCTGGTGGATGACGAAACCGATCCGGAGCGGCTCGTCGGTGGTCATGCCGGTGAAGTCGGCGGCATCCGTGAACGCGGTCGGCATGCCGAGCGCGGCCAGTGCCTCGGACAGCTCGACCCGTGTCTCGAGGTCCCATTTCGGCAGCAGCAAGGCGACGTCGCTCGGGGCGAGAGCGCGAGCCGCGTCGTCGAGCAGGCCAGCGGCGAGCCGGCCCTCGACGGTGGCGAGCTCGCTCCGGTCGGGGAGGAGTACGAGCAGCGCGAGCGCCCCGCCCGCGTAGGGCAGCTCCACCGCCTGCCAGCCGCTGCCGCGCCCGTAGGCCATGGTCTCGTCGTGCCGCGCCATGAAGGGCACCTCGACGGTCGAGCCGTCGAGCAGCGTGAACGGCGCGGGCCGGGTCGCCTCGGCGTCGAACGGGGTGGCCCAGGGCGCCTTCAGGTAGATCGCGTTCACGAGGACGAGGCGCGTCAGCGCATCGACCGTTTCGGGGGCGAGGAGCTCGGGAATGCGACCGCGCGTCTCCTCGCCGACCCAGCCGTTCACGACGGTACGGGCGGTCTCCGGGTCGGCGACGAAGTCGGCGAGCCGAACGCCTGCGCCGTACTCGCGCGCGAGCACGTCGAGGAAGGGCCGCCGCCACGTGAGCGTCCGCTGTCCCCAGACCGCGTTGGCAATCGCCAGCTCGACGCTCGCCGGCTCGCCCTCGACCTCGACCGTGCCGCTGCGCGCTTCCAGCGCTCGCGTGAGCCCGTTCAGCGCGTGATGGATCGCCTCGGGGTCGTCCAGGTGCAGGACGGCGTCCAGCTCGGTGGCGGTGGCACCCGCAGCGCCCGCCCGCGTCATGGCGAGCGCGACGAGGATGCTGGCCGGCGAGAAGACGAGGTTGTCGTCGCTCGCCGTCGCGAGCACCGCGTAGAGGTCGGCGCCGAACGCGCCGATCGAGCGGGCGCCGGGTGCGGCGTCGCCGGTGGCCGCGGCGACCCGCTCGACGTTCGCGATCGCGAGGGCGTCACCCCCGGACGGCGCGGGCGCCGGTCCGGTGGACGGTGCCGGCAACGGCTCACCAGACCCTCCGCAGCCGCCGACGAGCCATACCCCGACGGGTGCGGCGAGGCAGAGCAGAAAGTCCCGGCGGCTGAGCATGCCCGTTGGACGGCCGAGGGAGCGTACCGGTTCCCGCCGCTGCCACGCCCCGAGGGCTCGGGGGGAGTATGCCACCGCGCGGGGACGTGACGGGCCTTCCTCCCCGCGACTACGATTCACCGCCGTGCGCATTCTCGTCACCGGTGGCGGCGGCATGCTCGGACGCAAGCTCGCGGAGCGTCTCGCGCGCGACGGGGCGCTCGGGGGCGAGCGCGTCGAGCGTCTCTTCCTGGCCGACCTCGCGGAGCCGGCCGCGCCCGGGGCGGCCCGGCTCGACGTCGTCACCGTGGCGGCTGACCTGGCCGGGCCGGATGCCGCAGCCGCGCTCGTCGCCGAGCGACCGGACGTCGTCTTCCACCTCGCGGCGGTCGTCTCCGGCGAGGCGGAGGTCGACTTCGAGAAGGGCTATCGCGTCAACCTCGACGGGACCCGTCGCCTCCTCGACGCGATCCGAGCCGGAGCCCGCTACCGCCCGCGGCTCGTCTTCGCCTCCTCGATCGCGGTCTTCGGAGCACCGTTCCCCGAGGTGATCGGCGACGAGGTCTGGCCGACGCCGCTCACGAGCTACGGGACGCAGAAGGCGATCGGGGAGCTGCTCGTCTCCGACTACACGCGGCGGGGCTTCCTGGACGGGATCTCGATCAGGCTGCCGACGATCTGCGTGCGGCCGGGCGGGCCGAACCGGGCCGCGTCGGGCTTCTTCTCGAGCATCATCCGCGAGCCGCTGAGCGGGCGGGAGGCGGTGCTGCCCGTCGCCGACGACGTCCGTCACTGCCACGCGTCACCCCGGGCGGCCGTCGGCTTCTTCCTCCGCGCCGCCACCATTGACGAGGTCGCTCTCGCCGGCCGCCGCTGCCTGACGATGCCCGCCGTCTCGGCGACCGTGGCCGAGCAGATCGAGGCGCTTCGCCGCGTTGGCGGCGACGAGGCCGTCGCGCTGATTCGCCGCGAGCCCGACGAGCTAATCATGCGGATCGTGGCCGGCTGGCCCCGGCGCGTCGAGGCGCGGCGCGCGCGCGAGCTCGGCTTCGAGGCGGAGGAGGACTTCGAGCAGATCGTCCGCGTCCACGTCGAGGACGAGCTGGGAGGACGCATGCCCGGGCGGGCGGCGTGAGCGGGATCGCGCTGGTCACCGGCGCCGGCGCCGGCATCGGCCGCGCCTGCGGGCTCGCGCTCGCTGACGCCGGTTTCACGGTCGTCTTCGCTGGGCGGCGTCCGGAGCCGCTCGAGACGGCTGCGGCGGCCGCGGGCGGCGATAGCGTCGCGCTCGTCTGCGACGTCCGCGAGCCGGCCTTGGTCGAGGCGCTGTTCGCGGAGGTCGAGGCGCGCTTCGGCCGGCTCGACCTCCTGTTCAACAACGCGGGGGTGGCCGCACCGGCGGTGCCGCTCGAGCAGCTCTCCTTCGAGCAGTGGACGGCCGTGGTCGAGACGAACCTGACCGGCGCGTTCCTCTGCACCCGCGAGGCGTTCCGGCTGATGAAGCGCCAGGTCCCCGGCGGCGGGCGCATCATCAACAACGGCTCGCTCTCGGCGCACGTGCCGCGTCCGCTGTCCGCGCCCTACACGGCGACGAAGCACGCGATCACCGGCCTGACTCGCTCGACCGCTCTCGACGGGCGGCCCTACGGGATCGCCTGCGGGCAGATCGACATCGGCAACGCCGCCACCGAGATGACCGAGAGCATGCGTACGACGGGCGCGCTCCAGGCGGACGGCCGGATCGAGCTGGAGCCGACGTTCGACCTCGCCCATGTCGCCCGCGCCGTCGTCTACATGGCCACCCTGCCGCCCGACGCGAACGTCCAGTTCCTGACCGTGATGGCGACGGCGATGCCGTTCATCGGCCGCGGCTGAGGGCGCGCCCCCGGGCGAGCCCCTTGCGTACCTCCTCGACGCCGAGGACGAGTGGCGGCCACGCGAGCAGGAGCAGCCAGTGCCAGCCGCCGAGCGGGCTCGTGTGGAAGGCGTCGTCGAGCCCGGGGGTGTAGGCGAGCAACGCGATCAGCCCGACCTCGATCGCGATCCCGGCGAGCAGGAGCCGGTTTGAGAAGAGGCCGGCCGAGGCGAGTGGGCGGCGGTTCGTGCGCCAGCCGAGGCCGGCGCCGACCTGCGCCATCACGATCCCGGCGAGCGTCATCGTGGTCGCCTGCTCGTACAGCTCGCCGCTGGCGGCGAGCGGCTGCCAGGGCCGCCAGCCGGCTAGTCCGTAGGCGAACAGGAAGCTCGTGATCGCGGCGAGACCCTCGAGCGGCCCGATCCAGCCGAACACGCGCGTGAGCACGGACCGGTCGAGCAGCCGCTCCCGCCTGGGCCGCGGCGGCCGCTGCATCGTGCCGGGCTCGGCCCGCTCGGTGCCGAGCGCGATCGCCGGCAGCATGTCCGTACCGAGGTCGATCGCGAGCACCTGCATCACTACGAGCGGCAGGGGCACCGCCCCACCCGTGATGCCCCAGACGAGAAACGGGATCAGCTCGCCCACGTTGGAGCAGAAGTGGTAGCCGGCGAAGCGGCGGATGTTGTCGTACACCGCCCGCCCCTCCTCGACCGCGGCGACGATCGAGGCGAAGTTGTCGTCGGCGAGGACGAGATCGGCCGCCTCCTGGGCCACCTCGGTCCCGCTCCGGCCCATCGCGATCCCGATATCCGCATGCTTGAGCGCCGGCGCGTCGTTGACCCCGTCGCCGGTCATCGCGACCACCTCGCCGTCGGCGCTCAGGAGCTCGCTGAGACGGAGCTTCTGCTCCGGGTCGATCCGGGCGAAGATCACGTGGCGCTCGGCCAGGCGGCGGCGAAGCTCGCCGTCGTCGAGCTCCCGCAACTCCGCGCCGACGATCACGCGCGCCTCCCCGTCGATGAGGCCGATCCGCCGGGCGATCGCCTCGGCGGTGCGGCCGCTGTCGCCGGTCACCATGACGACCCGGATGCCCGCCTCGCGGCAGCGGCGCACCGCCTCCGGCACCTCGGGTCGCGGCGGGTCGATCATTCCCACCAGTCCGAGCAGCTCGAGGTCGCGCTCGATCTCGTTCGCGTCGTCGTCCGCGCTCGCGTGCAGCGTACGGCGGGCGAGCGCGAGCACGCGCAGCGCCTCGCCCTCCATCGCGGCCGCGGCCGCTTCGGCCCGGGCACGCGTGCCCGCGTCCAGGGTCGAGCGCGGCAGGATCACCTCGGCCGCGCCCTTCACGTAGGCAACGCGCTCGTCACCAGCGAGGTGGACGGTCGTCATCCGTTTGCGCTCCGAGCTGAACGGGAGCTCGAGCAGGCGGGGGGCTCGGGCGGCCTCCTGCTCGTGGCGGAGACCTCCCTTCTCGGCCAGCACCACGAGCGCGGCCTCGGTTGGGTCGCCGAGCACCGCCCGGCCCTCTCGCGCGTGAACCAGGCGCGCGTCCGAGCAGAGCAGTCCGGCGCGGAGCAGCTCGGCGAGCGGCGCCGGGTCGACGACTTTCCCCCCCGCGCGGAAGCGGCCGAACGGCTCGTACCCGGCGCCCTCGACCGTGAGCTCGCCGGCAGGCGTCCAGACACGCAGCACGGTCATCTCGTTCTCCGTCAGCGTCCCGGTCTTGTCGGTGCAGATCACGGTCGTCTCGCCGAGCGTCTCGACCGACGAGAGTCGGCGCACGAGCGCGTTGCGCCTCGCCATCCGCTGGGTCGCGAGGGCGAGGGCGAGTGTCACGGTCGGCAGGAGCCCCTCGGGCACGAGCGCGACGGTCACGCCGACCGCGAACAGGAAGCGGTCGGAGAGATCCATCCCGACCAGTCCCGCGGCGAGGAAGAACAGCGCCCCGATCGCGACCGCGAGCGCTGCCACGAGCCTGGTGACGCGGTCGAGCTCTCGCTCGAGCGGGCTGCGCTCCCGCCGCGTTCGCTGGGCCAGCTCCGCGACCCGGCCGAAGCGCGTCGCCATGCCCGTCGCGGTCACGAGTGCCTCGGCGGTGCCCGCGGTGACGAAGGTCCCGGCGAGGACCCGCTCGTGCGGCGCCGCCGGGTAGGCCTCCCCCGTCAGCGCGGACTCGTCGACACGGAGGTCACAGGCCGAGAGCAGGTCGGCGTCGGCTGCGACCCGGTCGCCCGGCGCGAGCAAGAGAATGTCCCCGGGGACGACCGTCTCGCTCCCGATCTCGGTCGCCTCACCGTCCCGGCGCACGCGGGCGCGCTGCGGCAGCACCCGGCGCAGAGCGGCGACGGCTCGCTCGGCCCGGTATTCCTGGACGAACGCGAAGACCGCGTTGACGACGATCACGGTCACGATCGCCGCGGCGAGCTCGGGCAGGCCCCCGATCAGGGCGAGCGCGGCGCCGGCCCAGAGGAGCAGCGCGAAGAGCTGGACGAAGCCCGAAAGCAGCTCGCGGACGTGGGATGGCCCCCTCGCCTCGGCGATCGCGTTCGGGCCGTCCTCGACGAGGCGGCGGGCGGCCTCGTCGCTCGAGAGACCGGGCTTGACGGCTGGCGGGGCCGCCGAGTGCACGCCTCAAGTCTGACTCAGCGGCGGGCTCGACTCCGCTGGCCGGGTCGCCGCTGCCGTTCCCGCACGCTTGGGCGGGCGGAGGTCGCGTACGACGTGACGGCGCTCGGTGTCGTCGGGCGCGCCCGGCTGGGCGAGCTCACCGCGGGTCACCTCGCCTACCCAGGCGAGTGGGGGCGCCTGATCGCCCGGGCGCTCGCGGACGGTCGCCTCGGCTGACCCCGATCCCGCCGGTCTCCCGCTCAGCCCTCCACGCCCGGCATCTGCGCGACCGGCCAGGGCTTGCCGCCGGCGCCCCAGTTCTTCGGGTCGTGACCCTCGACGATCACCCACGTGTGCTCGCGCAGACCCTCGTGGGTCGCGGCACAGAGGGCGTCCGTGAGGCCCGCGATCAGCTTGCGGCTCGTCTCCTCGTCGACCCGGAAGTCGAAGAGCTTGACCTCGATCAGAGGCACGGCGGGCCCGTCCCGGGGCTAGCCGGCGCCGCCGCCGCCGCCCGAGCCGGGGGAGGCATCGCCGTCGTCATCGCCGTCGCCACGCACGCGATCGAGCACATCGCCCGCAGCCTCGCGACCGCGCGCCGCGAGCTCGCTCGCCTCGTCGGCGACGCGTCCCGCCATCTCCGCCCCTTTGTGCGCGGCCTGCTCGGCCGCGCCGAGGCCGGCCCCGGCGACGTCGCCTGCCTTGTCGGCTACCTCGCTCGCCATCTGCTTGCTTCGCCCCAGCAGCTTGTCGAGGAACCCCATGCCAGCCTCCCTTGTGATCGTGGGAACGTGCGTGAGTATCGCGGATCGAGGAGACGGAAGCCAGGGGGCGGCCCGTCACGCGACGAGCGGCTCGCTCGGTCGCCTTCGTGACCGCGGCCGGGCGCGGGTGCGGCTCGCAAGAGGGCGGAGTCCGACGCCGTGAGCAGGATCGCTCCGCCGCGGGGCGTCGACCCCGGCAGTCTCGAGGTCGCCGAGCGCAAGCCGGCCGCTGCGCTTCGCGAGCACGCGCGCGCTCGCGCGGCCGGGGGCGAGCGTTCGCTTCGCGGTCTCCCCGTGCGCGTGCGGTCAGGCGTCCAGGCACCGGACCACCTCGGCGCAGAACGCGTCGAAGATGCCCTCCCTGAAGGCGCGCGACGCTCCGGGGGTCTCGCCGCTCGCCACGCCGGCGCGCAGCGCGCGCTCGTCGACGCCGTAGCCGGCGGCCACGCCCGGATGGTTGGCGGCCCAGACCTCGAAGGTGGCGAGGTCGACCTCCGGGTGAAACTGGACGCCCCACGCTGATCCGTAGCGGAACGCCTGGTTCGGGTAGAGCTCGCTGCGTGCGAGGCGCGTCGCTCCGGACGGCAGCTCGAAGCCGTCGGCGTGCCACTGGTAGACGTTCGCGGGAGCGACCAGCCGGGCGAGCAGCGGATCAGCAGCCGCCTCGGGTGTCGGGGCCACCGCGAGCCAGCCGATCTCGTGTGTCGGGCCCGGAGCGACCTCGGCCCCGAGCGTCCTGGCGAGCACCTGGGCGCCGAGGCAGATGCCGAGCACGGGTACGTCACGCTCGAGCGCCTCCCCGAGCAGCCGGCGCTCGTGACGCAGGTGCGGGCAGCGATCTTCCTCCCAGGCGTGAGCACTGCCCCCGAGCGGGACGATGCCGGCGAAGTCGGTGGCGCGCAGCCCCGCGAGGTCGTCCTCCCAGGCACGCAGCCGCCGCCATGGCAGGCCCGAGACGGCGAGGCGCTCGCCGAGCAGGCCGACGCCCTCGAGGAGGAGCTCCTGCTCGATCACGAGGATCGGCTTCACCGGCGACACGCTAGCCGCGCCGGCGCCGCGCGCGCTGCGGTAGGCTTTATCGAATAACTTCGATACAGGGGGCGAGAGCATGAGCACGGTTGACGATGTCAGAGGCGAGGTCAGGGCCAGGTATGCGGGCCTCGCGGGCGCCGCGGGGGGGACGGGGTGTTGCGGAGGCGAGTCGTGCTGCGGCGCCGGGCCCGACTCGCGCTTCGGGGCGGCGTTGTACGAGGCAGGGGAGCGAAGCGAGCTTCCGGACGTAGCGGTGCTCGCGAGCCTCGGCTGCGGCAACCCCACGGCCGTCGCCGAGTTGCGCGAGGGCGAGGTCGTGCTCGACCTCGGCTCGGGGGGCGGCATCGACGTGCTCCTCTCGGCCCGGCGGGTCGGCCCGGCGGGGACGGTCTACGGCCTCGACATGACCGAGGAGATGCTCGCGCTCGCGCGCCGGAACGCGGTGGCGGCGGGCGCGACGAACGTCCATTTCCTCAGGGGGCACATCGAGGCGATTCCCCTGCCCTCGGGCTCGGTCGACGTCGTGATCTCGAACTGCGTCGTCAACCTCTCGCCGGACAAGCCGGCGGTCCTGGCGGAGGCGTTCCGGGTGCTCGTGCCGGGCGGACGGCTCGGGATCAGCGACATCGTCGCCGAGAACCGCCTGGACGCCGCCGCGCGCGCCGAGCGCGGGAGCCACTTCGGCTGCATCGCCGGCGCGCTGTCCGAGGGGGAGTACGGGCGCCAGCTCGCCGAGGCCGGCTTCGCCGGCGTCTCGGTGACGTTCACGCACGAGGTCGCGGACGGGATGCACGCGGCGATCGTCAAGGCCGTCAAGCCCCGCTCTGGCTGAATACCTGCGCGCCCTCTCACCGGTGCGCGGGCGGTGCGGTGAAGGTGCTGGGGCGGGCCGTGCGCCGCCCGGTTGTGGGGGCGGGACTTGTTCCGCCCGAACGCGGGGCGGGTTGCGGGCCGGACAAGTCCGACCCCACGTCGACTGGTGTGCCCGCCGCCGGCCGCCGGCTTCCGGGCAGCCGTCGTCAGCAGCTCCGCCAGTGGACTGATCGATGCTCGGGCCCGGGCTCACCGTCGCGACGGGGTTGGCAACCCGTCGCTCGCCAGGGCCTCGGCGCCGGCCTTCCGGGCGCGGGGGCGGGCGGGGCCTGACCCGCCCGTCCACATCGCCGGGCCTGCGCGCTCAGCGGGGCTGCGGGACGATCCTCAGGTAGGGCTTCGGCTCCTTCCAGCCCTCCGGCCAGATCTCTTTCGCCTGCTCGTTCGAGACCGAGCCGGCGATGATCACGTCCTCGCCCTGGCGCCAGTTCGCCGGCGTCGAGACCTTGTGCTGTGCGGTGAGCTGCAGCGAGTCGATCACCCGGAGCACCTCGTCGAAGTTGCGGCCGGTCGTCATCGGGTAGACGAAGACCAGCTTCACCTTCCTGTCGGGGCCGATCACGAACACGCTCCGCACGGTCTGGTTGTCGGCCGGCGTGCGCTCCCGCGGGTCGCCGTCGACGTCCGCGGGCAGCATTCCGTACAGCTTCGACACCCGGAAGTCGGCGTCGCCGATTACCGGGTAGTTGGGTGCGTACCCCTGCGTCTCCTCGATGTCCTGCGCCCAGCGCTCGTGATCGGCGGTCGAGTCGACCGACAGCCCGATCACCTTGACGCCACGGCGGTCGAACTCCGGCTTGATCCTCGCCATGTAGCCGAGCTCGGTCGTGCACACCGGCGTGAAGTCCTTCGGGTGCGAGAACAGGACCGCCCACGAGTCGCCGATCCAGTCGTGAAACCGGATCCGGCCCTCCGTCGTCTCCGCCGAGAAATCCGGTGCCGTGTCCCCGATTGTCAGGGCCATCGTCGTCCTCCTCCTGTAGCTCCCCGGTATCACGAGCAGCGTAGCGCGACGCGCGCCCGGCCGGCGCGTGTACCATCGCACTCCGATTTAGGGCTCAGACCCCGGGGTCTGACCCCGGGGTCTGACCCCTTGAGCCGGGTCGACTCAGATCTTCGGTGACTGCTCGCGTCAGGGGCAGGGTCCGGCGTCGACCGGGCCGGGCTCCGCCTCGAGGGCGTCCGCCAGCTCTGAGACCGGGATGCCGTAGCCGCCGCCGCCCGTCTTGGCAGCGGCGAAGACCATCGCGACGACGCGGCCGGCGCCGTCGATCACGGGGCCGCCGCTCGCGCCCCGCTCGACGTCCGCGCGCAGCGGGACGACGGTTCGCAGCCGGACCCGCCCGCCATAGGCGCCCGGGGCGAACACCTTGGTCGGAACGCCGACCGTGGCGGCGGCCGCGACGAGCGGCCCGTCGCCCGGGTAGCCGAGCAGAACCGCCTCCTCGCCGCCGGCCGGCTCGTTCTCGAGTCGCAGCGGCTTCGTGAGCAGACCGTCAACCGCGAGCAGTGCGACGTCGTCCGCAGCGTCGACGTAGACAAGCTCGGCGTCGAGCACCTGCCCGTTGGGGGCGACGATCCGGGTTCGGTCCTGACCGGCGACGACGTGGGCGTTCGTCGCGACGAGCTCACGCGCGATCGCCCAGCCCGATCCCTGGACGCCGGTCGAGCACGCAACGCTCAGCACCTTGACCACACTCGCCCCGGCCCGACGAGCGACTGGGCTGTCGAGCACGCTCCCATCCGGGGGCGGTAGCTCGATCCCCGGCGAGGCCGCGATCAGCGGCAGCGGGTCGAGCCGGGCGAGGGTCCTGAGCACCGAGCGAGGTGGTACCGCTTCGACGAGACCGGTCAGGATCGGCGACTCGCGGACGGTGTGCCGCAGGCCCGAGCCCTGCGCCTGCAACGCGGCGGCGGCCGCGAGCCAGGCGACCGCGACCCCGACCGCGGCACCGACGACGATCCCCCCGATGCTGTCCGCGAGCCTCGGGCCGCCCCGGGGCAGCAGGCGGCGCAGGCGGCCTCCGAGCATGCCCGCCACCGTCTGGAGCACGACCGCCCCGACCACCGCGCCGGCCAGGCTTGCGAACGGCACCCACTCCGACCCGCCGCCGACGAGCAGCGGGGCAATCCGCGAGCCCGTGAACGCGCCCAGTACGAGGCCCACCAGGGAGGACGTCTGGGCCGCGAACCCACGCTGGTAGCCGAGCAGCGCCGAGAGGGCGACCCAGAGGAGGACGAGGGGGTCGACCCAGCTCAAGCGGCCGGGGCTACCCCGGCGCGCCGGCGGGGAGCCCCTCCGCCGCCTGGAGCACCGCGCGGACGATGTTCGTGTAGCCCGTGCAGCGGCAGAGGTTGCCCGCGAGCGCGGTCCGCACCTCTTCCTCGCTCGGCCGGGGGTTCGCGGCGAGCAGCGCCGTGGCGGAAATCAGCATCCCCGGCGTGCAGAAGCCGCACTGGACGCCTCCCGCTTCGAGCAACGCCTGCTGGAGCGGCGCGAGCCCGTCGCCCGGGGCGAGCCCCTCGACGGTCGTGATCTCGCGCCCCTCGGCCTGGAGCGCCAGGTAGGAGCAGGAGTTCACGGGCCTGCCGTCGAGCAGCATCATGCAGGCGCCGCACTCGGAGTCGTCGCAGCCCTCTTTCGGCCCGGTCAGGCCGATCACGTCGCGCACGACGCGAAGGAGAGTCGCGGTCGCCTCCACCTCGATCGGATAGGGGATGCCGTTGACGGTGAGCGTGGCCTGGTATCTCATGGCAATCCTCAGACGGCGCCGTGAAGCGCGGGGCTGGCAGGGACAGGAACGTGCCCGCCGCGGGCGCGGGCGACGGCGGCCGTCACGGCGCGCCGCGTGATCACCGCGGCCATCGCCAGGCGGTAGTCGGCGGACGCTCGCACGTCGGAGATCGGGGCGGAAGCGTCGGCGGCGGCCCGCCCGGCGGCCTCGGCTGCGGCTCTGCCGCCATCCGTGCCGAGCAGAGCCTCCTCGGCCGCCGCGACTCGCCGGATCGTGGGCGCGAGCGCCGTGATCGCGATGCGCGCGTCCGTGACCACGCCGTCGGCGAGGACGACCACAGCGGTCGCTCCGACCACGGCGATCTCCATCTGGCGGCGGTACTCGAGCCTCGCGTAGCACGACCCGGCGCCGGCCGGCAGCGCCGGCAGCTCGATCGCCGTCAGCAGCTCGTCCGCGCGAGCGGTGGTCTGACCCGGCCCGGCCAGCAGGTCGGCGAGCGCCTGCTGTCGGGGGCCGCCGGCCGACTCGAGCGTCACCGAGGCGTCGAAGCAGACGAGCGGGCCGCCGGCCTCCATCGCCGGCGATGCGTTCATGACGTTGCCGCCGATCGTCCCGTTCGCCCGGGTCGCGTGGGAGCCGACGATGGCGCACGCGTCGGCGAGCGCGGTGAACCGCTCTCGCACGGCCGGGTGCGCCGTGATCTCCGCATGCGTCGCGAGCGCGCCCAGCCGGAGCGCCCCGCCGTTCTCCCGGACTCCGCGCAGCGCCTCGATCCGGTCGATGGCGACGATCGCCTCCGGCAACGGCGCCTTCCCCTGGCGGGCGCCGACGACGAGGTCGGTGCCGCCCGCGACCGGGCGCGCGCCGCCACCGAGCGCCTCGAGCGCCTCCGCGATCGACGTGGCCATGACGAACGTGCTCACCGCTGCACCTCCCGCGTCGCGGCCCAGACCCGCTCCGGCGTCATCGGCAGCTGCCGTACGGGCGTGCCGACGACCTTCGCGATCGCGTTCGCGATCGCCCCCGGTGTCGCCACGCAGGGCGGCTCTCCGATCCCCTTCGAGCCCATGGGGCCCGCGTTGTCCGTCGGCGTCTCCACCCACGAGATCAGGATCTCCGGGGCATCCGCCGCCGTCGTCAGCTTGTAGTCGAGCAGGTACGGGTTGCGTTGCCGTCCCGTCTCGTCGAACTGGGTGCCCTCGGTCAACGCCTGCCCGATTCCCATCACGACACCGCCCGTCACCTGCCCGTCTGCCCCGACCGGGTTGACGATCACGCCCGAGTCGTGCGCGGCCGCCACGCGGAGCACGCGCACAACGCCGGTCTCCCGGTCGACCTTCACATGGGCCGCATGCGTGATCAGCTGCGGCGCCAGGAACGACTCGAACCCGAGCCTGCCGACGCAACCCTCCGCGTCGCACGCGGGTGCCTCAGGCACGTCGCCCGAGCCCTTGCCGTGGAATGGCCCGCCCTCGGCGATCAGATCCCCGAGCGAGACGGAGGTCTCGGGCGCGCCCTTCACGCGGGCCACGCCCTCCGCGAGCTCGAGATCGTCCCGGTCGACTTCGAGCTTCGCCGCCGCGGCATCGAGGAGCTGGTCGCGTACCTCCCCCGCGGCGGCGAGCACGGCCCGGCCGCTGTTGAACGTGGTCTGCGAGCCGCACGAGCCCATGTCCCACGGGGCCGCATCGGTGTCCTGATAGAGCAGCGAGAAGTTCTCGGGCTCCATGCCGAGCTGCTCCGCGACGAAGACCGGGAAGGCCATGACCGCGCCCGTGCCGTTCTCCTGGGCCCCGGTGATGATCGTGCCCGTCCCGTCCCCGTGGAGCTGCACGTACGCGCCGGAGGGGGCGCCGAAGCACGGCCACCAGCCGCAGGCCACGCCGATCGCCTCGTCCTCGGGAAGCTCCTGCCCGTAGCCGATCAGCTCGACGGCCCGCTCGAGCGTCTCCTTCATGCCGAGTCGCTCGAACACCTGCCGGGTCGGTCCCTCCGCTCCTTCCTCGATCAGGATGCGCCGGCGCAGCTCCACCGGGTCGAGACCGAGCGCGCGGGCGAGCTCGTCGAGATGCTGCTCGAGCGCCCAGCAGGCTTGCGGCGCCGTCGGAGCGCGGATCGAGCTCGCCGGTTGCAGGTTCGAGTAGTTGAGCGACGCCTCGACGTGGATGTTCTCCATCTGGTAGGGGCCGCACGCGTGCATCGAGACGAGCTGCGCGAACGGGCCGCCCTCGCCGCAGTAGGCGCCCTTGTCGAGCACGAGCCAGCCGCGGTGAGCGACGATCGTCCCGTCCTTCCGCGCGCCGGTCTCGAGCTCGATCACCATGCCCTCGCGCCGGTGATCGATCGCGACGAACTCCTCTCGGCGCGAGAACACGAGCTTCACCGGGCGTCGGGCCGCGCGCGCCAGCGCCGCCACGTGCCCTTCGAAGTGGAAGTCGCACTTGGCGCCGAAGCCGCCGCCGAGCAGCGGCACGACGATGCGGACATGCGACTCGGGCAGCCCGAGCACCGCTGCGACGCCCGACCGGGCGGTGTACGGCACCTGGGTCGACGACCATACGGTCACCCGGTCGCCGTGCCACTCGGCGATCACGGCTCGCGGCTCGATCGGAACCCCCTGGGTGCAGTCGCTCGTGTAGCGGGTGCGCACGACGACGTCCGCTCCGGCCATCGCCGCCTCCGCGTCGCCCTTCACGATCGTCGAGTAGCCGATCCGGTTGCCGTCTCGCCCCATCGTCTCGTCGCCCGAGTCGGACTCCCAGTCCTCGTGGATCAGCGGCGTCCCGGGCGCGGTCGCGGAGGCGAAGTCGACGACCGGCTCGAGCGGCTCGTACTCGATCTCGATCAAGGCCGCGGCCTCGGCGGCCAGCTCCGGGGTCAGCGCCGCCACCCCGGCGACGACGTCACCCTCCCAGAGCACCTTGTCCTTTGCGAACAGCCGCCGATCCTGCACCATGCCGCCGTACTTGACGTCGGGGACGTCCTCGTGGGTGAGCACGGCCAGTACGCCGGGAAGCGCGCGCGCCCGCGAGGTATCGATCCGAACGATCCGCGCGTGCGGGTGATCCGCGTAGCGGAACTTCGCGTGCGCCTGGCCGGTCAGGCTCAGATCGGCCGTGTAGCGGCCGAGACCGGTGACCTTCTCCTTCCCGTCGGGTCGGATGAACGGCGCCTCAGCGGCGCGTGGCTCCTCTACCGTCGCCACCCTGTCTCCTCCTTGCGTCGGACTCGTGACCCCAGCGTCCGTGACCCGCTGCGGGCCGGCCAATCGTATCCGAGGCTCGCGGCCGCCGGCATCCCCGCTACGACGTCTGGACGAGCAGCGCCAGGTCGCCGCGCTCGAGCAGCAGACGCCAGAGCCCGGAGCTCGCCTCCTCGGCCAGCGTTCCCTGAATCAGGATCGCCCGCTCGCCGACGATCCGCACGGTCAGGTCGCCGAGCGCCTCCCCGAACGTCGTCTCCGGGTCGCCCGCGAGCGCTGCCCCGGGAAGCCCGTCCGAGATGGCGGCGAGGTCGGCCTCGGCGTCTGCGGCCTGCTGGTAGACGAGCGCGATCCGGACGGTGCGCCCGTCGCCGCCGCGGTCGTCCAGGCCGACGCCGATCTGCGCGGCAGCCCGTTCGACGAGGGGCTCGCTGCCGCCCGAGCGGGGCCGGGCAAGCTCCGCGGGGCGGATCACCGCGGCGGTGACGACGCCGAGCGCGCGAGCGGCGAGCACGATGTTGTCGTCGCCGGCGAGCGTACCCGCCGGCTCGAGCGCGGCCTTCGCCAGCCTCGTGGTCGACGCCGCGACGATCCGGGTTGGGGTCACGATCACGCGGGCCAGCGAGCCCTTTGCGAGCTCCCCGACCGGGCTCTTCAGGTCGATCGAGGCGTCCTTGCCCCGGCGGAGCAGGTCGCCGCGGCGCTTGTAGCCGCGGGTGAGCAGCCGGCTCTCCACGTTCGCGGGCTTGAACGTTCCTTCGATCACGGCCAGCTCGACCGGGTGGTAGCCACCCGCGGCGAAGCGGTCGACTCCGCCGAGCCCGAACCCGTACGCCTTGCGCCACAACGGCCCGTTGGCGCCCGCGAGCGCATTCGGCAGCCACACCCCCTGGAGGGCGAAGCCGAACTCCTCGTCGAGCGGGTAGGCCTCGCGCAACCGGTCGAGGTCGCCGAACAGGACCTGCCGGGCGAGCGCCTGGTCTGCCGGGAGCAGCTCGAGCGCCCGCTCGAGCGGGGTGGCGACCGGCTCCGGCACGGCCGACTCGACGGGCTCGGGCTCGTCGCTGCCCCCGCAGGCGCCCGCGAGACCGGCGAGCGCGACGACGGCCAGGACGAGCGAGACGAGCACCGACCTTGCGGCCGGGCGCCCGAGCCGGTAGAAGGAGGGCACCGTGTCCATTTTGCTCATTTTCCTCCTCGTGGTCGTCCTCCTGCTCGTCCTCCTGAACACGAAGCGCTGGGCCGGCCTCGCGCGGGGTGCGAGGGCCGCGCGCAAGGGCCTCGAGGAGGAGATCAAGCCGGAGCAGGACTCGCCCCGCGGGTGAATGCCCCGGGCGAGGCCGCCGCCGCGGTCTCGCCGAGCTTCCGTACGGCCAGGCGCCGAGCCGGCGGGGCGGCTGCACGACCTGCTGGACGTCGCCGGGGACGACCGGGCCGAAGGCCGGCTCGGCCGAGCGACGAGGCGGCGTCCCGCCCCGCCCGGCGGCGCTACCGGGCCTTCGTCTTCCGCTTCTCGCGGGCCTTCTTCTTGCGCTGGCGGTCGGCCCGCCAGCGGCGAATGGGCCTCGATCCCCGTGCCATGGCGGGGACTCTAGCGGAGGCTGGTAGGTTTCCGCGGTGCCGCTCGAGCCTGCCCGCGTCGTCGCGGAGCTCCGGGAGCTCCGGGCGCTGACCGGGGACGAGGACGGGGCTCAGCGTGTCTGCTGGACGGGAACGTGGGCGCGGGCGCGGGCGTGGCTCGACGAGCAGCTCGCCGCGCTCCCGGTCGAGGTCGAGACGGACGAGGCGGGAAACCGGTGGGCGACGCTGCGGGGGGCGTCGGAGCGCGCGGTCCTCGTCGGCGGACACCTCGACTCGGTTCCGGACGGAGGCTGGCTCGACGGCTGCCTGGGCGTAGTTGCCGGACTCGACGTGCTGCGGCGGCTCGCTTTGGAGGGGACGCCGCCCGTGACGGTGCGTCTCGTCGACTGGGCCGACGAGGAGGGCGCTCGCTTCGGCCGGAGCCTGCTCGGCTCGAGCGCCTGCTCGGGCGCGATGGGCGACCTGGAGCGCCTGCGCACGCTGGCCGATCGCGACGGGATCCGCCTCCCGGACGCGCTCGCGGCCCACGGGGTCGAGCTCGACCGGATGGCCGAGGCGGCGCGCCAGCTCGGCTCGGCCGTCGCCTACCTGGAGCTCCATGTCGAGCAGGGGCCGGTGCTCGAGTCGCTCGGCCTGCCGCTCGGAGCGGTACTCGGGACCTGCGGCGTCGAGCGCCACCGCGTCGTCTTTCGCGGGCAGGCCGCCCACGCCGGCTCGACGCCGATGGCTGAGCGCCGGGACGCGCTCGCCGGGGCGGCGCGGCTCGAGCTCGAGTTGCGCGAGCTCGCGCGCCGCGCCGGCGCCGGCGCCGTCTGCACGATGGGCGACGTCGTCACGAAACCCGGGATCGCCACCTCCGTGGTCGAGGAGGCGACCTGCCTGCTCGACCAGCGCCACCTGGACGCGGCCACGCTCGCGACGATGCTCGCCGAGGCCCGCGCGGCGAGCGAGCGCTTCGCCCGCGAGGAGCGGCTCGAGGTCGAGTGGGAGCCGATCTGGGCGATCCAGCCGATCCGGTTCGACGAGACGCTGATCGGCTTCTGCGACGAGGCGGTCCGGGAGGTCGCCGGCGCCTCCCACCGGCTGCCAAGCGGGCCGCTGCACGACGCGGCGGAGGTCGCGAGAGCCGGGGTTCCGACGGTGATGATGTTCGTGCAGAGCCTGCGCGGGCTCTCGCACACGAAGCTCGAGGACACCCGGCCGGAGCACTTGGAGCTCGCCGTCCGCGCCCTCGACCTGCTCACCGGCCGCACGATCGCCTGGGCTGCCGGCGCCTGAGTTCCGGGGGGTGATGTGCCCCGGACGAGGGAGGATGACCGCGCCGATCCGGGGACTGTCGCCTACGCTCCCGCCGCCTACGCTTCGTAGCGATGGCTGTCTACAGTCACGACCGGAACTAGCCCGGCGAGCATTCGCCGACAGAGGTAAGCGCCGCCGCCCGCCGAACTGGCGCGGTGGCGGGTCTCCGGCCCCGCCACCGCGAGCGCGTGTTGACAGAACGTGCTAGGTTCAGCGCACCCGACCTACGGGCCCCAGGGGGCCTTGCCGAGGAACGCAGCAAGCATCCCAAGAGACGCGGCCAGCGTGAGGAGGCGAATCCTGAACATTCCGGGACCATCCTTTGTGTCGAACGTGACTAGGGGATAGCCCCGGGCCCGGGGAAGAACGGAGTTGGCAACCGAGTATAGACGAGGAGGGCAGATGCCGCGACAAAAGTCAACACATGTCGACAGCCCCGAGGCGGCCGGCGAGCGCCTGCGCGCGGCGCGCGAGCGGGCCGGCCTCAGCCAGCGTCAGCTCTCCTTCAACGGCTGCTCTCCCGCGTACATCTCGCGAATCGAGGCGGGCGAGCGCATCCCGTCGCTCCAGCTCCTGCGGGAGCTCGGCCGCAAGCTCGGCGTCAGCGAGGACTTCCTGGCCACCGGCGAGGAACGCCCTCGCGACCGGTCGCCCCGACTTGTGGACGCCGAGCTCGCGCTCCGGCTCGACGACGTCGAGTCCGCGCGCTCCCTGTACGAGCGCCTGCTCACCGAGGCGCAGACGGACCTCGAGCACGCGGACGCGCTCGAGGGGCTCGGGCTCGTCGCCGTGCGCGAGGGACGCGAGCGGGAGGCGGTTGGGCTGCTCGAGCGCGCGCTCGTGCTCGCCGGGGGCGATCCTTCGGAGCGGCCGGCGCTCGCGGAGGCGCTCGGCCGCGCCTACGGGACGCTCGGCGACCTCGTGCCCGCGATCGCGATCTTCGAGCGCTGTGTCGAGCGTTTCGAGCGAGAGCGTGACCCCGTCCGCTACGTCCGCTTCGCGTGCCTGCTCGGCTACGCCCTCACGGACAGCGGCAGCTTCGCCGAGGCGGAGCGGGTGGTGGCGCGAGCGCTCGAGGCGGGCGGTGACGTCGAGGACCCGTACACGCGCGCGCGGCTCTACTGGTCACGCTCGCGGCTCCTCGTCGAGCAGGGACGGGCCGGGCAGGCCGAGGGCTACGCGCTTCGCGCGCTCGAGACCCTGCGGGCCACCGAGGATACCCACGCGATCGCGCGGGCCCACCAGCTGCTCGCGGGCATCTACCTGGACACCGGGCGCGCCCGCGAGGCGGCCGATCTGCTCACCGCCGGCTGGCCGCTGCTCGCCGCGACGGCCTCCCCGGTCGAGGTCGCGCACTACCGGGTCGAGGAGGCGCGCGCCCTCGTCGCGCTCGGGCGACCCGAGCAGGCGGCGGCGCTCGCGATGGAGATCACCCCCCGACTCGGGGAGGCCGAGCCGCTCGAGGGCGGACGGGCGTTCACGCTCCTCGCGGGGATCTTCGCCGATCTCGGCGACGGCGCCCGTGCCCGCGAGCTGTACGAGCTCGGGATCGAGCTGCTCGAGGCGCAGCCGCCGACCCGCCACCTCGTCGAGGCGTACAAGGGGCTCGCACAGCAGCTCGAGGCCGGGGGGCGCAGGGACGAGGCGCTCGAGACGCTGAAGCGGGCGCTCGGGGTGCAGGAGCGCGCCGGCCGAGCGCTGGCGTAGCGCCCTCCGCACCGTTCGGTATGATTAGCGACGGGCAGGGGGTCTGCCCGCTGCGCGCCTCATCCATCTGATTCCTGGCGGCGCGCTCGCCTTGCGTCACATGCAAGAAGCGATACCGCACTCGACCGCTGCGTCGCACGAGCTCGACGAGCTGGTCGCGGCTGCCCGGACCGCCGCCGAGTGGGCGGGCGAGCCGTTCCTTCGCCCCGGCGAGGACGCCGCGGCAGCGCTTGCGCCCGGCCAGGCGCGCCGTCGCGCGCTCGACGCGGCGCTCGCCGAGCTCGCGGCGGGCCGGCGCTTTCCCTCATCCGGGTGGCGGGTCGAGTTCGCGCTGATGCTCGGGCTCGAGCGGGTGCTGGCTGAGGAGGCGCCGAGCGTCGCGTCCGGAACCGAGCTTCGCCGACACCAGATCGACGCGCTCGCGGGGATGCTGACCGAGCTGATCGCGCGCAACGAGCGTGCCGAGACCCAGAACGGCGACGGGAACGGGGGCCAGCCCGAGCCCGACGGGGACATCGACGAGGACGAGGAGGAGGACGAGGTCGACCAGGGCGGCGAGGAGGAGCCGCCGGCCGTCGACGATCCCGGTGCGGAGCGGCGCTTCCGCTTCCGCCACCCGACCGCGTCAGGGAAGACGATCGCCGCCGCCGGCTTCGTCGAGGCGGCCAGGACAATGGGCGTCCTGATCCTCACCCACCGGCGGCTGCTCGTGGATCAGTTCAACCGCGACCTGACCGCCGAGGGGTACGGCGGGCGCCTCTCGGAGGCGGTCCTGCGCGGCACCGAGCCGCTGCGACCGAATCTGCTCACGATCCAGACGTACGCGTGGTTCGCTCGCCACGTCGGCTCACTCAGTCGCACCGCGTACCAGCTCGTGATCTGCGACGAGGCGCACACGGCGCTCGGGGAGAAGACGAGCGCGGCCATCCGCAGCCTGACCGAGCCGATCTACATCGGCATGACCGCGACCGAGCAACTGATCGCCAAGCAGGTCTCGGACGTCTTCCCGGCATCGGTCGACGATCTGCCGCTCGGCGACGCGGCCAGGCGCGGGCTGATCGCGCCGCTGCGCTGCCTGCGCGTGCCGCCCGCGACCGCGATCTCGTCGGTTCCGATCGTGGGCGGCGACTACGACCAGGAGGCGCTTGCACGGATCCTCGACCACGAGCTGATCAACCAGGCTGCCGCCAGCCTCTACCGCGACCGGTTCGACGCTACCCCGGGGATCGTGTACGCGGCCGGGGTAGACCACGCGTACAACCTCGCGCGCGAGTTCCGGGCCGCGGGCCTGAAGGCGGAGGCGGTCAGCGGCCGCACGCCCCCGCTGCGCCTGGCGGAGACGCTCGCCGCGTACGAGCGCGGCGAGATCAACGTGCTGATCAACGCGCAGCTGCTGGCCGAGGGGTGGAACTCCCCCCGGGCAACCGTCTGCATGCATCTGGCGCCGACGGCGAGCCGGCGCGTCTACCAGCAGCGGATCGGCCGGGTCATGCGCATCCACCCGCGCAAGGAGGCGGGCCTCATCGTCGACTTCGTCGACCCGGCCGCCACGCACACGGAGCGGACCGTGACGCTGCACAGCCTGCTCGACTCCGACTTCTACCGCCCGGGCGCGCGGGTCACGCCGGCGCCACGTCGCCGCGTGCAGCGCCGGGCCCGCCGCAAGCTCTCGCCGGCCACGTGGCTGGCACCGGTCACGCCCGATCCGCGGCGGCGGCTGACCGTGATCGCGCGTGAGTGGCAGCGGGTCGATCCTTCCAGGCTCGCTTCCGACGAGCAGGAGCTGTGGGCGCGCCTGGCCGGGCGCCAGCTTCGCTTCGACGAGCGCCAGGCGTTCGCGGAGAAGCTCGCCCGAGCGAGTCGCGAGTGCCGCGAGCTGTTCCTGATGAGCTGCGCGGCCGAGAACCCGAACCGCCGCCTGCGGCTGGCCGCGCTCGGCGACCGCGTTGCGACCACCGTCGACCGCGCCAGCTTCGACGATCTCGTCACGATCGTGACTTCGGCGCCGACGTGGGAGAAGGACCGCACGGACGGGGTGCGGGTGCTGCTCCGCGCGCTCGCGGACGGCAAGGTCGACGCGCCGGAGGACATCGTCGTGCGCTGGACGTGGAAGCTCGCCCGGGCGATGCGAAAGCTCCAGGATCGCCGGGCCAGCGCCGATCTGCCCGACGCGAAGCGGCTGCTCGGCGCGCTGGCGAACTCCCGCGGGCACCGCCACGAGGAGAACGCGGCCCGGCTCGTCAACGTCGCGCTGGAGCAGCCGCTCCCCGTGGCCGTCGCGCTGCTCGCCTCCGCGGAGGGTTACACGCCGACCGCCCAGCAGCTGATCGAGCGGGCTCGGGCTCGGATCGGCACGATCTGGGAGGTCGCGGACGCGCTGGCGGAGAACTTGCCGGCCCCGAAGGCACCGGCCGCGAAGTCCCGCCGCCGCCGCCGGCGGCGCAAGCGCGACGGCCAGGCGGCGGAGGCTGCCGCCGCCGGCGCGCCCGACCAGCCCGGCGAGCCGGCAGAGGGTCCCGACCCAACGGGAACGCCCGAGCCGGCCGAAGCCGCCTCCTAGTCGCCCCTGACCGGAGGCCGGGGTCGGGGCGTGTAGGGGCCGGACTTGTCCGGTCCGCGGCCGGTCCCGTTGCCTGGTGCCCGGATCGGGTCGGGCGGGACAAGTCCCGCCCCTACGCCCGGGCGGTCGCGGTCGCGGTGGTTCGTGTGGGGGCGGGACGTGTCGGGCCCGCGACCTGTCCCGCCGCATGGTGCCCGGATCGGGTCAGGCGGGGTGAGTCCCGCCCATGCGCGCGTCTCCCGCGCGGTGGCGCGAGCGGCCGAGCTAGCCCTCCCCGTCCTCCGCCTCGCGGCGGCGACGTTCCTCGTGCTCGCGCAGGAAGCGCGTCAGCTCCGCCGCGAGCGTGTCCCCGCTCGGCAGGCTCTCCTCCGCGTCGAGCTCGTCCGCTCGCCGCTCGAGCTCGCGCACGTAGGCGGCCGTCTCCTCGTCCGACGCGACCGCGCTGCTCACCTGCCGCTCGTACGTGTCGCCCGCCACCTCGAGCTCCTCGAGGTCGAGCTCGGCGCCGACCAGCTCCGTGAGCCGCTTGCAGAGCGCGAGCGCGGCCCTCGGGCTGGGGGCGAGCGACGCGTAGTGGGGGACGGCGGCCCAGAGGCTGACGGACGGAAGCGATGCCTCGCGGCAGGCGTCGTGGAGGACGCCGACGATCCCCGTCGGGCCCTCGTAGCGGGACGTGGCCAGCCCGAGCTCCTCGACCAGCTTCGCGTCGGTCGCGGAGCCGGTGACGGGGCACGGGCGCGTGTGCGGCACGTCGGCGAGCAGCGCGCCGAGCGTGATCACGAGCTCCACGTCGAGCTCCCGGGCGAGCCCGACGATCTCCCCGGTGAACGCACGCCAGCGCGTGTTCGGCTCGACTCCGATCAGGAGCACCGCGTCGCGCTCCGGAGCGGGCGGCAGCACCGGCAGCGGGGCGGAGTAGAGCGCGTTCTCGGGCCAGTCGATGTGGCGCGTCAGGCCCTCGTCGAGGGAGACGTGCGGGCGCACCGCCTGAAAGTCGAAGAACTCCTCCGGGTCGATGTCGGCGAAGCGCGTCGCGTTCCAGGCCCGCGCGAGGAAGCCGGCGGCCAGCGTGGCGCCCTGGGCACCGTCGTTCCAGCCGCGAAACGCGGTGATCAGGGCCGGTCTGCGAAGCTCCGGCCGTTCCGAGAGACGAAGGTGCGCGCCGATGCGCTGCAGTCTATGCGCGGGGGGCGAGCGTGCCGAGCACCCGCGGCCGGGTGCTCAGACGCACGCGACGCCGCTGCCAGGCTCGACCCTGCCGATCCGCGCGAGGAACAGCCCGAGCGAGCGGAACGCCGCCTCGAGCACCGCGACCCGCTCGGCGGGCAGCGAGACGAGCAGGCCGCCGGCGGTCTGCGGGTCGTACCCGAGCGCGGCCACCTCGCCGCTCGCCGGCGCCGGATCGACCGCGCCGCCGGCGAAGTCGCGGTTACGAGCCGCACCGCCGGTGGCGAGGCCGGCGCTAGCCGCTGCCCGGGCGCCCGGCAGCCAGGGCAGCCGTTCCCCCTCGATCACGAGCCGGACACCGCTTCGCTCCGCGACCTCGTGCCCGTGGCCGAGCAGCCCGAACCCGGTCACGTCGGTGACCGCGTTCGGCTCGAACGGACGCAGGGCGTCCGCCGCGGCCCCGTTGAGGGTTGTCATCGAGGCGGTCGCGGCGAGGAGCTCCGCCTCGCCGAGCAGCCCCGCGCGAGCGCCCGCGAGGACGAGCCCGGTGCCGAGCGGTTTCGTCAGGAGGAGCACGTCCCCGGGCCGCGCTCCGCCCTTGCGCCAGATCGCGTCCGGGTGGACGGTGCCGACGACGGCGAGGCCGTACTTCGGCTCGGAGTCACGGATCGTGTGGCCGCCGGCGAGGATCGCGCCGCTCTCCGCGACCTTGGCGGCGGCGGCGTCCAGCACCGCCCGCACCGTTCCGAGCGGCAGCTCCTCGGGAAAGGCGGCGAGCGACAGGGCGACGAGCGGCCGGCCGCCCATCGCGAACACGTCGTTGAGCGCGTTGGCGGCGGCGATCGCTCCGAACTGCTCCGGATCGTCGACCATCGGCGGGAAGAAGTCGGCGGTGAGGACGATCGCGCGCTCGGCGTCGAGCCGGTAGACGGCCGCGTCGTCGGGCGGGTCGAGCCCGACGAGCAGCTCGGCAGCAGCCGCGGGCACGTAGCCGGCGAGCAGCCTCTCGAGCAGCGCCGCCGAGTACTTCGCCGCGCAGCCGCCACCTGCCTCGAGGCCGGCGAGACCCGCCGGCGGACCGGCCTGCGATTGCGCGCTTACGGGCCCCTCGCGATCGGGACGTCGACGAGGTTGCCCCACTCGGTCCACGAGCCGTCGTAGTTGCGCACGCTGTCGAAGCCGAGCAGCTCGTGCAGCACGAACCAGGTGTGCGCGCTGCGCTCCCCGATCCGGCAGTAGGCCACGACCTCCTGGCCGGGCGTGACGCCCTTGCTCGCGTAGATGTCGCGCAGCTCGTCGGCGGGCCGGAACGTGCCGTCGTCTCGGACCGCGAGCGCCCACGGGATCGAGACCGCGGTTGGGATGTGGCCCGCGCGCTGTGCCCCCTCCTGCTCGTAGCCGGGCGGGGCGATGAGGTCGCCCGCGTACTCGCCGGGGCTGCGGACGTCGACGAGCGCCCGCCCGTCGTCGCCGAGCCACGCCCGCACCTGGTCGCGGTGGGCCCGGATCGAGTCGTCGCGTTCCCGGGGCGTGTAGGCGCGTGGCTCGGGCGCCGGCACCTGCACCGTCAGCTCCCGGCCCTCGTCCACCCACTTCTGGCGGCCGCCGTTCAGGATCCGCACCTCGGCGTGCCCGTAGATCCTCAGGTACCAGTAGGCGTACGCGGCGAACCAGTTGTTCTTGTCGCCGTAGAGGACGACCGTTGTCTCGTTGCCGATTCCGCGCTCGCCGAGGAGGCGCGCGAACGTGTCCGGGTCGACGAGGTCGCGCTCGACCGGGTCCTGGAGGTCGTCGCGCCAGTGGAGCTTCACAGCTCCCGGGATGTGTCCGTCCTCGTAGAGGTCGGGGTTCTCGTCGACCTCCGCCACGACCACCGCGGGGTCATCGAGGTGGAGCGCGAGCCACTCGGTCGAGACGAGCACAGGCTTCGCGTAGCCGTCGGCGGCCATGCGATCCAGCTTAGGCACGGGGTCGGTGGGCCGCAAGGGTCCGGCCCGGGAGCGGTCCGATCAGAGCAGCAGCTCCCTGACCGCCCGCTCGAGCTCCCCGACGGTGACGAGACCCTCGAAGCGGGCGGCGACGATCCCGTCGGCCCCGACCAGAAACGTGTACGGCTCGGTCGGGAGTCCCCATTCCTCCACCCAGCGGTTGAAGCCGCGAGCGGGGTCGTTGCCCTCGTAGATCTCGACGTGGATGAACCGCACGCCGCCGCCCTCGAGGCGCCGGCGGACCTCGTCGACGACCGCCACAGCGGGCCCACAGACCCGGCTCTGGCAGTAGCGCGGGGTCGCGAAGACGACCACGAACGGGACGCCGTCCTCGAGCGAGTCCGCGACCGAGTGGCGCAGGAGCTCCACGTCGGGAGGGCTTGCGGTCGTGATCTCCTCGGCGAAGCCGTCCTCTAACGTCGGCGTGTCCGAGGGGAAGGCCGGGTCGCCGATCTCCGGCGCGGGCGAGCTCGCTCTCACCTCGATCTGGCCGACCGCCTGAACGTCCGTCCCCTCGGGCTCGACGAGCAGCGTGTACCGTCCGGGGGCGGGCAGGTCGACACGGGCGACCCACACGGACGGCGACTCGAGCTCGTCGTCGTCCTTCCCGGGCGTGCCGACATCGAGATCCTCGGCCGTTCCCTCGATCGCCGGCACGGCGTCGAGATCCCCCGCCGCGACTGCCACGCGCGCCCGCGGCGCGTGCACGACCCGACCGTCGGGGCGCAGGACGAGGAAGCTGATCCGGTTCGCCCCGGGGACGAAGTCGGAGCTACCGAGCACGAGCGCCACGTCAGCGCCCGGCCGCTCGGCCAGCAGGGCACGGATCGAGCCGGCGGGCGCGGGCTCGGTACCGGTGTCGGCCGTGATCGTCTCGACGACCGCCGCTCCGCTGCCGCCGGCTTCCGAGCCGCACGCCGTCGCGACGGCGACGAGCGCGGGGAGGATGATCGCGAGGCCGAGCGCACGCACGCCCCGCGAGTGTAGCCGGGGCGTGGTGGGGCTCCCCGCCCTACGCGAGCTGGGCGAGGATCAGCCCGAGCGCTGTCAGCCACAGCGCGACGAGCGTGACCAGCACGAAGGCCAGGGGGCGGAGCGAGGGGCGTTGCTCCAGGGTCGGGGCGGACGGCGACTGTTCCACGACGCGTGGATTTCCTCGCCGCGGCCGCGACTCCTGCCGCGGCTTTGGGGCTGGTGCCTAGCGACCGTCGCACATGCCGGCGCCGATCACGGCGGCGGCGAGGGCGAGCGTCACGAGCAGGATGAGGACGCGAGCCTTGGTCACGATGGTCACCTCCCTTCGGCTAGAAGCGGACATCCTGGAGCGCCTCGGCGGCGCGCTTGTAGAGCCGGGCGGCGGCGCGGTCGTCGCCCTTGCGGGTGGCGAGGTCGCCCTGAGCGAGCCAGGCCATGGCCCGGTGGCTCGCCGAGGAGAGCTGCTCGAAGGTGGCCTCCGCCTCGTGCAGCGCGGCCTCGGCCTGGTCGAGCTGTCCCTGCTCGAGCAGCGCCCGGCCGAGCACCACCTGGGCGTTGCCGATCTCGTCGAGGTAGTCGACGCGACCGGCGAGCAGCTCGAGCGCCTGGCGGGCCTGCCGCTCGGCGAGCTCGAGCTCCCCGGTGCGCAGGTGCACCTGCGCGAGCGACGAGATCGCCTGCGCCGCGTCGCCGTCGCTCCCCACCTCGAGCGCCGTCGCGAACGCCCTCGTCAGGTAGCCGATCGCCCGCTCCGGCCGGCCGAGCAGCACGGAGAGGCCGCCGAGGTTGTTGAGCAGCCGGCCGACGTTCTGGCGGTCGGCGAGCTCCTCGTAGATCGCCCGTGCCCGCTCGGCGTAGGAGCGCGCGAGGACGTACTGGCCGAAGCGCTCGGCGACGAGCGAGGCCTGGAAGAAGACGTGGGCGACCGTGTGGCGGTCGTTCAGGCCCTCGGCCAGCTCGAGCGCGCGCTCGATGTCCTCGCGCGCCGCCTCATAGTCACGCTCGCGGCGGTAGCAGCGGGAGCGCCACTCGAGGATGTGGGCGCGCAACCGGTCGCAGGGCAGGTCGGAGCGCTCGGCGAGGGCGAGCGCCTCCGCGAAAAGCGCCGACGCGGTCGAGACGGACGAGAGCTTGTAGCGGCAGACGCCGATCCGGTACAGCACTTCGGCCCGGTCGACGTCCGTGAACCGCTCCCGCTCGGCGAGGGCCCGGGCGCGGTCGAGCAGCGCGAGCGCCTCCCGCAACTCGCCCCGGTAGGTGCGGGCCCAGGATTCGGCGAGCAGGCCACGCAGCTCGAGGTCGCAGGCCGGGTAGGCAAGGCCGGCCAGGAGGCCGGTGGTCTCGTCGTAGCGCCCCGCCTCGTTCGCTGCCTCGGCGCGCGCGACCGCTCCCTCGATCCGCAGCCGCTCGGAGGCCGGCACGCCGGTCTCGAGGTAGGCGGGATCGCTGCCGAGCCGTCCGGCGAGCCACTCGAGCGTCTGGGCGGTCGGCCGGGTCTTGCCGCGCTCGATCTGGCTCACGTACTCCTTGGTGAACCGCGCTCCGGCCAGGGCTCCCTGGCTGAGGCCGAGCCCGAGACGCAGCGCGCGCACGCGCTCTCCGAGCGTCCGGGGCCCGTCTGCGTCGGTTGCGCTCGTGACCGTCGTCACCCGAAGTGAAGTATAGGGTCTCTCGTTCACTTCACCTACTCACTTGACTTATCTGGACATGGCGCTATAGTCGGGTCCTCTTCGCATCCGAACGGGACGCCAGGTCGGGTGTGAGGGCGTGGCGACACATGGCTCGGAGAAGCGGCTGGGCCGCAGAGCCGCTCTCCGAGCCGTCGCCGTGCGCGTGAACCGCCACGGGCGCTGCATCGGCAGCCGCGGGGCGGTGCTACTCCTGCGAACGGGGGATCTGCCCCCGCAAGCTTCTACTCGCGTCCGGTCAGCCAGCGCCGCCGCGACGTGGCGATGCCGGGCAGGTCCGCGTCGAGCAGACCGCCTCCGAGCCAGCCGCCGACGGCGTTGAAGAAGCCGATCGCGAGGAAGACCCACGCCTCCGCGCGGGCATTCCGGTCAGGCGGGATCGCTCCGGAGGCCTGCGCCCGGCGCACGACGTCCGCGACGTACGCGTGCACGCCGCGCATGTGCTCGCGCATGTAGGTGCGGATCTCGGGGTCCTCGCTGGCCTCGGCGATTGCCTGCACCCACAGGCAGTGAACCACCACGCGGTCCTCCGACTCGCGGAAGGCCCGTCCCATCGCGGCGAGCCAGGCGCCCGGGTCGGGCTCGGCAGCCACCGTCTGCTCCCAGAGCGCGCGGACGCCGTTCCAGCTCTCCCGCAGGCAGGCGATGTAGAGGTCGCGCTTCGACTCGAAGTGGCGGTAGAGGATCGGCTCGGTCACCCCGGCCGCGCGCGCGATCTCGGCGGTAGTGGTACCCCGGTAGCTGCCCTGCGAGAAGGCGCGGGAGGCGCACACGAGCAGGTCGGCTCGCCGCTCGGGAGCTGTGAGGCGCTTGCGCGGCTCCTCGTCGGCGCGGGCCGAAGTCATCGCGCGGCCTCGAGCGAGGGGTCGGCCCCGGCTGCCGGCAAGCGGCGGATCAGAGCGGCGGCCGTCAACGCCCCCGCGAATGCGACCGCCGCGGCCACGAGCAGGGCGAGCCTGAAGCCGTCGACGAAGGCCTGCTCGGGGGCGACGCCGCCGGCGAGGGAGCTCGCCTGGCGGGAGGAGAGGATCGCCCCCATCATCGCGATCCCGAGCGCGCCGCCGATCTGACGGGACGTGTTGAGGACACCGGAGGCGACGCCGGCCTTCGCGACGGGGACGGCACCCATCACAGCCGCGCTCATCGGCGTCATCACCGACGCCATCCCGACGCCGCCGACGAGGAGCGCGGGCAGCATGTCCCAGAAGTCGGAGGCGACGCCGAGCAGCGAGAAGAGGACGAGCGAGATCGCGACGAGGGCGAGCCCGCCCGCCATCAGCCAGCGGGAGCCGACGCTGTCCGACAGCTTCCCCGCGGGTGGCGCGATCAGGATGATCAGCACGGTCATCGGCAGGAAGATCGCTCCCGCCTGGACAGGCGAGTAGTCGAGCACCTGCTGCACGAACAGCGACATGAAGAAGAAGACGCCGAACATGGCGAGCGTGACCAGGAAGGCGACGATGTTGCCGCCCGTGAAAGTCGAGGAACGAAACAGCGAGAGGTCGAGCATCGGCGCCCGCCGGCGGCGCTCGATCAGGATGAACCCGGCCAGGGCCGCGGCCGAGCCGGCGAACAGCCCGAGGATGGCCGGGGACGTCCAGCCGTAGCGATTCGCCTCGATCAGCGCAAACGTGAGCGCGAACAGCCCTGCCCCGGAGGCGAGCAGCCCGGGCAGGTCGAGGCTCTGCTCGCGTGAGGTGTCGCGGGACTCCTCGATGATCACGCGACCGGCTGCGACGCCGATCGCGCCAACCGGGACGTTGACGAAGAAGATCCAGCTCCAGTCGACGTGCTCGGCGAGCAGGCCGCCAGCGAGCGGCCCGATCGCGAGGGCCACCGCGGAAACGCCGGCCCAGATCCCGATCGCGAGCCCGCGCTCCTCGGGAGGAAACGTCGAGGTGATGATCGCGAGCGTCGCCGGCATCATCAGCGCGGCACCGACGCCCTGGACGGCGCGGGCCGCGATCAGCATCTCGGCGCTGCTGGCGAGCCCGCACGCGAGCGACGAGGCGGCGAACACGGTCAGTCCGAGCAGGAAGATCCGCCGGCGGCCGAGCAGGTCGGCGAGCTTGCCGCCCGAGACGAGGAGCACGGCGAACGTGAGCGCGTAGGCGCTGACGACCCATTCGAGCTCGGAGATCCCCGCCTCGAGGCTGCGCTGGATCGACGGCAGCGCGACGTTCACGATCGTGTTGTCGAGCATGATCATGAACAACGAGAACGCCACCGCTCCCAGCGTCCACCACTTGCGCCGCTCGCTTCGGAGGATTCTCGCTCGCATCGGCTCAAGTTAGTCTACGCTAGGTTCGTGCGGGCGGGGCCTCCGGCCCGACGCGCCCGCCGGTGCCCGCACGGCCGGCCGCCCACGGGCTGCGCCGGATGCGACCGTGGCGGCGCTCGAGCGGGCGGTCCGCGACTGGCGCTCGTGGCGGGGCCGGGCCCGCCGGGAGGAGGGCGCGCGGCGTGCCAGGAGCTGCTCGCCGGCCCTCGCCTCGCGCTGCTGCGAGGGGCTCGGGATCCCGGAGACCGGCTCCGCGGCTGTCCCGGTCACGGTCGCGGCTGCGGGGTGTCGCGGTTGAGCGCCTGCGTTCGGCCGCCGTCGGGTGCGCGGCACGTGCGGGGGCTCTGCGCTTTGCCTTCCACGTCTACAACGACGAAGCCGGCGTCGATCGTGCGCTCGGGGCGCTGGTCGGCCGGTAACCCGGGCGGCTACGGTGCGGGCTCGCCGGGCGCGTCGGGGCCGTCGAGCTCGATCTCGTCCCACACCTCGACCGCGCCGACGACCTTGTCGGTTCCGGAGCCGCCGAAGAACTTGTCGATCGCGCCGGCCTTCGTGTAGTAGGTGTCGTTGCCCTCGCCACCGTAGGCGACGGTACCGCCGTCGCTGCCGTACAGCTTGTCGTTCCCCGCGCCGCCGGTGAGAGTGTCCTTGCCCGCGCCGCCCTTGAGCGTGTCGTCGCCGCCGCCGCCCGCGAGCGTGTCGGTGCCGGCACCGCCGTCGAGGGAGTCGGCGCCGTCGCCGCCGTCGAGGCTGTCGGCCCCGGCGCCGCCCTTGAGGGTGTCTTTGCCGGCGCCGCCGTCGAGGGTGTCGTTGCCGTCGCCGCCGTCGAGGGTGTCGTTGCCGTCGCCGCCTTGGAGGGTGTCGTCGCCGGTGTCGCCGTAGAGCTTGTCGTTGCCGGCTGCGCCGGTGAGCGTGTCCTTGTCCGCGCCGCCCCTGAGCGTGTCGTCGGCGTCGCCGCCGTCGAGTTTGTCGGCCCCGGCGCCGCCGGTGAGGGTGTCTTTGCCGGCGCCGCCGTCGAGGGTGTCGTTGCCGTCGCCGCCGTCGAGGGTGTCGTTGCCGTCGCCGCCTTGGAGGG
>JADLFG010000077.1 GCA_020845695.1 Thermoleophilia bacterium | reverse complement strand
CGCGCCAGCGTGGCCTCCTCTTCCACCGCCTGCTCGAGCAAGCCATGCAGATCGATCACGTCCCCGTCACCGCGATCGCCAGCGGTCGCCCATGAGCAGATAAGGGGCGTCATCCGGATACCCCACTGCAGGCATATTGGCGCGACCGAGGACGCCGCCTGGCGCCGCTTTGCAGCCGCCAGAGCTGTGCGGTATTCCCCGGACGGTGCACTAGAGCCTCCGCAACAGCTCGAGCAGCTCCCCGGGGCCGGAGACGACGAGATCGCCCGCCGCGATCAGCCCGGGTGGCGCCTCGGCCGAGGCGACGGCGACGCGCAGCGCCCGCTCGAGCCCCGAGGCGCCGAGGGCTCGGAACGCGTCGAGGTCGGTTGTGTCGTCGCCGGCGTAGAGGGCGAGCGAGGCACCGCACTCCTCGATCAGCGAGCGCACCGCCCGCCCCTTGTCCCACTCGCTGGGCGGCCGCACCTCGAGCACCCTGCGGCCGAAGCGGGCGGTCAGCCCGGCCGCGCGGGCGCGCTCGGCGACCGCCTCGAGCGTGGCCACCGCCGCCGCCTCGTTGGGCGCCCCGCGGAAATGGAACGCGAGCGAGAGCAGCTTGTCCTCGACCGGCCACGCGCCGTTCACGACCTCCCGGAAGCGGGCAAGCTGGACCGCGAGCGCGCCGGCGCGGGGATCGAGCTCGAGCCCGTGGTTGCCGACGTAGCGGAGACCTTCGACACCGACGAGCCGCTCGGCCTCCGCGCCCGGCCGGCCGCTGACGCACGCGACGAGCAGGTAGCGGCTGGCCAGCCGACGCAGCTCCGTCCGGGTCTCCGGTGGCACGGTCGCGAGCGCCGGACGCGCGACGATCGGCGCGAGCGTCCCGTCCACGTCGAGGACGAGCGCCGTGCGACCCGGAGCGGCGGCGAGGGGTGCGAGCAGGGAGGCCGCGTCCACCGTCTTCCTAGAATACGTCCGTGCTCGCGGCGAGGCAGCCACTCCCGGTCCTCGTCGGCATCGGGCTCGTCGCCGGCCTGTTCGCGACGCTGTTCGGCGTCGGCGGCGGCATCGTGGTCGTGCCGCTCCTGATCGCGCTCGTCGGCTTCGACCCGAGGGTGGCGACGGGAACGTCGCTCGCGGCGATCGCTCTCACCGCGGCGTTCGGCGTCGTCTCGTACGTCGTGCTCGACCGTGTCCAGTGGGCGGAGGCGGCGATGGTGGGCCTACCCGCGGTGCTCGGCGGGCTCGCGGGACTCTGGCTCCAACGCCGCCTCTCCTCGCGCTTCCTCGTCCTCCTCTTCGCCGCGTTCCTCGTCGCAACCGCGGCGCGACTGCTCGCGACGTGACCGCCGAGGCCGCCGAGCTCGTCGCTGTCGGCCTCGCGGCCGGGGTCCTCTCCGGGGTCTTCGGCGTCGGCGGCGGGATCCTGTTCGTCCCCTCGCTGGTGGTGATCGCCGGCCTGTCCCAGATCGAGGCTGCCGCCACGTCGCTGGCCGCGATGATCCCGGTCGCGGTCGTCGGCGCCTGGCGCCAGCACGGGCGCGGCAACGTTCGCTGGCGGGCCGCGAT
Source organism: Thermoleophilia bacterium (assembly GCA_020845695.1). Next base: position 15,907 of record JADLFG010000077.1, on the reverse strand, counting down.
CCTGCTCGGCGCCGGCTCGCTCGTCGGCGTCGCCGGCGGGGCAGCTCTCGCCGAGTCGCTGCCGGAGGACGCCCTGCGTACCCTGTTCGCGCTCCTGCTCCTCGGTGTCGCCGCTCGCCTGGCCTGGTCGGCGCGCCGGCCCGCCCGCCGCGGAGCGGACGGCCACGACTCCGAGATATAGTATATGAAGCTTCGGAGCCGCGATGTGGCAGGAGGGAACGTGAGCGAGCGCATCATCCTTCGCAACGGCACGGTCGTCACGCTGAACGACGACGACGACGTCCATTTCGGCGGCACGGTCGTGATCGAGGGCGACCGGATCGTCCACGTCGGCTCGGATGAGGTGCCCGCGGACGGGGCGCGCGTGATCGACGCCACCGACCGGATCGTGATGCCCGGGCTGGTCGACTTCCACTACCACACCGCGCTCGGCAAGGGCTGGTCCGATCACCTGCCGCTCTGGGAGTACCTCCAGACCTGCTGGTACCCGATGATCCGCGCCCTCGACGAGGAGTCCGCCTACTGGGCGGCGCTCGCGAGCTACAGCGAGTCAGTCAGGTGCGGCGTCACGGCGGTCAACGACATGTACCGCCAGCTCGGGGCGCTCGCGCGGGCCGCCGAGGAGATCGGGATCAGGGCCGTGCTCTCGAACGACGTCGCCACCGACGAGCACGATCTCGACACCCTGGCCGACAACGAGCACGCCTTCCGCACGCACGACGGCTCGGCGAACGGGCGGATCAGGGTGCTGGTCGGGATCGAGTGGCTGCCGCTCGCTTCCGAGCAACTCCTCCGCGACGCCCGGGCGCTCGCGAACGACCTCGGCACCGGCATCCACATCCATCTGAACGAGTCGCTGTCCGAGGTCGAGATCTCGAAGGAGCTGTTCGGACGCCGGCCGACCGAGGTGGCGTACGACACCGGCATCCTCGGCCCGGACTGCATCGCCGCCCACTGCGTCTGGCTCTCGGACGCGGAGATCGCGCTGATGCGCGAGACGCGCACGCACATCTCGCACAACCCGAGCTCGAACGCGAAGCTCGGCAACGGCGTCGCCCGCCTCCCGGAGCTGCTCGCCGCCGGCCTCAACGTCGGGCTCGGCCACGACGCCGCCGAGTGCAACAACAGCCGCGACATGTTCGAGGTGATGAAGTTCGCGTCGCTCATGCACCGTGCCACCCGCGTCGACGCGAGCCTCGGCCAGGCTCCCGACGTCCTGCGGATGGCGTGCCGCAACGGCAACGCCGGCCTCGGGATCGACGCGGGCGAGCTCGTCGCCGGCAAGAAGGCCGACCTGATCGTGGTCGACACGCGTAACCAGATGTTCACGCCGCTGATGCCGGGATCGAAGGAGCACGTCTACAGCCACCTCGTCTTCGCCGCCAACGGGAGCTGCGTCGAGACGACGATCGTGGACGGCCGCGTGATCTACGAGAACCGGGAGTTCACGACGATCGACGAGGACGAGGTCCTGCGCGAAGCCAACCGCGCCTTTCGCGAGGTGGTCGCCCGGATGGACGTTCCCGACCTCGAGTCGGTGCGCCGCTCGTAGTCGCCGGCCGGCGCGCGCTCAGACGGGCCAGGCCTCGCGCCGGTAGCCCATGTCCCAGAACATCCACTCGTAGCGGGCGCCGACCACGAACCGCTCCGTCACGAGCGCCCGCTCCTGCGGGCTCAGGCCGGGCCCGAGCCGGTCGGCCATGTCGATCACGACCCGCACGATCTCCGCGTACTCCTCGCTGCCGTACATGTCGATCCAGCGCTGGTAGAGCGGGTGCGGGGAGCCGGCGCGGACCAGCTCCTTGCCGACCTCGAGGTAGATCCACGCACACGGCAGCACGGCGCCGACGGCCTCGGCGAACGTGCCGCCGTACGCCGCCGAGAGCATGTACGTGGTGTAGGCGACGTTCGTCGGCGCCATCGGCGTGGCCCAGACGTCCTCGTCTGAGAGCCCCCACTCGCGGAAGAAGTCCGCGTGCACCGTCTGCTCGGCGTGGACGAGCTCGGCCGCGATCCGGTTGAAGTGCTGCATGTCGTGAGGCGACCCGGCCTTGCCGGCGGCGACGCTGTGCACCCGGGCGTACTCGCGCAGGTAGAGCGTGTCCTGGACGATGTAGAAGCGAAACGACTCCTCCGGCAGGGTGCCGTCCGTGAGTCCCGTCATGAACGGATGGCGCAGGACGCCCGCATAGATGTCCGCGGTCTCCTCCCAGAGCTCCTGGCTCAGCGACAGTCCGGTCGTGCTCGTCATCGGCGATCCTCTCCGGGCGGGCGGGAGGGGCCGGTCCTCCGGCCCCTCCCGACCCTCCTGCTAGCAGCCGGCGTTGTAGTCGTTCGTCGCGATCGTCGAGACGTCGACCGGGGTCTCGATCAGCGCGTTCTCCACCATCCACTGTCCGAATGCGTCCCACGCCGCGAGGTCGAAGCAGAGCGGGGCAAGGCCGGACGGCGAGTTGAGCAGCTCGAGCGTCGTCGGCACCATCAGCTCGATCTCCTCCGGCTTGTACTCGGTGTTCGTCTCCATGCTCTCGATCGAGCCGGGCGCATCAGCCTGCGCGGCCACCTGCCCGGCCGCGACGGCGCTGACGAAGCGGGCGACCGCGTCCGCGTAGGCGGCGTCGCTCTGCAGCCGCTCGCTGTTGGCGACGATCAACAGCTCGTCGAACGTGGGCACGCCGAGCTGGTCGAGCGTGATCACGGTCGGATCGGCTCCGGTCTCGAGCTTGAGGACGTTCCCCTCGATGTTGGCGTAGGCGCCGATCATCGCGTCGGCCTTCCCGGTCAGGACCGCGGGCAGCAGGTCGTAGCCGACGTTGACGGTCTTGAAGTCGTCCTTCGCGAGGCCGAGCTCGTCCTGCATCGTCTTGAAGATCGCGGCGATGAACGGGCCGCCGGTCTCGGCGATCGTCGCTCCCGCAATCGTGTCGAGCCCCGTCACCTTCGAGCCGGCGGGCGCGATCAGCGAGTTGAGCGGCTGCGGGATCAGCGCCCCGACGCCGATCACGGGCAGGCCCTCGAGCGCTGCGTAGAACATGTCGCCCTGGTAGTAGATCGAGAGGTCGAACTCGCCGGTCGCTACGAGCTTCAGACCCGCGGTGACGTCGGAGGGGACCTCGAACGAGACATCGAGAGCCTGCTCCTCGAAGAGGCCGTTGTCGAGGGCGCTGTAGAGGGAGACGTGATCGGGGTTCGGGAACCAGTCGAGCGCCACCTTGAGCGACGCCGGAGTCGGAGGAGCCTCCTCCGTCGTGGCCGGTGGGGCCTCCTCGGTCGCGGCGGGCGGCGCCTCCTCGGTCGTGGCCGGTGGGGCCTCCTCGGTCGCCGCCGGAGCCTCCGTGGTCGCGGCCGGCTCCTCCTCGGCGCTCTCGCCGCCGCAGGCTGCGAGCGCGAGCATGGCAACCAGGAGCGCGAGCAGGAGCGCCGGCCGCCGTGCGTCTGTCTTCATCATCCTCTCCTTTCGTTCCGTTCGCTCTCCTCGCCCGCCCCGCGCGGGGCCGGCCGCTCGCCACGTCACGTCATCGCGGCCCCCCGCTTCGCGCCCAGGGGATCGCCAGTCGCTCGATCAGCGAGACGAGCCCGAAGAGAGCGAGCGCCATCGCGGTGATGAAGACGATGTCAGCGAACACGAGCTCCGTGTCGAGCCGACCCTTCGCCTGGAGCATCTGCCAGCCGAGGCCCTGGTCGGACCCAGCCCATTCCCCGAACACGGCGCCGATCGCGGCGTAGGTCGCCGACACCCGCGTGCCGGTGAAGATCAGCGGCAGCGCCGCCGGGAGCTCCACGCGCCGGAAGATGCCCGTCCGCGACGCGTCGAGCGTCAGCATCATCCGGACGTACTCCCGGTCGACGCCGCGCAGGCCGTCGATCGTGCCAACGACGATCGGGAAGAAGCAGAACAGTGCGATCACGGCGAGAATCGGCGCGAGGCCGTAGCCGAGGACGAGCGCGAACACGGGCGCGAGCACGATCGTCGGCACGCTCTGCGACGCGATCAGGATCGGGTACAGCGCGCGGCGCACGATCGCGGAGACGTGGAGGAGGATGCCGAGCCCGAGCCCGGCGGCCACCGCGACCGCAAATCCCGCCGCGACCTCGCCCAGGGTGACGAGCGTATGGTGGCCCAGATCGGGAATCTCGTCCCGGATCGTCGCCGCGATCAGAGACGGCGCCGGCCAGATGAAATGCTGCACGTCCAGGAGGCGGATGAGCAGCTCCCACAGACCGATCCCGGCGACGACCAGGATCGCCGCGGGGCCGTACGCGTGGGAGGCGCGGCGACTCCACGCTGCCATCCGGCGCCTGTGGGCGGCGCGCACGAGGTCCTGAACGCTGGCGGTCGTCACAGTCCCAGCGCCTCCAGCGCCTGCTCCTTCAGGCCCGCGAACTCGCGGGAGGTGACAATCTCGCGCCTCGGCACGTCACGGGGGAAGCCGGTTGCCAGCTCCCGCACGATCCGTCCTGGCCGCGCGGACATGACGACGACCCGGTGCGTCAGAAGCAGCGCCTCGTCGACGTCGTGGGTGACGAGCAGCGCTGTCTTCGGCTCCTGCTCGAGCGCGCCGAGCAGCCACTCCTGCATGCTCGCGCGCGTGATCGAGTCGAGCGCGGCGAACGGCTCGTCGAGCAGGAGCACGGCCTTCTCGGCCATCAGCGTGCGCAGGAAGGCGACCCGCTGGCGCATGCCGCCGGAGAGCTGTGCCGGCATGTGCTCCTCGAATTCCGCGAGCCCGAAGCGCTCGAACAGCGGCCGCGCGCGCTCGCGCGCGCCCCGGCGGGGGACGCCCCGGTTCTCGAGCGCGAGGCAGGCGTTGTCGAGTGCGCTGCGCCAGGGCAGGAGCAGATCCTTCTGCGGCATCAGGGCGCAGCGAGCGAGACGGTCGCGGGCGGTCGTCGCCGAGCCGATTGCGATCGAGCCGGACTGGGGCTCGATCAGCCCGGCGATGCCCGAGAGCAGGGTCGACTTCCCGCACCCGCTCGGTCCCACGATCCCGAGCCGCGTGTGGATCGGGACGTCGAGGTCGATCCCGTCGAGCGCGAGCGTCTCCCCGAACGTCTGGCGCACGCCGCGGATCGCGATCGGCGAGTCCCCGCCGGAGCCTGCCGTCGCGGACGGCGCACTCGGGGAACGCTCACTGGCCATCGGCATCCATTCCGACGGGCCCGCACTGCATATGGTTAGTCCTCGACTCTCCGGCGATGTTGATATATGAGATACGGAGAGGGTACGCTAGACGCCGGCGCGCGTCCTGTCAACGTCGGCGGAGGGGTGGACACGGTGAGCACGGCGCTCTGCTGGGACGATCGTTTCGCGACGCACGACATGGGTCGCGGAGCGATCTACCTCCCGATCGAGGGCCTGGTCGAGGACGACCTGCACGTGGACTCGACCGCCCGGATCGTCCGCACCCGCAAGCTGGTCCGTGCGGCCGGGCTCGACGAGCGGCTCACGCTGGCGGTGCCGCGCGAGGCGACGGTCGACGAGCTTCTGCGCGTTCACTCGCGCGAGCACGTGGAGCGGATGGAAGCCGAGTCGGCCGCCGGGCGGGGCGACGCGGGCGGTGGCTTCACGCCGATGGACGGCCGCTCCTACGGGCTCGCGCTGCTCTCGGCCGGCTCCGCGCTGACCGCGCTCGAGCTGGTCCTCAGCGGCCGGGTGCGCAACGCCCACGCGATGCTGCGCCGCTCCGGCCACCATGCCTGGCGCGACTCGGGCTACGGCTTCTGCATCTTCAACAACTGCGCGGTCGCGGCCCGCGCCGCTCAGGCCGAGCACGGGCTCGAGCGGGTCGCGATCGTCGACATCGATGCCCATCACGGCAACGGCACCGAGGCGATCTTCCTCTCCGACCCGACCGTGCTCACGGTCTCGATCCACCAGGACCGCAGCTTCCCGGTCGAGACGGGCACGGTCGAGACGGTCGGGGAGGGCGCCGGGGCCGGCTTCAACGTGAACGTCAACCTCCCCGCGGGCACCGGCGACCCCGGCTACCACAGGGCGCTCGACGAGCTCGTCTGCCCGCTCCTACGCGCGTTCGAGCCCGAGCTCGTGATCGTCGCCTGTGGGGTGGACGCGAGCCTGTTCGACCCGCTCGCTCGGCTGGGCGTCACCGCCACGGGCTTCGCCGGGATCGCCGCGAGGCTGCTCGCCGTGGCGGACGCCGTCTGCGCCGGGCGACTCGTCTCGATCCAGGAGGGCGGGTACAGCCACGTGTACGCGCCATTCTGCTGGCTCGCGGTCGTCGAGACGCTGGCCGGCGGACCGCGCCACGGTGACCCGTTCGAGCCGTTCGTGGCCGGGCAGGCGTGCTGTCGCGAGGAAGCGCCGTGGCAGCGCTCGGCGCTCGACGAGCAGCGCTCGTTCCTGGCGCGCCACTGGCCCGCGCTCGCCTGAGCCTCGGTCGACCGAGAGCCGTGATCGCGCGGCGTTCGGCCGGGCCCGGGACGGCCAGGAGCGCGCAGGCCGGGCGCAGATCCCCGGGGACCGAAACCCGGCGCCGGAGCGACCTGGCGAGGCCGAAAGCGCGCGTCGCCCGCGCGGCCTGGCGGACCGGGCTGGGGCGCCGGGCTCAGCCCGGTCGCGCAGCCGAGTCGCGCTCGATCGAGCCGATGTGCAGCGCGGTCGCCTCAGCGGCCGCGTCCTCGTCGCCGGCACGGATCGCGGCGAGGATCGCCTCGTGCTCGAGGATCGAGCGCGCCTCCCGGCCGGGGGAGCGAAGCGAGCTCGAGCCGATCAGGAGCAGGACGCTGCGCAGATCAATGAGCAGCTTGCCCATGCGGCTGTTTCCGGATGCGTCTGCGAGCACGTCCGAGAACTCGGTCAGTGCGTCGAGCAGCCGCTGGGTGTCCTCCGCGGCGAGGGCGCGCTTGCTCTCCTCGATCGACGCTGCGAGCGCGGACAGCACGTCGGGCGGGCGTCTGCGGGCGAGCTCGCGGGCGATCTGGCACTCGAGCAGGAGCCGCAGCTCGAGCACCTCGCGCACGTCCTCGGTGGACGGCTCCAGCACGCGGGCGCCGCGGTAGGGCTCGATCTCGACCAGGCCGTCGCGCTGGAGGCGGATCAGCGCCTCCCGCACGGGGGTCTTCGAGACGCCGAGCTCCTCGGCGATGCGCGCCTCGACGAGCTGCGCCCCGGGCTGGAGCACGCCCGAGACGATCTCGTCACGGAGCCGCTCGTAGACGCGACGCTCGAGCTGGGCGGGCAGGATCTTCTCGCGCGCGTGTTTGGCCATGACAGCTCGTACATCGTATCTCGGCGCTCCGGCTGTCTCCGTCGCTCGCGACGGGCTGTCGCTTGACGGGCGCTCGGCCCGCCCCGTAGACTGGCGTCGTATCTCATATCTGATCTCGATGTCCATCTCTCCCACCGACACCACGCTCGCAGCCGCCGCCGCTCTCGTCGACGCCGACGACGCGGTCGCGCTGACGTGCGAGCTCGTGCGCATCCCGAGCGTCCAGGGGGAAGAAGGGGAGATCGCGCGGTACCTGCAGGCGCGGATGGAGCGGATGGGCTTCGACGACGTCTACCTCCAGGACGCGCTGCCCGACCGCCCGAACGTCGTCGGCGTCGTCGACTCGGGGCGACCCGGGCCGACGCTCGTCCTCACCGGCCACATCGACACGAAGCCGGTCTGCGTCGGCTGGAGCGGCGATCCCTACTCGGGCCGGCTCGAGGACGGGAAGGTGCACGGGCACGCGGTGATGGACATGAAGGCCGGTGTCGCCACGCTGACCGAGGCGACCGCCGCGCTCGCCCGCGACCGCTCGCTCTGGTGCGGCAAGGTCCTGCTGGCGGCGGTCGCCGACCACATGGGCCAGCAGCAGGGCGCGATCCGCTTCTTCGAGGAGCACTCGGCCGACTTCTCGATCCTCGGTGAGTTGACCGACCTCGAGATCTACCTCGGTCACCGGGGCCGCCTCTACTGGGACGTGACCGCGATCGGCCGCGCCGCCCACACCTGCCACCGCCATCTCGCGGTCAACGCGATCGCGAAGATGGTGCCGCTCGTCGAGGAGGTCGAGGCGCTGCGCCACATGCCCGATCTGCCAGCCGAGACGGTCGAGCTGTTCGGGCCCGAGCTCTACACGGCGGTCGGGCGGATCTACGCCGGCCTGCCACCCGGGGGGCCGTCGATGATCCCCGACGAGTGCGTGATCCGCATCGACTCCCGTCCCCAGCCGGGCGTCGAGGAGGAGGAGGTGCGGGCGCTGATCGAGGGCGCGATCGAGCGCGCCCGCGCGCGTGACCCGGAAGCGCGCTACGAGCTCGTGCTGGCCGACCGCAAGCGGCCCCACCTGATCGCCCGCGACCACCCCCTGACGGCGGCGCTCGCCCGCTCGATCGCCGCGATCACGGGGTCGGAGCCCCGCTACAGCGCCGGCTCCTGGCTCGCCGATACGGCCAGCGTCGGCCAGCTCGCCCCGACCGTGATCTACGGGCCGGGCCGCGAGCCGGTCTACATGCCGGACGAGTGGCTCGACGTGGCCGACATCCACACGGCCGCCCGGGTCTACGCGGCAACCGCCGTCCAGCTGCTCGCCCCGGGTGGCTAGCCGGCTCGACTGCCTGGACGCGCTGCGCGTGCTCGCCACGACGTGCGCGGGCGTCCGGGCAGGCGAGCGCGCGCTGATCGTCACTGACTTCGCTGCCGACGGCGGGCTCGCGGCCGCGCTCGCGGCGACGCTGCGAACGCTCGGAGCCGGCGTCGTCGCGGTCTCGTTCGCCCCGGCCGACCTGCCCGGCGACGAGCCGCCCGCGGCGGTCGGAGCCGCCATGCTCGAGGCCGACGTCGTCTTCGAGCTGACCTCCGTCTTCGTCGGCTCCTGCCGCGCGCGCCGCGACGCCTGCGCGCGCGGCGCCCGCTACCTCACGGTCCCGGGCCTGAGCTGGCGGACGCTCCGTCCCGGCGGCCCGTTCGCGGCCGACTTCCCAGCGCTCGGCGAACGCGCCCGGCGGCTCGCGGAGCGTTTCGACGCGGCCACCGAGTTCCACCTCACGAGCGCGGCCGGCACAGACCTGCGCGGCAGCTTCGAGGGGCGGCGCGGGCGGCCGCTCTGGGGCGTCGCGGACACGGCCGGCGCCTACGCTGCCCCGCCCGATGTGGAGGTCGGCGCGAGCCCGCTCGAGGGGACGGCCGAGGGCCGCGTCGTCGTCGACGGCTCGTTGCTCTTCCTCGGTCCAGACCAGCTTGCGAGCCCGGTCGAGCTTCGCTTCGCGGCCGGCCGGCTGATGGGTATCGCCGGGCCCGAGGCATGGCGACTCGAGGATGCGATCGAGCGGGCGGGCGACGAGCGGATGACCAGCCTCGCCGAGGTCTCCGTCGGTCTCAATCCCCGCTCGCGCCCGGGTGGCTCCGCGCTCGAGCTCGAGGGGATCGTCGGCGGGGCGCACGTCGCGCTCGGCAACAACGTCGCCTACGGCGGCTCGGTCGACGCGCGCTCGCACATCGACTGCGTGCTGCTCGACGCCGTGCTCGCGCTCGACGGAGTGCCGCTCGACCCGCGCGGAGACTGAGCCGCGAAATCCACGAACGACCCGAGAGGTGACGACGATGACGACGCAGGTGCTCGATGGGGTCTCCAGCTTCCTCACCCGGGAGCACGGTCTTCTGATCGGCGGCGAGGAGATCGCGCCCGCGAGCGGGGAGCGCTTCGACGTCGTCAACCCGGCGACGGGCGAGGTGATCGCCACCGCCCCGTCGGCCGGTCCCGCCGACGTCGACGCTGCCGTGCGGGCGGCCCGGGAGGCGCTGCCAGCCTGGCGCGCGCTCGCGCCGGCGGCCCGCGCCGAGCTGCTCTGGAACCTCGGCACGCGGCTTGCCGAGCTCGCGGACGAGCTGGCGCAGCTCGAGACGCTCGACAACGGCAAGCCGGCGGGCGAGGCGCTCGCGGTCGACGTCCCGCTCTGCTCGGCGCTCTTTCGCTACTACGCGGGGTGGACGACCAAGATCGAGGGTGCGGTCGCGACGCCCTCCTACGGGGACTTCCACGTCTACACGCGCCGGGAGCCGGTCGGCGTCGTCGGCGCGATCATTCCCTGGAACTTCCCGCTGCTCATGTGCGGCTACAAGCTCGGCCCGTCGCTCGCGGCCGGCTGCACGGTCGTGCTCAAGCCCGCCGAGCAGACGCCGCTCTCCGCGCTTCGGCTCGCGGAGCTGACCCGCGAGGTCGGCTTCCCGCCCGGGGTCGTCAACATCGTCACCGGCTTCGGCGAGACCGCCGGCGCGCCGCTCGCCGCGCACCCCGGCGTCGACAAGGTCACGTTCACGGGCGAGCACACGACCGGCCAGAAGATCGTCGAGGCCTCGAAGGGCAACCTCAAGCGGGTCTCGCTCGAGCTCGGCGGCAAGTCCCCGAACATCGTCTTCGACGACGCCGACCTCGACGCGGCGCTCGCCGGCGCGCACGGCGCCGTCTTCTTCAACCAGGGCCAGTGCTGCATCGCCGGCGCCCGGATCTACGCGCACGAGCGGATCCGCGACGAGTTCGTCGAGCGCCTGGCCGAGCGCGCCCGCGGGATCCGGCTCGGGAACGGCCTCGATCCGGGTACGGACATGGGGCCGCTCGTCAGCCAGGAGCAGCTCGAGCGCGTCACCGGCTACATCGCGTCCGGACGCGACGAGGGCGCCCGCGTCGTCTACGGCGGCGAGCGCGCGAGCGGAGAGGGGCTCGGCGAGGGCTACTTCGTTCGTCCGACCGTCTTCACCGACGTCGAGCCGGGGATGCGGGTGATGCGCGAGGAGATCTTCGGCCCGGTCGCGATGGTCGCGTCCTTCGCCGACGAGGACGAGGTGGTGGCAGCGGCCAACGACACACGGTTCGGCCTCGCCGCCGGCGTCTGGACGCGCGACGTCAAGCGGGCCCACCGGGTCGCGGCTGCGCTCGAGGCCGGCACGGTCTGGGTCAACACGTACGGGATGTTCGACGCGGCCGTCCCCTACGGTGGCTTCAAGCTGTCCGGCTACGGCAAGGAGCTCGGGCGGGAGGCGCTCGAGCTCTACCTGCAGACGAAGACGGTCTGGGTCGATCTCGCCTGATGTCGTTCTGCGACTCGCTCCGGGACGGTTGCGGGGAGCTCTGGCAGGGGCTCCACCGCCACCCGTTCCTGCGCGAGCTCGCGGACGGGACGCTCGCGCCGGAGCGGTTTCGCTTCTTCCTCGAGCAGGACATCTTCTTTCTGCCCGAGCTGGCCCGGGCGGTCGCGCTCGGGGTGGCCCGCGCCCGCGACGACGCCGAGCTCGATCATTTCGCCGAGGAGCTGGCGGCGGTCAGCGGCCGCGAGCTCGAGTCGAACCGGAAGCTGCTCGCCCGGGTCGTCGCGCTGGGTGCCGCCGACCGCGGCGGCTCGCTCGCGCCGGCGCCGGCGACGGTCGCCTACGCCGGCTACCTCGTGTCGACGGCGGCTCGCGGCGGCACGCTCGAGATCATGACGGTGCTCCTGCCCTGCACGTGGAGCTACGCCGAGATCGCGGTCGCCCTGGCCGGGGAGCTCCGGGACCATCCGATCTACGCGAGCTGGGTCGGCTTCTTCGCGAGCGACGAGTACGTGGAGGTGATCGCCGGGCGCCGCGCCACGCTCGACCGCCTCGCGGCCGGCCTCGGCGAGGGCGAGCGGCGGCGGCTCCAGGACGTCTTTACGATGAGCACGCGGCTCGAGCACGCCTTCTGGGAGATGGCGTACCGGTTCGAGCAGTGGCCCGATCTCAAGGAGGTGGCATGAAGGCAGCCGTGCTGGTTGAAGGTGGCGAGGTGCGGGTCGAGGACGTGGCCGACCCCGTCGCCGACGGGTGGGCCCTGGTCGAGGCGAAGGCCGCCGGCGTCTGCGGGACCGAGCTCCACTTCATGGAGGGGGCGATCCCGCCGCCGAGCGATCGCTTCGTCCTCGGCCACGAGAGCGCCGGAGTCGTGCTCGAGGCCCCGGCTGGCTCCGGGGTCGCGCCGGGCGACCGGGTCGCCGTCTACAACATGGTCGGCTGCGGCTCCTGCCGCCCCTGCCTGAGCCAGCGCGAGTCGCTCTGCGTCGACCCGGTCGGGCAGCTCGGCTTCTCGCTGCCAGGCGGCTTCGCCGACGTCGTCCGGGTGCCGGCGGGAAACCTCGTGCCGCTGCCGGACAGCGTCTCGTTCGAGGCGGGGGCGCTGCTCGCGTGCAGCGGCATGTCGGCGGTGCACGCGTCCCGGCTGGCGGGGATCGCGCTTGGCGACACGGTCGTCGTCGATGGCGTCGGCGGTGTCGGCCTGATGGCGATCCAGGTCGTCGTGGCCGCCGGCGCCCGCGTGATCGCGGTCGCGGACACCGACGAGCGGGCCGGCCTCGCCGCCGAGGCGGGCGCGACCGCCGCGATCGTGCTCGCGGGCGGCGAAGGCTACGACGCGCTCCCCGACCGCGTTCGCGCGCTGACCGCCGGCGCGGGCGCCGACCACTACATCGAGCTTGTCGGCACGGGCGAGACGCTGCTCGCGGGCATCCGCTCGCTCGGGCGCGGCGGCAAGCTCGTGATTATCGGCTACACGGGCGAGCACCTGGACGTCCACCCGATCGAGCTGATCCTGTCGGAGATCCAGGTCGTGACCTCGGTGGCGGCGTCGCGTCGCGATCTCGAGACCGCGATTCGACTTGCCGCCGACGGGCGCCTCCACGCGACGATCGACACGCGCTACCCGCTGGCCGAGATCGGGACCGCGCTCGAGCGGCTGAAGGCGCGCCAGGTGCGCGGTCGCAACGTGATCGTCTGGTAATGCGCTACGGCGTCACGCTCCAGGGAACGTACGAGCCGGCCGAATGGGTCGAGCTCGTCTGCTGGGTCGAGCAACTCGGCTTCGACAACCTCTGGATCACCGACTCGTCGCTACACGCGGGCGACTGCTACGTCTACGCCACCCTGGCGCTCCAGGCGACGTCCAGAATCGCGGTCGGGACGGCGGTCACGAACCCGCTCACGCGCCACCCGGCGATCACCGCGAACGCGTTTCGCTCCCTCGTCCAACTCGCTCCCGGCCGGGTGGCCTGCGGGCTCGGGGTCGGCGACCGGCCGCTGTATGAGCTGGGGTTGCCGATGGCGAAGGTGGCGACGCTCCGGGACACGATCGAGGTGGCGCGGCGGCTGTGGCGCGGCGAGACGGTCGACGGGGAGGTCGGGCGCTGGCGGCTGGTCGGGGCACACCTGCGCTCGGCGGTGGAGGAGCCGCCGGTCTACATCTCGGCGAGCCGCCCGCGCGCGCTCGAGCTGACCGGCGAGGTCGCGGACGGCCTGATCCTGCTCGCGGGCCTGTTCCCGGAGGGGCTCGCGTTCGCGCGCGAGCACGTGGCGCGCGGGCGGGCGGCCGGCGGGCGCCCCGCGTTCGACGAGACGCTCTTCCTCTACGGGGCGATCTCCGACGACGGGGAGGCCGCGCTCGACTCCGCCCGGACGATCGCGGCGTGGTTTCCGAAGACGGCACCCGACTACGCCCGGCTGGCCGGGATGAGCGACGAGCTGATCGCGTCGGTCAGCGCCGCCTACACGGGCGGTGAGTTCCAGCACGCGCGTGAGGCGGCCCGACTGATTCCCGACGAGCTCGTCCGCAAGATCGCGTTCTGCGGCACGCCCGCGCAGGCGCTCGAGAAGCTCGACTGGCTGCGCGAGGCGGGCGTTGGCGGGATGAGCGTGTTCCCGCTCGGCGCCGACAAGCGCGAGACGATCGCCCGCTTCGCGCGTCTATGCTTCGGGCCGGCGTGAACGTCTGCGAGCGCCTGCGCGACGACTGCGCCCGCGTCTGGGACGGGCTCCACGCGCACCCGTTCGTCCGCGAGCTCGCCGCGGGCACGCTGCCGCCGGAGAAGTTCCGCTTCTACGTCGAGCAGAACCTGATGTACCTGCCCGAGTACGCCCGGGCGATGGCGATCGGAGCGTCGAAGGCGCCCGACGCCGCCACGATGGCCGCGTTCACGGCCGACCTTGTCAACATCGTCGAGACGGAGCTGCCGGAGAACCGCGAGCTCCTGCGTCGGGTGATCGAGCTCGGCGCTGCCGACCGGGGCGGAGCCGATGTGATGGCGCCCGCGAACGTCGCCTACACCGGCTTCCTCGTCGCTACTTCGACGCGCGGGAGCGCGCTCGAGATCATGGCGGCGATCCTCCCCTGCGCCTGGAGCTACGGCGACATCGCTTCGGCGCTGATCGGGGAGGGGCTCGTCCACGACCATCCCGTCTACGCCGAGTGGATCCGCTTCTTCGGCGAGCCGTCCTACGACGCCGTCTTGCGGCGGGTGCGCGACGACTTCGAGCTGCTCGCCGGGGACGCCCCGGAGCCGGAGCTGGCCCGCCTCTCGGAGTTGTTCACGATGAGCGCCCGGCTCGAGCGGGGCTTCTGGGACATGGCCTACGGTCTCGAGACCTGGCCGGACGTGCGCGCCCGCCACCCGCTCGCGTAGGGCCGGGCGAGGACGCCCCGCCCGGCGCCTTGCGGCATGCCAATGCGGCCGCCGTCTCGGTCCGCGAGGCTGCCACGGCCACGCGAGGGCGGGTCGCTGGCTGCCCCTGAATCGTCTCGTCCGCACGGGTCGGGCGGCTCCGCCCGATGTCCGCACCGGACGCCTCAGGGGGTCAGACCCCGGCCCTCGGCGCGCGTTACATCGCGTGGTCGCAAGCGACTTCGTGCCCGGAATCTGAGTCGCTCGGCATCAAGGGGTCTGACCCCGGGACCATCCGAAGCGTCTCACCGGGCTTGACAGGCTCCGGGCGCGCGGTAGGCGCCGCCGAGCCGGTGCCGATCTCCGTCCCTGCAGACCCGCTCCTGCGCGCCGTCGACGATCACCCGAGGATCTCCTCCGTGAAGATCACGCGCCGCGCGTCGTCTCGGGCGACAAGCCTGATCGGGAAGTCGCGCCGGGCGACCTTGCTCGCAAAGGCACTATCGAGTAGGGGGAGCACACGCCTCTCGCCGGCCACCAGGTAGATCTCGAGCGCGGCGACCTCGTCGGACGCCAGTCCTGCGAGCGTCACGAACTGGTCGCCCCCGCTGCCCATGCTCAGCCCGTAGCTGACGGGACGGCTCGCGAACAGACTGCCAAGGGGCGAACATCCGAGCGTTTCCGGACCGAGCGGCTCGAACACCACCGAGCAGATCTGCTCGCCTTCCGAGTCGGAAGTACCGGTCCGATACGCGTCCCCGACGATCAACGCGATCCGGACTTGCGATGATGAGTCGGGCCGGATGACCCGTGCGAAGATGGTCGCTGCCTTCATCGGCACCCGACTCGGATCGAAGCTTTCTATCAACGGGAATGGCTCCCCTCGATGCTCGCGCCGCGTGATCCAGCCGATCGTCCCGTTGCGAACGGTCCGCTCGATCTCCCGGGGCCCCGGGGCCCCACCCGGTGAGCCATGGGACGGACCCTCGTCCCCAAATGGGGCGACCTCGATCGGGATCGTGAGAGGGCGGCCCGCTGCATCGCGGGCCACGATCGTGTGAACGCGGCTTCCAAGCAGGGGATCCTCGACGATCGCGAGAAAGGCGTTCGAGGCGAGAAGTGCGGGGATCTCGCCCGCGCCACTGACAACGCTCACAGCTGTGATCTCGTCCTTGGCGAAGCCGAAGGTGACGCTTGCCTTTGCCGGAACGTAGCCGTCCTCGTTCCGCTGGAGGACCTGGCTGCCGAAAGGCAGATCGCTGATCGCGACTTGCGCGGGCGGTCCGCTCTCAAGCTCCTCGACGGACATGCACGAGGTCGGATTCGGTCCCGCGATGCCCTCGCGCGCCAGTTGCAGGCAGAGTTGGTCGCCGTCGCGGAATCCATATAGCTCGAGTGGGGTATCCGGATGACGCCCCTTATCTGCTCATGGGCGACCGCTGGCGATCGCGGTGACGGGGACGTGATCGATCTGCATGGCTTGCTCGAGCAGGCGGTGGAAGAGGAGGCCACGCTGGCGCG
>JADLFG010000076.1 GCA_020845695.1 Thermoleophilia bacterium | reverse complement strand
CCCCGCGATCTCTTCGTCACCGGGCCCGAGCCCGGCCTTCGCGTCGACGACGAAGAGGACGAGATCGGCCTCTGCGATCGCGAGCTGCGCCTGTTCCGCCACGTCCCGGGTCAGCGGCGAGGCGTCCGCGAGGTCGACGCCGCCCGTGTCGACGAGCAGGAAGCGCCGGCCGCGCCACTCGCAGACCACCTCCTTGCGATCGCGCGTGACGCCCGGCGTCTCGAAGACGACCGCCGAGCGCGTCGCGGTCAGGCGGTTGACGAGCGTCGACTTGCCGACGTTCGGGAAGCCCACGATCGCCACCGTCCCGATGAGCGGCCCGGTCACGGGAACGAGACGGGCAACTCGGCGCGCCGCGGCGGCGTCCCGGGCGGCCGGCCCAGCCGGTGCAGCTCCGCCAGGAACGCCCAGAGCCGGCGGATCTCGAACATCACTTCCTCCGTCGCAGCACGGTAGCCGGCACCGTTTCGCGTGTAGGTATCGAAGCGCATCGGCTCGCCGAAGGCGACCGAGACGGGCTTGAGGTTCCAGTTCCACTCGAGCGAGCCGTAGACCGCGGCGGGAACGATCGGCACGCCCTCGTTGATCGCCACCATCGCCGCGCCCGGCTTGCCTTCGCCGGGGACGCCGGATCGCTGACGCGTTCCCTCGATGAACATGCCGAGCAGGTCGTTTCCCCGCACCGCCTCCCGCATGCGCCGCAGCGCGTCGCGGTCCGACTCGCCGCGGCGGATCGAGAGCGTGCCGTGCGAGCGGATCAACGACCCGAGCACGGGCGCGCGGTGAGCCTCGATCTTCGCGGCGAAGACGATCCGCCGCGGGCAGGCGGCCCCGAACGCCGCCGGATCCATGTAGTGGAAGTGGTTCATCGCGAGCACGGCGCCGCCCTCGCGCGGCACGCGCTCGCGCCCGTAGGCCTTGAGCCGGGCCGCCGTCCAGGCGAGCGTGCCGAAGAGCCCCTTGCCGACCGTCCACCACATCACGGGCACGAGCGCGTCCCGCACGGGCGCGGCGCTCATGGCGTGCGGGCGGCGACCAGCCCCTCGATCCGGGCGACGACGTCGTCGAGCGTCAGGTGCGTCGTGTCGATCAGCTGCGCATCGGGAGCCATGCCGCTCCGCGCCTGATCCAGGGTATCGCGAAGGTGCAGGTTCGTCGCCGTGTCCTCGAGCGCGTCCGGACGCTCCGCCCCGCGACGCCTCGCGCGCTCGGTCGGGTCGGCGACGAGGTAGACCTTGACCTCGGCGTCGGGAAACACGATCGTCCCGATGTCACGCCCCTCGACGACCGTATCGCCGGCGAGGCCGAGCTCGCGCTGCCGCCGGCGCATCGTCTCACGCACGCCCGCGTGACCGGCGACGGCGGAGACGACGGTATCGATCCGGGCCTCCCGGATCGCCTCGGTCACGTCGTGGCCCGCGATCTCGACGCGCCCGTTCACCAGCGTGATCTCGCTCTCCGCCGCGAGCAGCTCGACCGCGGCGGCGTCGGACACGGCGACCCCACGCTCGAGCACGAGCCAGGTGACGGCGCGGTACATGGCACCGGTGTCGAGGTAGCGGAACCCGAGCCGCTGCGCGAGCACCCGCCCGACGCTGCTCTTCCCGGCGCCGGCGGGGCCGTCGATGGCGACGATCATCGGATGACCAGAGACTCGAGCACGTCGAAGAACCCGGGGAAGCTTACTGCCACGCATTCGGCGCCCCGCACCTCGACCCGCTCCCTCGACACCAGGCCCGCCAGCGCTCCGAGCATCGCGATCCGATGGTCTCCCCCGGACTCCACCACGCCCCCACCCTGAGGGCGGGTGGGGACCCCACGAACCCGGAGTCCATCGTAGCTCGCGGTGACGTGCGCACCGACCGCCCGGAGCGCACTCGTCACCATCTCGATCCGGTCCGACTCCTTGACACGCAGCTCCTGTGCGCCCCTGACGGAGCTCTCCCCGTGGGCGAGCGCCGCGCAGAGCGCGAAGAGCGGCAGCTCGTCGATCAGGGCCGGCACCTCGTCCGGCGCCACGTCGGTGGCGACGAGCTCCGCCGACGCGACCTCGAGGTCGGCGACCGGCTCCCCGCCCGCAGTCCGGCGGTTGTAGACGGAGATCCGCGCGCCCATCCGCTCCAGCACGTGCAGGAAGCCGATCCGCGTCGGGTTGACGCCGACCCCGTGGAGGCGCAGCTCCGAGCCCGGGAGCAGCGTCGCCGCCGCCAGGAACGGCGCGGCTGACGAGAAGTCGCCCGGCACGTCGAGCGAGAGCGGCCGCAGCTGCTCGGCCGGCCAGACGCTCGCCCGCAGCGGGGCCCGTTCCACGCGAACGCCGCACGCCGCGAGCATCCGTTCGGTGTGATCCCGGCTCGGCGCCGGCTCACGGACCGTCGTCGGCCCGCCGGCTGCGTACAGGCCCGCCAGCAGCACGCACGACTTGACCTGCGCGCTGGCGACCGGGGAGACGTAGTCGAGCGGCTCGAGCGAGCCGCCGCGGATGCGCAGCGGCGCGTGCCCGTCGGTCGTCTCGATCCCGGCGCCCATGGCCCGCAGCGGGCCGGCGATCCGCTCGAGCGGGCGGCGCGAGAGCGACTCGTCGCCGGTGAGCTCGAAGGCTCCCTCCTGCCCGGCGAGCACGCCGGCGAGGAGACGCAGCAGCGTGCCCGCGTTGCCGCAGTCGACCGGCTCGCTCGGCGCGACGAGACCGCGGAGACCCGCCCCGCGCACGCGCACGACGTCGCCCGCATCCTCGACTCCCGCCCCCAGTGCGGCCACGGCCCGGGCGGTCGAGAGCGTGTCCTCCGAGCGGCCGAAACCACGGATCTCGCTCTCGCCGGTTGCGATCGCGGCGAGCAGGAGCGCGCGGTGCGAGAGCGACTTGTCCCCCGGCACGGCGACGTCGCCGCGCAGCGAGACCGCGGGCTCGAACCTCATTCGAACGCCGGTGCGAGGATGACGGAGTAGCCCTGCGCCTCGAGCAGGTCGGCGGCGCGGCGCGCCTGCGCCTCGCCGGTGACGAGGATGTCGAGGGTGCCGCCGCGCTCCGGCGACATGTGGCGCACCTCGAAGTCCTCGATGTTGAGCCGCTCGGCCGCGAGCGCCTGCGTGATCCCGGCGAACACCCCGAGCCGGTCCGGGACGTGCACGGTCAGCCGCTGCAGCGCGCCGGCGTCCGGGTACGCCTCCTCGAGCAGGCGGCGACGGTTGCCTGCGGCCTCCCCGATCCAGCGCGCGAGGTAGCCGGCGTCATGCTCTGCGAGCGCCCGCTCGAGCTCCTCCGCGCGCCGCCGGTGCTCGGCGAGCGAGGCGCGCAGCTCGTCGGCGTTCTCGAGGAAGATGTCGACCCAGATCCGTGGGTTCGCGCCGGCCACTCTGGTCATGTCCTTCAGCGAGCCGCCCGCCGCGTCGAGCGCCTCGTGGCCGTTCACCCGTGTCGTCCCTGCGTGGTTCAGGAGCAGGTTCGCGAGCGCGTGCGGCAGATGGCTCGTGAGCGCGAGCAGCCGGTCGTGCGCCTGGGGGGCGACGGCGAGCGGAACCGCTCCGAGCGCGGAGACGAACGCGTGCAGCGTCCGGTAGCGGGCGGGGTCGGTCTCGGTCACCGGGGTCAGGAACCACGTCGCGCCCTGGAAGAGCTCCGCGCTCGCGTGCTCGGCCCCGCGCGCCTCCGAGCCGCACACCGGGTGCCCGCCGATGAATCGCACCCGATCCGGAACGGCTGCGCAAAGGCCGGCCTTCGTCGAGCCGACGTCCGAGACCGTGCACCCGGGCGGGCTCGCCTCGAGCGTCGCGGCCACCTGCTCGCGCAGGTGCGCGACCGGCGCGGCGACGAGCGCGAGCTCGGCTTCCTCGAGCGCCGCTTCGAGGCTCCCCGCGGGCCGGTCGAGCGCACCCCGCCGGGCAGCGACCTCGAGCGCGTCCGCATCGGGATCCCAGCCCGACACCTGCGGGATACCGGCGCGTTTGGCGGCCAGCCCGACGGACGCGCCGATCAGACCGGTGCCGACGATGGCGAGGCAGGAGACCGGCATGCGGGACCCGTCCCTGCTGTCAGCGTCCGGCAGGGAAGGTGTCGCGCTGGCGCATCAGCTCCGCGACCCGGAAGGCCACGTCGAGCGACTGGCGCGCGTTCAACCGCGGGTCGCAGAGCGACTCGTAGCGGTGCGAGAGCTGCTCCTCGCTCACGGCCTCGGCCCCGCCGAGGCACTCCGTGACGTCCTCGCCCGTGAACTCCAGGTGCACGCCGCCGGGCCAGGCGCCCTCGCGCCAGCAGGCGGAGAAGAACCGCTCCAGCTCGGCCAGGATCTCGTCCACGTGGCGTGTCTTCACGCCCGAGGCGGTCTTGACCGTGTTCGCGTGCATCGGGTCGCAGGTCCACACGACCGGGTGCTCGGACGCCTGCACCGCCCGCAGGAGCGGCGGCAGGCGCTCCTCGACGAGCCCGGCGCCCATCCTCGCGATCAGGGTCACGCGACCGGGGATCCGTCCCGGATTGAGCCGTTCGCAGAGCTCGACGACCTCGGCCGGCGTCGCGTCCGGGCCGATCTTCGCGCCGACGGGGTTGTGCACGCCCGCGAGGAACTGCACGTGCCCGCCGTCCGGCTGGCGTGTCCGCTCGCCGATCCACAAGAGGTGCGCCGAGCAGCAGTACCAGTCGCCCGTCAGCGAGTCGCGCCGGGTCAGGCCCTCCTCGTAGTCGAGCACGAGCCCCTCGTGACTCGTCCAGACGTCGACCTCGTGTAGCTGGCGCGTCGAGGTGAGATCGATCCCGCAGGCGGCCATGAAGCGCAGCGCCCGCTCGATCTCGGCGGCGAGCTGCTCGTACCGGCGCCCCTCTCGCGAGCTGGCGACGAACTCCTGGTTCCACTCGTGGACGCGCGTGAT
>JADLFG010000075.1 GCA_020845695.1 Thermoleophilia bacterium | reverse complement strand
GGAGAAGTGGAGCGCGTTCGTGGAGATCAACTACGCGTTTCCGGAGGGGATGGCGCGCGTGAACGAGCTCGCCGAGTCGTACGCGAGCGAGCACGACGTCCGCAACCCGCCGCTCGAGTCCCGCTAGGTCGCCGCTCAGACGGCCGGGCCGCCGCCCGGCGTCAGCCGGAGCTGCACCGGGATCAGCCGGTCGAGCGCGAGCGCGGCGCCGGCCGCGACGAGGCAGAGGAACGCGGCCAGCGGGAACAGCGCGAGCGGCTCGGCCGCGAGCAGGAACCCGCCGGCGGCCGGGCCGGCGATGTAGCCGAGGTCCCACGAGTTCGAGGAGAGCGCCCAGTAGCGGCCGCGCAGGTGCTCGGGGGCGAGATCGGCGACGAGCGGCCCCTGCGTCGGCCCGTGGAAGCACTCGCCGAGCCCGAACAGCGCCGCGGCGGCGCCGAACACGAGCGCCGCCGCGGGCGCGTCCAGCCAGACGCCGCCGCCCTCGACGACGAGCCACGCGCCCGCCCAGATCGCCGGCATCAGCGCGAGCGCGCGCAGCCGCGAGCGCCCCTCGAGGAGCCGGGCGACCGGGAGCTGGCAGGCGACGAGCACGACGGCGCTGGTCAGGAAGACGAGCCCGATCGCCCGCTCGCTGACGCCGGCCTCGTTCTTCGCGAACACCGGCAGGAGCTCGAGCTGCGTGTACCCGACCGAGACGAGCAGGAAGTTGAGCAGCACGATCCCCATGAACGGGCGGTGGCGGAGCACCTCCCGGTAGCCGCCCCGCTGCCGCGACCCGTCCGCCGCGCGCGGTGGCGGCGGCACCTCCGGGACCGCGGCGAGCACGGCGAGAAAGGCGGCGTTGGTGCCCGCGCAGAGCGCAAACAGCACCGTGAACGACCCGGGCCGCGACGTCGTCGCGATCAGGCCGCCGGCGAAGCCGCCGAGGCCGATCCCGAGCGCGTACGCGCTTCGCTGCACCGCGTAGGCGGCGTGCCGGCGCTCCGGGGGGGCCAGGCCGGCGAGCAGGCTCGGCTGTGACGTCCAGAACGCGCCGCTCCCGGCGCCCGCGAGCGCGGCCAGCAGGAAGGCGTGCCACGGCCTGCTCACGAGGGCGAACAGCCCGTGCCCGGCGGCCGCGAGCACGAGGGCTGCCGCCAGCGTGCGGCGCGCGCCGATCCGGTCGACCGCGAGGCCGAACAGCGGCGCGCACACGAGCCCCGCCCCGCCGATCGCGGCGATCACGAGGCCGGACGTGCCGAGCGCGAACCCGCGCACGTTGTGCAGGTAGATGACGAGGAACGCGACGATGATCCCGGTTCCGAACGAGTTGACGAGCACGCCGCCCTCGAGCGTCCAGACGGCGCGCGGTAGCTTCGGATCGAGGTCGCGCAGGGAACGGCGAAGGCCGGTCACACCTCGGCGAGCGTCGACCAGACCTCGAGCTTCTGCCTCGTCCGGCGGATCACCTCGTCGGTGAACTCCGTCGTCGACGAGTGGCCGCCGAGGTCGGCGGTGCGCACGCCGCCGGCGACCGCTTCGAGGCTCGCCTCGCGGACCGCCCGCCCCGCGGTCTGCGCCGCGTGGTCGGACATGTGCGACAGGAGCGCCGCGCTCGCGAGGATCATCGCGAGCGGGTTGGCGACGTTCTTGCCAAAGAGCGCGGGCGCCGTGCCGTGCGCGGCCTCCGCCATGATCGCGCTCGGTGCGTAGTCGTCGCCGAACGCGACGACGAGGGACTCGGAGCCGGCGATCGAGCCGAACAGGGGCAGCACGAAGTCGCTGAGGATGTCCCCGTCGCGGTTGAGCGCCGGGATCACGAGCGGGTCGCCGGCCGAGGCGAGCAGCAGCGCGAACGTGGCGTCGATCAGCTGCGGCGCGTAGCCGATCTCGGGATGACGGGCGGCGGCAGCGTCCATCTCCTCCTTCAGCATCCCCTCGTACACGGGGCTGACGGTGTACTTGGGCCCGCCGAACACCGTGGCCCGCATCCGGGCCGCGTGGCGGAAGGCGAACTCCGCCACCGACCTGCACACCCGTCGCTCGATCCGCTCGGTTCGGTACGCAACCTCGCCGTCACCGTCGCCCTCGCGCCATTCGCGGGCGCCGTACGCGTCGCCGACCGCCATCCGGACGACCGAGATCGGCGCATGCACGCCCCCGATCGGGGCCACTCCGGGGATCCGGCGCCCGGTCCGGACGATCACGCTCGCCCCGATCTCCTCGCGCAGGATCCTGTTCGGGCTGCCGACGTCGCCCGCGCTCTCCGGCGTGACCGTGGCCGCTTTCAGCCCGAGCCCCGAGGTGACGATCGCGCGGGCGGCCTCGTGCACGATCGCGTTGCCGGTGCGCCGGCGCGACCCGAGCGAGAGATCGAAACGCGGGAACCCGATCTCGACCGCGATCACGTCGGCGGCGAGGACGCGAAGCGCCTCCTCGAGCAGCTCCTGCCCGGTCTCGTCCCCCTCGAGAACCACGATCGTGCGCTCGCCCACGGGCGCCAGTCTACGCGCTCGCGGACCCCGAGCCGGGCGGAATAGACGGTCGAGGCCGGACGTTTTCGAGGGTGATGACCGAGCCAAGGACATTGCACGAGATCAAGCGCGAGCTCGAGGAGCTCACGGAACAGCGCGCGCGGCTGTGGCACGAGCTCTCGATCGCCCACGACCCGGCCAAGGGCGCCGAGGCGCGGCGACTCGGGGAGCGGATCGAAGCGCTCTGGAACGAGGCGCGCGCGGCCAGGACGCGTGCGGCCTTCGGCCCGCAGCAGGCGATCATCACGCGCGCCCGCGCGGACGAGCGTCTCGAGCGCGAGATCGCGGCGAAGATCGCGGCCTGATCAGCCCAGGATCCGAATGGTGACCGCTCAACGCGGTTGCATTGGCACGCGCATTCGCTTCCGCGCAATTCGGGTGGTCGCGACCAATAGCGCCAGGGATTTTCGTCTATGATCTCCACCCGACAATCGGATCGCGTGGGAGGGACGGGATGGCGAGAAAGACAGTGCTGGTCTGCGATAGTTGCGGGAAGGAAGTCGGCGAAGGAAAAGGGGCGGTGCTCCGCCTCACGTATTCCGACGCGCGCCGCGGCGCCAAGGTTGCGGATCTCTGTGACGATTGCGCCGGGACGCTGCCCGGTCGTGCGGCGGCACGCCGCGGGCGCCGGCCGAAGTCCGCGGCGTAAGAGAATGACGTCCGGTGGAGCGGGGACGATGTCCTCGCTCCACCCGCCGCGCCGGGTGGTCTTGTGGTCCCCGCGCGCGGGGTCGTCTGGAGCGCTCGCTAGGATAGCCCGGTGCCGCTGGCTCTGCTCGTCGGCCCGGCGAACGCCGGCAAGGTCGCCAGCCTGCTCGATCGTTACGTCGCCGCGCTCGACCGGGATCCGTTCCTCGTCGTTCCCGACCGGGGCGAGGTGGAACGGATCGAGCGCGAGCTCCTGACCCGCGTTCCGGTCCTTCTCGGCGGCTCGATCGGCACGTTCGACGACCTCGTCGAGCGGATCGTCCGGAGCGCTCCCCACCGGCCCCTGCTCGGCCGCGCGCAGCGGGCACTCCTCCTCGGCGAGCTGGCGGCGCGCGCCGGCGCCGGGCCGCTCTCCCGGTCGTGTCGCTTTCGCGGCTTCGCCGATGCGCTCGGCGACGCGATCGCCGTGCTCGCCGGTGGCCGGGTCGACCCGGACGAGGTGGACGGCGGCCTCGGTCGCCTCTACGGCGCCTACCGCGACGAGCTCGACCGGCTGGGGGTCTGGGACGAGGAGCTTCGCCTGGCGAGCGCCGCGGGGCTCGCCGCCGGCGATCTCGCCGCGTGGGACGGGGCTCCCGTGCTCGTGTACGGCTTCGAGGACCTCTCCGGGGCGCGGTGGGCGCTGCTCGAGGCGCTCGCCGGGCGTGGCGAGGTGTGCGTCGCGTTGCCGTACGAGCCTGGACGACCGGCGTTCGAGGCGCTCGAGCGCGTCGCGGGCGACCTTGCCGGGCTCGCCGGCGACGGGATCGCCGAGCTCCCCGCCCGGTCCTGGTACGACGGGCCAGCGCTGGCCTACCTCGAGCGCGAGCTGTTCGAGGACGGCGCTCCGGAGCCGCCGCCGCTCGACGGCGCGATCGGGTTCCTCGAAGGCTCCGGCACCCGGGCCGCGCTCGAGCTCGTCGGTGGCGAGATCCTGGCTCTGCTCGGCACCGGCGCGCCCGCGGACGGAATCGCCGTGGTCGTCCCGTCGATCGAGCGGGTGCGGGCGCCGCTCGAGACCGTGTTTTCGGCGCTCGGCATCCCCTACGCGGTCGACGGCCCGCTGCGGCTCGGGCGCACCGCGCTCGGCCGCGCCCTCCTCGGCGTTCTGCGCTTCGCCTGGCTCGACGGCTCCCGGGCAGACCTGTTCGCGTTCCTGCGCTCCCCCTACTCCGGGCTGTCGCGGAACCGCAGCGACTTCGTCGAGGGGAGGTTGCGGGGCCGTGCCATCTCGGCGCCGCCGCGGGTCGAGGCCGAGGCGGTCCGCCTGCTCGGCCACCCGCTGCCTGCGCTCGACCTCCTGCGCGGCCCCGGCACGCCCGCGGAGACGGTGCGGGCGCTCTGCCGGGCGCTGCTCCAGGCAGCCTGGAGTCCGGAGGCTCCCGTGGTCACCGAGTCCCTCGAGCTCGACCTGCGCGTCGACGAGGCGGTCGGGGCGCTCCTCGACGAGCTCGAGAGCTGGGCGGCGCTCGGGCGCCGGGCGGGCCGGGAGGAGCTCGTCGCCGCGCTCGAGCAGGTGACGGTGGCGACGCGCGCGCGCGACCCCGGCCGGGTCACCGTGCTCGATCTGCTGCGGGCCCGCACCAGACGCTTCGACGTCGTGTTCGTGCTCGGCCTCGAGGAAGGGGTGCTCCCGCGTCGCGTGAGCGAGTCGCCGTTCCTGCCGGACGAGCGGCTGCGGGCGCTCGAGGAGCTCGGCCGCCCCCGCCGCCGGCTCGTGCGCGCCGACCGGGTCGCGTTCGACCGCTACCTGTTCTACACGGCGTGCACCCGGCCCTGGCGGCGCCTCTACCTCGTCCGCGAGGCCGCGACCGACGACGGGCGACCGCTCGAGCCGAGCCCGTTCTGGGACGAGGTCCGCTCCCGGTTCGCGGCGGAGGACGTGGAGCGCGCGACCCGTCGCCGCCCGCTCTCGCGCCTCACGTGGGAGCTGCACCTCGCCCCGACCGCGCGGGAGCGGCTGCGAGCGGTGGCGGCGCTCGCCGCCGAGGACGAGGGGGCCGCTCGCTCGCTCGCCCGGGCCGGCGGCTGGGAACGGCAGATCGAGCGGGCGCTCACCGCGTTCTCGCGGCCGACCCGGCTCGTTGCCCCGGCGGTGACCGACCGGCTCGGCGGCCTCGCGCGCTTCTCCGCGACGGAGCTCGAGCGGATGCTCGACTGCTCGTCGATGTGGTTCGTCGATCGCGTCGTCAGCCCGCGTCGGATCGACGCCGAGATCGACGCGAAGCTCCGTGGCCTGGTCGCGCACGCCGCCCTGCACCGGTTCTTCGACGGGCTCCCCCGGCGTTTCGGCAGCGACACCGTCGACCCGGCGCGGCTCGAGGAGGCGGTCGAGTTCCTGCGCGAGTGCCTCGACGACGCCGTCCGCGGCCAGGCCCGCGGCGAGTTCCCGGAGGTGGCCCTGCTCGAGTTGACCGGCACGCTGGCCCGCGACCTCGAGCAGTTCCTGCGCCGCGACGTCGAGCTGGGCCTGCCGCTCGTGCCGCGGCGCTTCGAGGTCTCGTTCGGCACCGACCGGGCGGCAGCCGAGCTCCAGCGGGGCCTCGATCTCGGCGGCTTCACCGTCAGCGGCAAGATCGACCGGATCGACGTCGACCCGTTCTCGGCGCGCGGGATCGTCCAGGACTACAAGTCCGGTGCCGCCCACTCGGCGGCCCGGATCGAGTCCGATTGCCGCCTCCAGGTGCCGCTGTACGTGCTCGCCCTTCGCGACCTCTGCGGGATCGAGCCGCTCGGGGGCCTCTACCGCTCGCTCTCCGGCGAGCGGGAGGCGCGCGGGCTCCTGCGGGCCGAGGCACGCGACGACCTCCCCGGCCTCGCTCCGCGCGACTACCTGGACGAGGACGCGTTCTGGGGGCAGGTAGAGCTCGCCGCCGGCCGTGCCCGCGAGGCCGCGGCGCGAATCCGGGCCGGTGACGTGCGCCACGACCCGCGCTGGTCTGACGGGTGCCCCTCGTGGTGCGAGAGCTGGCCGATGTGCCGGGTCGCGCGGGCATGACCGGGGAGGACGGCGGGGAGACCGCCGCGCCGCTCGTCAACCCCGAGCAGCTCGCCGCGATCGGGGCGGACGGCGTCGTCTTCGTCTCCGCGGGGGCGGGCACCGGCAAGACGACCGTGCTGGTCGAGCGCTTCGCCAGGGCCGTGACCGAGCGCGGGCTCGGGATCGACTCGGTGCTCGTGATCACGTACACGGAGCGGGCAGCGGGTGAGCTGCGCGAGCGCATCCGCCGGCGACTCTCGGACGCCGGCCGCCGCGATCTCGCCCGGGAGCTCGACCGGGCGTGGATCTCGACCATCCACGGGTTCTGCGCGCGGCTCCTGCGGGCCCACCCGTTCGAGGCCGGCGTCGACCCGCGCTTCCGCGTCCTCGACGACAGCCAGGCGCGGGTCGTCCGCGCGGCGGCGTTCCAGGTCGCGCTGGCCGAGCACTGCGCCGACCGCGACCCCGAGCGGCTGCGCCTGCTCACCACCTACGGCGCCCGGGGGCTCGAGACGATGCTGACCGCCGTGCACGAGCGACTCCGCTCCGCCGGCCTGCCGCTCGCGCTGCCGCTCGAGGACCCGGGGGCCGCTGCCGGCGACCCGGGTTGCGACGGCCGGGCGCTCGAGGAGCTGGCCGTTCGTGATCGCGCGCTGCTCGAGGAGCTGCTCCGCCGCTTCGACGGCGCCTACCGGGCCGCGAAGGAACGCGAGTCGGCGCTCGACTTCGAGGATCTCCAGCTCGTCGCCCGCGACCTTCTGCGCTCCGGCGAGGGGGTGCGCGAGCACACCCGCTTTCGCTTCCGGGCTCTGCTCGTGGACGAGTTCCAGGACACGAACCGCCTCCAGTGCGAGCTCATCGACCTCGTCGCCGCGGACGACGCCGACCTCTTCTTCGTCGGGGACGAGTTCCAGTCGATCTACCGCTTCCGCCACGCGGACGTGGAGGTCTTCCGGGAGCGGCGAGCCCGCAGCGCCGGCCTGCTCGCCCTGACTCGCAACTACCGCTCCCGTCCGGAGGTGCTCTCGGTCGTCAACCACGTCTTCTCCTCGGGCTTCGGCGATGGCTTCGAGCCGCTCGAGGCGGCCGGCCGGTTCGCCGATCCCGCGACCGGGCCGGCGGTCGAGCTGCTCGTGACCGACAAGGCGGCGTTTCGGGGCGGCGGCACCGGCTGGCGCCGCGCCGAGGCGCTCCACGTGGCCCGGCGGGTGCGCGCGCTCGTTGACGACGGCGTCTGCGAGCCCGGCGAGGTCGTGCTCCTCTTCGCGGCCGGCACGAGTGCCGAGCTCTACGAGGAGGCCCTGCGGGAGCTGGGGCTGCCGACGTTCCGGGCAACCGGGCGCGGCTACTTCGGCCAGCAGCAGGTCGTCGACCTGCTTGCCTACCTGCGTCTGCTCCAGAATCGCTACGACGACGAGGCGCTCGTCACCGTGCTCGCCTCGCCGCTCGTCGGCGTCTCGAACGACGCGCTCGCGTTGCTGCGCTACGCGAGCCGCGGGCCGCTCTTCACCGGGCTCGAGCGCCAGCCGCCCCCGGGGCTCGACGACCGCGACCGGAGGCTCGTCGAGGCGTTCCGCCAGCGCTACGACCGCCTGTGCGCCTTCGCGCCGGTCGCCGGGCTTGAGCACCTGTGCGAGCGGATCGTGGTCGAGCACGACTACGACCTGGCCGTGCTCGCCCGCTGGGACGGACGTCGCCGCTACGCCAACCTGCGCAAGCTCGCGCGGCTCGCGCGCTCCTACGAGGAGCTGCGCGGGCCCGACCTCGAGGGGTTCGTCCGTTTCGTGCGCGACCAGGAGACCGCCGGCGCGCGCGAGGTCGAGGCGGTCGCCGAGGACGAGAACGCGCAGGCCGTGCGGCTCCTGACGATCCACGCGGCCAAGGGGCTCGAGTTCCGGGTTGTGGTGGTCTGCGACGCGGGCCGGACGGGCGCGCCGGCCGCCGCCGACGAGATCCTCTGCCTGCCCGACGGGAGGCTCGGGTTCCGGGTCGCCGACCCGGTGTCGGGGAAGCGGGTGGGCGTGCTGGGCTACGAGGACGTGCGCGAGGCCGAGCGCGCCGCCCGGGAGCAGGAGAGCCGCAGGCTCTACTACGTGGCCATGACCCGGGCGATCGACCGCCTGATCGTGTCCGGCGCTCTCGACCCGGCCCGTCCGGGCGCCGAGCGGACGCCGATCGGCTGGGTGCTCGAGCGCCTCGGCGCGGCGATCGACGCGGACGGGCCGGTCGAGCTCGACTGCGGCGGCGCCCGGGTGCTCGTCAGGGTCGCCCGGGCGCTACCCGACGCGGAGCGGCCGGACGGTACCGACGCGGAGCGGCCGGGCGGAACCGAGGCCGGCGAGCAGCTCGAGCTGTTTCGGTCCGCGCCCGAGCAGCAGCCGGCGCCCGTGCTCGAGCTGCCGGAGCTCCCGCAGCCGCCGGCCGTGCCCGCCCGCATCGTCAGGCGCGTCTCCTACAGCGCGCTCGCGCTCTTCGCCCGCTGCCCCTACCGCTTCTGGGTCGAGCGGGTGGCCGGCGTCTCCGCCGCGCGCGAGGCGCCCGGCCCCGGGGCGGAAGCGGGGCTCGACGCGATGGAGCTCGGCGACGCGGTGCACGCCGCGCTCGAAGCCGGCGCCGGGCCCGAGCAGGCGGTCACGCTCGTCCGGAGCCGCTACCCGCAGGCGACGCCGTCCGACCTGGCCCGGGCCGGCGTGCTCGTTGCCGCGTGGCACGGGTCGGCGCTGGCTCGCCGCCTGGCCGCGCTGCAGGATCAGGGCACCGAGCGGCCGTTCGCGTTCGAGCACGACGGAGTGCTCGTCCACGGACGCTTCGACGCGATCGCGCGCTCCGGTCCGGCGGCCCTGGTCGTCGACTACAAGACGCACCGGCTCGGAGAGCTCGAGCCCGCCGCGGTGGTGGAGTCGGACTACCGGCTGCAGCGGCTCGTCTACGCGCTCGCCGCGCTGAAGGCCGGGGCGGAGGAGGTCGAGGTCGTCTACTCCTTCCTGGAGCGTCCAGACGAGCCCGTCTCGACCGTGCTCTCGAGCGCCGACCTGCCGGCGCTCGAGGCGGAGCTCGTCGCCGCGATCGAGCCGATCCGCTCCGGACGATTCGAGCCGACCCCGGATGAGCTCACGTGCGCCGGCTGCCCCGCGCTCGACCGGGTGTGCGCGGGCCCGCGCCTGCCCGTGCGGCTCCGGGGCGCCGCTGCCGGGGCCGCCTCGCCGGCGTGGAGCGATGGCGCGAAGCTACGTCCATGAGGCCCGCAGGCGGGTCGGCTCGCGGCGGGCGCGAATCGGGCCGATCGTCGAGCGACTCGCGGCCGCTCACCCCGATGCCGCGATCGCGCTGCGCTTCCGCACCGACCTCGAGCTGCTCGTCGCGACGATGCTCTCCGCCCAGACGACCGACGCAACCGTCAACCGGGTCACCGAGGATCTGTTCTCGGTCTACCGCCGCCCGGAGGACTACCTGGCGGCGCCGCTCGAGCGCCTCGAGGCAGACGTGCGCCCCACCGGTACCTACCGGCAGAAGGCGCGCAACCTCCGTGGTGCCATGCGCGTGCTGGTCGAGCGGTACGGCGGCGAGGTCCCGCTCGCCGTCGACGACCTCGTGCGCCTGCCGGGCGTCGGGCGCAAGACCGCGAACGTCGTCGCGGCCGAGCGGGGTGCGGTCCAGGGGATCGTCGTCGACACCCACGTTCGCCGGCTCTCGCAGCGGCTCGGGCTGACCCGGCACGACGATCCCGCACGGATCGAGCGTGACCTCCAGCGGCTGGTGCCCCGCGGGGACTGGGCCCGCTTGCCGCATCTCCTCATCTCCCACGGCCGCCGTGTCTGCCGCGCGCGCGGGCCGGCGTGCACGGAGTGTGTGCTCGCCGACCTCTGCCCGGCCAGCAGGATCGACCGGTTTTCCTGACGGACCCGCCACGGTTCCGGCGCGATCGGCGCGCGATCGGGCACGGCCGCGCGCGTACGCTCGGGGGCATGCGCTCCGTCGATCTGGCCGTCTACGCGGACTCGCTCGCTGCCGAGGCGGCGGCGCTTGCCGCGCGGATCGAGCGGGCGCGGCGGCGGCTGCGCGCCGCTGCGCTCGAGCGCGAGGCCCGGCTCGAGCTACCGCCGGAGGCGGTGGCGCGGCTGCAGGCGCTCGGGCTGCTCGGGCCTCCGGGCGCCGCCGCGGAGCTTGCCGAGATCGCCTCGGCGCAGGCCGACCTGGCCGCGGTCGAGCGTCTGCAGGGCTGGGTCGAGGCGCGCCTCTACGAGGCCCGGGACGGCTCGGGCGCGCCCGCTGCGCTCCCGCCAGCCTCGAGCGCGGCGAGGTAGCGCTCCGCGTCGAGCGCGGCCTGGCAACCGGAGGCGGCCGCGGTCACGGCCTGGCGGTAGACGTGATCCTGGACGTCGCCGGCGGCGAACACGCCGGTGACGCTCGTCGCGGTCGACCTCCCCCTCGTGACGACGTAGCCGGCCTCGTCGAGCTCGAGCTGGTCCCGGACGAGCGCCGTCGTCGGGTCGTGCCCGATGGCGACGAACAGGCCGTCGACGGCGAGGGTCGTGCGCTCGCCGCTCTTCACGTGCTCGACCACGACCCCGGTGACGCGGCCCTCGTCCTGCCCGAGCACGTCGACGACGACGGAGTCGAGGAGGAAGTCCACCTTCTCGTTCGCGCGGGCGCGGTCGACCATGATCGGCGAGGCTCGGAACTCGTCTCGGCGGTGGACGATCGTGACCCTGGACGCGAACTTCGCGAGGAACGTCCCTTCCTCGAGCGCGGAGTCGCCGCCGCCGACGACGACGACGCTCTGGTCGCGGAAGAAAGCGGCGTCGCAGACCGCGCAGTAGGAGACACCGCGACCCTGGAGCGCCCGCTCCGACTCGAGGCCGAGCTGGCGGGCGGTGGCGCCCGTCGCCAAGATCACGGTGCGGGCCCGGTGCTCCTCGTCGCCGATCCAGACGCCGAACGGCGACGCGGACAGGTCGACCCGCGTGACGTCGTCGGTGACGAGCTCGGCGCCGAAGCGCTCCGCCTGGCTGCGGAAGTCCTGCATCAGCTCCGGCCCGAGCACCCCCTCCGGGTAGCCCGGGAAGTTCTCGACGTCGCTCGTGATCATGAGCTGGCCGCCCCAGGCGACGCCTTCGACGACGAGCGGGCTCAGGTTCGCCCGCGCCGTGTAGAGCGCCGCCGTGTAGCCGGCGGGGCCACCGCCGATGATGATCACGTCACGCACGTCGCCTGCGCCCACGTCAAGCCCTCTCTTCCCGTCGTCCAACGATGGTCGTCACCAGTGCAAACGCAGCCTAACGCCGCTTTCATCCACCGGGTCCGGCCGGCGGCGGCTAGGCGGCGTCGCGCTCGGCCGGGTCGAGCTCGCCGGGGCGGGTGCCAGCGTCCAGCTCGGGAGCCTCGAGCAGGCGTGTGCCGCGCTCTACCGGCTCGGGCTCGGGGATCTCCTGGGCCGCGGGAACACCGAGCTCGGAGAACCGCCGCGCGGTCACGAGCACGCGGCGCTCGAGCGAGCCGGCAGCTTCGTTGTACGCGCCCACGGCCGTGTCGAGGCTGCGCCCGAGCTTGATGAAATGCCCGGCAAGCGTCCGCAGCCGCTCGTGCAGCTCGGAACCGAGCGCGCTGACGGCACGGGCGCTCTCGGCGAGCTTCTCCTGCCGCCAGCCGTAGGCGACGACGAAGAGCAGGCCGATCAGCGTGCTCGGCGTCGCGAGGATGATGCGCTGGCGCCACGCGTCCTCCTGAAGCGACGGGTCCTGATCGAGCGCGGCGGCGAAGAAGGGGTCGCCGGGGATGAAGAGGACGACGAAATCGGGCGTCGACTGAAACTGTGCCCAGTACGCCTTCTGGCTGAGCTTGCCGACGTGCTCGCGCACCTGGCGCGCGTGGTCGCGAAGCCGGGCGCGCTGCGTCTCCTCGTCGGTCGCAGCGAGCGCCTCGAGGTAGGCGGCGAGCGGGGTCTTCGCGTCCACGATCACCTGCTTGGCGCCGGGCAGGCGGACGACGAGGTCGGGCCGCAGGGTCCCGCTGCCGCCGGTCGCGACGGCCTGCTCGACGAAGTCGCAGTAGGCGAGCATGCCCGCGGCCTCGACGACACGCCGGAGCTGGATCTCGCCCCAGCGTCCGCGCACCGCCGGGGCGCGCAGCGCGGTGACCAGGCTCGAGGTCTCGGCTCGCAGTCGCTCCTGCGTCTCCGCGAGCGTTCCGAGCTGCGAGCGCAGGGCGCCGTAGGCTTCGCTGCGGGCCTTCTCGATCTCCCGCACTTCTGAGTCGACCCTGTCGAGTGACTCCTTGAGCGGCCCGATCATCCGCTCGATCGCCCGCTGGCGCTCCGCGAGGTCGTCCCGCGCGTCGCGCTGCAGCTCCCGCAGCGTGTCCGCGGAGAGCGTCTTGAGCGCCGTTTCGAGCCGCTCCTGGCGGTCGGCCTCGGTGACGGCGGCGCGCCGCTCGTGCTCGAGCGCCGCCTCGAGCCGGGCGAGCCGCGGCCGTGTCGCGAGCCAGGTTGCGAGCGCGCCGGCCGCCAGGCCCGCGACGAGCAGAACGATCTCCACCGTCAGCGCCTCCTCTTCACGGGGCCAACAAGCGTAGCGGCGGCGCCGGACGACCCGGCCGGGGGCTTCAGACCTGTGCCGGCTTCGGCCGCGTGCGGGAGCCGCGCAGCACGGTGGCCCCGTAGATCACGACGGTGGCGACCGACCCGAGCGCGCCCTGGCCGCGGATGTCGCCAATCTGGCTCTCGATGTACTCCTCGGCCGTGATCCCGCGGTCGGCCTGGTAGGGAGGAACGTCGACGCCGCGCTCGAGCGACGCTCGCTCGTAATCGTCGAGGAAGCCACCGACCGGCGGCAGCTCGAAGAAGGTGATCACGGCGAGGATCACGAGCAGCGCGCAGAACGGCCAGGCGAGGCGGACGCCGAGCGGCTTTCGCCAGAGGACGAGCAGGGCGGAGGCGATCCCGACCACGCCGACCGGCGCGACGAGGATCGCGAGCCCGGTCCAGCTCGAGTAGCCCTCGCTCGCGACCACGTACATCAGCCTTCCGACCTGGGCGACCGCGAACCCGTAGCCGATCAGGAGGAAGACCGCGCCGATGCGTGGGATGAGCACCGGCGGCAGTGTACGCCCGCGGGCGATCGTCTAGCCTCCGCGAGGTGGACGACGTCTTCGGGCCGGGCGGGCGCCTGGAGCGGGTCCTGCCCGCGTTCGAGCCGCGCGCGGAGCAGGCGGCGCTCGCGCGGGCGGTCGCCGACGCGCTCGAGCGCGGCGAGCACCTGCTGGCCGAGGCCGGCACCGGCACGGGCAAGAGCCTCGCCTACCTCGTGCCGGCGCTGGCGTCGGGGCGGCGGGTGGTGGTCGCGACCGCGACGAAGGCGCTCCAGGAGCAGCTCGTCGTCCACGATCTGCCTGCTGCCGCGGCAGCGCTCGGGCGGGCCGTCGGCCATGCCCTGCTCAAGGGGCGGGAGAACTACCTCTGCCGGCACAGCCTGGACGGGCTGGCCCTGCTGGGCGGCTCGGCCGGGGCGCTGTTTCGCAGCCCGGAGGACGCGGCGCAGTACGAGCAACTTGCCGGGTGGCTCGAGACGACGGCGACGGGCGACCGGGCCGAGCTCCCGTTCGAGCCGCGCCCGTCGCTGTGGGCGGAGCTGGCCGTCGGCGGCGACCGCTGCCTGGGACGGCGCTGTCCCGCGCGCGGCGTCTGCTTCTCGGAGGCTGCCAGGGCGCGCGCCGCGGACGCCGAGCTCGTCGTCACGAACCACGCGCTCTACCTCGCCGACGCTGCGGTGCGGGCCCGGGGCAGTGATGCTTCCGTGCTGCCCGAGCACGACGCCGTCGTCTTCGACGAGGCGCACCGGCTCGAGGACGCGGCGGCGTCGTGGTTCGGTGGCAGGGTCACCCTCGCGGGCCTCCACCGGCTCGCCCGGGACGTGGAGCGAGCGGCCCGGGCGCGGGGTGCGTCGCCGCCCGCCCGCGCGCTGCGGGAGCTCGAGCGGGCGGGCCGCTCGCTCGTCTCGGCGCTCGAGCCGCGCTCGGGCCGCCGGAGGCTCGGGCCGGACGATGTCGGCCGGGCCGTGTCCGCGGCCGCGGAGCTCGGGGAGCTGCTCGGTGCGCTCGCCGAGGAGCTCGCGGGGAGCGGGGAGGAGGGGGACGCTCTCGCCCGCCGGGCGCTGGGGGCGCTGACCGACGTCGAGGCGTGCCTCGAGCTCGATCCCGATCGGGTCGCCTGGGCGGAGCCCGGCGGGCTCGCCTGGGCCCCGGTCGACGTGTCCGCCGCGCTGCGGGAGGCGGTCTGGGACACCGGTCTGACCGCGGTGCTCGTGTCGGCGACGCTCGAGGCGCCGTTCCTGCGGGCGCGGCTCGGGCTCGACGACGCCCGGGAGCTCGCGCTCGACTCGCCGTTCGACTTCGCCGCGCAAGCGCTCGTGTACGTGCCGCGCGGCCTCCCCGAGCCCCGGGCCCCGGGAGTCTACGAACGGCTCGCGGACGAGATCGTCGCGCTCTGCGAGCTCTCGCGGGGGCGGGCGCTCGTCCTGACGACCTCCTACCGCTCGCTCGACGAGCTGGCGGGCAGGATCGAGCGGCGGCTGCCCTACCCGGTGCTCCGGCAGGGAGACGCTCCGCGCGAGCGACTGCTCGAGCGGTTCCGCGCCGAGGTCGAGACGGTGCTCGTTGCGACGCAGACGTTCTGGCAGGGCGTCGACGTGCCGG
This sequence comes from Thermoleophilia bacterium, assembly GCA_020845695.1. The sequence continues at coordinate 1,186 of JADLFG010000075.1, read as the reverse complement.
GCGAGTCGCTCTCCCTGCTCGTGCTGGAGAAGCTCCCGTTCGCGCCGCCGGACGACCCGCTCGTCCAGGCGCGCTGCGAGCGGATCGCGGCCGCGGGCGGCGACTGGTTCTCGGGGTACAGCCTTCCCGTCGCGGTGCTCGCGCTGCGCCAGGGCTTCGGCCGCCTGATTCGCACCCGGGACGACCGCGGCGTGGTCGCGATTCTCGACGCCCGGATCCGCACGAGGGCTTACGGCCGGGCCTTCCTCGCGGCGCTGCCGCCCTGCCCCGTCGTCGCCGACCGGGAGGCCGTGGCGGCGTTCCTGGCGGCGGGACAGGCCGGGGGAGGCTGATACCCTGCGCCCGTGGACAAGCGCAAGCAGCGAAGGACGCCGCCGCCACCGCGCCCGGTGCAGGCTCCCAAGGAGCGGTCAGGTCCCGCCGCCGGCCTGCGCCGCGAGCGGCGGGTGGAGCCGGCGCCGCGCCAGCCCGGCGAGCCGCGCCAGGGTCGTGGCGCGCGGCTGTTGCTGCTCGGGGCCGGCGCGGCCGTCGTCGCGGTCGTGGTCGCGGTCGTGCTCGCGACCACGCTCGGCGGTGCGGACGCGTCGGCGCTCGCGGATGCCGGCTGTGTCCAGGAGACGTTCCCTTCGCAGGGGCGGCAGCACGTGGAGGAGCTCGAGGAGGGCTTCGAGTACAACTCGTTCCCGCCGACGAGCGGCCCCCACGACGTCCAGCCGGCGATCTGGAACATCTACGAGGAACCGCCCGGGGAGCGCCACCTGCTTCACTCGCTCGAGCACGGCGGGATCGCGGTCCAGTACGGCAAGGACGTGCCGGAGCCGACGGTCGCCGCGATCCGCGCCTGGTACGAGCGGTCGGACCGCAAGGGAATCATCGTGGCGCCGCTGCCCGAGCTCGGCGACCGCGTCGCCCTGACGGCGTGGACGAAGCTCGCGACCTGCCCCGGCTTCGATCCGCAGGCCGCGGATGCGTTCGTCGAGCTCCACCGCTACAAGGGTCCTGAGCGTCTGCCGCTCGAGAGCATGTTGCCCGGCACCGCCTGAGCCTGGCTCGAGCCGCCTAGCCCGGATCTTTCACGAAGGGCGGCTGCCGGCGCTTGAGCGCGTTGGTGGAGGCTGGCGACGAGGTGTGCGACGAGTAGGGCTGTGAGGAAGCGATGGGGCCGGGCGGGGTTCGTTTTTCGCGG
>JADLFG010000074.1 GCA_020845695.1 Thermoleophilia bacterium | reverse complement strand
GGAATCGGCACAAAGGGGCGTCACGCGGATACCCCACTGCAGGCATATTGGCGCGACCGAGGACGCCGCCTGGCGCCGCTTTGCAGCCGCCAGAGCTGTGCGGTATTCCCCGGACGGTGCACTAGGCTGCGCGCGACCGCTCGGCGAGCCGCTGGCCCGCGTGCCAGACGGCCGCGAATGCGACCACCGCAGCGCCCGCGAGAATCAAGAGCGCCTGCGCCGAGACGGCGAAGTCGATCGCGCGCTGCACGCCGACGCCCGAGGCAACCAGGAGCGCCGCCCCGGCGCCCGCCTGTGTGACGGCCCCGGCCGGAGCGATCGGGAGCGCGCTCGACGCCGCGCTCGCGCAGAGGAAGCCGATCGCAAGCGGGAACGAGATCCGTACGTCGAACGCCGCGAGCAGGAGGAACAGCGCGACCGCGCGCACGCTCCACGACGCCAGCACGAGCAGCGCTGCCCGCCACGCGTCCCTGCGCGAGGTAAGCCGCTGCCCGATCCAGCGGGCGACCCGGAAGCGGATCAGTCGGCCGCTCGCCATCAGGCGTGGGAGGAAGCCGACCACGAGCGCCGCGCCGAGACCGCCAGCGGCGACGAGCGCGAGGCCGGCCCGCACGGCCGGCGAGCCGGTCGAGGTGGCGGCGGCGGCCGCGCTGAGCGGCGCGAGCGCCGCGGCGTCGATCAGGCCGAGCGTGAAGAGGGAGAGAGCGAGCGTCGAGACCCCGGACGGGCAGCTCCGGTACCGCCGCACGACCGCGATCCGGACCGCGTCGTCGAAGCGGCCGGGCAGCGCGGCGCCGGACACCGACGCGGCACCGTTCGCGGCCGCGAGCGAGATCGCCTCCGGCCGCTGGGAGGGGACGAACAGGCGGTGCCAGCCAAACGCCTTGAGCGGGAACGTGAGCACGAACAGGAGACCGGAGGCCGCGACCAGGAGCGGGTCGGCGTTCTGGAACGGCCAGCCGGCGGCGGCGAAGTGCCGGGCGGCGAGCGCCGAGACGCCGAGCGCGACGACGGTCACGAGGACATTCACGACCCGCTGTCCGCGGGCCCAGCGTGTCAACCGCAGCACGCGCTCCACGAACGGGGGCATCGGCGCCCACGGCTGCCGCCTTGATGCCGAAACGGGGTGGTCCGAGCTACGGATCGTGGGGAGACGTGTTACGCGTTGCCCTTCGTCGCGAGTGCGGATGAGAGGAATCGAACCTCCACGGGGTTGCCCCCACACGGACCTGAACCGTGCGCGTCTACCAATTCCGCCACATCCGCGCGCTGTGCCGCGGCATTGTAGCCGTGCCGACACGCGGCCGGCGCGGCTACGGCTGCCGGGCTGGCGGCTACCATCCCGTGATCGTTCGGCGCGGCCTCGCAGCCCTCCTCCCCCTCGTCGCCGCGGGCGCGCTGGCGGCGAGCGCCGGCGCGCGGCCCGAGCCCGGTCCGGAGGCCGCCACCGTCCAGGTGATCGTGGAGCTGGCGCCGCCGCCCGCTGCCAGGGCAGGATTCGGGCACCCCGGTCGGGGACGTCAGGCCCGGCGGGCGCTCGCCGCGATCGACGCCGCGCAGCGGGCGCTCACGGCCCGGATCCACGCGTCCATCCCGGGCGCCGAGGTTCGCTGGCGCTACCGCATCGTCCTCGACGGCCTCGCCGTCACGTTGCCGGCGGCCTCGGCCGGCCGGCTCGCCGCCGTCCCGGGGGTGGTGAACGTCTACCCGAGCGCCCGCTACCACGCCCTCTCCGGCAACGACGGGCCGGCTCTGATCGGAGCTCCGGCCGTCTGGGGCGACTCGCTCGCGACCGCCGGACGGGGGCTGAGGATCGGGATCATCGACGACGGCATCGACGCCTCCCACCCGTACTTCTCGCCCGCGGGGTACGCGCTGCCGCCCGGCTTCCCGAAGGGACGCCGGGCGTTCACGACGGCGAAGGTGATCGTCGCCCGCGCCTTCGCTCCCGCCGGCACGGGCTGGCGGAACGCATCACGCCCGTTCGACCCGGTCTACTCGTTCCATGGCACGCATGTGGCCGGGATCGCGGCCGGCAATCACGGCACGGCCGCGGGAGGCGTAACCGTCTCGGGCGTGGCCCCGCTCGCCTACCTCGGCAACTACAAGGCGCTGACGACGCCGACCGACTCCGGCGTCGGGCTGAACGGCAACTCCCCGGAGCTCGTCGCCGCGATCGAGGCGGCGGTCGCGGACGGGATGGACGTGATCAACCTCTCGCTGGGCGAGCCCGAGCTGGAGCCGGGCCAGGACGTGGTCGCGCAGGCGCTCGACAACGCCGCCCTCGCGGGCGTCGTGCCAGTCGTCGCCGCCGGGAACGACTACCTCGACCTCGGCCGGGGCTCGATCGGCTCGCCCGGCACGGCCGCCGGCGCGATCACGGTGGCGGCCACGGCCGGCGCCGGGCCCGTCGCGAGCTTCTCGGCCTCGGGTCCGACCCCGTTCGCGCTGCTGGCGAAGCCGGAGGTGAGCGCGCCGGGGGTCGACGTTCTCTCCGCCTACCCGGGTGGTGCATTCGTGCCGCTCTCGGGTACGAGCATGGCGGCGCCGCACGTCGCCGGCGCGGCCGCGCTGCTGCTCGAGCTGCACCCGGAATGGACGCCCGCACGAGTGAAGTCGGCCCTCGTGCTTTCCGGCCGCCCCGTCCGCTCGGGGTCGGGCGCGGAGGCCCTCGCCACCCGCCAGGGGGGCGGGCTCGCCGACCTCCCGGCCGCCGCCGCCGTACCCGCCCACGCCTCGCCGCAGAGCATCGCGTTCGGGCTCGTCGACGTCTCCGCGGGCGGGCACGCCGTCGAGCGGCAGGTCGAGCTCGACGGCACCGGCACCTGGAGCGTCTCGGTCGAGACGCAGCAGGCGGTCGCGGGCACGACGGTGACGGCGCCCGCGACCGCCGAGCTGCCGGGGACGCTCACCCTGCGCCTGACCGCGGCGGCGGACACGCGGGAAGCCGAGCTGAGCGGCTTCGTCGTGCTCGAGCGAGAGGGGGCCAGGCTGCGGCTGCCGTGGTGGGGCCGCGTGACCCGGCCCGCGCTGCCGCAGGTTCCCGCGACCGCGCTCGAGCGCACCGGGACCTACGAGGCGACCGTGGCCGGCGCCGCGGCGCTCGTCGACGCCTACCGTTACCCGGACGGCGGCCGCACCCTGCCCGGGCCGGAGGTCGCCTTCCGGGTGACGGTGACGTCGCCCGTCGCGAACCTCGGCGTCGCGGTCGTCGAGACGGGCGCCGGGGTGGACGTCGAGCCGAGGATCGTCGCCGGCAGCGACGAGAACCGCCTCGCCGGCGCGACCGCGCTGCCGGCGGTCACGAACCCGTACCTGACGAGCTTCCGCATGCCGGTGCCGGTCGCGGCGGCTCTCCGCCCCGCGCCGGGCACGTACACCGTTGTGTTCGACACCCGCTCGGCCGCGGTCGCCGGCCCGTTCCGCTTCCGTCTCTGGCTCAGCGACACGACGCCGCCGCGCGTGACCCTGCTCTCCCACCGGGCGAGCGGCGGGCGCATCCTCGCGCGCGTCCGCGATGCCGGCTCGGGCGTCGATCCGTCGGGAATCGTCTACTCGCTCGACGGCGGCCCGCCACGCGCGGGCACGCTCGACCGGCACCGGCGCGTGGTGATCCTCGACGTCTCCGGCCTGCGGCCGGGCAGCCACCGGCTGCGCCTCCGGGTCTCGGATCGCCAGGAGCTGAAGAACACGGAGAACGTGGCGGGGCTCCTGCCCAACACCCGGGTGGTCGAGACCGAGATCGTGGTGCGCTGATCCCCGTCAGCGCGAGCGGTCGTCGTGCTCCTCGATCACCGGCAGGCGATCGAGGTCGCGCCGGACGCTCTCGGCGAAGTCGTCGCGGTCGCCCTCGATCACGCGAAGCTGCGCCCGGACCCGGTCGCGCTCCCGGCGGGCACGGGCCTCGCCTCCCGAGCGCGCGCGGGCTCGCAGCCTGGGCCACTCGGCGCCGATCACGACCGCTACGGCGCAGGCGATCAGGACGATCGCGAGCACGCTCACGGCACCGATTCTAGCGCCGCTGCACCGGCCGCGGCCAGAGCCGGCCGTGGAGCGACCGACGTGGCCGTGACACGATCCGCGCGGCCGGGCTTTGGTGCTCGTCTCCCGCCGGTGCAGGATCACTCACCGCCCGGGCGAGAGCGTCCGCCCGGACGGCGCCGCTCCGGCCGCCGAGACCGTCCCGAACGCGATCCGGACGCGCGCTTGACGCCGGCGGGCGGGTCGGAGCCGGCCACCGCGACCTCGATCCCGCCGGCGCCGAACCCGATCACGCCCCTCCGCATCAGCTCGAGCACCGCCGCAACGACGCGCGGGTCCCACTGGCTGCCGCACCCCGCCTCGAGCTCGGCCACGATCACGTCCCGGTCGAGCGGCGAGCGGTAGGGCCTCAGCGCCGACATCGCCTCGAGCGCGTCCGCGACCGCGACGATCCTCGCGCCGAGCGGGATCTCCTCGCCGGCGAGACGGTCCGGGTAGCCGAGCCCGTCCCAGCGCTCGTGGTGGGAGCGCACGATCGGACGCGCCGCGGCGAGCTCGGGGACCGGCTCGAGCAGCCGGTCGCCGATCAGGGTGTGGCTCTCCATCAGCAGCCGCTCGTCACGCTCGAGCGGGCCCGGCTTCAGGAGCACGGAGTCGGGAATGCCGATCTTGCCGATGTCGTGGAGGCTGGCGCCGAGGCGGATCCCGTCGACCTCGGCGGCGGGGACCGCGAGCTCGGCGGCGAGCCGGCACGCGAGGTTGACCAGCCGCTCGCTGTGACCGCCGGTGGCGAGGTCCCGCGCCGTGACGGCGCGCGCGAGCGCGCTCGTCAGCGCCGGGACGACGACGCGCTCGCGCACCTCGCGCTCCCCCCGGCTCGCCCGCGAGAGCACGGCGGCGACCCGCTCGCGCAGCTCCGCGTGGGTGAAGGGCTTGGTCACCAGCCCGGCGGCCCCGTGCGAGAGCGCCGCGGACAGGTTGTCCTGCGTCCCGGAGCCGGTGACGAGCAGAACGGGCAGGCTGGGCCGGCGGCTGCGCACCTCGTCGAGCAGCTCGAAGCCGCTCAGCCCCGGCATCACGATGTCCGAGATGACGAGCGCGAGCTCGCTGTCGTCGAGCAGGTCGAGCGCGCGGCCGGCGGAGTCGGCGTCGACGACGTCGTGGCCTGCCCGTGCCAGGATCTCGGCCATCAGCGCCCGCACGACCGGCTCGTCGTCGATCACGAGGATCCTCGTCACGGGATCTCCTCGAGCGCCGGCACGCGCAACTCGAGCCGAGCACCCCGGCCGGGGGCGGCGCCGGCCTGGAGATCGCCGCCGTGCATGCGCGCGATCGCGCGCGCGAGGGTGAGGCCGAGCCCGTTTCCGCCCGAGCCGGCACGGGTCGAGAAGAAGGGCTCGAAGACCCGCTCCCCGAGCTCGCCCGGGATCCCGGGGCCGGTGTCGTCCACGGTCGCGACCGCCCACGAGCCCTCCCGGCGCACCGAGACGGTGACCGTGCCGCCGAGCGGGATCGCCCGGTAGGCGTTCGTGAGCAGGTGGAGCAGCGCCTGCTGAAGCCGGTTGGCGCTCCCCTCGACCAGCACAGCCCCCCCGTCGAGGTGCTCGACCACCGCGATGTCCCTGGCCGGGCTGGTGCAGCGGGCGAGCGCGACCGCGGCCCGGGCGACCTCGCCGAGCGCGACGGTGCCGAGCTCGTCCTCGGGCTCGCGCGCGAAGTCGAGGAGAAGCCGCAGCAGGTTGCGGATCTCCAGGCCGCTCTGCTGGACGAGCTCGAGGCGCTGGTGGGCCTTCGTGCCCGGCTCGGTCTCCTCGAGCAGGAACTCGACCAGCCCGAGCATCGCGAACAGCGGGTTGCTGAGCTCGTGAGCGAGCCCGGCGGCGAGCTCCCCGACGGCGGTCGCCTTGCTGGCGCCGAGGAGGCCGCGCTCGAGCTCGACCCCGCCGTCGCGCCGAAGCGCCAGCGAGAAGAGACCGGCCGCAAGCTCGAGCAGATCCGGGTCGGCGGCACCGGCCAGCTCGAGCGCTCCGGCGAACCCGTCCTCGTCGTGCAGCGCGAGGTAGCGCCGCCCGCCCTCCTCGGCGTGTCCCGTTTCGCGAAGCTCGGCGACGAGCTCACCGGCGAGGCGCAGCTCCACGCGGGCAGGGGACCCGGCAAATGACCTCAGCATGCCGCCGCGCAGGAGATAGAGCGCGCCGCCGTGGACCCCGGCCGGAGCGAGGGCCGCGACGGCCGGCTCGAAGGTCGAGCGCAGCGGGCCGGACGTGAGCGAGCGAGCGAGCGAGCGGGCAACCGCGATCGCGCCCGTGTCGCCGGCCACGGTCACGCCGCCGGGCTGCTGCTCGGTCATGCCGGTATCTTGGCCCTCCCGCCGCGATCCGGCAATCCCCGGGGCACGCGAAGGGGCCTTCGCCGGTTCGGAGGATCGGGTCAGGCGGCGGCCTGAACCTGGTCGCGCCCCGCCGCCTTGGCCCGGTAGAGGGCCTCGTCCGAGGCGGCCACGAGCACGGAGGCGTCGGCCATCGTGGCGTCCCAGCAGGCAACCCCGATGCTGGCCCGAACGGTGATCTCCAGCGCGTGCCCGCCGTCGGTCTCGACGCTCACCGGGCCGGCGGTGAGCGCGGCCCTCAGCTTGTCCGCGACGACGACGGCACCCTCGGCGTCGGTGTCGGGGAGGAGCGCGAGGAACTCCTCGCCCCCGTAGCGGATCAGCACGTCCTCGGTGCGGCGCACGGAGTCGAACCTGCGTGCCGCCTCGGCGAGGACGACATCGCCCGCGGCGTGGCCGTAGGTGTCGTTGACGGCCTTGAAGTGATCGAGGTCGATCATCAGGCACGCGAGCGGCCGGCCGTGGCGCCGGGCCGCCGAGACCAGCTCCGAGACGCGCGGCCCGAGCTGGCTGCGGTTGAGCAGCCCGGTCAGCGCGTCGGTAGCCGCCTCGACCGCGAGCTCGTCCCGGGCCGTCTTGGTACGCAGGACCGCGCGGACCCGGGCGCACAGCTCCTCGTGGTCGAACGGCTTGGTGATGTAGTCGACGGCGCCGGCGTCGAGCCCGCTCACGCGCGCCGACCGTTCGGCATGCGCGGTCAGGAGGATCACCGGGGGCGCGCCGGGGCCGTCCTCCTGGATCTGCTCGCAGACGGCGTCGCCACCCACGTGGGGCATCGAGACGTCGAGCACGAGCAGGTCGGGGTCGTGCTCACGGGCGAGCGCGAGCGCCTCGATCCCGTCCGTGGCCGTGATCACCTCGTAGCCGGCCTTGCGGAGGACGCGGCAGACCAGGAACAGGATGTCGGGATCGTCGTCAGCGACCAGGATCCGTGGCCGCGACTCCTCCGCCTCCTGGCTCTTCTCGGTGATCCGCCCCGCTCCCGTCATCGGCATCACCTCACTATCGGACGAAACCGGCTCCGGGTTGAGCCCGCGCGACCGGCTCGGCACCCTACCCGAATCGGGGATGCGGATCGCGCCGGAGCGAGGGTTTCGCCGCGGCCGCCGCGGCGTGACACTGACCCACCGATCATGAGCTCGGCGGGGACATCCGCGTGCCGGCTCGGACCCGCCGAGGCAGAGCGGCTGTGGCGCGCCTGGTCGGAGCGGGGCGACGCGGCTGCCCGCGACCGGCTCGTGCTCTCGGCGGTCCCGCTGGTGCGCTTCCTCGCGCACCGCAGAGCGCGGGCGCTCCCCTCCCATCTCGACATCGACGACCTGGTCGCCCGCGGCATGCTCGCCGTCGTGGCCGCGATCGACCGGTTCGATCCCGCGCGCGGGGCCACCTTCGAGTGCTATCTCTGGCATCGGGTCAATGGAGCGATCCTGGACGAGCTGCGCGCCGCCGACTGGGTGTCGCGCTCGGTCCGCCGGGAGGGGCGCCGGCTCGACGCCGTCCGCCAGCGCCTGAGCGCGGAGCAGGGGCGGATCCCGACCGAGCCCGAGCTGGCCGCGGCGCTCGAGACCGATCCCGCCGCGCTCCGGCGCCTGCTCGCCGATCTCGATCGGGCGACCCTGCGCTCGCTCGACGCGCCCGCGAGCGGCGGTGGGGCGGGCGACTTAGGGGCGCTCCCGGCCACCGATAGCCGGGGTGACCCGGAGCTCGCCAGCCTGTCCGCCGAGCGGGCCGACGCGATCCGACAGGTCGTCGCCGGCCTCTCCGACCGCGAGCGGCGCGTGCTCGGGCTCGTGTGCCTGGAGCGTTCCGGCGGCTCCCGGGCGAGCCGCGAGCTCGGCGTCAGCCCGTCGCGCGTGTCGCAGATCCTCGCGGGCGTCCGCAGCCAGCTACGGGAGGCCCTGGCGACCCTCGAGCAGGCGCCCGACGGCGCGCTCGGTCACGGCTGACCGCGGGACTCCTCCCGCTCGGCCTCCCTGAAGCACGGCGCGTCTTCGAACGCGGCCAGTCCGGGCGGCAGCTCGCCGCGACGCTCGTGCCTGCGAGCCCGGGCCATGCCCGCCGCGACCCCGGCGATCCCGCCGATGATGCCGCCAAGCAGAAACGACCGGAGCCGGGACGGGGTCAGGTCCTGCACCGGCGTTTCCGGCTAGCCCCCGGCGGCGGGCCACCGCTCGCGGCGGGCTCCCCGGGCGGCGCAGAGCAGGAGGGCAAAGGCGAGGAGGAAGGCGGTGAGCGCGAGCGTTGGGATGGTCATGTAGCCGAACTCGTCCACCCACCTGGTCGCGCAGCCGCCCGGGGCCGAGGCGAGGCACGCCTGGCTCTGCTCGACGACGCCGTTCTCGACCAGCAGGTGGTAGACGGAGACGCCGGCACCGGCGATCGGGAGCGGTAAGAGGTAGCGGGCGGCGCCGCGGTCGCGGTAGCGGAAGGCGAGAACGGTCGTGATCACGAGCGGATACATCGCGATGCGCTGAAACCAGCAGAGCTCGCAGGGCACGTAGCCCGCGGCCTCGGAGAAGAAGAGACTGCCCCCGGTCGCGATCGCCGTGACCACGAACGCGAGCAGGAGCTCGTGGCCGGCCACGGCGGCACGGACGGCGTCGAGCGGCGCGCGCGCGCCGGCGAGCCACGCGACGCCGCCGGCGAGCAGGAGCGCGACGAGCACCTGCCCGACGACACCGAGGAAGGCGAGCGCGACGACGACGGCGTGCGTCACCCCCGGGCCTCCCCGGACCCGCACGGGCGCGCGGGCCTTGCCGGACACCGGCTCCGATCGCTCCAAGGCGTCACCGCGGCCATCGTATCGGCGCCACCGGCAGGGGGCCCCCGATGCGACGTCCCGCAGCGGCCCGCGGGGAGGGTGTAGGGGCGGGATGCGAGCGCATCGGCGGCGCCGGCGGAGCGTCCTCGGTGCGGCGTCCCGCAGCAGCACGCGGGGAGGGTGTAAGGGCGGGAGTGGTCCCGCCCACGACGCTCCAGCATCGGAGAACGAGCCGTCTGGCGGGCGGGACCGCCCGGCCTCCGCCCCGATCGTCGCGACCGATGCAGGCCGCCGGTGTCCGACCCTAGTAGCCGGCCGGCTCGATCGCGACGATGTCCGCCGCCGCGAACGGGATCTCCCCGGCGCCGCCCCAGCCCGCGATATCGCCGCTCGGCAGGATCGCGACGGGCTCGATCACGCGGCCGTCGCGCAGAAGCAGTCGCGCCTGGTGCACGCCCCAGGCGTCCAGCGGCCAGCTCGCGACCTCGGCCGCCAGCCACGCGGGCAGCCGGGGCGGCTCGGTCACCGTTCCCGGTCTCTGGCCACCTGCTCGAAGTAGAGCACGCTGAGGCCGACGAAGAAGAACGGCGCGAGCGGGACCTGCGCGAGCGCCTGCGCAACGAGGCGGGTGTTGTCAGCGTAGCCACGCAGGGCGCCCGCGAGGAGGACGCTGAAGAGGATGTACACGACGAGGAGCGCGGCCGACACGCCGGCGGCGTGAACGAAGTTCGTCCGGGCGAGCGCGATCGTGCGGGCGAGCGCGTGCCGGGCACGGCCCAGCCAGCTCGGGTCGGCGGGCGTCTCGACCATCGCCGCGGGCACCGAGAACGCCGTCAGCCCGAGCCAGCCCGCGGAGAGCACGAGCATGAGCAGCCCGGCCACGAAGCCGAGGTAGAACGGGACCGCGACGACGAAGCCGAGCGGGAGCAGCACCGGCAGGGCGCGGCCGGCCGCGAGCCAGGCGGCCCGGATGCCATCCCCAGCGACCAGCCTCGCGGCGACCGCGAACGCGATCGCAAACGAGATCGCGAGCACGCCGAGCCCCGGGAGCAGCGGCAGCGCGTTCGCGCCGATGAGGACGAGCGCCTCGACCCCGCCGAGCGCGAGCAGCGGCCAGGCGCGGTCACCGAAGATCCGCACCGTCGCCGCGAGCAGCTCGCCGAGCCGCAGCGGGCGGTGGATGTCGGGAGCCCCGGCGGTGGCCATGGGCGCGCCAGCCTACAGCGCCGCGGGCGCCGCCGCCCGCTCGAGCTCGAGCCCGCCCGAGCGCTCGTCCACGAGCACGGTGTCGCCCTCCCGGAACCTCCCCTCGAGCAGCTCCAGCGCGAGCGGGTTCTCGAGCAGCCGCTGGATCGCCCGCTTGAGCGGTCGCGCGCCGTAGGCGGGGTCCCAGCCGTCCTCCGCGATCAGCGCCCGGGCGGCGCCGGTCAGCTCGAGGCGGATCCCGCGCTCGGCGAGCCTCGCGCGCAGCCGCTCGAGCTGGAGCTCGACGATCTCCCCGAGCTGCTCGCGCGTGAGCGCCTCGAAGACGACGATCTCATCGATCCGGTTCAGGAACTCCGGCCGGAAGCGCTCGCGCAGGCCGTCTGCCGAGCGGACGTTGGAGGTCATGATCACGACCGTGTTGCGGAAGTCGACGGTACGGCCGTGGCCGTCGGTCAGCCGCCCGTCGTCGAGGATCTGCAGCAGGACGTCGAAGACCTCGGCGTGCGCTTTCTCGATCTCGTCGAGGAGCACGACCGCGTAGGGGCGGCGGCGGACGGCCTCGGTCAGCTGCCCGCCCTCCTCGTACCCGACGTAGCCGGGCGGCGCGCCGACGAGCCGGGCGACGGTGTGGCGCTCCTGGTACTCAGACATGTCAAGCCGGACGATCGCGCGCTCGTCGTCGAACATGAACTCGGCGAGCGCCTTCGCGAGCTCGGTCTTGCCGACTCCGGTCGGGCCGAGGAACACGAACGAGCCGATCGGCCGGCCGGGGTCCTGGAGGCCGGTGCGCGCGCGGCGCAGCGCATTCGCGACCGCGCTGACGGCCTCGCCCTGGCCGATCACCCGCCGGTGCAGTCGCTCCTCCATCTGGATCAGCTTCTGCGTCTCGCCCTCGAGCAGCCGCTCGACGGGCACGCCGGTCCAGCGGGCGACGACGGCCGCGACGTCGTCCTCGTCGACCTCCTCCTTGACCATCGGCTCCGCGACCGGCTGCGAGCGCTCGCCGAGCTCGCGCTCGAGCGCCGGCAGCTCGCCGTAGCGGATCTCCGCAACCCGCTGGAGATCGCCCTGGCGCTCGGCCCGCTCCGCCTCCATCTTCAGCTCGTCGATCCGGCGGGTGATCTCCTTGACCCGGTCGAGCGCCTCCTTCTCCTCCGCCCAGCGAGCGGCGAGCGCGTTCCGGGCCTCACGGGCCTCGGCGAGCTCGCGCTCCACGGGCTCGCGCACCGCCGCCGACTCCTTCGCCATCGCCGCCAGCTCGATCTCGAGCTGACGGACGCGCCGGTCGGCCTCGTCGAGCTCGAGCGGGGACGAGTCGATCTCCATCCGCAGGCGGGAGCCCGCCTCGTCGACGAGGTCGATCGCCTTGTCGGGGAGAAAGCGGTCGGCGATGTAGCGGTCGGAGAGGACGGCGGCGGCGACGAGCGCGGCGTCGCGGATGCGGACGCCGTGGTGGGCCTCGTAGCGCTCCTTGAGGCCGCGCAGGATCGCGATCGTGTCGGCCACCGACGGCTCGCCGACCAGGACGGGCTGGAACCGCCGCTCGAGCGCCGCGTCCTTCTCGACGTGGCTGCGGTACTCGTCGAGCGTGGTGGCGCCGACGGCGCGAAGCTCGCCGCGGGCGAGCATCGGCTTGAGCAGATTGGCGGCGTCGACGGCCCCCTCCGCCGCGCCGGCGCCGACGATCGTGTGCAGCTCGTCGATGAAGAGCACGATCTCGCCACCGGCGGCCTGGATCTCGGCCAGGACGGCCTTCAGCCGCTCCTCGAACTCGCCCCGGTACTTCGCGCCGGCGAGCAGGGCGCCGATGTCGAGCGCCCAGACCCGCTTGCCCTTCAGCCCCTCGGGGACGTCGCCGGCGACGATGCGCTGGGCGAGGCCCTCGACGATCGCGGTCTTGCCGACACCCGGCTCGCCGATCAGGACGGGGTTGTTCTTCGTCCGCCGCGAGAGCACCTGGATCACGCGGCGGATCTCGTCGTCACGGCCGATCACCGGGTCGAGCTTGCCCGCCTCGGCGAGCGCGGTCAGGTCGCGACCGAACTTCTCGAGCGCCTGGTAGGAGCCCTCGGGGTCCTGGGAGGTGACCCGCTGGGAGCCGCGCACCTGACGCAGCGCGGCGAGCAGGGCGTCGCGGGGAACGGCGTCGAGCGCGAGCAGCAGGTGCTCGGTCGAGACGTACTCGTCCTCGAGCGAGCGCATCTCGGTCTCGGCGCGGTCGAGCACCTGCGAGAAGGCGACCGACGCCCGCGGCTGCTGCGCGGCCGCCCCGGAGACAACCGGCCTCGCGGCCAGAGCCGCCTCGGCCCGCCGGCGGAGCTCGTCCGCGGAGGCACCGGCGCGCTCGACCAGCGTGCGCGGCAGCTCCTGGTCGAGCAGCGCGAGCAGCAGATGCTCCGGGTAGACCTCCGGGTTGCCGCGCCTGCGCGCGAGCTCGGAGGCCTGCCCGACCGCCTCCTGCGACTTGATCGTCAGCCTTGCGAAGTCCATGGCCTCCTCACCGGCAGCGGTGGCTGCTCGTAGAGCACGAGCTCCCGCCGGTACTGGCGGTGCGTGCGATCGACGGCTTCGCGCAGCTCCAGCTCGAGCCGCGCGACGCGGGCCTGCAGGCGGGTCACCTCGTCCTCGAGCGCCATCACGCGCTCGACCCCGGCGAGGTTGAGGCCGAGCTCGCAGAGACGCTGGATCGCCTGGAGGCGCCCGATGTCGAGATCGGAGTAGAGGCGCGTGTTGCCGGCGGTGCGGCGCGGGCGGACGAGGCCACGCAGCTCGTAGACCCGCAGCGTCTGCGGGTGCACGCCGACGAGCTCGGCGGCGACGGAGATCATGTAGCGGGGCCTGTCGTCCATCCGTTACCTCCTCGCGAACGCCTCGCGGGGGTTCTCGCGGGAGACCCGCTGGAGGTTCTCGATCGCCTCTCGCTCGGCCCGGGTCAGCTTTGTCGGGACGGAGACGTGGAGCCGGGCGAGCAGGTCGCCGCGGCCGGACCCGTTGAGCCTCGGAGCGCCCTTGCCGCGAATCCGTAGGAGCTTTCCGTCCTGGGAGCCGGCGGGGACCTTGAGCGCGATCGACCCATCCGGGGTCGGAACGTCGACCGAGGCGCCCAGCGCCGCCTCCGCGTACGTGACGGGCACGTCGATCACGAGGTCGGGGCCGCGGCGCTCGTACAGCGGCGACGCGGCGACCCGGGTCGTCACGTAGAGGTCGCCGGGGGCCCCCCCACCGTACCCGGGCTCGCCCTTGCCGGCCAGGCGGATCCGCGTTCCGTCCCGGACTCCGGGCTTGATCCTGACCTGGTAGCGCTTCAGCCGGCGCACGCGCCCGGCGCCGGAGCACGCCTGGCACGGCGTCTCGACCACGGTGCCGTTGCCGGCGCACCGCGGGCACGGCTGGGAGAGCGCAAACAGCCCCTGACTCTGGGAGACGACGCCGCGGCCGGCGCACTCCGGGCAGACAACCGGGCGCGTCCCGGGCTCGGCGCCGGAGCCGCGGCAGGCGTCGCACTCGACGTCGAGCTCGACCGGCACGGACACCGTCGCGCCCTGAAGCGAGTCCTCGAACGAGAGCCCCACCGCCGCCTCGACGTCGCGGCCGCGCTGCGCCCGGCCCGTGCGGCGCCCCCCGGCAGGGGACCCGAACAGGTTTCCGAACAGGTCACCGAGATCGAACCCCTCGAAGCGGAAGGTCCCCTCCGCCCCGCCGGGGCCGCCGGCGAAGAGCCGCGGCCCGACCCGGTCGTAACGAGCCCGCTGCTCGGGATCGCCGAGCACGTCGTAGGCGCCCTGGATCTCCTTGAAGCGCTCCTCCGCCGCCGGGTCGTCCGGGTTCTGGTCCGGGTGGTAGCGGCGAGCGAGCTTGCGGTAGGCCTTCTTGACCTCGTCCTGGGAGGCGTCCGAAGCGACGCCGAGGATCTCGTACAGGTCCTTCATCCACGCGTCACTCGGTCGAGCGGGCCTCCTCGAGGCCCCGCGAGACGACGACCCTCGCGGGCCTGAGCACGCGATCGCCGAGCCGGTAGCCGCGCTGGAGCACCTGGAGGATCTCGCCCTCCTCCACCTCGGACGGCTGGGCCAGGAGCGCCTCGTGCACATGCGGGTCGAAACGCCCGTCCGTCTCGATCTCGAGCAGGCCCTCGCCGGCGAGCGTGTCTCTGAGCTGGCGCTCGACGAGCGCGACGCCCTCTTCGAGCCTCGCCTCCTCGTGCCCGGCGGCAGCCTCGAGAGCCCGCTCGAGATCGTCGAGCACGGGCAGCAGCGCACGGATGAGCCGCTCGTGAGCCCGCGCGACCAGGCTCTCCTGGTCGCGCGCCGTCCGCTTGCGGAAGTTCTCGAACTCGGCGGCGACGCGCTGCAGGTCGGCGAGGTACTCGTCGCGGCCGGCCGCCGCCTCCCCGAGCTGCCGCTCGAGCTCGACGACCCGCTCGGCCAGCTCGGCCTTCGTCGGGCCGTGATCGGTCACGACCGCGTCGCCTCCTCGTCGACGACCTCGTACTCGGCCTCCTCGACGACCTCGTCACCGGCGGCGGTCCCGTCGCCGGCGGCGCCGGCGCCCGCCTGAGCCGCCTGGGCGCGCTCGTAGACGGCCTGCGCGAGCTTGTGCGCCGCCTGGGTGAGGGCGTCGGCGGCTGCGCGGATCGGGGCCGGGTCGTCGCCGGCCAGGGCTTCCCGCAGCCCGGCGATCCGCTCGCGGATCTCGGTCTGGGTCTCGTCGTCGACGGCGTCCGCGTGCTCGTCGAGCGTCTTCTCGGTCGTGTAGGCGAGCGTCTCGGCGTGGTTCTTGGCCTCGGCCAGCTCCCGCAGCCGGTGCGCCTCGCCGGCGTGCGCCTCCGCCTCGCGGATCATCCGCTCGACCTCGTCCTCCTTCAGGCCCGAGCCGCCCTCGATTCGGATCTGCTGCTGGTTACCGGTGCCGAGGTCCTTGGCCGACACGTTGATGATGCCGTTCGCGTCGATGTCGAACGCGACCTCGATCTGGGGCAGCCCGCGCGGGGCCGGCGGGATCCCGACGAGCTGGAACTTGCCGAGCGTCTTGTTGAACGTCGCCATCTCCGACTCCCCCTGGAGCACGTGGATCTCGACCGACGGCTGGTTGTCGTCGGCGGTCGTGAACGTCTCCGACTTCTTGGTCGGGATGGTCGTGTTGCGCTCGATCAGGCGGGTGAAGACACCGCCCTTCGTCTCGATTCCGAGCGAGAGCGGGGTGACGTCGAGCAAGAGGACGTCCTTGACCTCGCCCTTGAGCACTCCGGCCTGGATGGCGGCGCCGACCGCGACGACCTCGTCCGGGTTGACACCCTTGTGCGGATCCTTGCCGATCAGCTCCTTGACCTTCTCCTGCACCGCCGGCATGCGCGTCATGCCGCCGACGAGGACAACGTGGTCGATGTCCGCGGCGGTCAGGCCGGCGTCAGCGAGCGCGCGCTTCGTCGGGCCGACCGTGCGCTCGAGCAGGTCGTGCGCGAGCTCGTTCAGCTTCGAGCGGGAGAGCTGGAGGTCGAGGTGCTTGGGCCCCTCCGGGGTGGCGGTGACGAACGGCAGGTTGATCTGCGTCTGCGTCGTCGAGGAGAGCTCGATCTTCGCCTTCTCCGCCGCCTCGTAGAGCCGCTGGAGCGCCATCGGGTCCTTCGAGAGATCGATGCCCTGGTCGCGCAGGAACTCCGCGACCATGAAGTCCACGATCGCCTTGTCGAAGTTGTCGCCGCCGAGGTGGTTGTCGCCGTTCGTCGACTTGACCTCGAAGACGCCGTCGCCGAGCTCGAGCACGGAGACGTCGAACGTGCCGCCGCCGAGGTCGAAGACGAGGATCGTCTGGTCGTGCTCCTTGTCGAGGCCGTAGGCGAGCGACGCTGCGGTCGGCTCGTTGATGATCCGCAGCACGTTCAGGCCGGCGATCCGGCCGGCGTCCTTCGTCGCCTCGCGCTGCGCGTTGTTGAAGTAGGCGGGGACCGTCACGACGGCGTCGGTGACCGACTCGCCCAGGTACGCCTCCGCGTCCGCCTTCAGCTTCTGGAGGATCATCGCGGAGATCTCCGGCGGCGCGAGCTCCCGGTCGCCCGCGCGCACGCGCGCATCCCCGTTCGGCCCGGCGATCACCTCGTAGGGCACGATCGTCATCTCCTCGCTCACCTCGGAGGACTTGCGCCCCATGAAGCGCTTGATCGAGGAGACGGTGTTCTGCGGGTTCGTCACCGCCTGGCGCTTCGCAGGTGCGCCGACGAGCCGCTGCCCGTCCTTCGTGAACGCGACAACCGACGGCGTCGTGCGGCCGCCCTCCGCGTTCGAGATCACGGTCGGCTCACCACCCTCGAGCACCGCCATGCACGAGTTCGTGGTGCCGAGGTCGATCCCGATGGTCTTGCCCATGCTGCGCTTCCTCCTGGCCTTGCGGGTCGGATGGGCGCCCGCTGGCGACCCACCATCGTTCCCTGACAGAAAATCTAAGTCTCTTTATAGCAGATCCGCCGAACGGCCCGCGCGCGCTAGCCTGTGGTCGTGGGCCCGCTCGACACGCTCGCCCGGCCGCTGCGCGATCTGCGGGTCTCGGTCACCGACCGCTGCAACTTCCGCTGCACGTACTGCATGCCTCGGGAGGTGTTCGGCCGCGGCTACGCGTTCCTGCGCCGCGAGGAGCTGCTCTCGTTCGAGGAGATCGCGCGACTGGCGCGCCTGCTTGCCGCCCGCGGGGTCGAGAAGATCCGCCTGACCGGCGGCGAGCCGCTGCTGCGGCGAGACGTCGAGAAGCTGGTGGCCATGCTCGCGGGGATCGCGGGGGTCGAGCTGACCATGACCACGAACGGGTCGCTCCTGCCGCGACGGGCGCGCGCGCTCGCCGACGCGGGCCTCGCCCGCGTCACGGTCAGCCTCGACTCGCTCGACGACGCGACCTTCCGGGCGATGAACGACGTCGACTTCCCGGTCGAGCGGGTGCTCGAGGGCATCGAGGCCGCCGCCGGCGCGGGGCTCACGCCCGTGAAGGTGAACATGGTCGTCAAGCGTGGCGTGAACGAGGACTCGATCGTGCCGATGGCCCGCCACTTCCACGGCAGCGGTCACATCCTGCGCTTCATCGAGTTCATGGACGTTGGCACGACCAACGGCTGGCGACTCGACGACGTCGTTCCGGCGGCGGAGGTCCTCGCTGCGGTCGAGGCCGAGCTGCCGCTCGAGCCGGTGGCACCGGCCTACCCCGGCGAGGTCGCGCGGCGCTGGCGCTACCTGGACGGCGGCGGCGAGATCGGCGTGATCGCCTCAGTCACCCGCCCGTTTTGCGGCGACTGCACGCGGCTTCGGCTCTCCGCCGAGGGGCGTCTCCACACGTGCCTGTTCTCGACCCGCGGCCACGACGTGCGCTCGCTCCTGCGCGGCGGCGCCACCGACGCGGAGCTCGCCCACGCGGTCGCCGGGATCTGGAGCGCCCGCGCCGATCGCTACTCGGAGCGGCGCTCGGACGAGACGGCGGCGCTGCCGAAGGTCGAGATGTCGCGCCTCGGCGGCTGACCGGCCCCGGCTCCCCGCCACCAGCCGGTAGCATTTGAGCCTCGCGATGCGGGGGCTCTCCGGACAGATCTCGCGGGTCGGCCGCGCGTTGCCGCGCGGCTTTGGCGACTTCCTCCTCCAGCTCGGAATCTGGCTCGGCTTCCTCCTCGCCTACCAGGTCGCGCGGGGCATCGCCGGCCGCGGCAGCCTGGAGGCGTTCCATAACGGCCGGGTCATCGTCGACCTCGAGCAGCGGCTCCATGCGCTGATCGAGCTCGACCTCCAGAGGGTCGTGCTCTCCGCGGGCGATGCGGTCGTACAGGCGGTCAACTGGACCTACTGGAACTCGCAGTTCACCGTGGTCGGGCTGGCCCTGCTCTGGGTCTACTGCTTCCGCAACAACTCGTTCCTTCGCGTCCGCAACGTGCTTCTGCTCGCGAACTTGCTCGCGCTCGTCGGGTTCGCGCTGCTCCCGACCGCCCCCCCGCGCCTGTTCCCCGAGCTCGGCTTCGTCGACACGCTGGCCGCGTCGTCGGCGCTGAACCACGGCAGCGGCCTGATTCAGCTGGCCTCGAACCAGTTCGCGGCGATGCCGAGCGTCCATAGCGCCGACGCGCTCATCCTCGGCTTCTTCATGGCTGGCCTGGTCTCGTCGCGGCTCGCCAAGGTGCTCTGGACGCTCTGGCCGAGCTGGGTCTGGTTCACCGTGATGGCGACCGCGAACCACTTCTGGCTCGACGTCGCCGCGGGCATCGGCCTGGCCGCGCTCTCCACCTCGCTCGTCTATTGGGCCGAGACCGCCCGGCGGCGGGACTCGGCCTTCGATCGCCTGATCGCACGGTAGGGAGCGCCGGCAGCGAGGCTGGTAGCCTCTGCCCGCCATGAGCGGCCGCCCGACCCCGATCAGCCGCGTCAAGGATGCCTACACCGGCGAGGCGAGGCGGCTCGCGCTGCGCTCGATGCAGCAGCTCGGGCAGACCTCGCTCACCCCGGACATGCTCTCGCTCTCCGGGCTCGCCCTCTGCATCGGCGGCTCGGCAATCGTCTACTTCGAGTACCGGGCCTGGTGGCTTTACATCGTGGGCGCGCTCGTGTTCCTCGCCGGCTCGCTGCTCGACATCCTCGACGGCGCGCTCGCCCGCGCGGGCGGCAAGGGGACGCCCTTCGGCGCGTTTCTCGACTCCACCCTCGACCGGGTCGGCGAGGCGTTCATGCTCGGCGCGATCGCGCTCGTGTTCGTGCGGGACGGGCACGAGTGGGCGGTGGCGGTCGCGATCGCGGCGATCGTCGGCTCGTTCCTCGTCAGCTACACGCGCGCCCGGGCTGAGGTGCTGGGGTTGAAAGGCGACGTCGGCTTCGGCAGCCGGGCCGAGCGGGTCGCCGTGATCTGCATCGGCCTAGGGCTCGCCTCCGTCGGAGGGCTCCCCTGGGCCGTCGTCTTCCTGGCCGCGACGGCGTGGGCCACCGCACTGCAGCGGATCCTCGCCGTGCGCCGCCAGCTCGCGGGCGCGGGCCGGGACGAGCCGCCGCGCGCCTGAGCTGCGGAACGCCATCGGCGTCGCCCCGCCCCCGGCCGAGCGAATGTTGAGAAGTGTTGAGAGGTCTGACCCCGTTTGTCGTGCGCCACCAGCTCGTGTTGAGGAGTCTTGTTGAGGGGTCTGACCCCGTTTGTTGAGGGGTCTGACCCCGTTTGTTGAGGGGTCTGACCCCGTTTGTTGTGCGCCACCAGCTCGCGAGCGCGGGCCGGGACGAGCCGCCGCGCGCCTGAGCGGCGGAACGCCATCGGCGTCGCCCCGCCCCCGGCCGAGCGAATGTTGAGAAGTGTTGAGGGGTCTGACCCCGGGGTCTGACCCCCTTTGCTATACTGCTAGCAAATGGCGAAGCGCGAGCTCACGAGCGTCCTCGTTCGCATGCCGCCCGCGCTCAAGCGCCGGCTCGCACACGAGGTCGCGGCCCGCGGCAGCACGCTCAACGACGTCGCGGTCGGGATCCTGGCCGACCGCTTCGACGTCGCGTTCCAGCCGAGCGGCCGCCGGGGGCAGGCGCCGGGCGAGAGCGGCGTCGTGCTGCTGCGGCTGCCCGCGGAGCTGAAGCGCGAGCTGCAGGCGCTCGCGTTCGCGCAGGAGTCCAACACGAACCACGTCATCCTCGAGACGCTGGCCGCGCGGCTCGGCGTCCGGCTCGGGGGGACGCGGCGCACACGAGTCCCGTTCGGAGGCGGAAGGAGAGTGGCGACGATGGCTGAGGGGAACGGCACAGAGAACGGCAGGGCGCGCTCGCAGGAGGCGGTGCGGGTCGCGATCATCGGGGTCGGCAACTGCGCGAGCTCGTTCGTGCAAGGGCTCCAGTACTACCGCGACGCCGCCGACGACACGTTCGTCCCGGGTCTCATGCACGTCAACCTCGGCGGCTACCACATCAGCGACATCGAGCTCACGGCGGCGTTCGACGTCGTCAAGGGCAAGGTCGGCGCCGACCTCTCCGAGGCGATCTGGGCCCACCCGAACAACACGATCAGGTTCGCCGAGGTGCCCCGGCTGGGCGTGCCCGTCCACCGGGGCATGACGCACGACGGGATCGGCAAGTACCTCTCCGAGGTGGTCGAGAAGGCGCCCGGGCCGACCGACGACATCGTCGGCATCCTGCGCGAGACGCGCACCGACGTCGTCGTCAACTACCTGCCCGTCGGCTCGGAGATGGCGACGAAGTGGTACGCGGAGCAGATCCTCGAGGCCGGCTGCGCGATGGTGAACTGCATGCCGGTCTTCATCGCCCGGGAGGGCTACTGGCAGAAGCGCTTCGAGGAGGCGGGCGTGCCGATCATCGGCGACGACATCAAGTCCCAGGTCGGCGCCACGATCACCCATCGCGTCCTCACGAGCCTGTTCCGCGAGCGGGGCGTCCACCTCGACAAGACGATGCAGCTCAACGTCGGCGGCAACTCCGACTTCCTCAACATGCTGGAGCGCGAGCGGCTCGAGTCGAAGAAGATCTCGAAGACGAACGCCGTCACGTCGATGCTCGACTACGACCTCGGGGCCGCCAACGTCCACGTCGGCCCGTCCGACTACGTGCCCTGGCTCACCGACCGCAAGTGGGCGTACATCCGGATGGAGGGCTCGTCCTTCGGCGACGTGCCGCTGAATATCGAGCTCAAACTCGAGGTCTGGGACTCCCCCAACTCGGCCGGGATCGTGATCGACGCGGTGCGGCTCGCCAAGCTGGCGCTGAACAACGGCGTCGCGGGCGCGCTCGAGGGCCCGAGCTCCTACCTGATGAAGTCGCCGCCGAAGCAGATCCCCGACGACGAGGCGCACGACCTCGTGGAGGCGTTCATCCGGAAGCACGCGCGGACGAAGCCGAAGGCAAAGACCGCGAAGGGGTAGCCAGGCCGGGGGCGCGCCGGCCCCGCCCGCGGGCCGGCGCGCCGCTCAACCCGCCGTCACCAGGGCAACCCCCGCGAACGCGCCGACGACTCCAGCTCGCTGCCAGACCGCGATCCGCTCGCCCAGGAGCAGGTGCGCGAGCACCACCGTCGTGACCGGGTAGAGGGAGGCGATCACCGATACCACCCCGAGCATGCCGCGGGTCGTCGCCTCGGAGAGCAGCGCGAGCGCGCCCATGTCCAGGAGCCCGATGACCGCGATCGCGGGCAGGTCGCGGCGGGTGGCGACGAGCCGGCCGCGCCGCCACGCCACGAGCGCGATCGGCACGACGAGCGTCACGATCGTCAGCCGCTGCGTCAGGACCGCCCAGCGCACACTCTCCTCGCTCGCGGCGGCAAAGGCGACGTAGAAGAGCCCGACGCAAAGCGCGCTCGCGATCGCGAGCCCGACTCCGCTCGCCACCGTCACCCTCCGCTCCCGCCCCGGCTCGCCGGAAGCGAACGCGACGCCCGCGAGGATGAGGAACATACCGCCCCCCTGCACCCAGGTCGGCTGCTCGCCCCGGCCGAGCCCGACCGCGATCGGAACGAGCGCGCCCGCCGCCCCGATCGGGGCGACGATGCTCATGGCGCCGACCGCGAGCGCCCGGTAGAGCGCGCTCAGACCGATCGCGCTGATCACGCCGGAGGCGACCCCGAGCAAGAGCGCCCGGCCGCCGGGCGGGGCCGCCCGCGTGGCGACCACGAGGACGGCCACCGGCACGAGCCCCGCGAGCTGCGAGTACCCGACGACCGCGGCCGTGCTCGCGGCCCGGCTCTTGAGACCGCCGAGAAAGTCCGCCGCACCCCACAGCACGGCGGTCCCGAGCGCCATCAGCACGGCGACCATCCGGCAGTTCTACCCCGAACCGGCGGCGGGCGCGACGGTAACCGCCCGGCCCCGGCACGCCATCGTCGGGCCTGCTAGCCTCGCCCGGCCATGAGCCCCAACCTGCGCGAGCGCCTGCACGGCGCGGGCCCGGCCCTGATCGCGACCCTCGTGATCGTCCCCCGGATCGAGATCGTCGAGCTGGCCGCGGCTGCCGGCTACGACGCGATCGTCCTCGACCAGGAGCACGGGCCGATCTCGGTCGATACCCTCCCCCCGCTGGTCGCGGCCGCCCGGGGGGCCGGGCTCACCTGCATCGTGCGCGTGCCCGAGTGCCGGGCAAAGCAGATTGAGGCGGCGCTCGACGTGGGCGCCGACGGCGTGCTCGTCCCGCACGTCTCCTCGGCGGCCGCCGCGGCCGAGGCGGTCGCCGCGACCCGCTTCGCGCCGGAGGGCCGCCGGGGCGCCAACCCCTACGTCCGAGCCGCGGGCTTCCTCGGCGACCCGGCCTTCTACGCTCGCTCGAACGAGCGTTGCGCGTGCCTCGCGATGGTGGAGGGCCGAGCCGGCGTCGAGGCCGTCGACTCGATTCTCGCCACTCCCGGTCTCGACGGGATCTTCGTCGGCCCCCTCGACCTGTCGTTCTCGCTCGGCTACGGCGGGCAGCCGGAGCATCCGGCCGTGATCGAGGCCGTCCGCGACCTCGTCGAGCGGGGGCGCGAGCGCGGCGTCGCCACCGCGGTGTTCGCGCCGACCGCGGCCGCCGCGCGCCGCTGGCTCGACCTGGGCGTTCGCCTGGTCGGCCTCTCGGTCGACACCGCCCTGATCCTCGCGGGCTTCCGCGCACCGCTCGACGAGCTGCGCGGCTGACCGGGCTCCACCCGGCCGGGACTAGAATCGTCCCATGGGCCTGCGCATCTGCCTGGTGACGCCGTTTGCCTGGTCGCAGCCGAGCGAGGTCAACGATCACGTCGCGGCCGCAGCGGCCGCGCTGCGCGCCCGGGGCCACGACGTCTGCGTCCTCGCCCCCTCGAACCGCGCGCACGAGCTCGCGGCCGGACGCCGCGCGCTCCGCCACCTCGAGCGAGACGGGACGCCGCTCACGGGTCTCGTCGCGCTCGGGCCGGCGCTCGCCCCCGGGCGCGGTGGACCGCTGCCCGTCCCGGTCGGCATGCGCGCGAACCTCCGCCTCGCCCTCGTGCGCGGCGGCTTCGACGTCGTCCACGCGCACGAGCCCGGCGTGGTCGGGCTCTCCTCGCTCGCGCTGCGCGAGACGCACGCGCTTGCCGTGGCGACCTTCCACTCCGCCGAGCGGCTCGGCTACCCGCCCGCGAAGGCGCAACGGGCGAAGCTGCTCGCGCGGATCGACGCCCTGACCGCACTCGACCGCGACACCGCGGGCGCGGCCGCCGAGCGTTTTCCGGGCGAGTACCGCCTCCTCCCCGCCGGCGTCGACACCGAGCTCTTCCAGCCGGCGGAGGGCCGCCGCAGCTTCGTGCTCGAGTGGGACCCGGAGGCACGGTCGCTCGCCCGCGCCGCGATTCGCGGGTTGCGGGCGCTGCCCGGCTGGGAGGTCGTCGTCGTCAAGGCCCGCCCGCTCGTCGGCGGCCCGTACGTTCCCGGCGAGCTGCGGCCGCGAGTCGCGGTCTCACGCGCCCGCGACGCGGCCGCGCGGGCCGAGCTCCTGCGCGGGGCGGCGGGCTTCGTCCCCGCGAACGGATCCCGGCGCCTGCGGCTCGAGGCGCTCGCGTGCGGCGTCCCGCTCGTCGAGCCGCCGGGACGGCTCGAGCAGCCCGAGCTCGTCGCCGCCGCGATGGCCCGGCTCGCCGAGGATGACGCGTACCGGGCCGCCCAGGCCGCCGCCGCCCGCGAGCTCGCCCTCCGCGACGGCCTCGGAGCGCTCGGCACCGAGCTCGACCGGCTCTACGGCTCGCTGCAGCGCCGCCGCCGCGGCAGGGCCCCCGAGGATCCCCTCGCCGACCGGGAGTGGATCCTCGCCGACCTGCACACGCACACGGAGCACTCCCACGACTGCTCGGTTGCCGTCGCCGACCTGCTCGACTACGCGGAGGTCGCCGGCCTCGGGGCGATCGCGGTCACCGACCACAACGCGATCGCGGGGGCGCTCGAGGCGGTTGAGCTCGCCCGCGGTCGCCCGCTGCGGGTGATTCCGGGCGAGGAGGTGAAGACCGACCGGCAGGGCGAGGTGATCGGGCTGTTCCTCGAGCGTGAGATCCCGCGCGGGATGTCGATGGCGGAGACGATCGCCGCGATCCGCGAGCAGGGCGGGCTCGTCTACCTGCCGCACCCGTTCGACCGGCTGCACGCGATCCCGGACCCGCCCACGCTCCACCGCCACCTCGCCGAGCTCGACGTGCTCGAGGTCCACAACGCCCGTCTCTACTTCGAGGGCTTCAACGACGAGGCGCTGCGCTTCGCCCGCAAGTACAACCTGCTCATGGGCGCCGGCTCCGACGCTCACGTGCTCCAGGGTGTCGGCACGGGAGCGCTGCGGATGCGCGCGTTCGAGACGCCCGAGGAGTTCCTGCTCAGCCTCCGCTCGGCGCAGATCGTACGGCGCCCGAAGCCGCTGCTCTACCTCCAGAGTCTCAAATGGGTGGCGCAGGCGCGCGAGCGGCGCGCGCGGGCGGCGACCCGGTAGGAACGGCCGCCGCCGGGCCGAACTCAACCGCAGCGTCCGTGCCCGTGGCCACCAACGACATCTCCGACCGGTACCTGCGGAAGGCGATCGCCGAGATCAACGACCTCGGTGCAGACCTCGCCAGGGCCGCCGGCGCGGACCGGCCGGTGGTGGTCGGCTCGGGCCACCCGCTCGCGGACGTGCTCCTGCTCAAGTACGGGCCGCAGGCGCCGGAGCTGCACGAGGGGGTCGCGTTCTTCGGGCGGGCGGGCCAGGCCGTGCTCAAGTCGGTGCAGCGGCTCGGCGTCGATCCGATGGCCATCTACGGCACGAACTGCATCAAGTACGTCGGCGAGCCCGAGGACGAGGCGCGCGCGTTCCTGACCCGGGAGCTGCATATCGTCCAGCCGAAGCTCGCGGTCGTGATGGGCGAGGACGCGCGCCAGTTCCTGAACGAGCTGCGCTTCCCGCTCGCCCGCGAGCTCGACGATCGCGCCGGCGAGCTCCAGGAGCTGACCCCGACGATCCGGGCGCTCGTGACCCCGGACATCGACGCCTCCCTCGACGAGCAGTCCGCGAAGCGCGCGTTCTGGAACGCCTTCAAAGCGCTCGGTCCCTGGTGGTCCGAGCTGCCGCCGTACTGAGCGGGGGCTCCGGGTGGCCGGACGCCCCACCCTGAGGCGCGCCGCCTGGCTCGCGAGCTTCGGGCTCCTCGCCGCGGCCTTCCTGTTGGCGGCCCGCCAGCGCCGCCGGGCCCCCGGGCCGCTGCCGCCCCCGCCCCCGGATCGCGCGACCGTGCCGGCTCCGCTCGCGAGCGCCGCCGCCGCCTCCCTCGTCGCGCCGCCGCTCCCGTCCATCCTCGAGGAGGACACCGAGGAGAACACGCTACCGCTCTCGCTCGCGATCCCCACGCTGGCCGCCCGGGCCCACCGGCACCGGGCGAGCGTGCTCGCGTTCGCGGCGGTCGCGGCGGCACTCGGCGCCTACCACGCACTCGCGAGCAGGCTCCCGGACGCCGGCACCTGGGCCGACGTCGCGATCGTCTCCCTGCTCGTGATCCCGGCGACCTTCGCGCTCGTCCGCCTCGCCCTCCCGTGGCGCACGTCCCGAGCGCTGCCGTGGGCCGCGCTCGGGCTCGCGAGCCTGGCGGCGCTGCTCGAGCTCGCCGCGCTCGGGATCGCCGCCAGCTTCGTCAAGCTGGCGGCCCTCACCGCGCTCGGCTGGTTCTTCCTACGCTTCTTCGAGCAGGCGAGCTGGGTCGTGCTGGTCGCCCTGCTGATCGTGCCCGTCGACATCTACTCGGTCGCGAGCGGGCCGACCAGCGTCATCCTCGAGCGGGAGCCGGGGATCTTCGACCGTCTCAGCGTCGCCTTCCCGGTTCCCGGCGAGGACACGCTCGCCCGGCTCGGCCTCCCGGACGTGCTCTTCTTCGCGCTCTTCCTCGGCGCCGCCGACCGGTTCGAGCTCCGCCGGAACCTGACCTGGGCGGCCTGCACGCTCTCGTTCGGCCTGACGCTGGCGTTGACCGTGGGCTTCGACAGCTCCGGGTTTCCGGCCCTGCCGCTGCTCGCGGCCGGGTTCGTGCTCCCGAACGCCGATCTGCTCTGGCGGCGCCTCAGATCACGTCGCGCGTGAACAGCGCGACCGTCTCGACGTGCGGCGTGTGGGGGAACATGTCCACGGGCCGCGCCCTGACGAGCCGGTAGCCGGCGTCGGCGCAGAGCTCCTTCGCGTTGCCGGCGAGAGTGGTCGGGTTGCAGGAGACGTAGACGAGCCTCGGCGCCTCGAGCCGGGCGATCCCCCGCAACGCCTTCCCGGAGAGGCCCGCTCTGGGCGGATCGACGACGACGAGGTCGGGCGGACCGGAGCGGTCGCGCAGCTCCGCGAGGTCGGCGCCGACCTCGCCCGCGAAGAACGCCGCGTTCGCGAGCCCGTTTCGCTGCGCGTTCTCGACCGCGCAGGCGACGGACTCCTCGGAGACCTCGATCCCCCACACCGTCAGTGTCTCCCGCGCGAGCGCGAGCCCGATCGTGCCGATGCCGCAGTAGAGGTCGTAGACGGTCTCCTCCCCCGTCAGGGCCGCGTACTCGAGCGCGATCCCGTAGAGGCGCTCGCACATCTCCGTGTTGGTCTGGAGGAACGCGTTCGGGCGGACGCGGAAGCGCAGCCCGAGCAGCTCCTCCTCGATCGCGTCTTCGCCCCAGAGCACGCGGGTCGGCAGGTTCGTCACCTCGGCGGGCCGGTCGTTGACCGCCCAGTGGATCCCCCGCACCTCGGGGAAGCGCCGGAGCGACTCGACCAGCGCCCCCGCACCGCGAAGCTCGCCGGGCGCCGTCACGAGGACCGCGAGCGCCTGGGCGGTGTTGCGGCCCTCGCGCACGACGAGGTGGCGCAGGTAGCCCTCCCCGGATGCCTGCCCGTAGGCGGGCAGCCCCTCGGCACGGGCCCAGTCCCGGACGGCCGCGCGGATCTCGTTACCGAGGTCGGTGGTGAGCCAGCAGCGCTCGAGCTCGAGCACCTCGTCCCAGCGGCCGGCCCGGTGGAAGCCGAGACCCGGTCCGGCCGGCGTCTCCGTGAACGAGTACTCGAGCTTGTTGCGGTAGCCGTACGTCGAGCGGGCGGGAAGGATCGGCTCGAGCTCGAAGCCGGTGATGCCCCCGAGCCGCTCGAGCGCGTCGCGCACCTGCCGCTCCTTCTCCCGGACCTGCGCCTCGTAGGCGAGATCCTGGAAGCGGCAGCCGCCGCAGGCTCCGAAGTGAGCGCAGGCCGGCTCGGCCCTGGACGCCCCCCGCTCGACGACGTCGAGCGCGACGGCCTCGGCGTAGCCCCCCTTCACCTTCGTCACCCGCGCCCGCACCGTGTCGCCGGGCAGCCCACGGCGGACGAAGACGACGAAGCCGTCCAGGCGCGCCACGCCATTCCCGCCGTACGCGAGCGAGTCGATCCGGAGCTCGAGCTCCTCGCCCTTCGCGACGGGGGCTGCCACGGCCGGGATCCTACCGGCCGGGTTTCGACTAGCGTTGCAGCCGGAGGCTGACCATGCGGGGACGCCGTGCTTCCCTCCTGGCCCGGACGGCCCTCGCTGCCGTCGCGCTCGTGGCCGCCCTCGCCGGCCCGGCAGCCACCGCCGGGCAGCCGATCCCCGTCGTCGTCGTCGAGGGGCTCGAGCTGTCCGACCTCGAGCGCCTCGCCCCCGCGGGCGCGGTCGGTCTGCTCGTGCCGGGCGCCGGCCCGCGGGTGAGCGAGGAGTCGGCGCTGGCGGCGCTGGCTCGCGGCGAGGTGCGCAACTCGCTCCGTGGCGGACTGCCCTCCGGGCCCGTCCTGATCGAGTACGAGACCGCGGCGGAGCCGCCCGTCGTGGGGCCGGCGATCGTGCTCTCGGTGCCGGCCGGCGGCGACCAGTCGCACGAGGCCCGCTACCCGATCGCCGTGCTCGGCGACGGCTTCGAGGGTCTGCTCACGTCGGGGTCGACGCGCATCCCGGGGCTCGTCTCGATCGTCGACGTGGCGCCGACCGCGCTCGGCGAGGAAGGGAAGCTCGGCTGGGCTCCCGACCCCGGCGCGGCCGCTCACGCGCTCGAGCTGGACGAGCGGATCCGCGACAACTCGACCGCCCGGCCGCTCGCCGCGCTGCTGGCGGGCCTCGTCATCCTCGCCCTCGCGATCCTCTCGCCCGCGGCCGCGCTGCTCGGGTTCGCGGGCGTCCTGGCGGCGAACCTCGGGCTCGGCCTGGCCGGGGTGAGCGAGCCGTGGCTCGTGCTCGCCGCCTTCGGGATCGCCACCGGGCCGGTCGCCTGGCTCGCGGCGCGGCGGCTCCGCTCGCCGTTCGGGCTCGCGGTCGCGTTCGGCGCGGTCGTGCTCGCGTACCTGGCCGCGTTCGGGGTCGACGGGCCGGCGGTGGCACTGTCGCCGCTCGGGCCCTCGCAGAACTCGCGCTTCTTCGGCCTCTCGAACCTGCTCTCGGCGCTCCTGCTCGTGCCGGCGCTCGTCGGCGCCGCGCTCGCCCGGATCGCGCTCGGCTGGGCCGCCGCCGGCGCGCTCGCGGCCGGCTCGCTCGTCCTGATCGCGGGTAGCCGTTTCGGCGCCGACGGGGGCACCGCGATCGCGCTCGTCGCCGGGCTCGCCGTGCTCGAGCTGGAGCTGGCCCGGGAGCGGCGCCGGGCCGCGCTCGTGGTCGCCGGGCTGGCGGTGGCGGCGGTGGCGGCGCTCGTCGCGATCGACGCTGCAACGGGGCCGTCGAGCCATCTCACGGACGCGGTCGGCGGCGGCCCCGACGGGCTCGCGGCCGACCTCCGCGACCGAGCCGTGCTCGCGTGGGAGCGCGCGACGGAGCACTGGTGGCTGTTCGCGCTCGTCGCCGCGGGCACGGCGCTGATCGTCGCGCTGGCGTCGAGGCTGGCGCTCTCCGGAACAACCCGCGCCAGGCGCGCGCTACCCCTGGCGCTCGCGGCGGCGACGCTCGTCTCCCTCGTCGTCAACGACTCGCCGCTCGACGTGACGTCGGCCGGCCTCGTCGCCTACCTGGCCGCGCAGGCCTACGCGCTGGCCGGCGAGGCGCCGCCGAGCCGCTACGCGGAGGGCGGCTAGCGGAGAGTCGAGACGAGCACCCGGCGCGTCCGGGGACCGTCGAACTCGCAGAAGAAGATCCCCTGCCAGGTCCCGAGTGCGGGCTTGCCGTCGGCGAGCGGGATCACGACCGACGAGCTCGTCAGCGCCGCGCGGATGTGCGACCAGGGGTTCTGCTCGTGATCCTCGAAGTGGGTGAACGGCCAGCCGTCGTCGACGATCCGGTCGAATGCCATCGCGAGATCGGCGGCGACGGTGTCGTCCTCGCGCGGCTCCTGCACCACCACCCCGGCGGTCACGTGCGGCACGTGGACGAGCACGGCGGCGGCGTCGCCGGGATCACCGAGAGCCTCGAGCACCTGACCGGTGATCTCGACGAACTCGGTCCGCTTCGCGGTCTCGAGAGTGAACTCGCGCACGGCGGTATCCTACGCGTTCGTGCCGATCGACCTCGACTCCTACCGCGAGCGGGCCGATCGCTTCCTCTCCGAGCTGACGGACGCCTACTACCGCCACTTCGCCGGGCTCGAGGAGACGCTCGAGCTGGAGCCGATCTACGAGCGCTTCGCCGACCTCGCGTCCGTCGAGGCGTGTGAGACGCTCCGGGAGGCCGCGGCGGGCGCCCCGCCCCGCTCGGCGGCGGTCGAGCTGTGGCGGTTCGCCTGCGAGGGGCACCTCGGCAGCGTCACGCGCGCCCAGGAGGAACGGCTGGCCGCGCTCGAGGTGTCGCTCTCGGCAACGGTCGACGGCGAGACGTTCGGCTTTCGGCTGCTGCGGCCCGCGCTCGCGAACGAGCCCGACCGGGCGCGGCGCGAGCGACTCGAGGGCGCCCGTGCCGAGCTGGCCGCCGAGCTGCTGCCCGTCTACGTCGAGGCGGCGGAGGAGGTGCGCGCGGCGGCGCGAGCGCTCGGTGGCGGCAGCCTCCGCGACCTCTACGAGCTCTTCGGCTTCGCGCTCGAGCCGCTCGCGGCCCGATGCCGGGCGCTGCTCGACGCGACGGAGGATCTCCACGTCGCCGCCTTCGATCGGCTCCTGCGCGACCACGCCGGCGTGACGCTCGGCGAGGCCCGCCGCTTCGACGTGCCCCGGCTGTTTCGGGCCGCCGCCTGGGATGACGCCTTCCCCGCCGGCGGGATGGTGCCCGCGCTCGAAGGCACGCTCGCCGGGCTCGGAGTCGACCTGCGCTCGCAGCGGAACGTCGCGCTCGACCTCGAGGCGCGGCCGACCAAGTCGCCGCGCGCGTTCTGCGCGCCGATCGAGGTGCCCGGCCGCGTCGCGCTCGTGATCCAGCCGATCGGCGGCCTCGACGACTGGCGCGCGCTCTTCCACGAGGCTGGGCACACCGAGCACTTCGCCCACACGTCCGCCCGCCTGCCCCTCGAGGCGCGACGGCTCGGCGACAACGCGGTCACCGAGAGCTACGCGTTCCTGCTCGAGCACCTCGTGATCGACCCCGCCTGGCTCGAGCGGCGGCTCGACGTCGGCAGGGGCGACGAGCTCGCCTCCGAGTCGGCCGCCCGCCACCTCTACGCGCTCCGCCGCTACTGCGCGAAGCTCCTTTACGAGCTCGAGCTCCACGCCGGCGCCGAGCTCGAGGCCATGGCCGACCGGTACGTCGAGCTGCTGGCCGGGGCGACCAAGATCGAGCCGGCCGGGGTCGACTTCCTAGCCGAGGTCGACCCCGGGTTCTACGTCACGAGTTACCTGCGCGCCTGGGCGCTCGAGGCCCAGCTCGCCGGCCACCTGCGCGAGCGGTTCGGAGCCGCCTGGTTCGCCGATCGGCGGGCCGGCTCCCTGCTGCGCGAGCTCTGGAGCGAGGGCCAGGGCATCGACGCGGACACGGTCGCTCGCGAGGTCACGGGCGCGCCGCTCGAGCTCGACGCGTCCGTCGAGCGCGCGCGGGCTCGGATCCGGACGTAGCCGCGGCGGCTCGGCGCCCTACCGGGCGCACGTGGACTCGCCCTCGATCGTGCCTTTCGCGCCGATCGGGATGCGCGTGGGGGTGCGCTCGGCCGGCCTGGGGACGTGCACCTCGAGGACGCCGTCCTTGAACTCGGCCCGGATCTGGCCCGCGTCTGTCCCCTGGGGCAGGGTGACGCTGCGGGAGAAGCGGCCGAAGCGGCGCTCGAAGCGGTAGAAGCGGTCGGTCTCCTGCTTCACCTCGCGCTCCCGCTCGCCGGTGATCGTGAGCACGCCGTCCTCGACCTCGATCGTGACCCGGTCCTCGGCGATGCCGGGCAGGTCGAGCGCGAGCACGATCTCGGCGTCCGTCTCCCAGACGTCGAGCGCGGGCAGCCAGGTGGAAGCGCCGCCGGCGCCGGCCGCGGGAGCTCCCCACAGCTCGTTCGTGAAACGGCTCAGCTCGCTCTGCAGGGCGGCGAGCTCGCGAAACGGCTCCCAACGAACGATCGTCATCGTCCCTCCTTCTCGATCTACTGCGATATCGAGAATATAATCTAAGTCGATCTCTGTCAAGTCTTTGTTGGCCGGACGGAGCCCTCGCGACGCCGGCGGCGAGGCTACGATCCGGACGTGGTTCCCGCTCACCTGAAGGGACGCGACCTCCTGCGAATCGACGACTGGTCGGCGGCGGAGCTGGCGGCGGTGCTCGAGCTTGCCGTCCAGCTCAAGGCCAAGCAGCGGGCGCGAGCCGCCCACGCGCTGCTGCCGGGACGAGCGATCGGGCTCGTGTTCGAGAAGCCCTCGACGCGCACGCGCGTCTCGTTCGCGGTCGGGATCGCGCAGCTCGGCGGGACGGCGGTGCCGCTCTCCCCCGGCGAGATGCAGCTCGGGCGCGGGGAGACGATCCGCGACACCGGACTCGTGCTTTCCCGCTACCTCGACGCGGTGATGGTGCGGACGTTCAGCCAGGCGTGGCTCGACGAGCTGGCTGGGCACGCGACGATCCCGGTCGTGAACGGGCTCACGGACGAGCACCACCCCTGCCAGGCACTCGCGGACGCGCTCACGATCGTCGAGCGCTTCGGGGAGCTGCCCGGGGTGCGGGTCGCCTACGTGGGCGACGGCAACAACGTCTGTCATTCGCTCGTGGCCGCGTGCGCCGCGCTCGGCGCGGATGTCGTCGTCGCCACTCCCAGCGGATACGAGCCGGACGCGGGCGTCGTCGCCCGGGCGCGCGCGGCGGCGGAATCGTCGGGCGGATCGGTCGAGCTCGTTGGCGACCCGCGCGAGGCCGCCCGTGGCGCCGATGTCCTCTACACGGACGTCTGGACGAGCATGGGCCAGGACGACGAGCGGGAGCGACGGCTCGCGGACTTCGCCGGCTTCCGCGTCGACGAGAGCCTGCTCGCGCTCGCGAGCGAGCGCGCCGTCGTCATGCACGACCTGCCGGCGCACTACGGCGAGGAGGTCACGGAGAGCGTCCTGCACGGGCCCCGCTCGGCGGCCTGGGATCAGGCCGAGAACCGCCTGCACGCGCAGAAGGCGCTGCTCGCGCTGATCGTGCCGTAGGCGGACGCCGGTGCTGCCGCTCCGAGACGAGCTCCCGACCCGCTCGTTCCCGGTCGTCACGGTCGCCCTGATCGTCGCGAATGCGGCCGTCTGGCTGCTCTACCAGCTACCCGACCTCGAGCGGTCGATCGCCGAGCTCGGCTTCCGTCCGTGCGAGGCGACCGGGGCCTGCCCGACGGTCGGGCAGCCCTGGCCGCTCGACGGGCTCGCCTCGATGTTCGCGCACGGAAGCTGGGGGCACATCGTCTTCAACATGCTGTTCCTCTGGATCTTCGGTAACAACGTCGAGGACGCGCTCGGGCGCGCGCGCTTCCTCGCCTTCTACCTCCTCTGCGGCGTCGCGGCGCACGCGCTCCAGAGCTTCATCACGCTCCAGTTCGCGGCCGAGGCGGACGCGGGCATACCGACCCTGGGCGCGAGCGGCGCGATCGCTGGCGTGCTGGGCGCGTACGTCCTCCTGCACCCGCGCGCGCGGGTGCTGACCTGGGTCGCTCCCTTCTTCTTCCTCGGCCTGCCGGCGTGGCTGTACCTCGGCATCTGGTTTCTGTTCCAGGCCTGGGACGGCGGCTTCAGCGTCCTGCACCCGGAGCAAGGCGGCGGGATCGCGTACTTCGCCCACATCGGCGGCTTCGTGTTCGGGATCCTGTCCGTGCGGCCGTTCAGGACCGGCCGGCCGCCCCAGCTCGAGCCAGCCCGGTGACCGACTTCGAGGCCCACGTCCGCCGGGCGCTCGACTCCCTGCCGGCGGAGCTCCGGCGGGCGATGTCGAACGTCGAGATCGTGGTCGAGGAGGAGAACCCCGACGATCCCGATCTGCTCGGCCTCTACACGGGGATCCCGCTGACGGAGCGAGACTCGGGCTACGCGGGCGCCCTGCCTGACAAGATCGAGATCTACCGGCTCCCGCTCGAGGAGGAGTTCGGCGACGATCCGGCCCTGCTCGAGGACGAGATCAGGATCACGGTCATCCACGAGCTCGCCCACCATTTCGGGATCGACGACGACCGCCTCGACGAGCTCGGGTGGGCCTGACCGGCCCCTGGCACCCGCCGCGCGACCGCCCCAGGCTCAGGCCACGTACTCGTCCGCGATCGCGAGCACCTCGTCGAGGATCGCGAGCCCCTCGGCCAGCTCCTCGCGGGTGATCGTGAGCGGCGGGGCGATCATGACCACGTTCCAGTGCACGAACAGGTAGAGGCCGCGCTCGAGCGCCGCCTTCGACAGCCGCGCGACCGGAGCGGCCGCGTCGCCCGAGGCGTTGAACGGCACGAGCATCTCCTTCGTCGCGCGGTTGCGGACGAGCTCGACGCCCCAGAAGAGGCCGAGGCCGCGCACGTCGCCGACCGACGGGTGCCGCTCGGCCAGCCGCGGCAGCTCGGCGGCGAGCACCTCGCCCATGGCGGCCGCGTTCTCGACGATCCCCTCCTCGCGGAACGCCTCGATCGACGCGACCGCGACGGCGCAGGCGAGCGGGTGGCCGGAGTAGGTGAGCCCGCCCGCGAACGGCCGGTCGACGATCCAATCGGAGATCGCCTGCGAGATCGTCATCGCCCCGAGCGGCACGTAGCCGGAGTTGATCCCCTTCGCCATCGTGATGATGTCCGGGACGACGTCCCAGTGGTCGCACGCGAACCAGCGTCCCGTGCGCCCGAACCCGGCCATCACCTCGTCGCAGATCAGCACGATCCCGTGGCGGTCGCAGACCTCGCGGACCGAGCGGAGATAGCCGTCGGGCGGGACGATGATCCCGTTCGTGCCGGTGACGGTCTCGAGGATGATCGCCGCGATCGTCTCCGGGCCCTCGTACTGGATCAGCTCCTCCAGGTGGGGCGCGCCCGTGCAGACGGGGCACGGGTCGGGATGACCGGCGGGGCAGCGGTAGGTGTAGGGGTCGAGCGCGCGCACGACGCCGGGGATGCCCGGCTCAGCCGCCCAGCGGCGCGGGTCGCCGGTCAGCGTGACCGCCCCGGCGGTCGCGCCGTGGTAGGAGCGGTAGCGGGCGATCACCTTGTGGCGGCCCGTGTACCAGCGCGCCAGCTTGATCGCGTTCTCGTTCGCCTCGGCGCCGCCGTTCGTGAAGAACGAGCGGACGAGGTCGCCGGGCGTGACCTCGGCGAGCAGCCGGGCGAGCTCGGAGCGCTTATCGTTCGCCAGGGACGGCCCGATCGTGCAGAGGCGGTCGGCCTGGTCTTTGATCGCCCGCACGAGCTTCGGGTGCTGGTGCCCGATCGAGACGTTGACGAGCTGGGAGGCGAAATCGAGGTAGCGCTTCCCGTCGTAGTCCCAGAAGTGGCGCCCCTCGGCGCCGGCGACCGGCAGCGGGCTGATCCTGGACTGGACCGACCAGGAGTGGAGGACGTGCTTGCGGTCGTCCTCGCGGACGCGCTCGGCCGCCTGCGGGCCGGTCTCTACGACGGCCATCGCGCCGTCACCTTCCTTTCGCTTCGGACTTCCCCATCGCGCCGATAGCCTACCGCCGCGCGACTCGCGGGCTGTCTGGCAGCCTTCCGCGAGCCCGGCCAGCATCGCGGAGAAAGGAGACCACCGGTGCGAGCGCTCACGATTCCGGCGACCCTAGCCGCCGCTGCGGTGCTCGCGGCGTGCGGCGGCGGGGAGCCCCCGCTGCCCGCCGCAACGGCCGCTCCCGCCACCGGCGAGACTCCGCCCGCGACGGACGAGCCGCCAGTCACGGAGACGCCCGCGACGACGGAGACCGGGCCCGCGACGACGGAGACCGCGCCCGCGGGCACCGAGCCCGAGCCACCCGAAGCCGGGCCGACCGCCGCCGTCAGCCTCGAGGGCGGCGAGCCCGCCGGCGGGGCCGCGAGGATCGAGGTCACGCGCGGCGACACGGTCACGATCCGGATCCGCTCCGACAGCCCGGAGGAGATCCACGTGCACGGCTACGACCTGACGCTGGCCGTCGGGCCGGGGCAGCCGGCAACGCTCTCGTTCGTGGCCGAGCTGGAGGGCATCTTCGCGCTCGAGGCGCACGGGAGCGGCGCGCACGTGGCGGAGCTCGTCGTTAGCCCGTGAACGGGATCGTGCTGGGCCACGGCCTCTCGGGCCGCGCCGACCTGCCGATCCCGGGGTGGCTCGTCGGCTGGGCGGCCGCGGGCGTGCTGGCCGTCTCCTTCGCGGCCCTGGCCGCCTTCTGGCGGTCGCCTCGGCTCGAGAGCCCCGCCCCGTTTCGGCCGCTGCCCGCCCCGCTCTCGCGCGCACTCACGAGCGTGGCGGCCGAAGCGCTCTGCGGGCTTGCGGGCGTGTTCCTGCTCGGCGTGCTCGTCTGGGCCGGCCTGACCGGGGATCGCAGCACGGCCGAGAACGCCGTGCCGACGTTCGTGTACGTGACCTTCTGGGTCGGGCTCGCGGCGGTCAGCGTCCTCGCGGGCGACGTCTTCCGGGCCTTCAACCCGTGGCGGGCGCTCGGGCGGGGGGCGTCGTGGGCCGCGCGCCGCCTCCGCGCCGGCGGCGGCAGCCCACTCTCCTACCCGGACCGGCTCGGGCGCTGGCCCGCCGCCGCCGGCCTCGCCGGGTTCGTGTGGCTCGAGCTGATCGCCCCGGGTGGGACCGAGCCGCGCACGGTCGCCGCGGCGGCGCTCGTCTACACGGCCGTGACGTTCCTCGGGATGGCCCTGTACGGCGTCGAGCCGTGGCTCGCCCGCGGCGAGGCCTTCTCCGCGTACTTCGGTGCGTTCGCCCGCGTCTCCCCGCTCGAGCGGCGGGACCGGCAGATCGGGCTGAGGCCCCCGCTCTCGGGCCTGCCCGGGCTCGAGCCGCTGCCCGGAACGGTCGCGTTGCTGGCCGTGATGATCGGCTCGGTGACGTTCGACGGCCTCCAGGAGACCGACGCCTGGTCGGCGGTCGGCCCGCGCCTTTCCTCGGCACTCGGCGCGCTCGGCCCGGGTCCCGCGCTCGCGGACGAGCTCGCGGCGGGGGTCGGGCTCGCCGTGGCGATCGCGGCCGTGGGCGGCTTCTACCTGCTCGGCGTCGCCGGCGCGCGCACCGTCCCCGGCACCGGCGGTACCCGGGAGCTCGGCCGCGTGCTCGCCCACTCGCTCGTGCCGATCGCGCTCGTCTACGCGGGCGCGCACTACCTGACGTTCCTGCTCTTCCAGGGACAGGCGATGGGGTACCTCGTCTCCGACCCGGCCGGCCGGGGCTGGGACCTGTTCGGTACCGCCGGCTGGGCGATCGACTACGGCCTGATCGGAGCGACCACGACCTGGTACGTCCAGGTCGCGCTCGTCGTTACCGGCCATGCCGCCGCGCTCGCGCTCGCGCACGACCGGGCGCTCGCGTTCTACCCGGACGCACGGCAGGCCGCCCGCTCCCAGCGTTGGCTGCTCGCAGTGATGGTCGGATTCACGAGCCTCGCGCTCTGGCTGCTGTCGCAGGCGAACGCGTGACCGCGGGCGGGCTTGCGCACACGGGCCACTGGCTCCCCGCGGTCGCGGCGGCGGTTCCCGTCGCGGCCGTCGCCGTCTGGATCCTCGTCGCGACGCTCCGCGACCGGCGCCGGCGCCGCGGGGCTCGGTGACAATGGCGGCGTGAGCGGCCTCGCCCTCGCCGGCAGCGTGCCCATCCCGGTCGGCGAGCTCGCTTTCGCGTGGTCGCCCGCGCCGGCGGTCCTGGCCGCGGCGGCGCTCGCGCTCTGCCTGTTCGCGCAGGGATTCGTCCGCCTGCGCCGCCGGGGGCGCGCCGACCACGCCCGCGGCTGGCGGGCCGCGACGTTCGTCACGGGCATGGCCCTGCTCGTGCTCGCCCTCGTGTCGCCGCTCGACGCGATCGGGGAGGAGTACTTGCTGTCCGCCCACATGCTCCAGCACGTCCTGATCGGGGACGTCGCGCCCGCCCTGATCGTGCTCTCCGTGAGCGGGCCGCT
The DNA here is from genome assembly GCA_020845695.1 of Thermoleophilia bacterium. The sequence goes on along the minus strand of JADLFG010000074.1, from coordinate 7,408 downwards.
GCTCTTCTTCTTGCTGCCAAGGGGGGCGCTGCTCTCGGCCGCGCGCTCCCGGCCCGTCCGCGCAGCGCTCGCCGCGCTCGTCCGGCCCCGGGTGGCGCTCGCGGGCTGGCTCGCGGCTGTCGGTGCCTGGCACGTGCCTGGCACCTACGAAGCGGCGCTCGCAAGCCCGGTCCTGCACGACCTCGAGCACGCGACGTTCGTCCTCGCCGGCCTGCTGCTCTGGTACCAGCTTCTGGACCCAGCCCGGCGCGGCCGGCTCAGCCGCGCCCGGCGGGTCGGGCTCGCGGCGGTCGTGTTCGCCGCCGGCCAGGTGCTGACGATGGTGCTCGTGTTCTCGTTCGAGCCGCTCTACCCGGCCTACGCCGCGGCACCGGAGCGGCTGCTCGACCTGTCAGCGCTCACCGACCAGCGGCTGGCCGGGATCGTGATGATGGTCGATCAGATCGCTACGCTGGGGACGTTCGTCGCGCTCACGCTGCTCGCCGCGGACGGGGAGCAGCGGGCCGGGGCTGCGCCGGTCGTGCCCGGGTCGCGCCCGTGAGCGCCCCGGGCCCGTACTCGCCGAGCTTCGAGCCGCTGTTTCTCGCGCTCGGCGCGCTCGCCGGCGCCCTCTACTGGCGTGCCTCCCGCCGCGAGCGGGTCCCGCGCTGGCGAGCCTTCCTGTTCGGCGCCGGGCTGCTCCTCGTCGCGGGCTCGGTCAACTCGCCGCTCGAGACGATCGCGACGAGCTACCTCGTGCTCGTCCACCTGCTGCAGAACGTGATCCTCGCCGACTGGGCGCCGCCGCTCCTGCTGCTCGGGCTGACCCCGTCGATGCGGGCTGCGATCGCCTGCCGCGGCGGCCGGGCGCTGGCGGCGCTGACGAGGCCGCGAGTGGCGCTGCCGGTGTGGCTCGCGGGCTGGTACGTGATCCATCTCGCGGCCGTCTACGACACCGCCCTGCGCAACCAGTGGCTCCTGAACGTCGAGCACGCGACGCTCGTCGCGATCGGGCTCGTCTTCTGGTGGCCGGTCCTCTCCGACGCCCCTCGCCGGGTCTCGACGCCAGCCCGGATCGGCTACCTGTTCGCGGGCTTCGTCGGCTCGGCGTTCCTCGGGCTCGCGCTCACGTTCGCGGGCTCCGCGCTCTACGACACGTACCAGCGGGCGCCGCGGCTCTGGGGGCTCTCGCCGGTCGAGGACCAGAACCTCGGCGGCGTCCTGATGACGGCCGAGCAGGCGCTCGTGTTCCTGCTCGCGATCGGGTACTTCGTGCTACGGCTGCTGGGCGAGGAGGAGGAGCGCGAGGCGGTGCTTGCCGAGCACCAGGGCCGCGAGCACCCGCTCTCCGGGGGAGACGGCGAGGATGCGAGCGCAAGTTTTTCCCGGGACCTTCCATCCTGACCGCAGTGGCGCGTAGACTTCGCACTCACATGCGCTATCGGCTGGCAGCAGTCCTTGTCGCTCTCGCCGCCGGGGTTGGGCTCCCCCTCGCCGGCTGCGGCGGTGATGACGAGGGCGCCGGCACGACGGACCTGTTCGACACCGGCATCTTCGACACCGGGACGATCGAGACGACACCGGAGACGGAGACCGAGCCGGTGGACACGCAGCCCGGCGAGGCCTTCCAGATCAAGGTCCCGAAGGAGGCGCCGATCGGCCCGCAGAGCCCTACGGAGAAGATCGCGGAGGTGCAGGAGGCGCTGCTCCTGCTCGGCTACAACATCGGCGAGGCCGACGGGATCTGGGGCGAGAAGACGAAGAAGGCCGTGGTCAAGTTCCAGAAGAAACACAAGCTGAAAGCGGACGGTCTCGTCGGCACGAAGACCGCGAAGCTGATCAACAAGGAGCTGCGCAAGCTGGCGAGCGGCTGAGCCGGCCGGCCGAGCTCAGTACGGCTTCGCCCGGTCGGCGAAGCGGCTGGCCAGGTTGCCCTGGCGGCTCTCCGGAAACGCGATCGCGTCCGGATCGCCGTCGGAGACGTAGCGCAGCCCGGGGCTCTCGGCGAGCGTGTCGAGCCAGTAGGCGGAGCCGAGCTCGACCGAGCGCTCGAGCGCGGAGCGGATGCGCGGGATGCCGCCGGCGGCGAACGCGGCCGAGTACGGCGACGGCGCCGGCTCGGCCCCGACCAGCATCACGCCCTTGAACGCGTACGGCTCCCCCTCCCAGGTCCCCTTGCGGGCGAGGCGGGCCGGGTCGGGCATGACCCCGTACGGGAGCGCCATCGTCACGACCTTCGCATCGGGCACGTGCTCGCGGATGACCCGGTTTTCGAGCACGAGCTGGCGCTGCACCTCCTCGCCCGAGACCTCGCTGAAGTTCGTGTGGTCGCGCGTGTGGTTGGCGAGCTCGAATCCGTTCGCGGCGAGCCAGCGGAGCAGCTCCCCGGTCTTCTCACCGGCCCCGAACGGGTCGCCGTTCAGGTAGAAGGTCGCGGCCGGCACGAAGCCCGGGTGGCTCTCCGCGAACTCGAGCATGATCCCGACGGCGGTCTCGGGGTCGATCGTGCCGTCGTCGCGCAGGCCGGCCTGGCTCGCGCTCGAGTCGTCGAACGTGAGCACGACCGGGGTCGTCCCCTCGGGGACGTCGATCGTCCCGCTGACGAGGTCGCGAGCGGTGATCGGGCGGTAGTGCTCTTCGTACAGGCGCCCGAGCTCGGCACGAAACTCGTCGGGGGTGAGGTCGTACTCGCTGCCGCCGCCGGGGACGATCTGGTGGTACATGAGCACCGGCACGAGACCGAGCTCGTTCGGCTGGAGCCCACTGTCGACGGCCGCCTGCTCCACCTGCGTCGCCGGCTGCGGCTCCCCCCGCGCGGGCTCGGGGGCGACCGTCCCGCTCGTGGACGGGAGCTTGACAAGCTCGGCCGAGGCCTGCCCGGGCTTGGCCACCCCGACCGTCGGAAGCTCGGCGCCGCCGGCGAGCGCGCCGGCGGTGTAGGTGACGGCGGGGTCCCAGAGCAGGAACTCGTCGAGGCCCGCGTCTGCGGCGCCGTCGATCTGGGCTTTCACCTCGGCCGGGCCGTAGTCGACACCGAGGGAGAAGTCCTGGAGCCACGGCACGACACGGGCACCGGTACCGCGCACCGCGCGCCGGAAGTCGGCGAGCGAGAGCTTGACGATCTCGTACGGCTGCGCGACCGGGCTCTCCAGCCCGTACTCGTAGGGCCCCCAGTGGGACGGGTAGACCATCGGCGCGACGTAGTCGACCTCGCGGGCGATCGAGGGAACGTGCTGCCCGATCTCCTCCGGGCGGGTGGCGGCGATCCCGAACACGGAGGCGCCGAGGAACGCGCCGGTCGGGGCGAGGGCGAGGCGGCTCTCGCGCAGGAACGAGGTGATCGACTCCGCCGCCGACCCGGACAGGCCGGGGAAGACCATCGAGTCGAGCGGCCCGTCGGGACGCCGGACGTAGTCGTAGAGGATGTCGTCCACCCCGAGCTCGGCGGCGGCGACCGCGACCGCGATGTTGTAGGCACGCACCTCGTCGCTCGCGAAGTTCGTGAAGCCGCCGTAGCCACCGGAGTAGGCGTCGCCTCCCGGCGTCTGGATCACGAGATCGCGCTGCTTCTGCTTCCACGCCCACTCGGAGAGGATCGGGTCGCGGAACGCGACGAGCCGGCCGACGACGCGCACGCCCTTGGCGTGGAGCTGTTTCACGGCGGCCTCGAGGTCGAAGGTATCCCGGATCGCGCCGGCCTTGCGGGCCAGCGGGACGTCGGCGTCCCAGCCGATCACACCCGACTCGTCCTTGAGGTCGAGCTGGACGGTGTTGATCCGCCCCTGCTCGATCAGGGCGAGGATCCCGGCGCGGAGCTCGTCGCTCGCCCATCCGTCCGCGCTGACGTGGACGCCGCGGATCGGGTTGGGCGGCCGGCGCGGCACGAGCTTGACGGTCAGCGTGCTCGTGGCGGTGTTGCCGGCCCGGTCGGCGGCGACGAGGCGAATCGCCCCGCCCGGGGGGGCGTCGTAGGAGACCGCGAAGCGGCCTTCCCCGTCGAGCTCGACCGGCTTGCCGCCGACCGTGAGCGAGCCGCCGCCGGTGACCGCGCCCCGCAGCTCGTAGGGGTTTCGCACCTGGGCGCGCAGCGAGCCCTTGGTGACGCGGATCTCCGGCGGCGCCGTGTCGACCGTGAAGGTCCACGCGGCCTCGCCGGGGGACCAGAGCGCGAGCCCGGGGAGACTGACCTCGAGCGTGTGGCGGCCGTCGCCGAGCTTGCCCGGCCCGAACGCGACCCGGTCGCCCGCAACCCGGGCACCCCCGGTGACCCGCTTGCCGTCGAGCGTCCACTCGGCCCGCTCGAGCGTGCCCCTGTCGCCGGCGATCGAGAACGTGAGCTGCGCCACCTCGGCCGCGTTGACGAGACCGTCCGCGGGTCCGCGCGGGTCGAGCTCGGGTGCGGCGGCGCGAGCGAGGACGATCACGACGGCGAAAGCGGCGAGCGGGACGAGCAGGGAAAGCAGGACGAGCGGGCTCACGCGACGCCAGCGCGCGAGCGCGCGCCCGAGGCTCGTGGCAAGACGAGCGCGCCCGCCGCCGGCGCGCGCCCGCGCGGGAGCCGCCGCGGGCTCGGGGCCGTCCTCCTCGCCGGGCGCCTCGATGTCGTCGCAGAGGAGCAGGATCGCCCGTGCGGCAGCCCTGAGCTCGTCACTGCCGCCATCGGCCACGGCCTGCCTGGCGAAGCGCCGGATCCGCTCGAGCTGCTCGGGCGTCGGCGGTGTCGGGCCGGCGGAGCCGCTCCAGTCCCAGCCGCCCCCGCCCTCGGGCTCCCGCCGGCGGAGCGCCTCGTCGGCGAGCCTGACGACCGCACGCGTTGCCCGCTCGAGTCGGTCGTCCTCGCCGGCTCGAAGGCCGCGGGCCCAGCGGCGCAGCTCCGCGATCTGGGCGGGCGTGATCCGGCCTCGGGTCGCGGTCGGCATCGGCCTGAAACGGTACATCGGACGGCCCGCTGCCACCAAGCGCGAGCACGTCCCGCGTTGCCTCCTGGCGGCCCGTTCGCCGCCCCGCCCGGCTTCCCTGCCCGGTCCGGACGGGCCCAGCGAGCTCAGCCGAACGCGTTATCGAGGCCCATCATCAGGATGAAGCCGCCGAGCAGGGCCATCGTCGCCTCGCGCTCGTGGCCGCGCGCGTGGCTCTCCGGAATCAGCTCGTCGGCGATCACGTAGATCATCGCGCCGCCGGCGAACGCGAGGCCCGCGGGGAGCATCACCGACGAGAGCTCGAACGTGGCGAACGCCGCGAGGGCGGCGGGCGGCTCGAACAGGCCGGTCACGGCTGCGACAGCGGCGGCGGCCCGCGGGCGGACGCCCGCCTCGACGAGGGGGGCCGCGGCGGCGAAGCCCTCGGGGACGTTCTGGATTCCGATCGCGAGCGCGACCGGGACGCCCAGCTCGGGGCCGCCGGCCGCGAACGCGACCCCAACGGCCATGCCTTCCGGGATGTTGTGGATCGTGAGCGCGGAGATCAGGAGGCCGGCTCGCTGCCAGGCACGCCTCCGTCCCGGTGTGTCGGCGTGGCGGCTCTCGAAGAAGCGCATGTGCAGGTGCGGCACGTAGCGGTCGGCGACCGCGAGCGCGGCGCCGCCGAGCGTGAAGCCCACGAGCACCTCCCAGAGCGAGCCGAGCTCGAGCGCGGGGACGAGCAGGCTGAACGCGGCGGCGGCGAACATGACCCCGGCGGTGAAGCCGAGCAGCACGTCGAGGCTGCGCGGGGACGGGTGCCTGACGAGCAGCACCGCGATCCCGCCGAGGCCGGTGGCGAGGCCCGCCCCGAGGATCCAGGCGATCGCCCGGAGGTCGAGCGAGCCGCCGGCAAGCTCGGCTGTCGCTGTCGCGCTCACCGCCTCGAGACCGGATCAAACCCGGGTGGGCGGGCGGGGGCGCGCGACGCGGTCGCGTGCCCCCGCCCGCCCCCGGCGCGGTATCCGAGCGGGCGGCCGGCTAGCTGCTGCCGCACTCCTTGAGCCCGTAGTCGGCCGCGATGCGGTCGGCCTCGGCGTTCAGGGCGTCGCCCTGAGTGACGAGCTCCTGGACCTTCGCCTCGTCGTCGGCCTTGACGGCGTCGACCATCTGGCGGATCACGTCGAGCTGCTGCTCGACCAGCGAGTAGGCCTCCTCGAGCGTCGCCTCGTCGGCCTCGGGCGGGTTGAGCGCGCGGAGATCGTCGAGCTGAGCCTCCGAGAGCGCGAGCCCCTCCTCGAGGAAGGAGGCGAACTCCTCCTTGGTCGCCGGCTCCGCGAGCGCGTCGAGCTTGTCCTCCGAGGCCTTGCAGATCGCGTCGGCCTGGGCGATGTACTCCTCCTTGGTGAGGCGGTCGCCACCGCCGCCGCCGCCGCAGCCCGCGGCGGCAACCGCGGCGGCCAACGCGATCGCGATCCCGAACCGGTATCTCCTCAAGCCATTCCTCCTAGTCGTTTCCGCACTCGGTCAGACCGTAGTCGAGCGCGATCTGGTCGGCCTGCTCGTCGAGCGGCTCGTTCTCCGCGATCAGGGCCTCGATCGTCTCCATGTCGCCGGCCTCGGCGGCGGCCTGGACCTTCTTGCCGACCTCGACCTGCTGCTCGACCAGATCGTAGGCCTCGTTCAGCGTCGCCTCGTCCTCCTCCGGCGGCTTGAGCGCGCGGAGCTCGGCGAGGGACTCCTCCTGGATCTTGATCGCGCTGGCCGCGAGCGTCACGATCTCCTCGAGGCTCGTCGGCTCGCCGAGCGCGTCGATGTCCGCGTTGGCCTGCTTGCAGATCGCGTCCGCCTGGGCGATGAACTCCTCCTTGCTGAGGCGATCACCGCCGCCACCACCGCCGCAGCCGGCGGCGACGCCCGCGAGCGCGAGCGCCGCGACGGCGGCTGCTGCCCTCCGTGTCCCCATGGTTACCTCCCCGTGTTGTCGTCCCTGCGCCGGCGTGCGGCGCGCTTCGCTCTCGGCCGCAATCCTCGCAGCGCGGCCGGACGGGCCGCACCCTCGCCCTATCGGCAGCCCGCCGCGCGCGCTGAAGTGCGCTCAGTCGGGACGCCGGCGATCGACGAGCACCTTGACGGTGACGAGCAAAGCCAGGTAGAGGCTCGCGCCGACTACGAGCCAGACAGGGCCGACGAAGAACCAGGCGGCGACTCCTCCCGCGACGACGGCCGCGGTGGCGAGCAGCCACCCCTCGATGTCGAGCTCCTCGATCCAGGCGAGGTTCGCGAGCACCACCTCGCCGAGCGCGATCCACTTCTCCAGCGCGGCCTCCTTCGGCCGGGAAGGAAGCGCCCCGCGGCGAGTCCCGCCAGACCAACCGTTCCCGAGGATCTGATGGGCGGTACTGGGCTCGAACCTCCCTGCTCAGAGCGATTTTTCAGCGGCCGGGGCAGCACCGGGGACAGCACCGCACGGACACGCATGGGCTCACCTGGCACGCCTCAGGAGCCCGGCCCGGTCAACCTCGCGCGGG
>JADLFG010000073.1 GCA_020845695.1 Thermoleophilia bacterium | reverse complement strand
CCATGCAGATCGATCACGTCCCCGTCACCGCGATCGCCAGCGGTCGCCCATGAGCAGACAAGGGGCGTCATCCGGATACCCCACTGCCTGCATATTGGCGCTCCCTGCGTCCTTCCCTGGCTTGCTTGTCGCTCGCCAGGAACTGCACGCCATTCTCCGGACGGCGCACTATGGCAGCGCCGCCAGAACCCGCTGGGCGTGCCCGTCCGGCCTGACGCCGCGCAGCGCCTTGATGATCGTACCGTCGGGCCCGATCACGAATGTCGAGCGGACGATGCCCAGGCGCCGCTTGCCGTAGAGCGTCCGCTCGCGCCAGACACCGTAGGCGGTCGCCACCGTCTTGTCCGGGTCGGCGAGGAGCGTGAATGGCAGGTCGTGGTGCTCGCGGAAGCGCGCGTGCGACGCCTCGTCGTCCGGGCTGACGCCGAGGATCGTGGCGCCCCGCTCCTCGAAGGCGGCGTGGGCGTCGCGGAGCTCGCACGCCTGCCTCGTGCAGCCGGGTGTCTCGTCGCGCGGGTAGAAGTAGAGGACGACCGGCCGGCCGCGCAGGTCGGCGAGCCTGACGGTCTCGCCCGTGTCGCTCGTGAGCTCGAAGTCCGGTGCTGGCTGGCCTGCCTCGACCATGGCGCTCCTCTCGGCGGGGGTTCTCCGGTGACAACGCGGCCTGCCGCTCGGATCTTCCTGCCGGCCGGGGACTTGGGGGCCGGTTGGTACGCTCAGCCGCGAGGTGCAGGGTCTGCATTCGATCATCGGGCTCGTCGCGGTCGCGGCCAATCTCGGCGCGGCCGGGCTCGGCGGCGTCCACGTGTGGCGGCGGCTCGAGCCGCCGCGGGCGTTCGCGCATCTGCTCGCGCTGGGCCAGACGCTGCTCGTCGCCCAGGCGGCGCTCGGCCTCATGCTGCTGTCCGGGAACAACCGCGCCGCCGACCAGCTCCACTACGTGTACGGGGGCCTCGCGCTCGCCGCTGTCCTGTCACCGTGGGTGTATGCACCGAAGGAGGGTCGCGGCCGCGTGGCCTGGTTCATGGCGGCGGCGCTGCTCGGGGCCGCGCTCGCCCTCCGCGCCTACACGACGGGAGGTTGATGCGGATCAATCCGACGGTGCGGGGCCTCGCCATCGTGGTGCTCGTGGCGGCGGTCGTGACAGCGCTCCAGCTCGAAGACGTGCTGGGCGCGCTCTTCGTCGTCGTGCGGATCGCCTTCGTGGCCGCGATCGCCTACGTCCTCTATCGCCTCTGGCGCGAGCGGCGGGGGGAGATCGGGATGTGGCCGGCGCGCGCGCGCGCGGTCTTCTACGCGGCCGCGGTGCTCGCGGTCGCGAACGTCGGCGTCGCGTTCGCGCTCGACTACCCGTCGGGCGGCCCCGAGGCTCTCGTCTTTTTCGCGGTGCTGGCTGCGAGCGCGTTCGCGATGTGGCGCGTCTGGCGCGACGAGCACACCTACCGGTAGGCGCGGGTACCTGCCCCGTCGAGCGAGTCGAGCAGCGCGGAAGGCTCGAGGAGCGTGCCGACGAAGATGGGGGTGTCGCGCTCCGTGTAGCGGCTCGCCTCGGTCTCGCGCAGCGTCATCATCAGGTGGAGGAAGTCGACCGGCTCTTCGCACTCGAACGCGGTCATGAACTCCTGGTCGTCGAGCCCGAACGAGTAGGTCGTGTGGTTCGTAACGGTGCGGAAGCGGCTGCCGATCTCCGCATGCTCGCGCATCGCCCGCGTGCGCTCCTCCTGCGGCAGCGAGTACCAGGGGCGCAGCTTCACGAACGGGTAGACGACGAGGTAGGGGGCACCACGTGGCGCGATGCGCCGCGGCGGTCGCTTCGGGTCGCGCTCGAAGTACTTCGAGGCGAGCGTCGCGGCGAGGTAGGAGTGCGGGGTCGTGAGCCAGGCCGCGAGCGGCGTCCCGTTCAGGTCGGTGGCGAGCTCGCGCAGGTCGTCGTAGCGCTCGGTCAGCTTCCAGAGCATGAAGTCGGCCTCGGGCCTGACGCCGACGAGGCTGTAGGCGAGGACCTGCATCCGCCCCCGCCACTCCTCTAGCACGTCCGCGAAGGCGTCCTTGGCGGCGGCGCGTTCCTCCGCGGGCAGGCGCCGCCAGGCCGGGTCGACCCGGTAGAGGGTGTAGGCGACGTACTGCGGCGGCGCTCCAGGCTCCCCGGCCATGGGGACGAAATCGTAGCTGTCGCGTGCGTGAGCGGGCACAGCCGGAGCGTCTCCCGCGACGGCTCGCAGCGTAGCGTTGGGGCTGCAGCGGGGGCGGCCGCCGAGCGGGCAGGCGGGTGCCCCCGCGCTAGCCTTCGCAGGTGGTGGAGGGCGCGGCGGGCAGGCGAGAGCGGATCGAGGCCGAGTTGCGCGCGCTCCCGGCCGGGCCGGGCGTCTACCTGCTGCACGGGCGCGGCGGCGAGGTCCTGTACGTGGGCAAGGCGAAGTCGCTGCGCGCCCGCGTCCGCTCGTACTTCCGCGGCGGCGACTCGCGGGCGGGGATCGGCCAGCTCGCCGAGCGGGTCGAGCGGATCGAGGTCGTGGTCACGCGCACCGAGGGCGAGGCGCTCCATCTCGAGCAGAACCTGATCAAGCGGCACCGCCCGCCGTTCAACGTGCGCCTGCGCGATGACAAGTCGTACCCGTACATCGCGGTCACGGTCGACGACGACTTCCCGCGCGTGCTGTTCACGCGCGAGCGCCACCGCCGCGGCGTCGTCTACTTCGGCCCCTACGCCTCCGCGAAGAAGGTGCGGGAGACGCTCGACGTGCTCAACCGCGTCTTCCAGTACCGCCCCTGCGAGGGCCCGCAGCCGGGCCGCCGCTCCGGGGTCCCGTGCCTCGACTTCCACATCGAGCGTTGCCTCGCCCCCTGCGTCGGGTACGTGTCGAGGGAGGAGTACCGGCGCGTCGTCGACGGCGTGGTCGAGTTCCTGTCGGGCGAGACGCGGCCGATCCAGCGGGAGCTCGAGCGGCGGATGCGGGACGCGGCTGGGCGCGAGGAGTTCGAGGAGGCGGCGCGCCACCGCAACCGCCTGTTCGCGATCCGCCACCTGGCGGAGCGCCAAGCGGCGGACAAGCGCTCGCTCGGCACCGTCGACGTGATCGGGATCGCCGCGGCCGCGCAGACGGCGGCCGTGCAGGTGTTCCCGCTCCGCGACGGCCGGCTCGTCGACCGCCACACGTTCTACCTCGAGAATCCGGCCGGACAGGACCTGCCCGCGCTCGCGGAGGCGTTCTGCCTCGAGTACTACGGCAACGCGCCGAGCGTGCCGCCGCTGGTCGTCGTCCCGCCCGGCTGCGGCGCCCGCGCGCTCGGGGAGTACCTCTCGACGCTACGCGGCTCGCGCGTGGAGGTGCGGGAGCCGCGGCGGGGCGAGAAGCGCCGCCTCCAGGAGCTCGCCCGGGCCAATGCCGAGCTCGCGCTTGCCGGCGACCGTGCGGACAGCGAGCGCAGGCGACTGCGCCGGATCGCGGCGCTCGAGGAGCTGCGGGAGGCGCTCAACCTCGAGAGCCTGCCGGTGCGGATCGAGTGCTTCGACATCTCGCAGGTGCAGGGCGCCTCGCCGGTTGGCTCGATGGTCGTGTTCGAGGACGCCGTCGCGAAGAAGGCGCACTACCGCACGTTCGCCGTCCGCGGTGTCGAGGGCCAGGACGACTACGCGATGCTCGCCGAGGTCGTCTCCCGCCGCTTCGCCCGTCTGGGCGCCTCGCCCGGGGCTGACGGCTGGGACGAGAGCTTCGCCTCGACCCCGAGTCTCGTCGTCATCGACGGCGGCAAGGGACAGCTCGCCGCGGCGCTCGAGGCGATGGCGGCGTTCGAGCTGCCGCGCGTCGCCGCGATCGCGCTCGCGAAGCGCGAGGAGGAGGTGTTCGTCCCCGGCCGCTCCCGCCCGGTCGTGCTCCCGCGCGACTCCGCCGGCCTCCAGCTGCTCCAGCGCCTGCGCGACGAGGCCCACCGCTTCGCGCTCGGACGCCATCGCACGCGCCGTGACGCCAGGGCCCGGGAGTCCCTGCTCGATGCCCTGCCGGGCGTCGGTCCCGCGCGCAAGCGGGCGCTGCTTCGCCACTTCGGGTCCGCCGGGCGCCTGCTCGAGGCGACGAGCGACGAGCTCGAAGGCGTCCCCGGGATCCCTCCCCGCACGGGGCGCGCGATCCACGCCGCCCTGCACAGGACCGGCGCGGGCGGGGGCGGGTGAGACTCGCCCCTACGGGTCGGGCCCGAGGAACGGATAGCGGTAGTCCGTCGGGGGGACGAACGTCTCCTTGATCGTGCGCGGGCTGACCCAGCGGATCAGGTTCCACATCGAGCCTGCCTTGTCGTTCGTGCCCGACGCGCGCGCGCCGCCGAACGGCTGCTGCCCGACGACCGCGCCGGTCGGCTTGTCGTTCAGGTACAGGTTCCCGGCCGCGTAGCGCAGCGCCTCGACCGCCCGGATCGTCGCGTAGCGATCGGTGGCGAAGATCGCCCCGGTCAGCGCGTACGGGGCGGTGCGGTCGATCAGCCCGAGCGTCTCCTCGAAGCGGTTCTCCGGGTACACGTAGCAGGTGACGACCGGTCCGAACAGCTCGTCGCGGAGCAGCCGGAAGCCCGGGTCGCGGGTCTCGACGATCGTCGGCTCGACGAAGAAGCCGACCGAGTCGTCCGTGCCGCCGCCCGTCACGACCTCCGTGTCCGGATGCGCCCTCGCCTCCGCGATCGCCTCCCTCTGGGTCGAGAACGCGCCCGCGTCGATCACCGCCCCCATGAAGTTCGAGAAGTCGGCCACGTCCCCGGTGCGGATCGTCGCCGCCTCCGAGGCGAGACGATCCCGCAGCTCCGGCCAGAGGCTCGACGGGGCGTAGACGCGTGACGCGGCCGAGCATTTCTGTCCCTGGTACTCGAACGCCCCGCGCAGGATCGCCGCCGCCACCGCCTCCACGTCAGCCGACGCATGCGCGACGACGAAGTCCTTGCCGCCGGTCTCGCCGACGAGCCGCGGGTAGCCGCGGTACCGCTCGATCGAGCCGCCGACCGTCCGCCAGATCCCCTGGAAGACGCCCGTCGAGCCCGTGAAGTGCACCCCGGCCAGCTCGGGGCTCGCGAGGGCCGCGTCCCCGATCGCGGCACCCGGCCCGTAAACGAGGTTGATCACTCCCGGCGGTAGTCCCGCCTCCTCGAGCACCCGCAGCGTGTACCAGGCCGTCAGCATCGCCGTTGACGCGGGCTTCCACACGACCGTGCAGCCCGCCAGCGCCGGCGCCGTCGTCAGGTTCGCGCCGATGGAGGTGAAGTTGAACGGGCTCACGGCGAGTACGAACCCTTCGAGCGGCCGGTACTCGAGCCGGTTCCACACCCCCGGAGAGGAGAGCGGCTGCTCCTCGTAGATCCGGCGCAGGTAGACCGCGTTGAAGCGCCAGAAGTCGCACGTCTCGCAGGCCGCGTCGATCTCCGCCTGGTGCACGGTCTTCGACAGGTTGAGCATCGTCGCCGCGTTCAGCGTGTCGCGCCGCGGACCCGAGAGCAGCTCGGCTGCCCGCAGGAACACCGCCACCCGCTCCTCCCACGGGGTGCGGCTCCAGTCGTGCCAGGCCTCCCGGGCGGCGGCGATCGCCGCCTCCACCTCCGCCCGCCCGCCCTGGTGCACGTCGGCCAGCACCTGGCCGTGGTCGTGGGGCATCACCGCGGGGCGCATCGTGCCCGTGCGCACCTCCCGCCCGCCGATCACGCAGGCGAGCTCCGGTCGCTCGCCGCGCATCGCCTCGAGCCGCCGCCGCAGGCTCGCCCGCTCGGCCGTCCCGGGCGCGTACGAGCGGATCGCCTCGTTCACGGCCTCGGGCGGCCGGAAGCTCCCGTGGCCGCTCATGCGTGGATGGTACGCTCGCGGCACCCGTGGCAGTCAAGCCCTTCCGCTACGAGGCCGAGGGGTGGGGCGTCGGAGAGCTCTGGCTCGACGGCGACCGCGTCGTCTGGCACGAGGCGCCGCGAGCCGGGCCCGAGCCGCAGGCGGGGGGGCCGGAGCTGGTCCGGCGCCTGCGCGCCTACTTCGCGGGCGGCGCAGTCACGTTCGACGACGTCGAGCTCGATCTCGAGGGGCTGACCCCGCTCGGGCGCCAGCTCGCCGCCGCGCTGCGCCGGGTTCCGCGCGGGGAGACCGTCACCTACGGCGAGCTGGCCGCGCTCGCCGGCCGCCCCGGGGCCGCCCGCGCCGCCGGCACGTTCTGCGCCCGCAACCACCTGCCCGTGTTCCTGCCCTGCCATCGCGTCGTCGCGGCCGGCGGGGTCGGCGCCTACGGCGAGCTCGGCGTCGCCTACAAACGGCGGCTGCTCGCGCTCGAGGGCTGGCGCGGGTGAGCCTCTCCGAGTCCGTTCGCTCGGAGCTCGCGGCGATCGACCCGCGCCGCCCCTGCTGCCGGCTCGCCGAGCTGTCCGCGCTCGTCCGCACGGCGGGCACGCTGCACCTGCGAGCCGGCGGCAGCCTGGCCGTCCACCTCGACGTCGGGGGCGCCGCCGTCGCGCGCCGCGCGTTCGCTCTCCTGCGCGGGTTCGGCGTCGCGGCAGAGATCCGCACCTACCGCCGCCACGCGTTCGGGCGCGAGGCCCGCTACGAGCTCCACCTCGGCGACGACCCGCGCGCGCTCCAGACGCTCAACGAAGCCGGCGTGCTCGGCTCCGCCCTGACTCCGCTCACCGAGCCGCCGAGGCGGGTGGTCGCCCGCTCCTGCTGCCGCGCCGCCTACCTGCGTGGCGCGCTGCTCGGCGCCGGCTCCGTCACCGGTCCCCGGTCGCCGCACCTCGAGCTGCGCGCAGCCACCGAGACCGGTGCGCGCCTGCTGGCCGCGCTCGCAGCGGAGGAGGGGATCCGCCTGTCCGTGATCGACCGGGGCCGGCACGCGGCCGCCTACGCGAAGAGCTCCGACGCGATCGCCGATCTGCTCGGCCTGGCCGGTGCCCACGACGCCGCGCTCGCGATCGGGGAGAGCGCGGTTGTCGGCGCGACCCGCGCGCATGCCAACCGGCTTGCCAACGCCGACCACGCCAACCTCGTCCGAGCCAGCCGCGCCGCTCAGGCGGAGCTCCAGGCGATCCGCCGGCTCGAGCTGCGCGGCGATCTCGAACGGCTGCCGCCGGAGCTTCGCGAGATCGCCGAGCTCCGGCTGCGCCACCCGTCCCTCTCGCTGCGCGAGCTCGCCAGCCGCTGTCGCCCGCCCGCGACGAAGGCGTCGGTGCACCGACGGCTGAAGCGGCTCGAGCGGCTGGCCGGCAACTAGAATCGGCGCCCTGGGCAGTCGAGCGGGCGGGAGGCAGCAATGGGCGTGCGCGTGGGCATCAACGGCTTCGGCCGGATCGGGCGGAACTTCTTCCGGGCGGCGGCGAAGCAGGGCGCCGAGGTCGAGCTGGTCGCGGTCAACGATCTCGGCGACGCCGCGACGATGGCGCACCTGCTCAAGTACGACTCCGTGCTCGGCCCGTTCGACGACGACGTCGTCGTCGCCGGCGGGACGATCCGGGCGGGGGGTCGCGAGTTCCGGCTGCTGAACGAGCGCGACCCGGCCAGGCTTCCGTGGCGCGAGCTCGGCGTCGAGGTCGTGCTCGAGTCGACGGGCCTCTTCACGAAGCGCGAGCAGGCGCAGCTCCACCTCGATGCCGGCGCCGAGAAGGTCGTCATCTCCGCGCCCGCCACCGACCCGGACGTGACGCTCGTGCTGGGCGTCAACGACGAGGCCTACGACCGGGAGCGCCACCGGATCGTCTCCAACGCCTCCTGCACCACGAACTGCATCGCGCCGGTCGCCCGTGTCCTCCACGATGCGTACGGGATCGAGTCGGGCTTCATGACCACGATCCACGCGTACACGAACGACCAGCAGATCCTCGACCTGCCGCACAAAGACCTCCGCCGGGCCCGGGCCGCCGCGATCAACCTGATCCCGACCTCGACGGGAGCCGCCCGCGCGATCGGGCTCGTGATTCCCGAGCTGAAGGGGAAGCTGGACGGGATCGCCGTGCGCGCCCCCGTCGCGGACGGCTCGATCGTCGATCTCGTCGCGACCCTGGCCGGCGAGGTGACGGCGGCTGAGGTCAATGCCCGTTTCGCCGAGGTCGCTGACACGGGGCGTCTGCGCGGCATCCTCCGCTACTCCGACGAGCCGCTCGTCTCCTCGGACGTCATCGGCAGCCCGTACTCATCGATCCTCGACAGCGACCTGACGATGGCGCAGGGCCGAACCGTCAAGGTGTTCTCCTGGTACGACAACGAGTGGGGCTACTCGAACCGGCTCGTCGACTTGGTCCAGCGCCTGCTGTAGGGGCGGGCACCGGTGAGAATGCCCCGCTCGATCCGCGACGCCGACGTCGCCGGCAAGCGCGTGCTCGTCCGCGCCGATCTCAACGTGCCGCTCGAGCGCCGGCGTGTCGCCGACGACACCCGCATCCGGGCCGCCCTGCCGACGCTCCGGCTGCTGCTCGAGCGGGGCGCGGCCGAGGTCGTCGTCTGCTCGCACCTCGGCCGGCCCGGGGGCGAGGACCCGGCCTTCGCGATCGCGCCTGTCGAGGCGCGCCTGCGCGAGCTCCTGCCCGATCCCCGCATGCGCGTGCTCGAGAACACGCGCTTCGACCCGGGCGAGACCCGGAACGATCCCGAGACGGCGGCCCGGCTCGCGGCGGGCAGCGACCTCTACGTGAACGACGCGTTCGGCTCCGCCCACCGGGCCCACGCCTCGACCGAGGCGGTCGCGCGCCTGCTGCCCGCGTACGCGGGCCTGTTGCTCGAGCGCGAGCTGCGCGAGCTGGTGCGGCTCGAGCGCCCCGAGCGCCCCTACGTCGCCATCGTCGGCGGCGCCAAGGTCGAGGACAAGCTCGGGGTGCTCCGCCGGCTCGCCGAGCTCGCCGACGCGCTGCTCGTCGGCGGCAAGATGGCGGCCGAGCTGGCTGCGCAGGCGCCGCTGCACGGGCGGGCCGAGGTGCTGCTGCCGACCGATGTCGTTGCCGCGTCCGCGTTCGAGCCGGGCGCCGAGACCAGGGTCGTACCCGCGGACGCGGTACCGGACGGCTGGCTCGGCCTCGACATCGGTCCGGAGACCCGCGACGCCTTCGCCGCGCGGATCGCCGCGGCGCGCACCGTGTTCTGGAACGGCCCCATGGGCGTGTTCGAGTGGCCGCGGTTCGCGGCGGGTACGAGGGCGGTGGCCGAGGCGGTTGCCGCATGTGCCGGCTTCACCGTCGTCGGCGGCGGCGATTCCGTGCGCGCGGTCGAGGAGCTCGGCCTGACGGAGCGGATCGGCTGGATCTCGACCGGTGGCGGCGCCTCGCTCGAGCTGATCGAGGGCCGGGAGCTGCCGGGCGTCGCGGCCATCCCGCCGGCCTGAGGCCCGTCGCGTAGGATCCCGCCGGATGGCCAGGAGAGCGACGCCGCTGATCGCGGGCAACTGGAAGCTGTTCAAGGGGCCGGCCGAGGCCGCCTCGTTCTGCTCGGCGCTCGCCGCCCGGCTGGGCGCAGCCGCCGGCGCCGACGTCGTCGTCTGCCCGCCCCACGTGTCGCTCGCCGCGGCGGCCGCCGCGCTGGCCGGCTCCCGGGTGCGCGTGTTCGCGCAGAACGCCGCCTGGCAGGAGACCGGTGCGCTCACCGGCGAGGTCTCGCCCGCGATGCTGCTCGAGGCCGGCGCCGTCGGGACGATCGTCGGCCACTCCGAGCGCAGGCAGCAATTCGGGGACACCGACGAGACCGTCGTCCGGCGGGCCGCGCACGCGCTCGAGGCCGGGCTCGACGTGATCGCCTGCGTCGGCGAGCTCGAGGCGGAGCGCGAGGCCGGCGAGACCGGGGAGGTGCTGCGCCGCCAAGTCGGCGCGCTCGCGGCGGCACTCGGCCCGCACGAGCGCCTGACGTTGGCCTACGAGCCGGTCTGGGCGATCGGCACCGGCCGGACGGCGACGCCGGAGCAGGCGCAGGGGGCGCACGCGCTGATCCGCGGGCTGCTCGACGTCCCGATCCTCTACGGTGGCAGCGTCAAGCCCGACAACGCGGCCGAGCTGCTGTCCCGGCCCGACGTGGACGGCGCGCTCGTCGGTGGGGCTTCGCTCGACGTCGAGTCGTTTGCCGGGATCTGCGCCGCCGCCGGTGGCTGAGCGGGCACGGACGCCCTTCCCGCTCGTCGCTCTCGTCGTCCTCGACGGCTGGGGGCTCGCGCCGCCCGGGCCGGGCAACGCGGTCGAGCTGGCCGAGACGCCGGTATTCGACGGTCTGTGGGAGCGCTACCCGCACGCGACTCTCGACGCGTCCGGCGAGGCCGTCGGTCTCCCGGCCGGCCAGATGGGCAACTCCGAGGTCGGCCACCTGACGATCGGCTCCGGCCGCGTCGTCGACCAGGACCTGAGGCGGATCAGCCGCTCGATTGCAAGCGGTCGCTTCTTCGCGAACGAGGCGCTCGTCGCCGCGTTCGCGCGCGCCCGGGAGCGCGGGGGAGCGGTCCACCTGCTCGGGCTTGTCTCCCGCGGCGGCGTCCACTCCCACCTCGACCATCTGCTGGCGCTGCTCGAGCTGGCCCGGCGGCAGCGGATGGCCGAGCGAACGTACGTGCACGCGTTCACGGACGGGCGCGACGTCTCGCCGGAGGCCGCAGCCGGCGACCTCGCCCGCCTCGTCGAGGCGGGCGCGCGGATCGCGACCGTCTGCGGCCGCTACCACGCGATGGACCGGGACGGGCGCTGGGAGCGGACCGAGCGCGCGCTCGCTGCGATCGTGCGCGGAGACGGAGTTGCCGCCGGGGACCCGGTCATCGCGGTCGAGGCGAGCTACGCGGCCGGCGTCACCGACGAGTTCGTCGAGCCGGTCGTGCTGCCCGCGCCGCGGCTGCGGCCCGGGGACGCGGCCATCTGCTTCAACTTCCGCCCCGACCGGGCGCGCCAGCTCTCGCAGCGGCTACTCGAGCTGGGCTACGACCTGACGACGATGACTCGGTACCGGGACGACTTCGACTGCCCGATCGCCTTCGCTGAGCAGGGGATTACGGACACGCTCGCGGAGGTCGTCGCGAAACGGGGGCTGCGCCAGCTCCACATCGCCGAGACCGAGAAGTACGCGCACGTCACGTACTTCCTGAACGGCGGCCGCGAGGCGGAGTGGGCGGGGGAGGTGCGGGTGCTCGTCCCGTCCCCGCGGGACGTGGCCACCTATGACCTGCGGCCGGAGATGTCGGCGGCCGAGGTCGCGGGGCGCTTCGCGACGGAGATCGCCGCCGGTGACTACCGCTTCGCGGTCGTCAACTTCGCGAACCCGGACATGGTCGGGCACACCGGCGTCGTCTCCGCGGCGGTGCGGGCCGTCGAGGTCGTCGACGCGTGCCTCGGCCAAGTCGTCGAGGCTGTGGCGGCCCGGGGCGGCGTCTCCGCGGTCTGCGCCGACCACGGCAACGCGGAGCAGCTGCTCGAGGCCGACGGGGTCAGCCCCCACACCGCGCACACGACGAACCCGGTACCGCTCATCGTCACGGCCGACGGCCTCGCGCTGCGGGACGGGGGCGGGCTCGCCGACCTGGCACCGACCTGCCTCGATCTGCTCGGCGTGCCCAGACCGCCGGAGATGACCGGGGGGAGCCTGGTCGTCTCGGCGTAGGGCCGGGTGTCGGGCGCTCGGCTATACTCGCGTCCACCTCCCGCGTCCAGGCCCGAGGTCAGGAGGTCGCCCGCGTGCCACTCCCGCAGCCGGAGCTCTCGATCCTCCGCAGAGCGCAGCAGGGCGACGCACGGGCGTTCGCGATCATCGTCAACGCGTACCAGACCCCGGTCCACAACTACGTGCTGCGGATGGTCGGCGACCGCTCGCTCGCCGAGGATCTGACACAGGATGTGTTCCTGCGCATCCACCACGGACTGCCCGGTTTCTCGCTGCGCTGCCGGTTCACGACCTGGCTGTTTCAGATCGCGAAGAACAGGGTCGTTGACGAGCTTCGCGCGCGGGAGCGCCGCCCGCAGCTCAGCGCGCTCGGCGACACGGGCGTGCTCGAGGTGGTGGACGCGCCCCCCGAGCGGATCGAGACGATCGACGCCGTCTGGCGGGCGGTCGGGTGCCTCAATCCGGACCTCCGGATGGCGCTGCTCCTGCGGGACGTCGTCGGTCTTTCGTACGCGGAGATCGCGGACTCGCTCGAGATCACGCTCGCGACCGTGAAATGGCGCATCTACAAGGCCCGCGAGGAGGTGCAGCTCGTGCTCGCGCGGGAGGGGGTCGTCCCCGAGGCCCGAGCTCCGGCGAACGCCGACGCCGCGAGGGATCTCTGAACGGATCGGCGCCGGCGGGCCGGGCCCGTCGCCGCCGCGCTGCCGGATCTGAGTGCCCTCCCAGCGAGGGGTCAGACCCCAGGGGTTCTCCGCGCTCCGAAAATGTGAGTCGCCCGCGCTCAAGGGGTCTGACCCCGGGGTCAGACCCCACATCAGTTCTCAACCATCGGGTCGGCGCGGTCAGAGGCCGTGCGCCAGGCGGTCGGCCAGGCTGGCGGGCAGCCCGGCGGTCGCGATGTCCGCCTGGGTGCGCGCGATGTCGTAGGACTCGCGGCGGAAGCAGGCGCTGCGTTCGCCGAGGTCGAGGAGCAGCCAGGCGGCCCGCGGGTCGCCGTCGCGGGGCTGGCCGACCGAACCCGGGTTGAGGAGTCGGCGCGGCCCGTCCGCGAGTGATATCTCCGTTCCTGCGGGCGCCAGGCCTCCCCGGAGCGGCTCGACCACCGTCGGGGCGTCGTGTGCCGCCGGCCCGCCGGACACGGCCCAGGCTCCGGGCGCGTCCCGGGGCTGAAGACCGAGCTCGAAGGCCAGGGCCGCGTGGCTGTGGCCGACGAGCAGGAGCGGGCGCGTCGCCGCGGCGAGCGCGGCCGCGACGGTCGCCGGGGCGAGTACGTACTCCCAGATCGGGTCGCGCGGGCTCGCGTGACAGAGGTGCGCCGGCGGCGTCTCCGCCTCCGGCTCGAGCGACGAGAGCCACCGAAGCGCGTCCTGGTCGAGCGTCGCGGCGGTCCAGCGGGCAGCGATCGCGGCCTCCGGCGAGAAGGCGCCGACATCGAGGAGACCGGCGACGCCGAGGTCGTGGTTCCCGGCGAGCACCACGTCGGCGTGGGCGGCGACCCGCGCGCAACAGCGGCTAGGGTGGGGCCCATAGCCGACGACGTCGCCGAGGCACCAGAGGGCGTCCACGTGCTCGCGCCCGACCGCCGCGAGGACGGCCTCAAGCGCGTGGAGGTTCGCATGGATGTCGGAGATGACCGCGATCCGCACCGGCGGGCGGCAACGCTAGCTGCTCTCGGCCTGCTCGGGGCGACCTGGGCGGCGGCGGCCTGGCTGCTCTTGCGGACGCGCGTTCCCGACCTCGAGCCGCCCGCGGTCGATCCTGCCTCCCTGCTGTCGCCGGCCGCGCTCGAGGGGATCGAGACGTACCGCGGCGTCGCGCGCTGGCTCTGGTTCGCGTCGGCGGTGCTCGAGCTCGCCGCGCTCTCGCTGCTCGCGTGGCGGGCCCGCCCGCTCGCCCGCCGCACGGCCCGGGTCACTCGCGGCCCCGCGCGGGCGGGCGCGCTGCTCGGGGCCGGGGTCGCCGCGTGCGTGTGGCTCGTGACGCTCCCGGCCGCCGGCGCCGCGCTCTGGTGGCGGCGCCGCTACGGCCTCTCCGAGCAGGCGATTGCCGGCTGGCTCCGAGACGAGGCGGTCTCGCTTGCTCTCCTCGCGGTCGCTGTGGCCCTCCTCGCCGGCGGGAGCGTCTGGCTCGCTGGCCGGCTCGGGAGGCGCTGGTGGATCGCCGGGGCCGTTGCGACCGCGGTGCTCGGGCTCTGCGTCGCCCTGGCCCAGCCGGTGGTGATCGAGCCGCTCTTCCACCGGCTCGGCCCGCTGGCCGATCGCACGCTGGCGGGCGAGGTGGAGGAGCTCGGCCGCCGGCTCGGGGTGGAGGTGGGGGAGGTCGAGGTCGCCGACGCAAGCCGCCGCACGACGGCAGGGAACGCGCGGGTGATCGGGATCGGGCCGTCGCGGACGGTCGTCCTCCATGACACGCTGCTCGACGGGCGCTTCGAGCGCGACGAGATCCTGGCGGTGGCCGCTCACGAGCTGGCCCACGTCGCCCGCGCCCACGTCTGGAAGGCCGTCGCCTGGTTCGCGCTGCTGGCGATCCCCGCGCTCGCCGCGATCGCCCTCGTCGCCGAGCGTTACGGCGGCCTGCGCGACCCGGCGCTCGTGCCGCTCGCCCTGCTGCTCGCGTACCTGTGCTTCCTCGCCACCCTGCCCGTCCAGAGCGCGGTCTCGCGCCGCTACGAGGCCGAGGCGGACTGGCTCGCGCTCACCGCGACCCGCGACCCCGAGGCCGCCGTCTCCCTCGCCCGGCGCTTCGCGCTCACCGGCCTCGCCGACCCGACGCCGCCGGGCTGGGCCCGCATCCTGCTCGGAACGCACCCAACGGTGCTCGAGCGGGCCGGCATGGCGCGCGCGTTCGCGAGCGGTTGGGGGGCGGGCGGCGGGGGCTACGATGAGCGCCGTGCTCCGCGGCACCGTGAGCGTTCGCCACCTCGTCTACGTCGGCTCCGCGCTGCTCGTGATCCAGGCGGCCGGGGTCGCGGGCTTCATGCTGATTCTCGGCGACGGCTTCGTCGACGCGCTCTACCGCACGGTCGTGCTGATCTCCACCGTCGGTCTCGACACGACCCCCACCACGGCCGCGGCCAAGGCCTTCTCCGTCTTCCTGATCTTCGCCGGTGTGGCACTCTTCCTCTACGTCGTCGGCCTCGTCGTGCAGCTCATCGTCAGCGGGGTCGTGAGCGGCAGGTGGCAGGGAAGGCGGGAGCGACGCAGCGTGGACAAGCTCGAGGGGCACTACCTGATCTGCGGCTACGGCCGCGTCGGCCGCCGCGTCGCGGACGAGTTCCGGCGCGCGGGTGCCCCGTTCGTGGTCATCGACAAGAGACCGGCCGCGGCCGCCGCCGCCCGCGAGCGCGGCGATCGCGTGATCGAGGCGAGCGCGACCGACGACGCCGTGCTGCGCAGCGCCGGCATCGAGCGCGCGCGCGGGCTTGCAGCCTGCGTGGACACGGACGCCGAGAACCTCTACATCGTCCTCTCCGCCCGGGAGCTGTCGGGCCAGCTCCTGATCGTTGCCCGGGCCTCGAGCGAGGACGCGGCGACGAAGCTGCGCCGGGGCGGGGCCGACCGGGTGGTGACTCCGTACGCGATCGCGGGCCGCGAGCTGGCAACCCTCGTCCTGAGACCGCAGGTCTCCGCGTTCCTCGACGTGATCGCGAGCGGCGCCGGCGGCCCCGAGATCAGGCTCGAGCAGATCGAGGTGACCGCGGCGTCCGGCCGGGTCGGCGCGTCGCTGCGCGAGCTCCGGCTCCGCGAGCAGACCGGCGCCACCGTGATCGCCCACCGCCGCGGGGGGCGCGAATTCGACACGCGCCCCGATCCGGACCTGCGGCTTGAGGAGGGGGACATCCTGATCGGCGTCGGCGCGCCCGACGCGGTCAGGGCGCTCGGGGAGCTGTTCTCGGCCCGCGAGGCGGCCGCGTAGCCGTGCCCGGTCCCGCCGCTTTGCGCCGGCTCGCCGAGCCGCTCGAGGCCGCTGCCCGCGCGGTCGCCGGCGACGGCGCGGTCGAGGTGGAGCTCGAACGGCCCGCCGACCCCGCTCACGGGGACTTCGCGACCACGGTCGCCCTGCGTCTGGCCCCGCAGCTTCGCCGCGCGCCGCGTGACGTCGCCCGGGAGCTCGCGGAGCGCGCCGACTTCGGCCCGCTCGTCGACGACGTGTCGGTCGCCGGCCCCGGCTTCCTCAACCTGCGCGTCGCCGCGAGCTGGTACGGCGAGGCGCTGGGCGAGCTGCTCGCCGCCGGGGGCAGCTATGCGGCCGGATCGGCCGCGTCGCCGGAGCGCGTCCAGGTCGAGCTCGTGTCCGCGAACCCGACCGGGCCGCTCACCGTCGCGTCCGCCAGGAACGCCGCCTACGGCGACTCGGTCGCGCGCCTGCTCGAGCTCGCCGGGCACGAGGTCGAGCGCGAGTACTACGTCAACGATCTCGGCACCCAGATCGACCTGTTCCGGGAGTCGGTCGCGGCCCGGGCGCGCGGGGAAGAGCCGCCGGCGGGAGGCTACCTCGGCGACTACGTCGCGGCGATCGGGGCCCGCGGCGGCGACCCGGTCGAGCGCATGGTGCAGGCGATCCGCGACACGCTCGAGCGCTTTCGCGTCCACGTCGACCGGTGGGCGTTCCAGAGCGAGGTCGAGCGCGACCTCGACGCCGCGCTCGCCGAGCTCGACCTGTACGAGGGGGACGGGGCCCGCTGGCTGCGCACGACGGCGTGGGGGGACGACAAGGACCGGGTGGTGATCCGCTCGGACGGGCGGCCGACCTACTTCGCCGCGGACGCCGCGTACATGCGCTCCAAGCTCGCGCGCGGCTTCGAGCGGCTGATCTACGTGCTCGGCGCCGACCACCACGGCTACGTGGCGCGGCTGAAGGCGCTCGCCGCCGCGTACGGGTACGACCCCGACCGGGTTGAGGTTCTGATCTACCAGCTCGTCCACCTGAAGGAAGGTGGCGAGGCGCGCAAGGCGTCGAAGCGCCGCGGTGACGTCGTCTTCCTGGACGAGCTGATCGACGAGATCGGCGTCGACGCCGCACGCTGGTACCTCGTCATGCGCGGCCACGAGCAGACCGTCGAGATCGACGTCGACCTGGCTCGCGAGAAGAGCGAGAAGAACCAGGTCTACTACGTCCAGTACGCACACGCCCGCATCTGCGGGATCCTGCGCAACGCCGGCGGTGCCCGGCCCGCGGCCGTGCCGCCGCGGGGGCTGGCCGGCGAGGAGCGCGAGCTTGTCAAGCGTCTGACCGAGCTGCCGGCCGTCGTAGCCGAGGCGACCGTGCGGCGCGCGCCGCACGCGATCCCGGTCTACGCGGTTCGCCTCGCGGACGACTTCCATCGCTTCTACCACCACCATCGCGTGCTCGGCAGCGGCGAGACGGAGCCGTTCCGCCTCGGCCTGTGTGCCGCCACGCGGGACTCGATCGCCCGCTGCCTCGACCTGGTCGGCGTCGACGCCCCCGAGCGGATGTAGCGGGGCGCAGCCGGCTGACCGTCGGGGCGCTTGCTAGGTTTCGTACGTGCTCCGGCGCGACACGGTCGAGACGCTGCGGGCCGTGCTGCGCGCGTTGCCGCTCGCGACCGTCGGGCTCGACCGCGAGGGGTGGGTCAGCCTCTGGACGCCCGCGGCCGAGCGGCTGTTCGGCTGGAGCGAGGAGGAGGTGGTCGGTCGCTTCGTCCCGTCCGTGCCCGAGGACCGGCTGGGCGAGCTCCACGACCTGCTCCGTCGCGTCGCCCGCGGGGAGGAGCTGCACGACCTCAAGGTGCGCTGGCAGCGGCGCGACGGAAGCCAGCTCGACGTCAGCCTCTCGGCGGCGCCGCTGCGCGACCTGGCCGGCGAGGTGGTCGGGTCGATCTCCGTGCTCGCCGACCTGACCGCCCGCAAGCGGGTGGAGTCGGAGCTCGGCTACCAGGCGTTCCTGCTCGCGAGCGTGTCGGACGCGGTGATCGCGAGCGATCGCGAGTTCACGCTCACCGCGTGGAATCGAGCCGCGGAGCGGCTGTACGGGTGGCCGGCTCACGAGGTGCTCGGCCGCCCGGCCGAGGACGTGCTGCAAACGGAGCCCGAGGGTGCGGGCGCCGACGAGACGCGGCGGCGGCTCGCCGAGACAGGCCGCTGGCACGGCGAGGTCGCCCAGCGCACGAGGGACGGCGGCCGGGTGCGGATCCAGTCGACGGCCAGGGCCGTCCGCGACCGGGAAGGCCGGCTGCTCGGCTACGTCACCGTCAACCGCGACGTCACGCGGGAGCGAGCCGAGGCGGAGGCGCTGGCGCTGCTCGAGGAGCAGCTCGCGCAGGTGCAGAAGATGCAGGCCGTCGGGCAGCTCGCGGCCGGTGTCGCCCACGACTTCAACAACCTGCTGACCGCGATCCAGGGGTACGCGGAGCTGTTGCACGGGTCGCTCGACGGCGGCGATTCTCGCCGCAACGAGGTCGACGAGATCGCCAGGGCGGCGCGGCGCGGCGCGGAGCTGACTCGGCGTCTGCTCGCCTTCAGCCGCCGGGAGCATGTCGAGGCGGGGGCGGTCGACGTCGGCGACCTGCTCGAGCGCTTCGAGCCCCTGCTGCGCGGGGTGCTCGGGGAGGCGATCGAGCTGCACCTCGATCGCGGCGCGCCCCTGCCTGCCGTGCTCGCCGTTTCCGACGAGCTCGAGCAGGTCGTCCTCAACCTGGCGACGAACGCGCGGGACGCGATGCCGGGAGGCGGTCGGCTCGCGATCTCGGTCTCGGAGCGGAGCGAGGGGACCGTCGCGATCGACGTCGTCGACACGGGTAGCGGGATGAGCGAGGACGTCCGCTCCCGGGCGTTCGAGCCGTTCTTCACGACGAAGGAGCGGGGGCACGGCACCGGGCTGGGCCTGGCGACGGTCTGGGGCATAGTCGAGCGCGCGGGCGGCACGGTCGAGCTGGACTCGGAGCCGGGTGCGGGGACGCGGGTGACGGTCTCGCTGCCGGCGCTGCCGGACGCGCCGGCCGGCGCTCCCGCGGCGCAGGCCGCCGCGGCCGGTCGTAACGGGGGCGGGACGATCCTCCTGGTCGAAGACGAGGAGTCCGTCCGCGCGCTGACCGAGCGGATCCTCGCCGGCGGCGGCTACGAGGTGCTCGCCGCCGCCGACGCCGGCGAGGCGCTCGCCCTGGCGGGCGCCCGGCCCGGAGCGATCGACCTGCTCCTGACCGACCTCGTTCTGCCGGGGGTGCCGGGTGTCGAGCTCGCCGCGCGGATGGTCGCGTCACAGCCGGGCCTGCGCGTGCTCGGAGTGTCCGGTTACGCGGGTGACGAGATCGAGCCGGGATCCGGTGCCCCGCGCGGCTTCCCGGTGCTCGCGAAGCCGTTCACCCGCGCGGCGCTGCTCGCGCGCGTGGCGGAAGTGCTGGGCGGCGAAGCCGCGTAGGGTCCCGACCCCTGGTTTGCGAGCGTCCGGCGGCGCGGTCAAGATACGGGTCTCGCCCGCCTTCGGGGCTGGACCGCCGCCGTACGGATGACCGAGCCGATCACCTGCCTCGTCGCCGACGATCATCCCGCGATGATCGAGGCGGTTTGCGACGTCCTCCAGGAGGGCGGGTTCGAGATCGTCGGCCGCGCCCGGGACGGCGAGGAGGCGCTCGCGAAGCTCGAGACCCGGCAGCCGCAGGTTGCGCTGCTGGATCTGCGTATGCCGCGCCTGTCGGGGATCGAGGTGGCCCGCCGGGCGCAGCGGCTCGCCCCGGCGACAGCCGTCATCCTCTACACGGCCTACGGCGAGCGGGCGCTCCTGACCGAGGCGCTCGACGCCGGCGCGCGCGGCTTCCTGCTCAAGGAGGCGCCGCTCTCCGACCTCGTACGTGCTGTCGAGATGGTCGCCGCCGGGCAGACGTACGTCGACCCCGGCCTCGCCGGCGTGCTCGCGAGCTCGGACGCGGCGGCGAAGGCGACGAAGCTGACGCAGCGGGAGCGCGACGTGCTGCGACTGCTCGCCGACGGGCTCACGAACGAGGAGATCGGCAAGCGCCTGTTCATCTCGCCGGAGACCGTCCGCACGCACGTGCGCAAGGCGATGGCACGGCTCGACGCCGACACCCGCACCCAGGCTGTCGCCACAGCGCTGCGAAAGTCCCTGATCGCCTGAAGCTGCGCCTGCCCCTTTGCCGCGGCCGCGGCGTGGTCCATACTGCGTTAGCATGTCTATTGTCAACGCGTGGGAGGAAGAGCGTGCCCGCCTCGAGGACGAGCTCGCGCGGGCGCGCCGGCTGGCAGCGGTCGGCCAGCTTGCCGCCGGGATCGCCCACGACTGCAACAACCTGCTCACCGTGATTCAGGGGCACAGCGAGCTGATCGCGTGCGAGCTGCCGGCGGGCCACGCGGTGCGCCGCGACGTCGAGGAGATCGGCCGGGCCGCCGGCCGGGCCGCCGCGCTCACGCGGCAACTCCTCACCTTCGCGAGCGGCGCGCGCGAGCGCGAGCGCGTCGACCTGAACGCGCTTGTGCGGGGGGTCGAGACGCTGCTCGGGCGGACGGTCGGCGACGCGCTCGAGCTGCGCGTGGCGCTCGCGGCCAGGTCACTGCACGTGCTGGTCGATCCCGGCCAGTTCGAGCAGGCGCTGCTCAACCTCGTCCTGAACGCTCGCGACGCGACTCCCGCGGGTGGCACGATCGTGGTCGAGACCGCGCTTGCCCGGCTCGCGCCGGCCGGGCGCGACCCGCTCCTGCCGCTCGGGCACTACGCGCGGCTGACGGTGGCCGACACGGGCGAGGGCATGCCTCCCGAGGTGCTGGAGCGCGCGCTCGAGCCGTTCTTCACGACCAAGGCGCCGGGGGCGGGCACCGGGCTCGGGCTGGCGACGACCGCGGCGATCGTCGAGCAACTCGGCGGCAGCCTGACGCTCTCATCCACGCCCGGACGGGGAACGACGGTATCCGTACTGCTCCCGCTGGCCGTGTCGCCCGCGTAGCATCCCGGCGTGACCGCCGGCTACGACCGCCCCCTCTACATGCTCGCGTTCGACCACCGGGGCTCGTTCGAGTCGATCTTCGGCGTCCGCGGCCGGGCGGCGACCCCCGCTGAGACCGAGCGGATCCGCGGCGCGAAGTCGCTCGTCTACGAGGGCTTCCTGCGCGCGCTGACCGCCGGTGTCCCGCCGGAAGCCGCCGGCGTCCTCGTCGACGCCCAGTACGGGTCGCGGGTGGCGCGGGCGGCGCGGGCTGCCGGCCAGGTGCTCGCGATGCCCGTCGAGAAGAGCGGGCAGGCCGAGTTCGACTTCGAGTACGGCGAGTCGTTCGGCGAGCGGATCCGCGAGTTCGAGCCGGCGTTCGCAAAGGTGCTCGTCCGCTTCAACCCGGAGGGTGATCGGGAGCTGAACGCCCGCCAGTCGGCCCGCCTGCGGCGGCTCTCGGACTGGCTTGGCGAGCGCGAGACGCGGTTTCTGCTCGAGCTGCTCGTCCCGGCCGAGGTGGCGCAGCTCGAGGCCGCGGACGGGGACGCCGGGCGCTACGACCGAGAGCTGCGCCCCGCGCTCGTCCTGCGCGCGATCGAGGAGCTCCAGGACGCCGGCATCGAGCCAGATCTCTGGAAGCTCGAGGGGCTGGCCGCGCGGGAGGACTGCGAGCGCGTGGCCGCGCTCGCCCGCCGCGGGGGCCGTGACCGCGTGAGCTGTGTCGTGCTCGGCCGGGCCGCCCCCGACGAGACGGTCGACACGTGGCTTCGCGCCGCCGCTCCCGTGCCCGGCTACGCCGGCTTCGCGATCGGCCGGTCGATCTTCGGCGCGGCGGTCGAGAGCGTCGCCGCCGGTGGCGACCGCGAGGCCGCGGTAGCGTCGATCGCCGCGCGCTACCGGCGCTTCGTCGACGTCTACGAGGCGGCACGGCGACCCACCGCCTGACTGATGAGCCCGGCGACCGTGCCGCCCGGCGTACCCCGCGCTAGACTGTCCGGCGCGCGGACGTAGCTCAGCTGGTAGAGCATTGGCTTCCCAAGCCAAGGGTCGCGGGTTCGAATCCCGTCGTCCGCTCTCAAGCGCGGCGTCCGGCCGGCCGATCATGATCCCGTGATCGCGCATCGACCGCGGCCCGCCGGAGGCTCCGAGCCACTGCCGCTGCGCGGCGAGCGCGCGTACCGCACGCTCGTCGAGCAGCTGCCGCTGGTCATCTATGTGGACGCCCTCGACGACGTCAGCTCGAACCTGTACACGAGCCCGCAGGTCGAGGCGCTGCTCGGCTACACGGCCGAGGAGTGGGTCGCGAACCGTGAGCTGTTCGTCGAGCTGCTGCACCCCGACGATCGCGACCGGGTCCTCAACGAGGTGCACGTCGCCAACGAGTCCGATGCGGACTTCGTCAGCGAGTACCGCCTCGTCGCGCGCGACGGGCGCACCGTCTGGCTGCGCGACACCTGCGTCACCGTCCGCGACGAGGACGGCACGCCGCTCTACTCGCAGGGCTGCCTGCTCGACATCACCGACCGCAAGGCCGCCGAGGAGGGGCTGCGCGAGAGCGAGGCCCGGTTCGCGGCGTTCATGGAGAACGGCCCGCTGATCGCGTTCATGAAGGACGACGAGGGACGCACCAGCTACGTCAACGAGGGCTTCGAGCGGGCGTTCGCCGTGCGCGCCGAGGAGATCGTGGGCAAGCGCGACGAGGAGTGGATGCTCGCCGCCGCGGCGGAGGAGTTCCGGATCACGGACGAGCTCGTACGCGAGTCAGGCGCCCCGGCCCACCGGGTCGAGCGGGACGTCCGGCCCGACGGCACCGCGCGCTACTGGCACACGGTCAAGTTCCCGTTCGAGGACGCCCGCGGGCGTCGTCACGTCGGCGGTGTCGCCCTCGACGTCACCGAGCGCCACCGAGCCGAGGAGGAGCTCCGTCGCCGCGAGGCCGTGCTCGGGGCCATCGCGACCGTCGCCGAGGAGCTTCGGCGCGCCGCGGATTGGCGCGACACCGCCGACGGGGCTCTGAGGGCGCTCGGCCAGGCGACCGGGGCCGACCGGCTGCTCCTGTTCTCGAACCGGATCGCGCAGCGGGGCGAGCTTCGCATCTCCGTGCGCCACGAGTGGGTGGCAGCGGGAGGCGCGCCGCTCGTCGACGACCCGGAGCTCCAGGACACGTCGCTGCCCGCCTACGGGCTCGCGAGCTGGCTCCCCGAGCTCGCCGCCGGTCGCGCCATCCAGGGCCCGGTGGCCGAGCTGCCCGATCCCGTCCGGCAGGTGCTCGCCCGCCGCGGCGTCGGCGCGATCCTCGCCGTCCCCGTGTTCGTCGGGGGCGCCTGGTGGGGCTTCCTGCTCGTCGAGGGCGGCAGCGAGACCGGCGCCTGGACCGGCGCCGAGGTGGACGCGCTTCGCACTGCGGCCGGGATCGTCGGCGCGGCGATCCAGCGACGGGCGTCCGAGGAGCGCTCGCGCGCGACCGCCGCGCAGCTCCAGGCTGTGGTCCAGGCCTCGCCAGCGGCGATCGTCGGCTTCGATGCCGAGGGGCGGGTGACGCTCTGGAATCCGGCAGCCGAGCGGACGTTCGGCTGGGCGGCCGGCGAGGTGCTCGGCGGGTTCAACCCGATCGTCTCCGAGGATCAGCGTGAGGAGTTCCGCGGCTACGTGAAGATCGCGCTCGGCGGCGAGGGCTGGCGCGACCTCGAGATCGTGCGGCGACGCAAGGACGGATCGCTGATCGACGTCAGCGCGTCCTCGGCCCCGCTCCGTGACGCGGCGGGACAGGTGGTCGGTCTGATCTCCGTGCTGATCGACATCACGGGGCGCAAGCGCGCGGAGGCGGAGGCGCGCGAGCGCGAGGAGCGGTACCGCACGCTGATCGAGAACATCCCGGGCGCCGTCTACCGCTGCGCCGCCGACGAGACCTGGACGATGCAGTTCTTGAGCGACGACATCGAGGAGATCACCGGCTACCCGGCCGCGGAGTTCCTCGGTAACGCGGTGCGTTCCTACGCGAGCGTGATCCATCCGGACGACCGCGAGGCGGTCGAGCGAGCGGTCGCCGACGCGATCGCCGCCGACAGGCATTTCGTCATCGACTACCGGATCGTCACGGCCCGAGGCGACACGCGCTGGGTCTACGAGCAGGGCCAGCCCGTCCGCGGGGGGAAAGGCGAGCTCCTATGGCTCGACGGCGTCATCATCGACATTACCGAGCGCAAGGTCGTCGAGACCGAGCTCGGCCAGACCAGCATGCTGCTCGACTCCGTCGTGTCGAGCATTCCCGTCGGTCTCTACGTGAAGGACGCTCGCGATCTCACCTACGTCCGGGTCAACCCGGCCGCGGAGGCGATCCTCGGACACCCTGAGCGCGAGCTCGTCGGCCGCCGCTCGATCGACGTCTTCCCCCCGGAGCTGGCCGTGCCCTTCGAGGAGTGGGACCGCCAGGTGCTCGCCGGCAACGCGCGGGTCGACGCGCCGGAGGCCCCGCTGGCGCTCGGCGAGGGCGAGCCGAAGATCGTACACACGACCAAGGTGCCGATCCTCGACGGGACGGGCCGGCCCGCCTACCTGCTCGGCATCGCCGAGGACATCACCGAGCGCAGGCAGGCCGAGGCGCAGCGGGAGGCGCTCGTCGCGCGGCTCGCGGAGCAGAACGAGCAGCTACTCGAGCTCGACCGCCTGAAGGACGAGTTCGTCGCGCTCGTCTCGCACGAGCTGCGCACGCCCCTGACGTCGATCCTCGGCTATCTCGAGCTCGCACGCGAGGAGGGAGAGCTCTCCGATGACGTTCACCGCTTCCTCGACGTCGCCGAGCGCAACTCCCACCGGCTGCTGCGGCTCGTCTCGGACCTCCTGTTCATCGCGCAGGTCGAGTCCGGCAAGCTCAACCTCGATCTCTGCCCCGTCGACCTGAGCCGGCTCGTCCGGGAGTGCGTCGAGACGGCGCTGCCCCGGGCCGCGGAGAAGAAGATCGAGCTGACCGTCGAGGCCGACGACCCGTGTCCCCTGCGAGGCGACCCGACGCGGCTCGGCCAGGTGCTCGACAACCTGGTCTCGAACGCGCTCAAGTTCACCCCGGACGGCGGGACGATCCGGGTTCGGGTCGTCCCGGACGGCGCGGGCGCGGTGATCGAGGTCGAGGACAGCGGTCTGGGGATCCCCGCGGCGGAGCTGGATCGGTTGTTCGAGCGTTTCTTCCGGACGAGCACGGTCACCCACCTCGCCATCCAGGGCACCGGGCTCGGCCTGCCGATCACGAAGGCGATCGTCGAGGCCCATGGCGGCACGATCGAGGTGGAGAGCGAGGAGGGGGTTGGCACGACGTTTCGGGCCAAGCTTCCCGCGGGTGAGGCGGCGGTGGCGGAAGCCGCGGCCTAGGGTGACGGTCTCGCGCTCCTCCTGACCGCGCGGGTGCGGGACGTGGGCGAGGCAGCGGAGCTCGATGCCGGCGCCTGCGCAGGCCGCTCGAGCCCGCGGAGCTGCGTCGCCGGGTCGAGGAGCTGCTCGTCGCCGCGTAGCCCCCAGCCGGTCCGGCGCTCGGCCCGGTAGCGGTAGCCGAAACCGCGCACGGTCTCGATCCGCCCGGCCGCCGCCTCGCCGAGCTTGCGCCGCAGGTAGCCGACGTAGAGCTTGAGCTGGTTGCGCCCGGCCGCTCCCTCGTCGCCCCAGACCAGGGCGATCAGCTGCTCGTGTGCGAGCACCTGACCCGGGTGGCGGACGAATGCCCCGAGCAGGCGGAACTCGAGCGGGGTCACGGCCACATCGGCTCCCGCGACGGTGACTCGCCGCTGCCCGAAATCGACCGCCACGAGGTCGTCCGCGTACGTCTCGGGTGCCTCCGAGCGCCGGCCGGCGGCCCGGCGGAGCAGCGCCTCGGCTCGGGCCAGGAGCTCCTGCCGTCCGAACGGCTTGGTCACGTAGTCGTCGGCTCCGGCTCTCAGGCCCCGGACCTTCTCGAGCTCACCCGTCCGGGCGGTCAGCATCAGCACCGGCACGTCGCTCAGGTCGCGGATCCGCTCGAGCGTGCCCCAGCCGTCGAGTTCGGGCATCGAGACGTCGAGTACGACCAGCTCGGGCCGCTCCTGGTAGAGGCAGCGAAGACCGGCACGCCCGTCGTCGGCCGTCAGCACCTCGTGCCCGGCCCGCTCGAGCAGCTCCCGCAGCAGGCCGCGGATGTCGGGGTCGTCGTCGACGACGAGGATCCGCGCGCGGCTCATCCCGTTTTCATACCTGATACGGCACCTGTTTTGCATTGGCCGCGGGAGATGATCCGCACATGGGCAGGATCCTGATCATCGAGCCAAACTCGGAGGTGCGCGGCCTGCTCGGCTGGGTCGTTCGCCGCCTCGAGCTCGAGCCCGTCGAATACGACCCGTCCGCGGCCGTCGGCGCTGTGGCCGCGATCGTGGTCGAGCCCGCAGCGCACGGTGCCGTCGAGGCGGCCCGGAAGGCGCGCGAGGCGACGGGTGCGGGCGTCGTCTGCGTGTCGATCGACGGGCCGAGTGACGAGTCGGCGGCGCTCGAGCCGGTCGCTCACCTGATCAAGCCCTTCCCCCTGCTCGAGCTGGAACGCGCCGTGCTCGCAGCGCTCGGCAGCGGGACGTCCGTGGCCGCGGTGTAGCGGGCGGATCCGCCGGCGCGGCGCGGCGGCGCCAGGCATCATGTACCGCGTGGCAGCCGACGACATCGAGACCCTCCTGCGCCGTGCCTTCCCCGACGCTACCGACGTGGCGGTCATCGACCGTACCGGTACGGGTGACCACTTCCAGGTGCTGGTCGAGAGCGCGCGATTCGACGGGTTGTCGCTGATTGAGCAGCACCGGCTCGTGTACGGCGCCCTGGCGGAGCCGCTCGCGGACGGGACGATCCACGAGCTGCGAATCCGAACGAGAGGAGCCCAGTGAGCGAGCTGCGAGACCGGATCAAGGAGATCATCGACACCGAGCAGGTGGTCGTGTTCATGAAGGGGACGCCGCAGTTCATCGCGTGCGGTAACTCCGCGCGCGCGCTCGAGGCGCTGCGGGCGGAGGGTGCGCCGATCACGGCGATCGACATCCTCCCCGACCCCAGGATCCGCGAGGAGCTGTCGGCGCTGTCCGGGTGGCCGACGATCCCGCAGGTGTTCATCGGCGGCGAGCTCGTCGGCGGCGCCGACATCACCGAGGAGCTGCATGAGAGCGGCGAGCTGCGCCGAACGCTCGACGGGAAGCTCGGGGACGGGTGGGGCGGATCCGCGCGGGAGCGCGTGATCGAGCTCGTCGACGGCGGCAGCCCGTTCCGGTTCGCGTAAGCGGCCCCGGCTCGCTCGCGTCACGCGACCAGCGAGCGGCGGAGGAAGAAGCCCAGCGTCACCGTCGTCGCCGACACGACGAGCCCGGTGATCCAGCCCGCGACGTCGGCTGCCCCCAGGATCGCTCCCACGGCGGCGCCGATTCCGAAGATCCCGAGCCAGCCGAACACGCCGAGGAACCCGAGCCCGGGCCGCGGGGGTGCGGACGCGGGCGGGGCGCCCGCCGGCTTCGCCGGTGGCCCAGTCTCCGTCATCGCCCGGGAGTCTAACCGGGCGCCGGCCCCGCCCGGGCGGCCCGGATCGCGTGGCGGCCGATGCATGCCCGCGCCCGCCAGACGGCTCGTCCGGCTTCCTTCCTAACGTCGAGCACGGTGGCCGGGGGCGGGATCCCTCTCAGCGAGTGGTCGGGCAGTGGCACCACAGAGCGTCTCCGTGAGGCCATGATCGAACAGAACCAGGTGACCGACCGGAACACCAGAGAGCTGGCCCGGCTGAGGCGGTACCTGGTCATCCTGACCGTGGTGCTGGGTGCCGGGCTGGTCGTTCGAATCGTGCTAGCTCCATCTTCCGCACTTCAGGCCGCTAGCGTTCCTTGCTCGGGCCAGGGAGGCCTGATCTCTAGCAGTTCGAGAATGCGCCGCTGGGTGGCAGTGAGGCGGTCGAGGACGATTCCGT
>JADLFG010000072.1 GCA_020845695.1 Thermoleophilia bacterium | reverse complement strand
GGAATCGGCACAAAGGGGCGTCACGCGGATACCCCACTGCCTGCATATTGGCGCTCCCTGCGTCCTTCCCTGGCTTGCTTTTCGCTCGCCAGGAACTGCACGCCATTCTCCGGACGGCGCACTAGCGATGCACGTCGACGAGGCCGCGCTCGCACCGCTTCGCGCCCGCTTCGGCGAGCCCCGGCTGCTCGAGCTCGAGCTCGAGATCTCGGCGAGGGAGCGCGAGCTCGTCGAGCACAGCACCCGCCGCGGGCGGCACCACGATGTGACCTTCTTCGTCATCAGCGACGGGCGGGTGGCGCTGATCCAGAAGCCCCACTACGAGCCGGGCCTCTGGCGCCCCCCGGGCGGCGGCCTCAAGCCCGGCGAGGACTTCGTGGCGGGCGCGCGCCGCGAGGCGCTCGAGGAGCTCGGCGTCGATGTGGAGCTCCGTCGCTACCTCGTGCGCACCGAGGCGCTGTTCACGTGCGGGGAGGTCGGGCTTCCCTGGAGCACCCACGTCTTCTCCGCGACGACCGCGTCGGAGCGGCTCGAGCCGCTCGACACCCACGAGATCTCCGCCGCCCGCTGGGGCACCTTCGCCGAGCTCGCTGGCCCGATCCGCGAGCGCCTGCTGGCGACCGGCCACGCGCTCTGGCGCTATCGCGTCGCCCTCCACGACGCAGCGCTCGACGCGCTGCGGGAGGAATAGGCACGGCCCGGGCGCCGTCCCGGAGCAGCCCGTGCGATCCGCCGGCCGGGCCGGCCGCCACGACCGCCGTCGGGGCCGGACTCCTCCGGCCCGCAGCCCGCCCCGCCTCCCGCGCCCGCAGCGATCCGGGCGGGACAAGTCCCGCCCCTACACCCTCCCCGGGCTTCCCGCGCGTCGCCGCCAAACGCCGCGCCCGCGGGGCCGGGAACCGCCGCCGCCACGACCGCCGTCGGGGCCGGACTCCTCCGGCCCGCGGGAACACCGCCGGCACCGGACGCGGCGTTGGACGCGGCCGGCCGTCACCCCCGCAGCGCCTCGGCGCGGAGCACCTCCCAGGCGCGGCACACGTCGGCCTCGGTCGTCCGGGCGTTGCCGATCGCGAGGCGAAGCACGTAGCGCCCGTCGAGCTTCGTGTGGGAGAGGTAGACCTCGCCGGTCGCGTTGACGCGCTCGAGCAGAGCCTCGTTGTCGCCGTCAGGTGCGTCGCGGCGAAAGCACACGGTCGAGAACGGATGCGGCGCGCAGAGCTCCCACCCCGGCTCGCCGCGAACCCAGGCGGCGAAGAGCTGCGCCAGACGGACATGCTCGCGGATCAGCGCCTGGAGACCCTCGCGGCCGTGACAGCGGATCACGGCCCACAGCTTCAGCGCGCGGAAGCGGCGGCCGAGCGCGGGCCCGTAGTCCATCAGGTTCGTCACCTCCTCCTCGCTCGTGCGCAGGTACTCGGGCACGAGGCTGAACGCATCGCGCAGCGCCTCCGGATGGCGCGTGAACAGGCACGAGCAGTCGACGGGCGTGAACAGCCACTTGTGCGGGTTGACGACGAGCGAGTCCGCCCGCTCGACACCGGCGGCGGCCCAGCGGTGCTCCTCGCAGACCCAGGCCGAGCCGGCGTAGGCGGCGTCGACGTGGAGCCACGCGCCGGTCCGCGCGCAGAGCGCCGCGATCTCGGGCACCGGGTCGACGGAGGTCGTCGACGTCGTCCCGACCGTCGCGACGACCGCCGCGGCCGAAACGCGCTCGAGCAGCCCGGCGAGCGCCTCGGGACGCAGGCGGAAGTCCTCGTCGGCGGGCACCTTGTGCAGCTCGAGGCCAAGCAGGCGGCAGGCCTTGTCGACCGAGGAGTGCGCGTGCTCGGAGCAGAGCACCGCCCCGCCCGGGCGGCGGTGGCGCGCGGCGGCGAGCGCCGCCAGGGTCGAGGTGGAGGCCGTGTCCTCGATGTGGCCGTGCAGCCCCCCGGGCAACCCGAGTAGCTGGCGCAGCCAGTCGAGTGCGAGCTCCTCGAGCTCGGTCGCGGCGGGGGAGGTGCGCCACAGCATCGCGTTCACGTTCAGGGCGGCGGCCACGAGCTCAGCGAGGATCCCCGGCTCCGAGCCGGTGATCGCGAAGTACGCGAAGAAGCGCGGGTGGGTCCAGTGGGTGATCCCCGGCAGGATCACCTCGTCCAGGTCGCGCAGGACGGCCGCGAACGGCTCGGCCCGCTCGGGCGGGGACACGGGCAGGCGCGCGCGCACCTCGCCGGGCTCGACCCGGCTGCGCACGGGTAGCCCCCCGACCCCCTCCAGGTAGCGGGCGACCCACTCGCTCGCCGCCGCCGCGTCCTCGCGAAAGCTGCTCATCGCTTCATCATCTCCTTCACCTCCGCCCAGGAACGGGCGTTGACGACCTGGGCCGCAGTCAGCCAGCCGCGCCGCGCCTGGCCGACCGCGAGCTCGAGGTAGTCGAGCGCCGCCACCGAGTGGGCATCGCTCGAGAGCACGATCCCGGCCCCGGCCTCGGCCGCGAGCCGCACGTGCGTGTCGCGGAGGTCGAGCCGGTCGGGCTGGCCATTCAGCTCGAGGAACGTGCCGGTCTCGGCGCAGCGGGCGGCGACGGCCTCGAGGTCGAGCTCGGAAGCGGGGCGCCGGTTCAGCTTACGGCCGGTCGGATGACCGATCACGTCGACGTGGGGGTTCTCGACCGCGGCGAGCACCCGCCGGGTCAGCTCTCGCCCGGGGTCGCGCAGGCCGGAGTGAATCGACGCGACCACCCAGTCGCGGGTGGCGAGACGCTCGTCGTCGAGGTCGAGCGAGCCGTCGGCACGGATGTCGACCTCGACGCCGCAGAGCAGCTCGATGTCTTCGAGCGACCCGGCGAGCTCGCGGATCGCCTCGGTCTGGCGCTCGAGCCGGCCGTCGCCGAGCCGCTTCGCGTGGTCGCAGACCGCGAGGTAGCGATGCCCGCGGCTGCGGGCTCCGGCGACCAGCTCCGCGAGGGTCGCCCTGCCGTCCGACCAGTCCGTGTGCGTGTGCAGGTCGCCGAGCACGTCCTCCCGGCACACGAGCCGGGGCAGTGTCCCGGCCCGGGCGGCTTCGAGCTCGCCGCGGTTCTCACGCAGCTCGGGCGGGATCCACGCGTAGCCGAGCGACTCGTAGAGCGCCTCCTCCGACTCGTGCGTCGCCACCTCGCCGGTCGCGACCAGCTCGACGCCGTACTCGGAGACGGAGAGGCCGTCGCGGACAGCCGCCTCCCTGAGCGCCACGTTGTGCTCCTTCGAGCCGGTGAAGTGCTGGAGCAGGTTGCCGTAGCAGGCAGGGGGAACGACCCGCAGGTCGAGCCGCAGCCCGTCGGCGGAGACGACCGTTGCCTTCGTCTCGCCCCGCGCGAGCACCTCCGCCACCCACGGGCGGCCCGCAAGGAACGCGGTCAGCTCGGCGCCGTCGCGCGCGGTCGCGATCACGTCGAGATCGCGCACCGTCTCGGCACGGCGGCGGACGCTGCCCGCCTCCGAGACCCGCTCCGCGGCCGGGTGCGCCGCCAGCTCGGCGACAACGCGCTCGACGAACGGGAGGGCGGTTCCGAGCAGCACCCGGCCGGTTGCCGGGCCCTCCGGCACGGGCGCGGCGAGCGCGCGCAGGATCCGCTCCTCGGTCTTCTCGCCGAGCCCGGGCAGCGCCCTGACGCGCCGCGCCTCGGCGGCCGCGCGCAACTCGTCGATGCCGGTGACGCCGAGCTCGGCCCAGAGCCGCCGGGCGGTCTTGGGGCCGAGCCCGGGCACGTGCATCACACCGACCAGGCCCTCCGGAACGCGCGCCCGGAGCTTGCGCAGCGCCTCGAGGTCGCCGGTCTGCGCGAGCTCGACGATCTTCCGCTCGATCGTGCCACCGATCCCGGCGAGCCGTTTCGCTTTCCCCTCGAGCGCCAGCCCGGCGACGGAGACGGCCGACTCGCGGATCCGCTGGGCGGCCCGCCGGTAAGCGGCCAGACGGAATGCATCGGCGCCGTCGAGCTCGAGCAGGTCGGCCAGGAGCTCGAACCGCTCGGCAAGCTCGTCGTTTCTCGGCAGTGCTCCGCCCATCCGCCCGCGATGATATGCCCGTGCTCGTCGTCTGCCTCCCCACCTACAACGAGCGGGACAATCTCGAGACGCTGGTGCGGGCGCTCGGCGAGGTCTTCTCGGCCCACGGGCTCGACGGGCGCGTCCTCGTCGTCGACGACGCCTCCCCGGACGGTACCGGCGAGCTCGCCGACCGGCTCGCCGCAGAGCTGCCGTGGGTCGAGGTCTGCCACCGTCCGGCCAAGGAGGGCCTCGGGCCCGCCTACCTGGCCGGCTTCGCCCGCGCGCTCGCCGCGGGTGCCGAGCTCGTGCTCGAGATGGACTGCGACTTCTCGCACGACCCAGGCGACGTGCCGCGACTGGTCGCGGCCGCCGCGCGGGCGGACGTCGTGCTCGGCTCCCGCTACGTCGCCGGGGGCGGGATTCGCAACTGGAGCCGGTCTCGGCGGTTGCTCAGCCGCTTTGGCTGCCTGTACGCCCAGACGCTGCTCGGGCTGCCCGTCCGCGACGTGACCGGCGGCTTCAAGTGCTTCCACCGTCGCGTGCTCGAGACGATCGACCTCCGCGCGGTCGCGACACGTGGCTACGCCTTCCAGATCGAGACCACCTACCGGGCCGTCCGGGCAGGCTTCCGCGTCGTCGAGGTGCCGATCGTGTTTGCAGACCGGATCGCCGGTGGCTCGAAGATGACCGGCTCGATCGTGCTCGAGGCGGCGTGGAAGGTGCCGGCGCTGCGGCTGGCGGCTCTGCGCGGCCGCCTCTGAGCCGCCGGGTATACTCGCCGGGATGAGCGATCTGCCCGACATCACCGATGCCACCTTCGAGCGGGAGGTGCTCGGCTCCGATCTACCCGTGGTGGTCGACTTCTGGGCCCCCTGGTGCGGTCCCTGCCGCGTGGTCACGCCGATCATGAAGGAGCTCGCGGCCGAGCACGCGGGCAGGGTTCGGTTCGTGAAGCTGAACGTGGACGAGAGCCCGCAGACAGCCTCCCGCTACCACGTCCTCTCGATCCCGACCCTGATCCTGTTCGCCGGCGGCGAGGCGCAGGAGACGGTCGTCGGCGCCCGCTCCCGCGGCGCGTACGAGCAGGCCTGGGCGCGCTGGCTGACCGCGGCCGCCTAGCGCGGCTGCCGAAACCTGCGGCCCCGTCGCGGGCGGGACAAGTCCCGCCCCCACAGCCGGGCGGAGCGGGCCTCGCCCCCACGTTCGGGCGGAGGACGTCTCGCCCTTACGCTCGGGCGGGACAAGTCCCGCCCCTACCTCCGGGCGGAGCAGGTCCGCCCCCGTGAGGCGCCACGCTAGCGTGACGGCCGGAAGTGCTCGAAGCCGCCGGCCTCGAGCGGCGTACCGTCGCGCAGCAGCGTCACGCCCGACCCCGCTAGACAGCGGCCGACGCGCGGGTAGGGCAACCGCTCGGCGTCGCCGGGCGCGAGCGCGGCCAGGAGCTCGTAGTCCTCGCCCATCGTCCAGAACGGCTCGGGGCCGACCTCGTCGAGCCTGGGTACGAGCGGGAGCCGCTCGACGTCGATCTCGACGGCGCAGCCCGAGCGCTCCGCGACGTGCGCGGCGTCGCCAGCGATCCCGTCCGAGAGGTCGATCAGAGCGTGCGCGACCGGCGCGAGGTCGCGCGCGGCGTCCAGGCGAAACGGCGGGCGCAGATGCATCCGCACGAGCTCGTCGAAGCCGGCGAGGCCGCGCTCGAGCACCGCGAGGCCGGCGGCCGAGCCCCCGAGCGGGCCCGTCACGACCAGCACGTCGCC
This sequence comes from Thermoleophilia bacterium, assembly GCA_020845695.1. The sequence goes on along the minus strand of JADLFG010000072.1, from coordinate 114,174 downwards.
GGGTCGCGCGCCCGCGCGACCCGGTACCCGCACGCTGTGCCCGATCGCGGTCACGCTCAGGTAGACGCGATCTCCGGCGGTGGTATCTCCGCCGCGGATCGGCACGCCCGGCTCGTTCAGCCCGGCGTACAGCTCGAGCACGTCCGCCACCTCGGTCGGGGCGGGGAGCGCAACGGACACGATCAGAGCCTCGGGTTCCGCGCCGGCGGCGGCGAGGTCGCTCAGGTTGACCGCGGCGGCCCGGTAACCGAGATCTCGCCAGCCCGTCCAGTCGAGCCGGAAGTGGATACCCTCGACCAGCGCGTCCTGGGTGACGACGAGCCCGCCGTCGAGCACCGCGGTGTCGTCCCCGATCTCCGTCGCGAGCCCGCGCCGGGCGAGCTCGTGCAGGAGCCCGAACTCGCCGAGGTCAGAGAGCCGCGAGCCCAAAGACGTCCACCGGGCCGTTGCCGGCGCCGATCTCGGAGAGTCCGTGGAGCACCGCCCGCGAGGCGACGTCCGCGGCGGTGCGCACGGCCTCCTCGAGCCCGACGCCGCGCGCCAGGCACGCGGTCAGCACAGCCGAGTGCGTGCAGCCGGAGCCATGGGTTGCCGTCTCGGGGTAGCGCGGCACGGGGATCGCAACGTGGCGGTTCCCGTCGAAGAGCCAGTCGACCGGCTGCGCTCCGTGGCCGCCGGTGACGACGACGGCCGGGGCACCCAGGGCGTGGATCGCCTCGGCGAGCGTCTCACGGTCGACGTCCTCCGCGAAGTCGACGCCGGCAAGCGCGCACGCCTCGTTCAGGTTCGGCGTGACGACGGTCGCGAGCGGGAGCAGCCGCTCGACGAGCACGGCCGCGGCATCCTCGCGCAGCAGCCGAGCACCCGAGCTCGCGATCATCACCGGATCGACCACCAGCGGTACGGGATGCCGCTCGAGGGAGTCGGCGACCTCCGTCACGATCGCGGCGCTGAAGAGCATCCCCGTCTTGGCGGCGTCGACGCCGATATCGTCGAACACCGCCTCGAGCTGGGCACGGACGAACTCCGGCGGCACCTCGTGGATCCCGCTCACTCCGAGGGTGTTCTGCGCGGTCAGGGCGACGATCGCGCTCGTACCGTGACAGCCGAGGCGCGCGAACGCCTTCAGGTCGGCCTGGATCCCGGCGCCGCCGCCGGAGTCCGAGCCAGCAATCGTGAGGCAGCGGGGTACCACGCGAGCCTGAGGCTAGCATCGGCACCGTGGCCGCAGCGCGCGCGTGGGATCGGCTGCTCGCCGGCGAGGAGCTCGCCTACCTCGGCAGCGTCCCGCCCGCCGGCGCCAGCACGGCGCCGGTCCCGGACTGGCTCGACCCGGCCGTTCGCGGGTCGCTCGCCCGGCTCGGAATCACCGCCCTGTACACGCACCAGATCGACACGCTCGAGGCCGCGACCGCCGGTGCCCACGCGCTCGTCGCGACCGGCACCGCGAGCGGCAAGACACTCGCGTTCAATCTCCCGGTGCTCGACGCGCTCGCGCGCGAGCCCCACGCGCGCGCCCTCTACCTCTACCCGACGAAGGCGCTCGCGCGCGACCAGGCGCGGGCGCTCGCGTCGCTGCGGCTCCCGTTTCTCCGTCCCGCCCTCTACGACGGCGACACCGCCCCGGACCAGCGCCGTCAGCTCCGCTCGTGGGCCAACGTGCTGCTCACGAACCCCGATCTCGTCCACGTCGGTCTGCTCCCCCACCACGACCGCTTCGGCGACCTGCTCGCGAACCTCCGCTACGTGGTCGTCGACGAGGCGCACGTCTACCGGGGGGTGTTCGGCTCGCACGTCGCCAACGTCCTGCGGCGCCTGCGCCGGCTCGCGGCCGCCTACGGGGCGGCGCCTCGCCTCCTGCTCGCCTCGGCAACCGTCGCCAACCCGGCCGAGCTCGGGGAGCGGCTCACCGGCGAGGCCGTCCACGTCATCGACCGGGACGGAGCCCCCCGGGCCGAGCGGACGGTGGCGCTCTGGAACCCGCCCCTGCTCGATCCGGCGCTCGGCCTGCGCGCGAGCGCGCTCGGAGAGGGAGCCCGCCTGCTCGCAACGCTGGTCGAGGCGGGGCTGCGCACGATCTGCTTCGCCAAGAGCCGCCGGGCAGCCGAGCTCATGCACCGTTTCGCGGCCGAGCGACTCGACGCCGGGCTCGCGCGGCGGCTTTCCCCCTACCGCGCGGGGACGACACCCGAGCAGCGCCGCGAGATCGAGCGGCGCCTCGTCGAGGGCGAGTTGCTCGGCGTCACTGCCACCGATGCGCTCGAGCATGGCATCGACATCGGCTCGCTCGACTGCGCGATCTCCGTCGGCTTCCCGGGAACGCTCGCGAGCCTGCTCCAGCAGTGGGGGCGCGCGGGACGCCGCGGCCCGGGTCTGGCCGTGCTCGTAGCGACCGACGACGCGCTCGACCAGTTCTTCATGCGCGAGCCGGACGCGCTCCTCTCACGGCGCGTCGAGGCGGCGATCCTCGACCACACGAGCCGGCGGGTGCTCGACGGCCACGTCCGGGCGGCAGCGTTCGAGGCGCCGATCTCGCCGGCCGACCGGGGCTTGCTCGGCGACGCGGCACTCGACCGGGCCGAAGCGCTGGCCGGAACGGGCGAGCTCAGGCGCACCCCCGCCGGCTACGTCTGGGCCGGTGTGACCTACCCGGCCGCGCGCGTGTCGCTTCGCTCGGCGGGGACCGACAGCGTCTCGATTGCCGTCGGCGGAAGCGGCGAGGTGCTCGGCACCGTCGATGAGGCACGCGCCTGCACGACCGTACACGCGGGCGCGATCTACCTCCACCTCGGCGAGCGCTACCGCGTGCTCGAGCTCGACCTGGCGCGTCGCGTCGCGCTCGTCGAGCCGTTCGCCGGCGACTACTTCACGCAGACGAAGCGCGACTCGGCGACGGTGATCGAGCGAGTTGCACGCAGCGTCGAGTTGCCGGGGGCGACGGTCTGCCTGGGCGACGTGTCCGTGACCGAGCGCGTCGTCGCCTACCAGAAGCGCCTCGTGACGAGCGGCGAGGCGTTCGAGCTCGTGCCGCTCGAGCTCCCGGAGCAGCAGTTCGCGACCGAGGCGGTCTGGCTCCTTCCCGGGCCGGCTCTGCTCGGTGAGACCGGGGGAAACCCCGCCCTGCTCGGCGCGCTCCACGCCGCCGAGCACGCGCTGATCTCGATGCTGCCGCTGCGGGCGATGTGCGACCGGTGGGACATCGGCGGGCTCTCGACCAACCTGCATGCCCAGGCCGGGGGGCCCGCGATCTTCGTCCACGACGGCCACGCGGGCGGCATCGGGATCGCCGAGCGCGGCTTCCTCGAGCTCGCCGGCTGGGTCGCGGACACAGCGGCCATGCTCGCCGGCTGCCCCTGCGAGCGGGGTTGTCCCTCCTGCGTCCAGTCACCCAAGTGCGGCAACCTGAACGAGCCGCTCGACAGGGGCGGGGCGCTCCGACTCCTGGCTGCGCTCGCGGCGGCTACTTCGACCGGCCACGTCGCCAGCGGCCGAGCAGCCGGTCGCTGATCGCGCCGAGCAGCGCCGAGATCACGACCACGTAGATCAGGCGCGACTCGCGCTCGGTGACCCACCAGTCGATCGTAACCCGCTGGCGGTTGTCGAGCGCGAACCAGATCACGCCGGCGACCAGCAGCACCGCGACGATCGTGCGCAACCGGGGCAGACGGCTTCCGCGCTCCGGTGTGGAACCCTCCATTCGCCCCTCCTTCCGTCGCGTGCCATCCCGGCGCCGCTCCACCAGGTAGCACCGTGGCCGCGGTGATCCTACCGGCGAGGCGGCGCTCGGGGTCAGAAACCGCCGCCGGGCCGGGGCGCGAGCACGGCAACCTGAACGAGTCGCTCGACGCGGGCGGGGCGCTCCGACCCCTGGCTGCGCTCGCTGCGGCTACTTCGACCGGCCACGTCGCCAGCGGCCGAGCGGCCGAGCGCTGATCGCGACGACCGGCGCCCCGTGTGGGGCCTCACGCCATCGCGCCGGACACGCGGGGAAGGTCCGGGGGGCGGGACCTACCCAGACGGGGCGGGACCTACCCAGACGGGTGTAGGGCGGGACCTGTCCCGCCCGACTCGATGCGAGCGGCGGTAAACGGGACAGGTTGCGGGCCGGAGGAGTCCGGGCCCCACCTCGATCGTCGCGGGCGCTCCGGCCGCGGCTGCCAGGCGACCTCCTCGCTCCGGCGGTGAGCTCTCGAGGTCCTCCCCCTCGAAACGCGCTCACCAGCGCAGCAGAGCGCCGACTCCGTCCGGCGTGTCCAGCAGCTCGGCCGCCCCGGCCACGGGCACGACGCGGGCGCCCGTCGCGAGCGCCCGCTCGACCATGCGCTCGGCGAGCCGGGGCTCGGCGTGCAGGCCGGCGGCGGGGCCCGCCGCAAGCAGCCGGCCATCCTCGGCGACGTAGCCGGCCTGACCGGACTCCTGATCGAGGACGAGCACGGCGACGCGGCCCTCGTTGAGCGCCGCCAGAGTCGCCGGCAGGCCCAGTCCGGCCTCGCCGGACTCCTCCCGCACCCGGGCGGCGAGCGCGCGTACCCGGGCCTCGCGGGTCGAGGCGAGCTCTGCGCGAACGGCATCAGCGACGGCGGCCGCGTCACCCGCGATGACGCGCGGAACGGTCGCCGCCTCGTGCCCGGCGGCAGCCAGCGCGGCGACGAGCGGGGCCGCGAGGCGCGGATCGCCGGCCACCAGCACGTGCTCCCAGGCGCGGTCGCGCGCGAGCCCGGCAAGCTCGAGCGCATGCGCCTCGAGCGCGCGCTCGACCACGTCCGCGAGGCGATGCTCGAACCGGTCTCGCTGCGGGAACGTCTGCCTGGCCCGCGCCGGGTTGCCGGCGGTCGGGCCCTTCAGCTCGCGCCAGTCCTCCGTCTCGACCGCGATGTCGATTGCCGCGACCTCGGCAGCGACCCCGAACGCGACCTCGACCGCCCGCAGACCGTCCCGGGAGACGGTGACGACCCCGGCGGGGCGGCCCAGCTCGAGCGCCGCGACGAGCGGGAGCACGTACGGGCGTTCCTCGAGCACGACCCGGGTGGGCAGCGACTGCTGGAGCACGACCGTCTCCACCTCACCGCCCTTCGAGACCGGGGCGAACAGCGCGCGCCCGCGGCCGGGCTGGCTCGCGTCGAGCAGGCGCTCCAGCTCGGGCGCAACTCGCTCGAGACAGCCGCGGAGCGCGAGCCACCGCGCCCGCGGCCCCTCCTCGCGCGTTCGCGCCTCGAGCGCGTGCAGCTCGTTGTCGACCTCGATCGCCCATGGGGCCCGGCGAGTCGCCCGCGCCCCCGGGTCGACGCCGACGGTGACGGTCAGGTAGCCGGCCGGATCGCCGAGACCCGCCAGCCGGGCGAGGAATGCACCGTCGAGTCGTGTGCCGATACTCCCGTCCCGCAGCTCGCGCCTCCTTTCACCGGGTCACGCCCGCGAGCTGCAAGCATAGCGACGCCCTCACCGGCTCCCCGGCGCCGTTACGCCGGGTGGCTCGCGGCCGCCCGCGCGAGCGCGAGCTCGACCGCCTCGGCGGCCGACTCGACCCGCTCGATCCCCTCGCCCTCGACCGCCGGCCCGCCGCCGAGCACGACGACGGGACGGCAGAGCTTGCGCGCGAGCGCGATCTCGGAGGCGGTGCCCCAGCCGCCGCCCACCGCGATCAGCGCGTCACCGCTCGCCGCCACCGCGAGGTTGCGGGCGTGGCCGGATCCGGTCGCCACCACGTGCTGGATCCACGGGCTCGCGGCGGCCGGCGACTCGCCGGGGAGGATTCCGATCGTGGCGCCGCCCGCCTCGCGGGCGCCTCTGGCCGCGGCCTCCATGACACCGCCGAGGCCGCCGCACACGAGCACCGCTCCACGCTCGGCGAGCAGCCGCCCGACCTCGGTCGCCAGCCGCGCGAGCTCCGGGGTGACCCGGCCGCCCGCCCCGGCAACGGAGATCTGGGGCGCTCCCACGACCCGATCGTAGAGGACGGCCTCAGCCGGCTGCCCGGAGTGCGCGGGAGAGCGACTGGCGCCCCGCGAGCGCCCCCGCGGCCAGGTCACCGCGGCGGGCGACCCGGTCGAGCACGACCTCCATCGTGAAGTCGCGCGGGTCGAGACCGGGCTCGACCTCCCGCCACGAGAGCGGGGCCGACACGGGCGCGCCCGGCAGGGGCCGGACCGAGTAGGCGGACGCGATCGTGGCGCCCTGGCGGTTCTGGTTGACGTCGATCAGGACGCCGCGGCGCTTCGCCCGGATCCACTCCGTGGTCACGAGCCCCCGGTGCGCTCGCGCGAGCGTCCGCGTGAGCAGGGAGGCAAACGCGCGCGTGTCCTCGTACGTGTGGCGGCGCGAGACCGGCACGAGCACGTGCAGCCCGTCCGCGCCGCTCGTCTTCGGAAACCCGGTCAGTCCCAGCGCGTCGAGCAGCTCCTTCACGAGCAGCGCGACCCGCACGACGTCGCGAAAGCGCGTGCCCTCGGCGGGATCGAGATCGAAGAGCACCCAGTCTGGGCGGTCGGGGCGGTCGGCGCGCGACAGCCACGCGTTCAGGTCGATGCAACCCATCCCCACCATCCACAGCAGCGCGAGCTCGTCGTTGACGAGCGGGGCGCGGATCGTGCGGAGCCGCTTGCCGTTCCGCGAGACCGCCGGAAACGGACGGATGGGGATCCAGCCCGGCATGTGCGCGGGTGCGTCCTTCTGGAAGAAGTGGCCGCCCTCGATCCCGTCCGGGTAGCGCTTCATGGTGAACGGGCGGCCACGCAGGTCCGGCACGAGCGCTGGGGCGACAGCGTCGTAGTAGTCGACGAGGTCGCCTTTCGTGATCCCCTCCCGCGGCCAGAACAGCTTGTCGAGGTTGCGGAGCGCGACCGTGCGCCGGCCCGAGCGCAGCTCCCGCTCGAACGGCCGCTCCCCGCGCGCGGCGGCGGGCACGACGTCCGCGCGCAGGCCCCGAAAGACCGGCGCTCGCAGCCGGCCGGCGCGCGTCCACTCCACCAGCTCTACCTCGCACGTGAGCCGCGGCGACACCCAGACCACGTCCGCTCCCGCCGGGCGGGGGCCGGACGTCAGCGGCGACGCCGGGCGCTCGAGCGGGCGCAGGCGGCGCGCGAGCTCCTCGAGATCTCGGTCCGCGAAGCCGCTGCCGCAGTTCCCGGCCCAGAGCAGCTCCTCCCCCCGGCGCACCGCCAGGACGAGCGCCCCGAGCGTTCGCGCCCGCCGGCCGCGGCCGCGCGTGTAGCCGGCGATCACGAGCTCCTGGCGCCGGGTCACCCTCAGCTTCAGCCAGTCGCGCGTCCGCTGCCCGGGGCGGTAGGGCGAGTCGCGGCGCTTCGCGACGATCCCCTCGAGCCCGCGAGCCCGCGCCGCCTCGAGCAGGGCGCTGCCGTCCTCGAACGCCTCGGAGAGCAGGATCGGGCCGCCCGGGGCGACGAGCGCCTCGAGTCGCCGGCGGCGCTCCCCGAGCGGCAGGGCGAGCAGCGGCTGCCCGTCCAGCTCCAGCAGGTCGAAGAGGGCGAGGACGTGCGCGCCGCCGCCGCGCTGGAGCAGCGCGAAGTCCGGGCGGCCGGCCCGATCGAGCGCGCAGAGCTCGCCGTCGAGGACGCAGGCGCCGGCCGGGACGGCAGCCGCGAGCGCCCGGGCAACACCGGCGAACCGCCCGGTCAGGTCCCGCCCGGACCGGCTGAGCAGCGCCGCCCGGCCGCCCCCGACCACTGCGAGCACCCGGTAGCCGTCCCATTTGACCTCGAACAGCCAGCCCGCGGGACCCGGGACGCGCTCGGCGAGCGTGGCGAGCATCGGCCGGTAGCCATCCCGATCGCCGCCCCGGCCCGCCGCGCCGTTCACGGGCCGTTAACGTCCTGTAAACACCGCCGGGGATAACCCTGTGGATCCCGTGGATACTCCAAACGGGGGATCCTAGGACGCGAACTCTCCCATGGCGCGGAAACGGGCGTGACGCAGGCGCCGCCGGTCAGCCGGATCGAGCGCCGACACGTCCGCGAGCGCCGCCGCGAGACCGTCCGCGAGCAGCCGGGCCGCCTCGTCGGGACTCGTGTGGGCCCCTCCTGCCGGCTCCGGCACGATCGCGTCGATCACGCCGAGCTCGAGGCAGTGGCGGGCATCCGGCTTGAACGCCGCCGCGGCCTTCTTCGCCTCTCCGGCATCGCGCCAGAGGATCGCGGCACAGCCCTCGGGCGAGATCACGGAGTAGATCGCGTTCTCCTGCATCAGCACCCGGTCGGCAAGCGCGATCGCGACCGCGCCGCCCGAGCCTCCCTCGCCGATCACGCAGGCGACGGTCGGGACGTCGAGACGCGCCATCGCGAGCTGGGAGCGCGCGATCCACCCTCCCTGGCCGTGCTGCTCCGCCGCCACTCCCGGATAGGCGCCCGGCGTGTCGACCAGGGAGAGAACGGGGAACCCGTGCCGGTCGGCGATCTCCATCACGCGCATCGCCTTGCGGTAGCCCTCCGGCATCGCCATCCCGAAATTGCGGCGGGTACGCTCGTGGATATCGCGGCCCTTCTGGTGGCCGACGAGCGCGACCGTGCGGCCGCGGAAGCGACCCAGCCCGGCGACGATCGCATGGTCGTCGCCGAGCGAGCGGTCGCCGTGCAGCTCGACGAAGTCGTCGAGGATCCGCTCCGCGTAGTCGAGCGTGTACGGGCGCTCCTGGTGGCGGGCGAGCTCGACCGCGCGCCAGACCTCGTCCTCCGTCGGCTCGGCGGCGATCCGCTCGAGCTGGCGCCTCAGGCGCGCCATCTCGCCGGAGACGCCGACGCCCCGCAGCAGCGGCAGGTCGGTGAGCCGGGCGAGGCGCTCCCGCAGCCGCAGCTGCTCGGCGGCGCTTCCCCCCGGAGGCTGCCGGCGCCTACCCGCCATGCTCGAACAGGGCCAGCAGGCGTCCGAGGAACGGGCGCAGCTCGCCGCGCGTGAGGATCGCGTCGAGGTGGCCGAGGCGGAGGTTGGACTCGGAGAGCCCGAAGTCGTCAGGGAGCTTCTCGCGGGTCGTCTGCTGCACCACGCGCGGGCCGGTGAACGAGAGCAGCGCGCCCGGCTCGGCCACCGTGACGTCGCCGAGGCTCGCGAAGCTCGCCAGCACGCCCGCCGTGGTCGGGTGAGTCATCACGCAGAGGAACGCGCAGCGTGACTCGCGGAGCAGGTCGACCGCGCAGACCGTCTTCGGCATCTGCATCAGCGAGAGGATCCCCTCCTGCATGCGGGCGCCGCCGGATGCGGTCACGCAGACGAGCGGCAGGCGGCGCTCGGCGGCACGCTCGCACGCCCGGGCGAGCTTCTCGCCGACGACGCTCCCCATCGAGCCGCCCATGAACGCGAAGTCCATGACCGCGAGCTGGCAGTCGCGCCGCTCGATCTTGGCGCGGCCGATCACGATCGCGTCGCCGAGCCCGGTCGAGATCTCCGCCTCGGCGATCCGCTCCGTGTACGGCCGCACGTCGAAGAAGCCGAGCGGATCGGCAGAGCGCAGCGACTCCTCTTCCTCGGCGAACGTGCCGTGATCGGCGAGCTGGGCGATCCGCTGGCGGGCCCGCACCGGGAAGTGGTGGCCGCAGTGCGGGCACACCCGCAGCGCCCGCTCGAGCTCGTCCTCCCGGTAGTGCGAGCCGCACGAGGGGCAGGTGTTCGGGTCTCGCCGGCCCGGGACGGTCTCGGCGGGCGGGCCGCGGTGCTCGATGGAGACGTCGATCCGGCTCGCCATGCCCGCCCATTGTACGGGCGGGCGGGCCGATCTAGAGACCGAGCGCCGCGCGGACCCGGGCGAGCGCGGGCAGGCCGCCGGGATCGTCGGCAAGCCCGGTCAGGCCCGTGCCCGCGGGCGGCCGAGCGGCCGCGATCCGGGCGAGCAGTCGCTCGAGCTCGCCGAGCGAGAGACCGCCCGGCTCCGGCATGAAGACCGGGATTCCCGCTCCGGGATCGAGCGGGTCGAGGTTGCGGGCGCCCACGAGCGCGGCGTCCGCCGCCGCGACCGTCCCCGCGTCGAGCAAGAGCCGCAGCGGCATCCCCCACTCGTTACCGCTCGGGGAGCTGGCGGGCGTGTCGAGGTCGCCGTGGGCGTCGATCCAGACCACGCCGAGCCGACCCGGGCGGATCGCCAGCCCCTCGACGGTCCCGACCTGCGCGCAGCAGCAGTCCGGCAGCGCGGGCAGCGGTTGGAGCGGCCGAAGGAGCTGCTGGAGCGGGCGGTGGAGGCGGAGAAGCGCCGGTGCGTCCGCCGTGTTCTGCGCGGCGGACGCGCCCGCCTCGAGGTGACGGCCCGATGGTGCCTGTGCTGCTCGGCCTGCACCGGGAAGGGCGTCGGCACGCGGCCCGGGAGATCCGCACGGTGGGCGTCGAGCCGGGACGGGCATTCGCGGTCGACCCTGTCGACCCGACCGAGTTGCGGGCGCTCGCCCCGCTTGTTGGCAGGCTCCGCGGGCACCTGGGCGACCTCGAGACCCGGGTCGGCCGGGAGAAGCTCGACGTCGAGCTCGGCGGGTACGCGGCCGATGCGGTTCGCCGCCGGCTGCTCCGCGTGCCGGGCGCCCGGGACGTCGCGAGCGGGCTCGTGTCCGGCGCGTTCACGTCCGGCCTCGCGGTCACGTACGAGCAGGCGGACGCGCAGCGCCTGTTCGCCGGCTGGCAGTGCAGCGCTGTCCTCGACCGTGCAACCTGCCCGGAGTGCGCGGCGCGGGACGGGCGCACCTACGCGACGCTGGAGGAGGCGTACCGGGATCTCCCCGGTTTCGGCCCGAACCCACGCTGCCACGGTGACGGCCGTTGCCGCTGCCGGCTCGTCCCGACCGGGGCCGCCGGGGCCGGTCAGAATCCGCCCGTGGCCAGCGGCGGCGGGACGGGAGGCGGAGGCGGAGGCGGGACGCCGCCTGGGCCGCCCGGCTTCGACGATCTTCCCCCGGACGAGCAGGCCCGCCGGCTCACCGCCGAGCTCACCGACTGGCGACGCCAGATCTACCGCCGCCCGGATCTGCTCGACGCGATCCGAGAGTGGAGCGGCCCGGGCTTCCGAGTCGTCAGCGACGTGCTCCTCACGCCCGGCGGGCTCGCACGTTCCGAGTACGCCCAGCGGGTCGTCAACGGGCTCGACGAGGCGATCGCGCTCGGCCGCCTCTCCCGCAGCGTCGTCGTCTACCGTGGCGTCGGGCCCCGAGTGGCCCACCTCTTCACAAGCGCGGATCCCATCAACCTCGTCGGCGCGATCGATCGGCGGCCCACGTTCTTCGCCACCTCGGTCGATCCATCAGCCGCCGCGGCGCGCGCTCAGAGCGGCGGCGTCATCTTGCGCGTGCTCGTCCCCGCCGGGACTCGCGCAGCCTGGCTGGCCGAGCTCGCCGTCGAGCATCCCCTTGAGCGGGAACTCCTCCTCGGACGCCAGACCCGCTACCGCATCCTGCGATTCGGGGAGTACCATGGGCGTGAGATGTTCGTGGTCGAGGTCCTCCCCCGATGAGCGCTTCCCGGTTCGTCGACGACGATCCTCGCGCGATCGTCCGTGAGCACACGCCGCCGCCGTTCAGCGAGGAGACGCGCGCTGACGCCGTTCTAGAGCGCCTAGGCGTGGCCGGTCGCCCGCTAGAGGAACAGCGGGCCGCTGTCGAGTGGCTCTTCAGCGTCTACACGAAGCCGTTGCGCCCCGATCTACTCGAAGACCTCCGCGTCCGCGGCCTCACGCCGCTTCGCGCCGCCTAGCCTCCTCGCCGCCTGACGCTTCCCTGCGCCGGCCTGGCCAAAACCTGGGAGCGGCGCCGATACCTGAGGTGTGAGGCGATACGGGTGGACGCCGGACGAACTTGAGGTCTTGCGGCTGAGGATCGCAGAGAGACGGCCGCATCGCGAGATCGCCAGCGAGCTGGGCCGCGGCCGACAGGGGGTCTCCTACATGGTCGCCAAGCTCGGTCACGGGAAACCGCGGAAGCACTCCACGGTGGAGGACATCCGCGCCCGCCATCTCGCCGAGCGCGTCGTGACCGGGCACGGCTGCTGGGAGTGGCAAGGTCATCGCGATCTGGGGGGCTACGGTCGTGTCGGGCTGGGCTACTCGCCGAAGGTCGTTCACCGGCTTGCGTACGAGCTTTTCGTCGGCCCGATTCCCGGCGGGTTGTGCGTCATGCACCGCTGCAAAACCCGCCGTGCTTCAACCCAGATCATCCCACGGTCGGAACGCTGATCGACAACAACTGGGACAAGCAGGCGAAGGGTCGGCACGCTCGCGGTGTAGGGCATGGGATGGCGAAGCTGCCCGAGGCGACCGTCCGGGAGATCAAGGCCAGACTCGCGCGCGGCGAGCGTCAGATCGCGGTCGCCGGGGCGTTAGGCGCGAACTACGCGACGGTGCAGAGGATCGCCTCCGGCAGGCAGTGGAGGGAGGTGACGGCGTGACGGACTGGCGGGTCGAGATCCGAGGGGACGAAGAGGCGGAGCGCAGGGGGCGCGCAGACGGCTCATCTCACCGCCGCTCGCCCCGGTCGGTCACGAGACGAGCTCGGCGAGGACACCCGGGAGACCCGCGAGGTCGGTCAGCATGCCACAGCGGTGAAACGTCGCCCGGCGCGGCAGCGCCGGCTCAGCCGGTGAACTTGCGGAAGATCAGGCAGGCGTTGTGGCCGCCGAAGCCGAAGTTGTTCGAGAGCGCGACGTTCACCTCGACCTCGCGCGCGACGTTCGGGATGTAGTCGAGGTCGCACTCCGGGTCGGGGTGCTCGAGGTTGATCGTCGGCGGCACGACGTTCCGTTGGCAGGCGAAGATCGACGCGATCGCCTCGATCGCCCCGGATCCGCCCAGGCAGTGCCCGGTCGCGCCTTTCGTGGACGAGATCGGCGTCCGGTAGGCCTTCTCCTCGCCGAGCGCGGCCTTCATCACCCGGGTCTCGCTCGTGTCGCCGATCGGGGTCGAGGTCGCGTGCGCGTTCACGTAGTCGATGTCGTCGGGCACGACGCCCGCGTCCTCCATCGCCATCCGGATCGCCCGGGCCGGCGAGCGGCCGGACGGATCCGGCTCCGTCATGTGATGCGCGTCCGAGGAGATCCCGTAGCCCAGCACCTCCGCGTAGACCTTCGCGTTGCGCGCCCGCGCGTGCTCGAGCTCCTCGAGCACGATCACTCCCGACGCCTCGCCCATCACGAAGCCGTCGCGCTCGGCGTCGAACGGGCGGCTCGCCCGCTCCGGATCCTCGTTGCGGCGCGAGAGCGCGCGCATCGCGCCGAAGCCTGCGATCCCGACCGGCGCGATCCCGCACTCGGTCCCGCCCGCGAACATCACGTCGGCGCGGTTCAGCCGGATCTGGTCGAGCGCGTCCCCGATGGCCATGTTCGAGGCCGCGCACGCCTCGCACTGTGCCGACAGCGGGCCGCGGGTGCCGAGCTCCATCGAGACCCAGCCCGCGCCCATGTTCGGCAGGATCGAGGGGATCGAGAACGGGCTCGTCCGGTCCGGGCCCTTCTCCCACAGCGTCAGGTGGCAATCCTGGAAGCTCTTCAGGCCCCCGATCCCGGTCGCGATCGACGCGCCGATCCGCTCCGCCTCCGGGGCGATCGCGAGCCCGCAGTCGGCCTCGGCCATCCTCGCGGCCGCGATCGAGAGCAGCGCGAAGCGGTCCATCCGGCGAACGCTCTTCGCGTCCACCCAGTCGGTCGGCTCGAAGTCCTTCAGCTCGCAGGCGAACTGCACCGCGTAGCCGGTCGTGTCGAACGAGGTGATCGGGCCCGCGCCTGACTTCCCCGCGATCAGGTTCTGCCAGAACGTCTCCGCGTCGTTCCCGAGCGGGGTCAACGCCCCGACGCCAGTCACGACGACGCGCCGCCGTCCGTTCTCGCTCGTCAATCTCGTCCCTCCTACATCCCCAGGCCGCCGTCGACCTGGAGTACGGCGCCGGTCACGAACCGGGCCTCGTCAGCGAGCAGGAAGCGTACCGCACCGGCGATGTCGTCCGGATCGCCGAGCCGCCCGAGCGGGGTGTTGCCGAGAATCAGCGCCCTCACCTCCTCGGGCAGCACGTCCGTCAGCTCCGTCGAGATGTAGCCGGGGGCGACCGCGTTCACCCGGACGCCGCGCGAGCCGAGCTCCTTGGCGAGCGACTTCGTGAAGCCGACGATTCCCGCCTTCGAGGCCGCGTAATTCGTCTGGCCGGGGTTCCCGTGCAGCCCGACGACGCTCGTCAGGTTCACGATCGAGCCGGCCTTGCGCTTCAGCATCCCCCGCGCGGCCGCCCGGCAGACGTTGAAGACGCCGCGGAGGTTCGTGTCGATCACCTCGTCCCATTCCTCGTCGCTCATCCGGACGATCAGCGTGTCCCGGGTGATGCCCGCGTTGTTGACGAGGGCGTCGAGCGGGCCGAGCTCCGCCTCGACGCGCTCGACGAGCGCCCTCGCCTGGTCCGGGTCGGAGACGTCGGCCCGCACGGCGAGGCCGCCCACCTCCGCGGCGACCGCCTCAGCCTGCTCCCGGCCGGCCCGGTAGTTGACGGCCACTCGCGCGCCCGCGCGCGCGAGTTCGCGGGAGACGGCGGCGCCGATCCCGCGCGCGCCGCCGGTGACGAGGGCGACCTTCCCCTCGAGCGTGCAGAACGGATCGCCGCTCACGCGGCCATCACCTCCTCGAGCCTGGCCAGCGACGCCCGGTCGCCGACCGAGAGGGCCGTCACGTCGCGGTTGCAGCGCCGGACGAGGCCCGCCAGGACCTGACCAGGCCCGATCTCGACGAACGTGTCGACACCCTCGTCGACGAGGCGGGCGACCGCCTGCGTGAACCGGACCGGCGCCGTCAGCTGCTCGACGAGCAGCTCTACGATCCGCCCGGCGCCTTCGATCTCCGCGGTCACCGTCGAGACGAAGGGCACGCGCGGCTCCGACCAGCTCGCCGCCTCGAGCGCCGGCCGGAGCCGCGGCCCGGCGGCGCCGACGAGCGGGCTGTGGAAGGCGCCGCTGATCCGCAGCCGCACGGCCCGCCGGGCGCCACGCTCCGCGGCCGCCTCGAGCAGGCGGCCGACGGCCTCGTCGGCGCCCGAGACCACGACCTGGCCGGGGCAGTTGTAGTTGGCGGGCCAGACACCCTCGATCCCATCGCACAGCTCCTCGACGGCATCGTCGTCAAGTCCGAGGATCGCGGCCATCGCTCCGGGGTGCTGACGCGCAGCGGCGGCTGTGGCGAGACCGCGCTCGCGGACCAGCCTGATCGCGTCGCCGGCCGAGAGTGCCCCGCACGCGCCGAGGGCGGAGTACTCGCCGACCGAGTGCCCGACCACGAAGTCCGGCTCGAGGCCGAGGGTCTCGACCGCGCGCAGGCAGGCGAGCGAGGTCGCGACGAGGGCGGGCTGCTGCACCTCTGTCTCCGTCAGCTCGTCGAGCGGCCCCTCGAAGCACAGGCGCTCGAGCTCGAGACCCGTGACCTCCGAGGCCTCCGCGAGCACCGCCCGGGCAGCCGGGTACGCTTCCGCGAGCTCCCGGCCCATCCCGACCTCCTGCGAGCCCTGACCCGGGAAGCAGAACGCGACCCTCACCGGGCAACGCCTCCGCTCGCCATCCCGCCGCCGGACGTCACGGCCACGATCACGACCCGCCCGCGGGCGGGTCGGCCACCGCGAACGTGAGCGTCCCGCGCACCGCGAGGTCGCCCTCGACGGTCGCGCGCACGGTGCCGCGCCCGATCGGTCCGCGCACCCGCTCCAGCTCGCACGTCAGCTCGAGCGTGTCGCCGGGCCGCACGAGCCGCTTGAAGCGCACGTCGTCGATCCCCGCGAACAGGACGAGCTTGCCCCGGTTCGCCTCCTCGGACAGCACCGCGACGGCGCCGGTCTGGGCCAGCGCCTCGACCATCAGCACGCCCGGCATGATCGGGTTGCCCGGGAAGTGGCCGGCCAGGTACCACTCGTCCGCGCGCACGAGCTTGCGCGCCACCACCTTCGTGCCCGGCTCGAGCTCGACGACCTCGTCGAGGAGCAGGAACGGGTCCCGGTGCGGGATGATCGCCTCGATCTCCGCCTTGCCGAGCGGCGTCACGCCCGCGAGTACTCCTGCAGCCGGCGCCTCAGGTTCTCCCGTCCCCGGTGTACGTGGCACTTGGCGGTCCCGACCGGGATCCGCAGGAGCCGCCCGATCTCCTCGTAGCTCAGGTCGAGCGTGTCGCGAAGGATCAGGACGCGGCGCTGCTCGGCGGTCAGCCGCACGAGGGCCGAGCCGAGCTCCCGGCGCAGGTCGGACAGCAGGGCAAGGCGGCTGGGGTCGACGTCCGGGTCGATCCCGGCGTCGCGGTCGGGATCGAGCGTCTCCGCACGCCGCACCCGCTGGCGGTCGGCCACGTCGCGGCACGTGTTCACGACGAGCCGGTGCAGCCACGTCGAGAACTGGCAGTCGCCCCTGAACTGGCGCAGGCGCTCCGTCAGCTTCAGGAACGACTCCTGGGCGGCGTCGCGGGCGTCCTCGATGTCCCCGAGCACGTGGGTCGCGAGCCGCGAGACCCGGGCGGAATGGCGCTCGACCAGCGCCTCGAGAGCGCTGCGGTCGCCCTCCTGGGCCCGGTTGACGAGGTCGGCGTCGGACAGCCGCGCGTACACGGGGCGGCGGCCGAGGGCGGGCGGCGGGAGCGTGGTCTCGGCGGCGGGCACGGCGCACGTAGTCTAGTGCCGGCAATGACCCGCACGCTGGCCCCCGATCGTGTCGTCCCCGAGCTCGCGGGTCGCTTCGGCTCCCCGTATCTCTACCGCGTCGCCTGCGCCTCCACCCAGCGCCTCCTCGCTCCCGATCTCCCGGAGGGCGCCGTCGCCGTCTGCGAGAAGCAGACGGCGGGCCGTGGACGCCTCGGGCGAACCTGGCAGGCCCCGGCCGGAGAGGCCCTGCTCTGCTCCGTCCTCCTCCGTCCGCCACCGGAGCGCGCGGCTGCGGAGCTCTCGCTCCTCGGGGGGCTGGCGGTGGCCCGGCTCGTCGAGGGCGCGCTCGGCTCGCCCGCCGGCGTCAAGTGGCCGAACGACGTGCTCGTGCGCGGCCACAAGGTCGCCGGCGTGCTCGCGGAGGGGGTCGCCGGGGCGGTCGTACTCGGCATCGGCCTGAACGTGAACCAGTCCGAGGCAAGCCTCCCCGCCCCGGCGCGCGTCCCGGCCGCGTCGCTCCGCACGCTCGACGGCGTCGAGCGCGACCGCGTGCCGCTCCTCGCGGGTCTGCTCGCCGAGCTCGAGCGGGCGTACGACGCCTGGCGCGAGCGGGGACTCGCCGCGGTGCACGCTGAGCTGTCGCGCCGCGACGTCCTCGCCGGCCAGCGGGTGCGCGTCGGGTCGGCAGCGGGCGTCGCCGCCGGCCTCGACGCGACCGGGGCGCTCCTCCTCGACACGGACGGCGGGCGCCTGGCAATCACGAGCGGCGACGTCAGCGTGGACCCGTTCTGAGGGCCGGTGGGTCGTGACCACGCTGGTAGACTCGGCCGGGAAGCTCCGTGCCTCGTCTCCGGGCCCTCCTCGCGCTCGTCCTCGCTGCGGGCGTCTCTCTCGCCCTCGCCGGTACGGCCCACGCCCAGGAGCCGCCGCGCGTGCTCGCGGTCGAGCTCGCCAACGACATCAACCCCGTCACCGCCGACTACGTGGTCGACGCGATCGGGCGGGCGGAGGACGAGGGATTCGACGCCGTCGTGATCCTGCTCGACACGCCGGGCGGGCTCGCCGACTCGATGCGGGAGATCTACCAGCGGATGCTCGAATCGCCGCTGCCCGTGCTCGTGTACGTGTCCCCGGAGGGCGCCAGGGCCGCCTCGGCCGGAGTCTGGATCGGGCAGGCGGGCGACGTGCTCGCCATGGCGCCGCAGACGAACATCGGCTCGTCGACGCCGATCTCGGTCGGTGGCGAGGATATCCAGGACGACCTGCGCAAGAAGATCGTCAATGACGCGGCCAAGTCGCTGCGGGCGCTCGCCGAGGAGCACGGCCGCAACGTCGACTGGGTCGAGCGGGCCGTGCGCGAGGCGGCCAACCTGAGCGCACGGGAGGCGCTCGAGGAGAACGTGATCGACCTGATCGCCCCGGACCTCGCGGCACTGCTCGAGCAGGTCGACGGAACGACCACGAAGGGCACCAAGGCGATCGTGCTGAGAACGGCTGGCGCGGAGGTGACCACCGTCGAGATGTCGCTCTGGAAACGCGTGCTCGACACGATCATCGATCCGAACATCGTCATCCTGCTGATGTCGCTCGGCGTGCTCGCGATCACGGTCGAGCTCTTCAACCCCGGGCTCGTCTTCCCGGCCGCCTTCGGCGCCATCTCGCTGATCATCGGCCTGTTCGGGCTGAACGTGCTGCCGTTCAGCTGGGCCGGGATCCTGCTCGTGATCGTCGCGCTCGGCTTCTTCGTCGCCGAGGCGTTCGTGGCGAGCGGAGGCGCGCTCGCCCTCGCCGGGGCGGTCGCGTTCGTGTTCGGCGCCGTCCTCCTCTTCGACCCCGCGGGCGACCTCTACCAGGTCTCCCTGCCGGTGGCGATCGCGATCGCCGCGGTCGTGGCCGGGTTCGTCGCCTTCGCCGTCGCGAAGGCGCTGAAGGCGCGCCGGGCGCGGCCCCGGACCGGCGGGGACGAGCTCGCCGGGGCCACAGGGGCCGTGCGCGAGGCGCTCGCCCCGGAGGGGCTCGTGTTCGTCCACGGCGAGCTGTGGCGGGCGCGCTCCGCCACCGGAGAGCCCGTTCCCGCCGGCGCGACCGTGCTCGTCGAGCGCGTCGCGGAGGGGCTCGTCCTCGAGGTCGTCCCGGCCGGCGAGCGTGCCGTCGCCGTCTAGCCCACCCACACCCGCCGGCGCGAGAGCGGCGGCGGGACGGATGAAAGGAGCGTCATGACCGCTGCTGTCGTCGCGATCATCGCGGTCGTCGTCGTGCTCGTGCTCTTGATCTCGGCCTCGGTTCGCGTCGCGCGCGAGTACGAGCGGGGGGTCGTCTTCCGGCTCGGGCGGCTGCTGACGCCGCCCAAGGGGCCGGGCCTGTTCTTCCTGATCCCGATCATCGACAAGATGGTCCGCGTCGACCTGCGCACGGTCACGCTGAACGTTCCGCCGCAGGAGGTGATCACGAAGGACAACGTCCCCGTGCGCGTGAACGCCGTTGCCTACTTCAGGATCATCGAGCCGACCAACGCGATCGTCCAGGTCGAGAACTACATGGTCGCGACCTCGCAGATCTCCCAGACCACCCTGCGCAGCGTGCTCGGCCAGCACCAGCTCGATGAGTTGCTCTCCGAGCGTGACCGCATCAACACGATCCTCCAGCAGATCATCGACGAGGCCACCTCCCCCTGGGGTGTCAAGGTCTCGATCGTCGAGGTCAAGGACGTCGAGATCCCCGCCGGTATGCAGCGGGCGATGGCCCGCCAGGCCGAGGCCGAGCGCGAGCGGCGCGCCAAAGTGATCGCCGCCGAGGGCGAGTACCAGGCCTCCGAGCGCCTCAAGGACGCCGCCAACGTGATGAGCGAAAACCCGATCACGCTCCAGCTGCGGTTCCTCCAGACGATGCTCGAGATGAGCTCCGAGCGCTCGACGACGATGGTGCTGCCGCTACCGATCGAGCTGTTCCGGCCGTTCCTCGAGCGCCTGCCCGAGCCCGCCGCGGAGCGCGGCTGACCGGCGACACCCTCCCTGCCGGGCTCCTGCGCGACCCGCTCTCGGGCCGGCTCGTCGCGGTCGCGCCGGCGCGGGCGGGCCGTCCCGGCGCGGGCAGGCCGTCCGGGCCCGAGCCGCGCTGCCCGTTCTGCGAGGGCAGGGAAGCGGAGACGCCGCCCGAGACGTTCGCGCTCGGCCCGGCCGGGCGAGCCGCCGGCGACCCCGCCTGGACGGTCCGCGTCGTCCCGAACCTCTACCCCGCGGTCTCGGGCGCCGACGGGCGACACGAGGTCGTCATCCACACGCCCCGCCACTTCGTCTCGATCGGCGAGCTCGTCCCCGACGAGCTGGCCGGCGTCACGGCCGCCTGGCGGCAGCGGGCGGTCGCGGCGCGTCGGGAGGGGTTCGCCTACGTCCATGCGTTCCTCAACGAAGGCAGGGCCGCCGGCGGGAGCCTGCCGCACACCCACTCGCAGCTCGTCTGGCTCGCGGCGGTGCCCCCGGCGGTCGCGGCCGAGCGCGGTGGCGGCCACTGCGCCGTCTGCCGGCTGCTCGCGAGCGAGCGGGCCGGCGACGCACGCATCGTCGCCGACACGGGCCCGCTCGTGGCGGTCTGCCCGGCCGCCGGGCGCGCGCCCTACGAGCTCCTGCTCGCGCCCGCCGCCTGCGAGGCGGACGCGTTCGCGAGCGACCTGCTCGGGGAGGCGCTCGCGCTGCTCGCCAGGATCGTGGCGACGCTCCGGGCCCGCGAGGGCGACGTGCCGCTGAACGCGTGGCTCCACACGGCTCCGCTCGGCGGCGGCGAGGGCCACTGGCACCTCGAGCTCGTCCCGCGGCTGACGGTGCCGGCCGGGCTCGAGCTCGGAGCCGGCCTCTACGTCAATCCGCTGCCGGCGGAGCAGGCGGCGGCTCGGCTGCGGAAGGGCTAGCCTCCGCGTCCCCGTTCGCGTCGCCATCGACCACGGGCGCGAGGCTCGACACCTGCTCGTCGCCGCGCAGCCGCATCACGATCACGCCCTGCGTGGCCCGCCCGAGCCGCTTGACGTCCTCGACCGGGATCCTGATCACGGTGCCCCCGGTCGAGATCAGCATCACCTGGTAGCCGTCGCGCACGACCCGCGCGCCCGCGAGCGCGCCCTTCGCCTCGGCGAGCTGCACCGTCTTCACCCCGAGGCCGCCGCGGCCCTTGAGCGGGTACTCGTCGATGCGCGTTCGCTTGCCGTAGCCGTTCTCGGTCACGACGAGGAGGTCGGCGTCGTTCTGGGCGATGTTGACGGAGATCACCTCGTCGCCCTGGCGCAGCCGCATCCCTTGCACCCCCGAGGCGTCACGGCCCATCGGGCGCACCTCCCCCTCGTGGAAGCGGATCGCCTGGCCCTGGCGGGAGACCATGAGAACGTCGTCGTCCCCCGAGGCATGGCGCGCGCCGACGAGCTCGTCGCCCTCGCGCAGGCGGATGGCGATGATCCCGTCCGCCTTCAGCGGGGTGTTGTACGCCTTCAGCTCCGTCTTCTTGACGACGCCGTTCTTCGTGGCGAAGAGCAGGTAGCGAGCCTCCTCGAACTTTCGCGTCTGGATCACAGCCCGGACCTGCTCGCCCTGGCGAAACGGGAGCAGGTTGACGATCGCCCTACCCTTCGACTGGCGCGACCCGAGCGGGAGCTCGTGCACCTTCAGCCGGTACACCTTCCCGACCGACGTGACGAAGAGCAGGTAGTCGTGCGTCGAGGCGACGAACAGGTGCTCGATGTAGTCGTCGTCCTTCAAGTCCATGCCCATCACGCCGATCCCGCCCCGGCGCTGCTCACGGTAGGCGGTCACGGGCAGTCGCTTCACGTAGCCCGAGCGCGTGATCGCGATCACCATGTCCTCCTCCGCGATCAGGTCCTCGAGCTCGAGTTCCTCCTCGGCGGCCACGACCTCCGTCCGCCGGTCGTCGGCACGGCCGTAGATCTCCTTCAGCTCGAGCAGCTCGTCGCGGATGACGCCGTCGATCCTGGCCTCGTTGGAGAGGATCGAGCGCAGCTCCCCGATCCGTTCCTGGAGGTCGGCGAACTCGGTCTCGATCCGCTTGCGCTCGAGGCCGGTCAGCCGCGAGAGGCGCAGGTCGAGGATCGCCTGGGCCTGATCCTCGCTCAGGCCGAACGTCTCGACCAGACCCCGCCGCGCGGTGTCGACGTCCTCGGAGGCCCTGATCAGCGCGATCACCGCATCGAGGTTGTCGAGCGCGATCAGGTAGCCCTCGAGGATGTGCGCGCGCCGCTCCGCCTGGCGAAGCTCGTGCTTCGACCGGCGCGTGACGATCTCCCGCTGGTAGACGAGGTAGTGGCGGATCAGCTCGAGCAGTGAGAGCGTGCGGGGGACGCCGTCGACGAGCGCGACCGCGTTGTAGCCGAACGTCGCCTGGAGCGACGTGTGCTTGAACAGCTTGTTCAAGACGACCTGCGGGATCGCGTCGCGCTTCAGCTCGATCTGGATCCGCATCCCGGACTTGTCGGAGTGATCCTGGACATCGGAGATCTCCGGGATCACCTTGTCGTTGACGAGGTCGGCGATCTTGCGGATCACGCCTGAGTCGCCACCCTTCTTCACGCCGTAGGGCAGCTCCGTCACGATCACCGCCGACTTCCCGCCGCGGAGCTCCTCGACGTGCGCGCGCGCGCGCATCACGACCCGGCCGCGGCCTGAGCGGTACGCGTCCTTGATGCCGCCCCTGCCGACGATCACGCCCCCGGTCGGAAAGTCGGGGCCCTTCACGATCCGCGAGAGCCGCTCGACGTCGATCTCCGGCTCGTCGATCATCGCGACGATCGCGGCGACGATCTCGCCCAGGTTGTGCGGCGGGATGTTCGTTGCCATGCCGACCGCGATCCCGGACGAGCCGTTCACGAGCAGGTTGGGGAACCGCGAGGGCAGCACCGTCGGCTCCCGGCGCGACTCGTCGTAGTTCGGCTGGAAGTCGACGGTGTCCGCGTCGATGTCGCGCAGCATCTCCGTCGCGATCCGGGCGAGCCGGCACTCCGTGTAGCGCATCGCGGCCGGGGGATCGTCGTCCACGTTGCCGAAGTTCCCCTGCCCGTCGACGAGCGGGTAGCGCATCGAGACCGACTGCGCGAGCCTGACCAGCGTGTCGTAGATGGCCTGGTCTCCGTGCGGGTGGTAGGAGCCCATCACGTCGCCGACGACGCGGGCGCACTTGAGGCGCGGCCGGTTCGGCTGCAGGCCCGCCTCGTGCATCGCGTAGAGCACCCGCCGGTGCACGGGCTTCAGCCCGTCGCGCACGTCCGGGAGCGCGCGCGCGACGATCACGCTCATGGCGTAGTCGAGGAAGCTCGAGCGCATCTCCTGCTCGAGCTCGCGGGGCTCGATCCGGCCGGGCCCGAGCGCGCCCGTGTCGACCTCAGACATCCAGGAACCTCACGCTGCGGGCGTTCTGCTCGATGAACTCCCGGCGGGGCTCGACCTGATCGCCCATCAGCATCGAGAAGACCCGGTCCGCGGCGGCGGCGTCCTCGACCTCGACGCGGATCAGCACCCGGTTCGCCGGGTTCATGGTCGTCTCCCACAGCTCCTCCGGGTTCATCTCGCCGAGACCCTTGAAGCGGCTGACCTGGAGGCCTTCCTTCGCCAGCTCGAGCGCCCGCCCACGGAGCTCGTCGAACGTCTCGGCGCTGGCCGTCTTCTTCCCGAGCGCGAGCGCGAACGGGGGCGCGCCGACGATCTCGACCAGCCGCGCATACGTCTTGCGCAGGCCGGCGTAGACGGGCGAGGCGAGCAGCGACGCAGGAACGGTCACGTGGGTCGCGGTCGACGTCGAGCGCTCGACGATCCGCGCGCGCGCGGCCTCCGGGCTCGCCTCGATGACGCTGACGTCGAAGCCGTTCCCGTCCACGCTCGCGAGCGCGGCAGGGAGCTCCTGCGGCGAGCCCGCGTCGGTCTCGACCACCCGGTGGCCCACGACGAACGAGGCCGCCTGGGGCCCGAAGTCGGCACGCAGCCGGGCGACCCAGCCGTCGAACTCGTGCAGCGCGCGGACGAAGCGCGTGTAGCGCGCCTCGGTCAGCTTCTGGGCGCTGCCAGCCCGGTCGGTCACCTCGAGCTCCTTGACGCGCTCGCGGACGAGCAGCTCCTCGAACTGGGATTCCTTCTCCACGTACTGGAGCTGGTTTCCGAGCTTGACCCGGTAGAGCGGCGGCACGGCGATGTAGACGTGGCCGCGCTCGACGAGCTCCGGCATCTGCCGGTAGAGGAACGTCAGGATCAGGGTCCGGATGTGCGATCCGTCCACGTCGGCGTCGGTCATCACGATCACGCGGTGGTAGCGCAGCCGCGAGATGTCGAACTCGTCGCCGATGCTGGTGCCGATCGCGGTCACGATCGCCTGGATCTCCTCGTTGGAGAGCACCTTGTTGATGCGGTTCTTCTCGGCGTTGATCACCTTGCCGCGCAGCGGCAGGATCGCCTGGTAGGCCCGGTCGCGAGCGTCCTTCGCCGAGCCGCCCGCGGAGTTCCCCTCGACGAGGTAGATCTCCGTTGTCTCGGGGTCGTTGATCTGGCAATCCGCGAGCTTCCCGGGGAGCGACGTGTTCTCGAGCGCGCTCTTGCGCCTGGTGAGCTCGCGAGCCTTTCGGGCCGCCTCGCGGGCCCGGGCGGCGGACACCGCCTTCGTGATGATCTGCTTCGCGTCGGTCGGGTTCTCCTCCAGGAACTCCGCAAGCTTCTGGTTCACGGCCTGCTCGACGAAGCCGCGCACCCACGGGTTGCCGAGCTTCGTCTTCGTCTGCCCCTCGAACTGCGGGTCGCGGAGCTTCACGGAGATCACCGCGGCGAGGCCCTCCCGGACGTCCTCGCCCTCGAGGTTCGCCTCCTTCTCCTTCAGGAGCCCCTTGTCGCGGGCGTACTTGTTGATCGTGCCGGTGAGCGCGCCCTTGAAGCCGGAGAGGTGCGAGCCGCCCTCGTGCGTGTTGATGTTGTTCGCGAACGAGAACACCGACTCCACGTACGACGTGTTCCACTGGAGCGCCACCTCGACCGCGCCCTGCTCGGACTCGCCCTCGAAGTACGCGATCCGCCGGTGCACCGGCTCCTTCGCCTGGTTCACGTACGCGACGAAGTCCCTGATCCCACCCTCGAAGAAGAACTCCGTGCGATGCTCCCCCTCCCGCTCGTCGGCGAGCACGATTCGCAGCCCGCGCGTCAGGAACGCCGTCTCGCGGAGCCGCTGCGTCAGCGTCTCGCGCGACCACTCGATCTCCTCGAAGATCTCGGCGTCCGGGAAGAACCTGATCGTCGTCCCGGTCGCGGCGCCGCACTCGCCGGCCGGGACGAGCTCGGTGGTCGGGACGCCACGCGAGAACTCCTGCCGCCACACCGTGCCGTCCCGCCGGACCTCGAGCACGAGCCACTCGGAGAGCGCGTTCACGACCGAGACGCCGACCCCGTGGAGGCCGCCGGACACCTTGTACCCCTCGCCGCCGAACTTCCCGCCGGCGTGGAGCTTCGTCAGTACCACGGTGGCCGCGGGCAGGCCCTGGTCTTCCATCAGGTCGACCGGGATGCCGGAGCCGTTGTCCGAGACGGTGATCGCGTTATCCGGGTGGATCACCACCTCGACCCGGTCGCAGCGGCCCGCGAGCGCCTCGTCGACCGAGTTGTCGACCACCTCGAAGACGAGGTGGTGGAGCCCGCGAGGACCGGTCGAGCCGATGTACATCCCGGGTCGCAGACGCACCGGCTCGAGACCCTCGAGCACGGTGATGTCCTTGGCGCTGTAGCTGGTCTCGCTCATAAAAAAAGCCCTGCAGATTGCAGAGATTTACTCCGCTTCGAGTCTATCAGAAGGGCCGGCCGGCCCGGCCGCCGAAGCGGCCCTCGCAAGCGACGCCGCGGCCGCCTTCGCGACCGCCTCGCGCAGCGGCTCCGACGCGATCCCGGCGGTGAGCTCCGCCGCCCTCGACACGTCCTGCGAACGCGGTGTGGGCGCACCCCGGATCACCCCGGCGGCCTCCGCGGCGGGCGGCTCGGGCAGAGGCCCCGGCACGAAGCGGAGGGCGCGCGGCGCCGCCGCGCCCAGGCGGTCGCGGATGGTCGCCTCGAGGTGAGTCAGCTCGAACGCCCAGGTGCTCGAGCTCGCGTGCACGACGAGGACGCCGTCCCGTCCGAGCCGCGCCGGCCACGCATTCCGCGCCACGACCTCCCCCACCGCCGCGGCCCAGACGCTCACCAGCTCGCCGAGGGCGGCCGCCGCGGGCGAGCCGCCGGCGCGGGCAAGCTCGCGAGCGACGCTCTCGCCGATCGGGCGCGGCAGGCCGTCGCCGCGCTGCCCGCTCACCGGGGGACCGCCCGGCCGGCCTCGACGTCGATCACGAGCGCCGGCTCGGCGACCCCGTCCGGCAGCGCGGCGCGGGCCGTCGCCGTCACAAGCGTCTGGGATCCCTCCGGAATCACCTCGAGCAGGGCGGCCCGCCGCCGCGCGTCGAGCTCCGAGAGGACGTCGTCGAGCAGCAACAGCGGCGGCTCGCCGCGCAGATCGCCCACCGCCTCGGCCTCGGCGAGGAGCAGCGCGAGCACCGCGAGACGCTGCTCGCCCTGGGAGCCGTAGAGCCTCAA
The DNA here is from genome assembly GCA_020845695.1 of Thermoleophilia bacterium. The sequence goes on along the minus strand of JADLFG010000072.1, from coordinate 88,022 downwards.
CTCGCGGCCGGACGCCGTGATCGAGAGCTCCGACAGGTGCGGGCCCGCGCCGGTGAGGCCCCGCTCGAGATCGGTATTCAGCCGTCGCTCGAGCAGCTCGGCGGTCACGCCGCTCGGCTCGTACGCGGCGGCGAGACCCGGCAGGCCGAGGCGCGCCGCGGCCCGCGCGAGGCGCTCCGCGAGCGCTTGCACGAGGGAGCCGCGGGCAGCATCGAGTCGCGCCCCCAGGGTCGCTACCGCCGCCGACCACGGCTCGACCGCGTCGAGGCCGCAGAGGCCGAGGCGCGCGCGCCTCAGCGCGGCGTTGCGCTGCGCGAGCGCGCGACCGTACTCTCCCGGCAACGCCGCCCGGGCCGGCTGAATGCGCGCCAGCGCCCGGTCGAGGTAGGTGCGGCGGACGAGCGGGCCGCCCTTGACGACCGCCAGCCGATCGGGCGTAAACGCCAGCACGGGCAGATCCCGGCGCAGCCGCTCCGGACCGTCGAGCGCGACCCCGTCGAGGGCCATCCGCTTCCCACCCGGCTCGATCGTGACCTCGCAGCGAAACCGCACGCCGCCGGCCCGGACGCCCTCGGCGACAACGCGGGCGCCGGGCGCCCCGAGCCGGACCCCGCGCGCGTCGCGTCGCGTCCGCAGGGACGACCCTTGCGTGCCCACATGCACGGCGTCGAGGAGGTTCGTCTTGCCGACGCCGTTCGGCCCGACGATGACGGTCAAGCCGCTGGGGAGCCCCAACTCGATCGCCGCGTAGGAGCGGAAGTCCCGCGCAGCGATCCGGGTCACCTGCACCGGCCAGCTCGGCGTGGGCGCCGCGCGGCGCTCGGCGCTCCCTAGCCCGCGAGCCTGATCGGCATGATCAGGTACCAGAAGTCGTCGCCGGCGCCGCTGATCAGCCCGGGCCTGAGCGGGCTGATCAGCCGGAGACGAGCCTCGGCCGCCGAGACCGACTCCAGCCCCTCGCGGAGGAAGTCCGGATTGAAGCCGATCTCGAGCGGCTCGCCCGCGTACGGGACGGGCAGCGCCTCGCGCGCCTCGCCGATGTCCTGGGTCTGCGCGCGCAGCGTGAGCTCGCCGTCCGCGAACCTCAGCCGCAGCGGCGAGTTGCGCTGCGCCATCACGCTGACGCGCCGCACGGCGTCCAGGAGCTCCTCGCGCGGCAGCGTCAGCTCGGCCTCGAACGTCTCCGGGCGCAACTGCTTGTAGTTCGGGAACTGCCCATCGATTCGGCGGGCGGTTGCAATCACCCCGTCAACGACGAAGACGATCTGGTTCTCCCGAACGCCGATCGCGAGCCGCTCTTCTGAGCCCGCCTGCGCGATCCGTGCGACCTCGGCAAGCGCCCGCGACGGGATGATCGCCTCGAGGGTGCCGCTGGCAGCCGAGGTGAGAGCCGTCTCCTTGACGCTGAGCCGGTAGGAGTCCGTCGCGGCCATCACGAGGGTCGATCCCTCGATGTGGACGAGGATGCCGGTCAGGACCGGTCGAGACTCGTCCCGGGACGCGGCTCGACCAACCTTGCCGATCGTCTCGAGAAACGCCTCCCGATCCACTTCGAGGAGGCTCTCCGGATCGACATCGGGCAGACGGGGGAAATCGGCGGCGGTGTAGGTGTTGAGTGTGTAGTCGGACGATCCGGCGGTCAGACGGAGAACGCCCTCGCTCTCGCCGTACTCGAGCACAACCGAGCCCGCGGGCAGAAGACGCACGATGTCGGCAAGCAGCCGACCTGGAACAGCCACCGTCCCCGCGTCCGAGCACTCCGCGGAAAGCGATGCTCGCAGAGACATCTCCATGTCCGTGGCCGCCAGCTCCAGACGACCCTGCTCGCACCGAACGAGCACTCCCGCGAGGATCTGGACCGATGCGCGGGTTGACACGGCACGACCGACGACCTGGAGGCCCCGGGAGAGGTCTTCGCGAGAACACGTGATGCGCATGGTCTGGTGTGGGGAAACGAAGTTAGAACAGCGCTAGAGAAAGAATCTCTTCGTCGTAGTGATAGGGCTGGGGGATCTGGGGATGAGAGCGTTGGGCGAGGAGGGAGGCGGGGTTCGGGTGTGGATGAGGATTGGGGATAGACGGAGGTTATCCAGGGCCGCCGCCTGGAGACCGCGGGAGATCCCCAGGTGCTGTGGAGGTGTCCACATGCTCACGGTGCTTGCTTGATCCTGGCTGTGAGCTCCTGGACGAGGTTGTACACGCCACGATCTTCGCGGATCAGCTTCGTGATGTTCGAGGTGGCATTGATCACGGTCGTGTGATCTCGCCCGCCGAAGTGCCCGCCGATCTTGGGTAAGGAGCTGTCCGTTAGCTCTCGGCAGAGGTACATGGCGATGTGGCGCGGATAGACGACCGAGCGTGACCGGCGCTGGCCGACGAGCTCCTGCAACGAGATCGAGAAGCGGCTCGAGACAACCTCCTGGATGCGCTCGATCGTGATCTGAAGCGGCTCGCCCTGGGGGAAGACGTCTTTGAGGACGTCCTGGGCGAGCTCGACCGTCATCGGCCGTCCGGTTAGCGATGAGAAGGCAACCACGCGGGTGAGCGCGCCCTCGAGCTCGCGGATGTTCGTCGAGACCCGGCCGGCGATCAACGTCAAGACCTGCGTGTCCGGTACATGAATCCGGTCGGTCGCAACCTTCTTCCGGAGAATCGCGATCCGCGTCTCGAGATCGGGGGGCTGGACGTCGACGATCAGCCCCCACTCGAACCGCGAGCGCAGGCGCTCCTCAAGTGTCGCGATGTCCCGGGGCGGGCGGTCCGAGGACAGGATCACCTGGCGCCCGGCCTCGTAGAGCGCATTGAAGGTGTGGAAGAACTCCTCCTGGATGCGCTCCTTGTGCTCCAGGAACTGGATGTCGTCAACAAGGAGGACGTCGTAGTGGCGATAGCGGTGCTTGAAGTGCTCGACGCGCTTCTCGCGGATCGAGTTGATGAAGTCGTTCGTGAGCGTCTCGCTCGTGACGTAGCGGGCCGAGAGCCGCGGGGAATGGCGTCCGACGTACCCCACGATCGCCTGCAGAAGGTGCGTCTTGCCGAGGCCGGTACCACCGTAGATGAAGAGGGGGTTGTAGGCCTTCGCGGGCGCCTCGGCGACCGCGAGCGCGGCCGCATGCGCGAACCTGTTCGAGGAGCCGATCACGAACGTATCGAACGTGTACCTCGGGTTGAGACCCTCCGCCCTGAGCGCCGCCGGCGCGTCCGCCTCGCCGGCCACGGGGTGAACGGGGACAGTCAAGCGCACCGCCCGCTCGGCACCGACGACATCGCGCACGATCGACCGGATCAGCGAGAGGAAATGGCTTTCGATCCACTCACGCGTGAAGTCGTTCGGGGTCTCGAGCAAGAGCTCCGTCTCGGAGGCAGGCCCCGGGCTGACCTGGCCCAGCCAGGTCTCGAATGTTCGCTCGCCGAGAGCGCCACGAAGACGCTCCGAGACGTCGGTCCAGACGTCATTCACGCTCCCTTGCACGGGCTGCTCCACCTCCGCCGACACGATCCTCCCGGGTTCGAGGAAGCGGGATCATAGCAGCGGCCCGGCCGTGGCTCAACGCCTCGACCCGGCGGGCTCAGCGGTCGAAAAAAAGGCGTGTTTGCAGCCATTTCGCCCCGTCCACAGCGCTCTCCACAGCTGTGGAAAACACGCCGGAGTCGCGCGGCAGTGCGGCGTTTCGGCTGTGGATTGTCCCGCGGTAACTGGATGCGTCGCTGCCCGAGAAGAGCCTCCTCTATACTGGGCGCTCGCCCCCAGCGGGCGCCGAGATCATGAAGCGCACCTACCAGCCGAACGTCCGGCGCCGGAAGCGGCGCCACGGATTCAGAGCCCGGATGGCTACGAGGGCGGGCAGAGCCGTGCTGAAGCGCCGGCGCAGCAAGGGCCGCAAGCGCCTCTCCGCCTGAGTCGCGCGGGGCGGGACAGGCGGCGCCCAGTGAAGCGGAGAAACCGGCTCTCCCGGTCGCGGGACTTCGACGCCGTCTATCGCCACGGCCGGTCGGTCTCGAGCCGCTACCTCGTCCTGTACTCGTTCCCGCGCGAAGGGGCGGACGGGGAGACGCGGCTCGGTCTCGCGGTCTCGCGCAAGGTGGGGGACGCGGTGACGCGAAACCGGGTCAAGCGGAGCTTGCGCGCCGCATTCGACGCCGTCTCGGCTGGGGTACCGGGCGGCTGCGACCATGTTGTCGTCGTCCGCCCCGGCTTCGGCGAGGCGGCCGAGGCAAGAGGCGCCGCCTGGGTCGAGGAGCGGCTGCGCGAGGTCTTCGAGCGGTCCGCGGGCGCGAGGGCCGGCCACCCGTGAGGAGCGTCGCCATCGCGGCCGTTCGCGCCTACCGCGTGACGGTCGGGCAGTTCACGGGCGGGCGCTGCAAGTACCACCCGTCGTGCTCGCAGTACGCGATCGACGCGATCGCGCTCCACGGCGTCGCTCGCGGGATCGTCCTGGCCGCGTGGCGGCTCGCGCGCTGCAACCCCTGGAGCCACGGCGGCGTCGACCGCGCCGAGGACCAGCGGCTGTTTCGCCCGTCGCCCCGGCGTGCCCGCGGGAGCACCGCGTGACGCCGCTCGCCGGCGTGTTGGAGCCGATCGAGGCGCCGCTGAGCGCGGTCCTCGAGTGGCTGCACGCGTCGATCGGGATCTCCTGGGCCTGGGCGATCGTCGTCCTGACCGTGATCGTCCGGATCGTGCTCGTGCCGCTGACGGTCAAGCAGATCCGCTCGATGCAGCGCCTCCAGCAGTACGCGCCCGAGCTCAAGGCGCTCCAGCAGAAGTACAAGGGCGACAAGCAGCGGCTGAACGAGGAGGTGATGAAGTTCTACCGGGAGAACAAGGTCAACCCGGCCGCCTCGTGTCTCCCGGTCGTCTTCCAGATCCCGATCTTCATCTCCCTCTTCTACGTCCTGCGCGACTTCGAGAAGGAGGTCTTCCCGCAGTACCCGGGCTCGAGCCTCGACTTCCTGAACGGCGTCGTCCCGTCGATCACCGCTCCCGTCAACGAGCACTGGTCCGGCTGGATGTTGCTCGTCGTCTACGTCGGCAGCCAGCTCGCCTCGACGCTGCTCATGTCGAGCACCATGGACAAGACGCAGCGGCTGCTCTTCCTGCTGATGCCGTTCGCGTTCGTGATCTTCATCATCCGCTTCCCCGTCGGGCTCATGGTCTACTGGGTCACGACCAACCTCTGGACGGCTGGGCAGGGGATCGTGACGCGCCGCGCCTACCCGCGCACGCCGGTGGCGCTGCCGAAGCGCACGAGTCGGACCGAGCCGGGTGCCAAGCCGCCCGCGAAGGCCCCCGCCAAGAAGGCGGCGCCGAAAGCGAAGCCGGCCGCCGCGGCCGCCCCCGACGGCGCCGCGGGCCCGGGCCCGCGGCCGGTGCGGCGGCGCAAGAAACGCAACCCCCGGGCCCGGCGATGAGCGATCCCGCCGCCGCCGGCGAGGGCCCGCGGTCCGGGCTCGAGGCCGAGGGGGCCGGCGAGACCGTGGGGGAGGCGAAGTGGACCGGCTTGCGGGAGCTCGAGCGGCGCGTTCCCGGTCTCGACAAGACCACCGTCGAGTTCGTGGTGCTCTCGGAGGGGGAACGGGGGCTCCTGGGTGTCGGCTTCGCCCCCGCCCGCGTGCTCGCGAGGACGACGGCCGCGGCCGCCCCGCCCGCGGCCGAGCAGACGCCCCGGCCGCCCGGGTCGCCGGCGGCGGGCGAGCTCGCCGAGCTGCTCGAGCGGATCCGGGACGCGCTGTCGGTCGAGGCGGCGATCGAGGTGCGCGAGGCCGGGGGCACGCTGACCGGCACGTTTCGCGGCCGTGATCTCGGGCTCGTGATCGGCAAGCACGGGCAGACGATCGACGCGATCCAGCAGCTCGCGAGCGCGGCGCTCTCGCGGAGCGCCGGCGAGCGCCTCGACGTGGTCGTTGACGCTGCGGGGTATCGCGAGCGCCGCCGGTCGACGCTCGAGGGGATCGCCGAGCGGGCCGCCGCCCGGGCGAGGTCGACCGGGCTTCCGGTCGAGCTCGAGCCGATGAGCTCGGCGGAGCGCAAGGTCGTACATCTGCGTCTGAGGGACGTGCCGGACGTCGTGACGTCGAGCGAGGGCGCGGAGCCCTCGCGATTCGTCGTCGTCCGCCTGGCGGAGTGAGCCGGGACCCGCGGCTCGAGCGCTGGCTCGAGGAGCTGGTCGCGACGCCCGGCCTGACCGCCGTCGCCGATCCGGCCGAGGCGCGCAGGGTCCACATCGACGACGCGCTGGCGGCGCTCGAGCTCGTGCGGGAGGGCCCCGTCGTGGATGTCGGCTCGGGCGGCGGCTCGCCCGGGTTGCCGCTGGCGGCCGCGCTGCCGGAGCTCGCCTTCACGCTGCTCGAGGCTTCGTCGCGGCGATGCGCGTTTCTCGAGCGCGCCGCCGCGCCCTTCCCCAACGTGCGGGTCGTATGGGCGCGCGCCGAGGAGCACGGGCGCGCGGACGGCCGCGACGCGTACGCGGTGGCGTTGGCGCGAGCACTCGCGCCACCCGCGGTGGCGGCTGAATGGTGCCTCCCGCTCGTCCGGCCGGGCGGCCTCTGCATCCTCTTCGCTGGCGCCGAGGCGGAGGGGCTCGCCGCGGCCGCCCAGGCGCTGGCCGCCGCGATGGTGGAGTCGCGCCCGGTCGCTGGCAGCCGGGGGAAGCGCCTGCTCGTACTGGCGAAGCTCGGGCCCACGCCGCCGCGGTTTCCGCGCCGCCCCGGGGTCGCGAGGAGACGTCCACTCGGCTGACTAGAGTGGGCCGGATGACGAGCGGCGTCTATGCGGTCGTGAACCAGAAAGGCGGCGTCGGCAAGACGACGACGGCGGTGAATCTCGCGGCCTGCCTCGCCGAGGCGGGCGAGCGGATCCTCGTTGTCGACCTCGATCCGCAGGCGAACGCGACCTCCGGGCTCGGGCAGCGGGCGAACGGCACGTCGACGTACGACCTGCTCGATGGCGCGCCACTCGACGCGGTCGTCCACGAGACGCCGTTCGCGAACCTCGATCTCGTCCCCTCCCGGCCGGAGCTCGCGGGCGCTTCGGTCGAGCTTGCCGGGCGCGGGGACGGGGAGACCTACCTCGAGCGCTCGCTGCGCGACGCGCACGAGCGCTACTCGTTCGTGTTCCTCGACTGCCCGCCGTCGCTCGGGCCGCTGACCGTCAACGCCCTCGCGGCGGCAGACCGGGTGATCGTCCCGGTGCAGTGCGAGTACTACGCGCTCGAGGGACTGGCCCAGCTCCTCCGCTCGATCGAGCTCGTCCGTGCCCGCCTGAACCCGCGTCTCGCGATCGCCGGGATGCTGCTGACGATGGCGGATGGCCGCACGCGCCTCGCGGCCGACGTCGCCGCGCAGGTGCGCCGCGCCTTCGGCGACCTCGTCTTCGAGGCGGTGGTGCCGCGGAGCGTCCGCCTCGCCGAGGCCCCGAGCCACGGGCTGCCGATCACGGCCTACGACTCGTCCTCCCCCGGCGCCGCGGCCTACTACCGGGTCGCGGGCGAGCTGGTGGAACGCAGGTGATCGAGCCGGCCGCCAGCCGCAGGCGCGGGCTCGGCAGGGGCCTCGAGCTCCTGATCGGGCCCGGCCCGACCGCGGACGAGCTCGTCCAGATCCCGGTCGGGTCGATCCGGCCGAACACCCGGCAGCCTCGCCGTCGCTTCGACGGCGAGGCGGCGTCCGAGCTCGCGGAGTCGATCCGGGTCCAGGGCGTGATCCAGCCCGTGCTGGTCCGAGCCGGGGCCGACGGGTCGTACGAGCTGATCGCGGGCGAGCGCCGCTGGCGGGCGGCCCGCCTCGCCGGCCTCGCAACCGTTCCGGCGCTCGTACGGGACGTGGGCGAGCGTGACGCGCTGCTGCTCGCGCTCGTCGAGAACGTCGCTCGCGAGGATCTGTCGCCCGTCGAGGAGTCACGCGCGTACGCCGCGCTGATGGACGAGTTCGACCTCTCGCTCGGCGAGGTGGCGGAGCGTGTCGGCCGGTCGAAGTCCTCGGTCTCGAACCGGCTGCGCCTGCTCGAGCTGCCCGAGGACGTGCTCGCGCTCCTCGAGCGGGGCCAGCTCACCGAGGGCCACGCCCGCGCGATCCTCGCCGTCCCCGATCACGACCAGCGTCGCGAGCTCGCGAGGCAGATCGTCCGCCGCGGCCTCTCCGTGCGGGCGGCCGAGCGGGCCGCCCGCTGGGCGGGGGCCCGCAGGCGGCCTCGCCGGCCTGCGACCGCGCCCGTCGACCCCGTTCTCGCGGACCGCGCCCGCGCCGCCCTCGAGGCGGTGACCGGCGCGGGCGCCAGGGTCGCCGCGGGCCGCCTGGTGGTCGCGTTCGAGGACGAGACCGGACTCGCGGAGATCGTGGAGGCGCTCGAGCGGGCGAGCGCGCTCCTTGCCGCCGACGCGGCTCGGTGACGGCTACAATCGCGCTCGCTCGGGCGATTAGCTCAGTCGGTTAGAGCGCCGCTCTGATAAGGCGGAGGTCCCTGGTTCGAATCCAGGATCGCCCATTTCCGCGCGGGCTGGGCCGCGCGAGGACGCTGCTAAGATCCGAGCACGGGCCGCGCGAGGCCGTTGCGGGGCGTATGCCGATGCACGAGATGGTCATCTACGGGGTGAGCTTTGACATGGTCGGCAAGCAGCCGATCGTGCTCCTGAAGACCTCCGAGGGCAACAGGTTCCTGCCGATCTGGATCGGTCACCCGGAGGCCGCGGCGATCCTGATGAAGCTTCAGGGAGCCTCGACGCCGCGGCCGATGACGCACGATCTCGTCACCGACATGCTCGCGCGGCTCGAGGCGCGGGTGACCCGGATCGCGGTCACGGAGCTGAAGGACAACACGTTCTACGCGCTGATCACGCTCCAGGTCGACGGGGGCGAGATCGAGATCGACTCGCGCCCGAGCGACGCGATCGCCCTCGCCGTCCGGGCGGACGCGCCGATCTTTGCTGCCGACGCGGTGATCGAGGAGAGCGCGATCGAGTTCGAGCACGAGGACGTCGACGAGGACGCGATCGTCGAGGAGTTCCGGCGGTTTCTCGAGGACGTCTCGCCCGAGGACTTTACGCAGGGCGAGTAGGCGCGCCCGCCCCGACCTCGCGCTTGATCACGTCGAGCAGGCCGGCGTAGAGTCGCCGCAGCCCGTCGCTCGAGAGCGGGCCTCCGTTCCCGAGCTCGAGTTCGGCGACGAGCGCGTCCTCGCGGGCGGGATCGACGAGCGGGTAGCCCCGCTCCCGCTTGTAGGCGTGGAGCTCCCGAACCAGCTCGAGCCGGCGATTGACCGCCGCGAGGAGCTCGCGGTCCGCTGCCGAGATGCGCTCGCGGAGCTCGCTCACGACCGGATCGCTCGACCACTCGCCGCTCATCAGACGTCAAGGATAACCCGGGCCTGCCAGCCGGACGGGTCACTCACGACCGCGAGGCCGTGGTAGGTGGCCGCCTTCACGCCCCCAGCGATGGCGTGCCGACCCGGATCTACCGGCTCGCCGTGGAGGGTCGCCCGCAGCGCGGTCGGGGACCACGTGCGAAGCTCGATCCGCCGCCACACGACCCCTCGGCCTTCGAACAGAAACAGGAGCTCGTTCAGCCACGCGACCAGGAGCTCTTCCTCGTCGGGGGCCGAGACGGCGATGTCGTAGCTCGCGCGCTCGCGAACCGCGTCTGGGTCGCAGAGGAGCGAGAGCAGCGCGAGACCCGCTTCCACGAACAGGCTGGCTCCGTCGGGGGCATGTACGACGAGCCCGACATCGGCCTGGTGCTCGAAGGTCTCCCAGGGCGTCACGCGACGAAGAACGCCGCCACGCCGAGGCCGTTGTAGGCGGCATGCGCGAGCACGCAGGGCCACACGGAGTCGGTGCGCACGCGCAGCCATGCGAGCAGGAGGCCGAAGAAGCCGAGTGCCGGCAGCGCCGCGAGGATCCCGTGCGCGAGGCCGAAGGCGACCGCGGTCCCGACGATCGCGAGCGGCACGCCGGCGACGCGCAGCACGCTGACGCCCAGCCCCCGGTAGAAGAGCTCCTCCGTGAACGGGACGACCGTGACGATCACCGTCGCGTTGAGGACGAACGGGACGATCCGGTCGGGCCGCCACGCCGCGGGCTCGAGGCCCTGCTCGCGGCCCGCGTGGAGAACCGGCTCGAGCGCCGCGGAGACGATCAGGGCCAGCAGCACGATCCCGGCGACGAGGGGGAGCGCCCGCGGCGGGAACCGGCGGAGTCCCAGCGACCGGAGCCGCCCGGGCGAGAGCGAGGCGACCCAGAGCGAGAGGCCGGCCAGGATCCCGTAGATAAAGAGGGAGCCGACCGCGAGCGAGTAGCCGTAGAGGGGCTCACCGTCCCCGCCCGTGTCCCCGCCGGCGCCGAGCGCGAACGCGGCGGCGATCTGCAGGCCCGCGAGGGCGAGCCAGAGCGCGAGCGCGGCGCTGCTAGACGCTCGCGAGGGCGCGGGCGAAGTCGGCGACGATGTCGTCGGCATCCTCACAGCCTACGGAGACGCGCACGAGTCCCGGGGAGACGCCGATCTCCGCGAGCCGCTCGGGCGGGTAGGCGCGGTGGCTCGTGGATGCCGGATGGTGCACGACCGTCTCGACGCCGCCCAGGCTCGTTGCCCGGGCGACCAGCCGCAGGCCGTTCATGAACCGCTCCCCTCCTTCCCGCCCGCCCGCGATCTCGACCGCCATCATGGCGCCGAACCCGTCGAGCTGGCGCTTGGCCAGCTCGTGCTGCGGGAAGCCGGGGAGTCCCGCGTAGTGCACCCGCTCGACCGCCGGGTGCGCCTCGAGAAAGGTCGCGAGCGCGAGCGCGCTCTCGGACTGGCGGGCCACGCGCAGCGGGAGCGTCTTCAGCCCGCGCCGCAGCAGGTAGGCGGGGAACGGGTCGAGGATGCCGCCGAGATCCTCGAGCTTCTCCCGCACCCGCGCGAGCAGGCCGAGCGAGCCGCACACGACCCCCGCGGTGACGTCGTGGTGGCCGTTCAGGTACTTCGTCGCCGAGTGGCAGACGAGGTCGGCGCCGTGCTCGAGCGGGCGGCAAAGAACCGGCGACGCGAACGTGTTGTCGACGACGAGCAACCCGTCGCCCTTGGTGCGCGCGATCGCGGCCAGGTCGGCGACGGGGAAGCCCGGGTTCGCGATCGTCTCGACGTAGCGGACGTGTGCCGGCTGCTCCCACGCGCGGGGGTCGGCGGCGTCCGCATACGCGATCTCGACCCCGTGTGCCCGCAGATGGCGCTCGATCAGCGTGTACGTGTTGCCGTAGAGCTGGGTGGCGGCGAGCAGCCGCTCGCCCGGGCGCAGGAGAGCGAGCAGCGCGGTCGCAATCGCGGCCATGCCCGAGGCGAACGCCTGGCCGTCCTCGGCGCCCTCGAGGTCGGCGCAGACACGCCCGACGTCCTCGACGGTCGGGTTGGCGAGACGGGAGTAGGTGTAGCCCGCCAGCTCGCCGGCCATGGTGCGACCGAGCTCGTCCGCGCTCTCGAAGGCGAACGTCGTCGCGCTCACGATCGGCGCCACCAGCGGCCGGCCCCGGCTCGCGGTCGCCGGCCGCCCGTGGATCGCGCGCGTCGCCTGTCCCCGTTTCTCGTCGCTCATCCGCCTCTCCTCACAGGCCGAGCCGTCCCGGGAGCGTAGCGAGCGGCACCGGCTCGAAGGCGAGACCGGCGGCCGCGGCCCCGGCCCGGTCGACTTCCTCGTCGCCGATGTGCAGCGCCCGCCCGGGCGCGACGCTGAGCTGCGCGAGCGCCCGCGCGAAGATGCGGGGGTCGGGCTTCTCCGCCCCGACCTCCGCGGACGCCAGCACAGCATCGAAGCGCCCGGCGACGCCGAGCCGCTCGAGGTGGTCGTGGAGGCTGATGTCCCAGTTGGCGACGCAGGCGAGGGAGAGGCCCGCCGCCCGCAGGGCGTCGAGGGCCTCGCGAGCGCCCTCGGCGAGCGAGAAGACAATCGAGCCGAGGAAGGAGGGGACGAATTCCCCGGCGTCGAGATCGGCACCGGCCGCCGCGAGGAAAACGCCGACACATTCGCGTCGCAGGCGGGCGAGGCTCTCGGCGTCGCGCCCGCTCAGGGAGCGGGGCCTGTAGTAGGCGGCCTCGGCGCGGAAGGCGCGGCCGACGGTGGCCGCGTCGCGCTCGATGCCGCACGCCGCGAGCTCGAGCCGCAGACGCTCGGTGGGATCCTCGAGGACGACGAGCGTCCCGAAGGCGTCGATGGTGACGGCGTCGAGGGCGTCAGCGGAAGGCATCGGGGTGGAGCGCGAGCGCGACGGCCTCGAACGCCTGAGCGATGCGGGGGCCGGCCCGGGTGACGAGCTCGGCGTCGAGGATGACGAAACGATCGTCGCGAACCGCGCGCAGCGACGCGGTCTGCGGGTCTTTGCGCAGGGAGTCGAGCGTGACATCGCTGTCCGAGGTCGCGAGGTACACGTCGGGGTCTGCGGCCGAGAGCTCCTCGAGCGGGAACGGGCCGAGTCCCGCCCGCCCGGCCGCCACACTGGTCCCATGCGAGCGGGTGATCAGGTCCGCGAGCAGGGAGCGATCGGAGATCGTGATGAAGAAGCCCGTGTCGACGAACGCGGAGACGGGCTCGGCGCCATCGAGGTGGCTCTCGACGGCAGCGACCGCCTCCTTGACCGAGGCAAGCAGCTGCCGCGCCTCGACCGGCTGTCCGAGCAGCCAGCCGAGCTCGACGATCGCGCGCTCGACGTCGTCGATCGAGCTGGCCGGCTGGAGGTAGACGGGAGCGTCGGTCTGCCGCTCGATCTGGGTGAGGTCGACGCGATCCGTGTGCGAGGTGGCGACGATCAGGTCGGGCTCGAGCGCGACGGCCGCTTCGACATCGATCTGGCCGGTGGTCCGGACGACCTCCTGCGCGGAGACGCCGGCGCCGGGGGTGACGCCGGCGGGGATTCCGACCAGGCGCGCGCCCGCACCGAGCGCGGCCACGAGCTCCGCGCCACCCGGATCGAGCGCGACGATGCGCTGGGGCGAAGCGGCGAGCTCGATCGGCGCGTCGCCGGCGCCCTGGGCGGTGACGGGGTAGGGCGGCGGCAGCGCGCCGGTGGGCTCGCGGCGCTCGCTGCAGCCGGCGGCAAGCGTGGCGAGAGCGAGGAGCGCGAGTGCGGCTCGGGCGAGCACGTCGGCACTATCCAACCACCAATCGACGCTCGCCGGTAGCGGTTGCGCCCGGCAGGAAGCCGGGACCGCGCTCAGAACGACTGCTCACGAGCGACGCTGCCGCGGAGCCGCGGCGAGTGCGATCATGCATGAGGCACGATTGGAGCCGTGAGACCAGGGCCCGCCGGCAACGGAGATGACCGCCCGCGGAACGACGGCCCGGATGGGGCCGGGCTTGCCCGGCGCAGGCGGCGTCGCGCGCGCAGGCAGCGTCGCGGCCGCGGCGGGCGGATCGCTGCGCTGGCTGTCGCCGCGGTCGTGCTCGGCGGGGCCGCGGCGGTCGCAGCCGGCACGTTCGCGACCGCCGCCGCGCTCTGCGACGATGCTGAGCTGGCCTCCCTGCAGGAAGTCGCGATCGGGCAGAACACGTTCGTCTACGCGGCCGACGGGAGCTTCCTCGGGGCGATTCCCGCGGAGAACAACCGCCAGCCGCTCCACCTCGGCGAGATGTCGCCGTGGCTGGCCAGCGCGACGGTGGCGATCGAGGATCGGCGCTTCTACGAGCACGGGGGGATCGACTGGGAGGGGATCGCGCGGGCCGCGTGGGCGAACTTCACGGAGCGGAAGGTCGTGCAGGGTGGCTCGACGATCACCCAGCAGCTCGTCAGGAACCTCTACCAGCCGGTGGGCACGGAGCGGACGCTGCAGCGGAAGATCAAGGAGGCCTGCCTCGCGCGGAAGCTGGACGGGAGCTGGTCGAAGGACAAGATCCTCGAGACGTACATGAACCAGGTCTACTACGGCAACCGCGCCTACGGAGTCGAGGCGGCGGCGCAGACGTACTTCTCGAAGTCGGCTGGAGACCTGACGCTGGCCGAGGCGGCGCTGATCGCGGGCCTGCCCCAGGCGCCGTCGTACTACGATCCGTTCACGCGCCAGCGCGAGGCGTGGAGTCGCCGTAACGACGTGCTCGCGGCGATGCGCGCCGCCGGCTGGATCACGCAGCGCCAGCACGACGACGCCCGCGCCGAGACGATCGTGCTGACGCCCGGCAGCCTGTACACCGAGATCAAGGAGCCGTTCTTCTTCGGCTACGTGCGCGAGCAGCTGATCGAGGCGTACGGGGCCGCGCGCGTCCGCGCGGGCGGCCTGCGCGTGTACACGACGATCGACCCGCGCTTCCAGCGGCTCGCGACGAAGGCGATTCGCGAGACGCTCGACGAGCCCGGTGACCCGGCCTCGGCGATCGTCGCGATCAACCCCGCCAACGGCGCGATCAGGGCGATGGTCTCGGTCGTCCCGGGGCAGCAGCGCTCCCAGTTCAACTTGGCCGCGCAGGGACGCAGGCAGGCCGGGTCGTCATTCAAGACGTTCGTGCTCGCCGAGGCGATCCGGCGGGGCATCAACCCGGACTCGACCGTCTACATGTCGGCGCCGTTCACCTGGCAGCCCGACCCCGAGAGCGAGCCGTGGGAGCCGAAGACCTACGACGGCAGCTACTACGGGCCCTCGAGCCTGACCGTGTCGACGCTGCGCTCCGACAACTCGGTGTACGCGCGCCTGACGCTCGACCTGGGGCCCGAGAGCATCGTCAAGATCGCCCACCAGATGGGCGTCCGCTCGTCGCTGCAGCCGGTCGCGTCGATCGGTCTCGGGTCGAACGACGTCTCCGTGCTCGACATGGCCTCCGCGTACGCGACGCTCGCGGCCGGCGGCGTCTACTCGAAGCCGATGGCGATCCGCAAGGTTGTGCTGCCGAGCGGCGAGGTCGATACCGTCACCGGGTGGGGCATCGCGCAACGAAAGCGGGTCTTCCCGGACGGCGTCGCCTACGAGGTGACGAGGATCCTCGGCCAGAACCTCCTCTCCGGCACCGGCACGCGCGCCTACTTCGGCCGCCCCGCGGCCGGCAAGACCGGGACGACCGACGACCACACGGACGCGTGGTTTTGCGGCTACACGCCGACGCTCTCGGCCGCGGTGTGGGTCGGCTACCCGAATGCGACGGTCTCGATGACGAGCGTGCACGGGATCTCGGTCTCCGGCGGATCGTTCCCGGCCGAGATCTGGAACCTGTTCGTCTCCCGCGCGCTCGCGTACACCCCGGTGGCGGACTTCCCGGCGGCCGGCGAGGCGGTTGCCTGGCGCCCCTGGCAGGGCCAGTACCAGCTCGAGGGGGACACGTCGACGGTCGAGACGGGCACGACGGAGACCGTGGCGACGGAGACGCGGCCCGGCGCGACGACGACGACCGGTGGCGGGACGACCGAGCCGCCGCCGGTGACCGAGCCGCCGCCGGTGACGGAGCCGCCGCCGGTGACGGAGCCGCCGCCGGTGACCGAGCCGCCCCCGCCGCCGCCCCCGCCGCCGACCGTCACCGTCGGCTAGGGGGCTCGGCGTGACGGCCGCGCCGGCTGCGGTCCGCGGCGGGCCCGAGCGACGACCAGCGCGGCTCGTCCTCCTGCTGGGGCTGGCCACGCTCTTGCTGACCGGGGCCGCGGTGGGAGCGGCGGCCCCCGCGTCCTCGGCGGTCTCCCCGGATCACCCGGGCGGCGCTGTCTGGCTCTCGTGGCTCTACCTCGGGCTCGCCGCCGCGGCCTTCGCGTGCTACGCGGGCGCGCTCCTCGCGCTGGGGCGCGTCTCCGCTCGCCTGGGGCACGTGCTCATGGTCGCGATCGCGATCCAGGCCATCCCGCTGGCCGGGCCCGTGCTGCTGTCGACCGACGCGTACACGTACTGGGCGCGGGCTCGCGTCCCCGCCGTCCACGGGGGCAACCCGTACGTGGACGCGCCGAGCCGCTACCCGGGCGATCCCGCGCTCGAGCGGATGGGCGCGAGCTGGCGCGACCGCCCGACCGGGTACGGCCCGGCCTTCACGCTGGTCTCGGAGGGGCACGCGGCGGTTGCGGGGGAGTCGCCCGCAACCGCGGCGTTCCTCTACCGGCTGCTGGCGGCGGTCGCGCTGGTCGCGCTGACCGGGCTCGCCGCGCTGATCGCCGGGCGCTCCGCCTTCGCGGCCGCGTTCGTCGGGTGGAACCCCCTGCTCGCCCTGCAGTTCGCCGGGGGCGGGCACAACGACGCCTGGGTGATGGTGCTCGTGCTGGGCGCCGTCGCGCTGGCCGCCCGCGGGAGGCCCCGGGCAGCGGGGGCCGCCTGGGCCGGCGCGATCGGGCTGAAGTGGTTCCCCGCTGCGCTGCTCCCGCTCGTCGTGCTCGAGAGCCGCGGACGCGGCCGCGGACGCGCCGCGGTCGGCTTTGCTGCCGTTGCCCTCGCCGTCGGGGGCCTCGCCACGTGGCGGTACGGCGGCGAGTGGCTGCACGCGCTCACGAGCTTCTCGGATCAGCTCGGCCGGACGACCTCGCTCGCCCCCGCGTCGTGGCTGACCGCCGCCGGGGTGCCGGAGGCGGTGGCGATCGCTGGTCTCGGCGCGCTGCTCTCCGCCGTGTACGCGTGGCTCCTGCGTGAGGCCTGGCGGGGGCGGGCCAGGCTGGGCGTGTGCATCGGCGCGCTGCTCCTGACGACCTCGTGGCTCGTACCCTGGTACGCGGTCTGGATCGTGCCGCTCGCCGCGATCGAGGAGGATCGCCTGGCGCGCTGGCTCGCGCTGGGGCTCTCGGCCTACCTCCTGCGCGGTGCCGTACCGCTGTAGGTACTCTCCCGACCGTGGCCGACCTGATCACGATCGAGGAGGCGCAGCGGCTCGTGCTCGAGCGCGCCCGGCGTCTGACGGCGGAGCGGGTGCCGATCGAGCGGGCGTACGGCCGGGTGCTGGCCGAGCCCGCGGTTGCCACCTGCGACCTGCCGCCGTTCTGCAGCTCCGCGATGGACGGGTTCGCGGTGCGCTCGAACGACACGGCCGCGGCGCCCGTGACTCTCCCGGTGCGGGAGCGCGTGGCGGCGGGCGCGCCGCCCCCGCGCGCGCTGGCTCCGGGCGAGGCGATCGGAATCGCGACCGGCGCGGTCGTGCCCGAGGGCGCCGATGCCGTGGTGCCGCTCGAGCTCGTAACCGAGACAGACGCCGGGATCGAGATCGGGGCGGCGGTGGCATCGGGCGCGAATGTCCGGCCCCGGGCCGGCGACGCCGCTGCCGGCAGCGTCGTGCTTCAAGCGGGCGCGACGCTGGGCGCCGCGCAGGTCGGTGCGCTGGCGGCTGCGGGGGTGAGCGAGGTCCAGTGCGCCCGGCGCCCGCGGGTCGGGATCCTCGTCACCGGCTCCGAGCTGCGGCCGCCCGGCGAGCCGCTCGGGCCCGGCGAGATCCACGAGTCGAACGGCCTGATGCTGGCCGCCCTGCTCACGTCGGCCGGTGCGGTGCCCGCCCAGCTCGGCACGGTCGCGGATGACCTCGACGAGCACCGCGTAGCGATGGAGCGCGCGCTGCTCGGCTTCGACATGCTCGTCACCTCCGGGGGCGCGTCCGTTGGGCCGCACGACCTCGTGCGCTCCGTTCAGGCAGCGCTCGGGGTGGCGGAGGTGTTCTGGGGCGTCGCCGTCAAGCCGGGCAAGCCGGTCGCATTCGGCGTCCGGCGCGACCATCTCGTCTTCAGCCTCCCGGGCAACCCCGTCTCCGTGCTCGTCGGCTTCGAGCTGTTCGTGCGACCGGCAATCAACGCCCTGCTCGGCGCGATCGAGCCGCTACCGGCGTTCGCCTGGGGCCGGCTTGCCGAGCCGGCGACCAGGAACGAGCTGCGGGACGAGTTCTTGCGGGCGCGGATCGAGCGTGGAGCGACCGGGGTCACGCTGGTCAGGGGCGGCGGTCAGGAGTCGCACATGATCGTCGCCGCCGGCCAGGCGGATGCCCTCGTGCACGTTCCCCGAGGGGCGGGGGAGCTGGCCGCCGGAAGCGACGCGCGCTACCTGCCGCTCCGCTAACGCTGGTAGCCAGAAGGATCAGCCGACGCCGGGCGAGGACCGCCGGCGGCGGGCGGCGAGTATCCCGCGGCGAATCGCGGCCCGCACCGGGCCGCGAGGAGGACGGTCGCCGGGCCCGGGATACGGGGCATAACGCCCGAACAGGATCGCGCCGACCTGCGCCGCCGCGGCGGCCCAGACGAGGAGGCACGCGAGCAGGGCGGTGGACGCGTATCCGGTCGTGAACAGCGTGGCGACGTACCACGGCGCGTCGAAGCCGAGCCCGTAGCGGGTCGCGAACGACGCGACCAGACCCGCCGGGCCGGCGAAGCCGAGCGCGAGCAGGAGCGCGCGGACGATGACGTGGCGGTCACGCACGTGCGGCGCCCAGAGCCAGACGTGCAGCGACGGCAGGAAGAGGACGAGCGTGAAGGCGTTCGTGACGGCGACGGCGAGCGAGACGCCGCAGAGGGCGAGCATGGCGACCAGGTGCCCACCGAGCTCGTCGGCGCGCTCGACCGGGACGCGCGGGACGAGGCGGGAGCGCGCGGCGAGCCAGCCGGCGAGGGCGAGCGCGCCGAAGCCGAGCAGCGCCTCGAGCGGCCAGTCGCTCGCCGCGGGGGTGGCGGTGGCGAGCGGCCGCGGCGTGCCGCCCGGGAACGCACCGGTGGCCGTGAACAGAACCCCGAGCACGCCGAGCCAGAGCCAGGCGAGCAGGCGGCTGCGAAACCCTCGCAGGGCGCCGCCGAGGACGACTCCGCGCCGGCGCAGCCGCGCGAACAGGTCGAGCGTGGCGAGCAGAGCCGGAACGAGCGCGACCACGAGCACGAACTGGATCCCCGCGCCGCGGATGAAGCGCCCGCCGAGGTAGACGAACGAGCTCGTTCCCCGCGTCGTCTCCGCGGCGGCGTCGAGGGAGACCACGAGCGACTGGGCGGCGCGGCCGAGCACGCCGAGCTTCTCGGCCCGGAGAGTCGTGTCGCCGCGTGGCGGCGGCGGCCGGCCCGGCGCCGAGGTGAGCGTGACCGCTGACACGCCGGCAGCGAGAAACGGAGCGTGATCGTGGAGGCTGAACGGGAACGCGAGGTCGAGCAGCTGCTCGACCGCACCCGGGTGTGCGGGCGCGTCGCCCGTCTCGTCGACCACGCTCGCCTCCGCGGTCGCGAGCAGCACTCCGGTCGGGGAGCGGGGCCGGTCGCCGGCGAGCTCGAGGCGGGGCGGCCCCGGCCCCCCGAGCGCGTCGAGGTTGACGACCGCGAGCGTCCGGCCGCGCAGGTCGCCCCGCCGGGTCAGTGCCGCGGCGCCGAGATTTCCCCAGGCGCCGCCGTCGGTGGAGGCGAACACGATCGTGTGGGAGACGGTCAGCGTCGAGAGGTTTCGGGCCAGCTCGATCAGCGCGGCCGTGCCGGAGGCGTTGTCGTCGAGGCCCTGTGAGAGGCCGAGGTTGTCGCGGTGGGCGAGCACGAGGATCGTCTCCGGCGAGCGCTGCGGCCCGACCCGCAAGGGCCGGGCAATCAGGTTCGTGAGCGCGACCCTGCCCAGGCCGGGGATCGTCTCGGTGAAGGTCTGGCGCTCGACGCGGAGGTTGTAGGCGGCGAGTTGCTCCTCGACCCACGCGGCGGCCTCGCGGGAGCTCTCGCTGCCAGGGGTCCGGTCGGGATACATCTCCGCGAACGAGCGGGCGAGTTGCTCGGCGACCGTCTCATCGAACGAGGGCGGGAGCGCGGGACGCGGGAGTGGAGCGGGGCGCCCGACCGTGAACGCAGCGACCGCGAGCGGGATGGCGACGAGGGCCCAGGCGGCGCGGTAGATCCGGCCGCTCACCGGCCGCTCGACGGAGCCGCGACGGGGCCTGCGCCGCCGGTTGGCAGCCGGGCGTGGCGGAGAGGCGACCATTCGGGCGGGGGCTATAGTAGTTGCGATGGTTCCGCGGCTGCGCAGCTCCGGGCGCCCGTAGCGCCATGCCGGGCGGTGCCACGATCCTGCTCGTCGACGACGAGGAATCGGTCCAGAAGCTGCTCACGTACCCGCTCGAGCGGGAGGGCTTCCGGGTCGTGCAGGCACGGAACGGCGAGGAGGCGCTCGAACGGTTCGCGAGCGAGGCCGTCGACCTGATCGTCCTCGACCTGATGCTGCCCCACCTCGACGGCTTGGAGGTCTGCAAGCGCGTCCGAGCCGCCAGCCCGGTCCCGATCATCATGCTGACCGCGCGCGACGACGAGGTCGACAAGGTGCTCGGGCTCGAGATCGGCGCCGACGACTACATCACGAAGCCCTTTTCGATCAGGGAGTTCAGAAGCCGGGTGCGGGCGCTCCTGCGCCGGGCGCAGCTCTCGGCCTCCGAGCCGCGCGGCGAGGCGATCGAGTACGACGGTCTGCGGATCGACCTGGCCCGGCGCGCGGTCGACGTGCGCGGCGAGCCGGCCACCCTCACGTACGCCGAGTTCGAGCTGCTGCGCACGCTCGCCCGCCACCCGGGGCACGTCTACTCGCGCGCGGCGCTGCTCGAGGCGCTCTGGGGCAGCTCGGACTTCCGCGATCCCCGGACGATCGACGTCCACATCCGCCACCTGCGCGAGAAGATCGAGCGTGACCCGCGGGAGCCCGAGTACGTGTTCACGATCCGCGGGGTGGGATACCGCTTCCGCGACCGCTAGCGTTGAGACGGGTATCGCGCCTCCGGGGCTTGAGCGTCAAGCTGGTGGCGATCCTGCTCGCCGTCGTCACCGTCGCGCTCGGGGTCCTCTACTTCGCGGTCGTGCCGCGGCTCGAATCGCAGCTGGTCGAGGACAAGCAGGCAGAGCTGCGGTCGGCCGCCCAGGCGCTCGCGATCCAGCTCGAGCTCGGGAGCACCCTGCGACTCTCCGAGCAGCTCGACCTGGCCGCGGCCCAGGCGAACGCGCGGGTCGTGATCCTGAGCCGGCTCGGCTCCGGCGCGTTCACGATCTTCGCCGACTCGAGCCCGGTTGTGACGGAGGAGATCGTGCGCGATCCGGTCGTCCGCGCCGCGGCCGAGGGCGGCCGGGTCGCCACGGGGCGGGTCGAGCGCGAGGGCCGGGATTTGGCCGAGGCGGCCGTGCAGTTCCCCGTCAACGAGGACTACGTGCTCCTGCTCTCGGCCCGTCTCGGCGACACCCTGGCGAGCGTCGACCTGCTCCGGCGGAGCTTCCTCGTCGCCGGCGTGATCGCCTTCGCCGTCTCGGGGCTGGCGGGCACGATGGCCGCGCTGAGGCTGACGCGGCGGATTCAGCGGCTCGAGGAGGGAGCGGTGCGGATCGCGGCCGGTGACTTCGGCGCGGTCGTGCGCGACGACAGCCGGGACGAGCTCGGGGAGCTCGCGCGCGCGTTCGACCGGATGCGCGACCGGCTCTCGCAGGTCGACCGGGCCCGCCGGGAGTTCATCGCGAACGCCTCCCACGAGCTCCGCACGCCGCTGTTTGCCCTCGGCGGCTTCCTGGAGCTGCTCGCCGACGGCGACGTGGACGAGCGCGACCGCGGCGACTTCCTCGACACCGCCCGCGGCCAGGTCGAGCGCCTGACCGGGCTCGCGACCGACCTGCTCGACCTCTCGCGCCTCGACGCCGGGCAGGTCGGCTTCGAGCTCGAGCCAGTTGACCTCTGCGGCGCCGCGGAGTCGCTCGCCGCCGAGCTCGGCCCGCTCGCCGAGTCGACCGGCCACCGTCTCGCCGTCACCTCGAGCGGCCGGGCGTCGGTGCTCGCCGACGAGGAGCGGGTGCTGCAGATCGGCCGCTCGCTGGTCGAGAACGCGCTCCGCCACACTCCCGCCGGAACGTCGGTCGAGATTCACACGACCGTCTGGGTCGATCGGGGCGAGCTGTCCGTGCTCGACGACGGGCCCGGCATCCGGCCGGAGGATCAGGAGCATGTGTTCGAGCGGTTCTTCCGCGGCGCGGGTGGCGCCGCCTCCGGGAGCGGCATCGGGCTCTCGATTGCCCGCGAGCTCGCGAAGCGGATGGGTGGCACGATCGAGCTGCGCTCCCGCCCGGGCGAGACGACGTTCACGCTCAGCCTGCCCGGAACCGCCAGCCCGGCGCCGTTTCCACGTGAAAACGCGAGGGTCTAGCCCGTGACGGGGTTCCGCCGCCACGGTCTGCTCGCGCTGGCGCTCGCGCTTGCCGGGGCCGGCGGCGCGACCGCGATCGCCGTCGGCAAGGCCGCCGGCTGGCTCGACGGGGAGACGACGGTGCTGCGGACGGCGACGGTCGCCGCTTCCGTCGAGAGCTCCGCCGCCCCGGCTGCGGCCGGCCTCTTCGACCCGGCCGCGATCTACCGCGAGCGGTCGGCCGGCGTCGTCACCATCTACGCGCTCGTGCCGGCTGGCGATGACGAAGGCGGGGCCCAGGTGCAGGGATCGGGGTTCGTGGTCTCCAGGGAGGGCGTGATCCTGACGAGCTCGCACGTGATCACGAACGCCGGGGAGAGCGCCGCGGGGACGGGCGAGGTGACGGGCGCGAGCGAGGTCTACGTCGAGTTCAAGGACGGCGATCGCGTGAGCGCGGAGATCGTCGGCTGGGACGTCTTCGACGACGTCGGCGTGCTGCGGGTCGATCCGGCCGACCATCTCGTGGAGCCGGTCCCGCTCGGTGACTCGAGCTCGGTCGCGGTCGGCGAGCCCGTGGCCGCGATTGGCAGCCCGTTCGGCCAGGCCGGCTCGCTCGCCGTCGGCGTCGTGTCGGCCACCGAGCGGGCGGTGAGCTCGCTGACGAGCGTCTACAGCGTCGTCGGGGCGATCCAGACCGACGCGCCGATCAACCGCGGTAACTCCGGTGGGCCCCTGTTCAACGCCCGCGGCGAGGTGATCGGCATCAACGCGCAGATCCGCAGCGAGTCCGGCAACGCGGAGGGCGTCGGCTTCGCGATCCCGATCAACGCGGCCCGCCGCTCGATGGAGCAGCTGCTCGAGCACGGCAGCGTCGAGTACGCGTGGCTGGGCGTCACGACCCAGACCCTGACGCCGTCGATCGCCGCCGAGCTCGGCTACCGCGAGGACGCGGGCGCCGCGATCCAGGAGGTCGTGCCGCGGAGTCCCGCCGAGCGGGCGGGGCTGCGAGCCGGGCGGGAGACCGTGCTCGTCGAGGGCGTCACGTTCCGGGCCGGCGGGGACGTGATCCTCGCCATCGACGGCTCGGCCGTGGCGACAACCGAGGATTTGATCCGGATCGTCGCAGGCGCGCTGGTTCCGGGCGAGACCGCGGAGCTGGTCGTCCTGCGCGGTGGTGAGCGTGTCATCGTGCCGCTCGTGCTCGGCGAGCGCCCCGTCGACCCCGACGCCGCCCGCTGAGCCGCCGCTATCCTGGCCGCTCCGATGCTCCAGTCGATCAACGTCGGGCACAAGTCGCTCTCGGACTACGCGACGCTCGTGGGCCCGACGCTAACGGGCGAGCTGCGCTCGCTCGCGGAGCCGCTGCGCGGCCGCCGGGTGCTCCATCTCTCCGCCACCGCCTTCGGCGGCGGGGTCGCCGAGATCAACTACACGCTCGTGCCGCTGATGCGCGACGCGGGGCTCGAGGTGGAGTGGCGGGTGATCGGCGGCCAGGAGGAGTTCTTCCAGGTCACCAAGGCGATCCACAACGCCCTCCAGGGGAGCCCCGAGGGGCTCACGGCCGCCCAGGTGGAGACCTACCGGCTCTACAACCGCCGCAACGCGGCGGCGCTCGAGGGCGAGTACGACTTCGTGATCGTTCACGATCCCCAGCCGGCCGCGCTGATCGAGCACGCGCGCAGCGCCGGGCGCCACTGGGTCTGGCGGTGCCATATCGACCTGTCGACACCAAACCCGGCCGTCGTCGAGGTGCTGGCGCCCTGGCTGCGCGCGTACGACGCCGCCGTCTTCCACCGGCCCGAGTACGTGCCCGCCGCCGCGGGCCTGCCGACCGCGTACATCTGGCCGCCCGCGATCGACCCGTTGGCTCCGAAGAACATGGCGCTCTCGCCCGAGGACGCCCGCTACATCGTCGACCAGTTCGGGATCGACGTCGATCGCCCCCTGCTCACCCAGGTCTCGCGCTTCGACCCCTGGAAGGACCCGCTCGGCGTGATCGACGCCTACCGGCTCGTCCGCGCCGAACGCCCGGACGTGCAGCTCGCGCTGGTGGGCTCGATGGCGCACGACGATCCGGAAGGCTGGGAGTTCTTCAACCAGACCGTCGCCTACGCTGACGAGGATCCCGATGTGTTCATCCTCTCGAACCTGAACAACGTCGGCTCCGTGGAGGTGAACGCGTTCCAGGTCGCGTCCGCCGCCGTGATCCAGAAGTCGATCAGGGAGGGCTTCGGCCTCACGGTCGCCGAGGCGCTCTGGAAGGGTCGCCCCGTCGTCGCCGGACGCGCGGGCGGGATCCTCTCGCAGATCCGGGACGGCGAGACGGGCTTCCTCGTCGACTCCGCCCGCGGCTGCGCTGAGGCCTGTCTGGCGGTACTCGCCGATCCGGCCCGCGCGGGGACCCTGGCGCTCGCGGGCAAGGAGGACGTGCGCCATCGCTTCCTGATGCCGCGGCTGCTGCGCGACTGGCTCGCCCTCTTCAACCGGCTGCTCGGTACCGGCGCCGGCGACACCCGGCTCGCGACGGTCGGGGAAGCCGGATAGCGTTGGCCCCGTGGCGGGGCGCCCGCGCCGGCTGATCGTCGTCTCGAACCGCGGCCCGGTCACGTTCGCCCGCGACGGGGCCGGTGCGCGGGTCGCGAGAAGGGGCAGCGGCGGGCTCGTGACCGCCCTGAGCGCGCTCGTCCGCCAGCATGAGGTGACGTGGGTCGCGAGCGCGCTCTCCGACGAGGATCGGGCGGTCGTCCGGGAGTCCCGCGGCGGGGCGCTCGAGCAGGCGACCGACGACGGCTCGGTCTTCCGGTTGCGACTGCTCGCGCACGAGCCGGCGGCGTACGACCGCTTCTACAACGTCGCCGCGAACCCGCTGCTCTGGTTCGTCCATCACCACCTGTGGCCGCTCGCGAGCGCCCCGAGCTTCGATCCCGCGCTGCGCTCGGCCTGGGAGGACGGGTACGTGACTGTCAACGAGGGTTTCGCCGAGGCGGTCTGCGACGAGCTGCGGCGCACGCCGGGCGCGACCGTGATGTTCCACGACTACCACCTCTACCTGGCCCCGGGTCTCGTCAGGCGCCGCTTCCGCGACGCCCCCCTCTCCCACTTCGTCCACGTCCCGTGGCCCGATCCCGACGACTGGCGCGTCCTGCCCGAGCCGATCCGGGCCGGCCTCCTCGAGGGGCTGCTCGCCAACGACCTCGTCGGCTTCCAGGCCGAGCGCTGGCGCCGGAGCTTCCTGCGCGGCTGCGAGGAGCTCGCGGATGCGCGGACGGCCGCAGGCGCGGTCGCGGGTCCGTCCGGGCGGATCACCCGCACGCTGGTCGCCCCGATCTCGGTCGACCCGGCCGAGTTCGGCGCGCTGGCGACGGACGCGCGCGTGCTGGCCGAGGAGACCGCGATCGAGGCGTCGCGGCCCGAGCTGCTGATCGTCCGCGTTGATCGTACCGATCCGGCCAAGAACGTCGTCCGCGGGCTGCGGGCGTTCGAGCTGTACCTGGAGGCGCATCCGGAGCTGCACGGCCGCGTCGGGATGCTGGCGCTGCTCGACCCGTCGCGCCAGGCC
Source organism: Thermoleophilia bacterium (assembly GCA_020845695.1). The sequence goes on along the minus strand of JADLFG010000072.1, from coordinate 62,475 downwards.
ATTCCCGAGTACGCGGAGCACCTGGCCGCGGTCGAGCGGGCCGCGCGCGCCCGGAACGGCCGCTTCGGGCGCGCGGGCTGGCGGCCGCTCGACCTCCAGGTAGGGGACAACTTCCCCCAGGCCGTGGCCGCCTACAAGCAGTACGACGTCCTGCTCGTGAACCCGATCTTCGACGGGCTCAACCTCGTCGCGAAGGAGGCACCGCTCGTGAACGAGCGCTCGGGCGTGGTCGTGCTCTCGGAGAACGCCGGCGTCCACGAGGAGCTCGGCGCGTGGGTCGTCACGGTCAACCCGTTCGATGTCGCCGGCCAGGCCGAGGCGTTGCACGAGGCCTTGAGCATGCCGGTGGCGGAGCGGCGAGCGCGGGCCGATGCGATCCGCCACCACGTGGCGGAGCATGACATCGCCGCGTGGACGCGCGGGCAGCTCGAGGCGCTCGACGCGGCGGTCGGCTCGCGTGCCGGTAGAATCCCGCCGTGAGCAGCGAGAATCCGCTGACCCACGTCGATGAGGCGGGCTCGGTGCGGATGGTCGATGTGGGCGCGAAGCCGCTCTCGCGCCGCCGTGCCGTCGCCGTCGCTTCCGTGCGGATGCGTTCCGAGACCGCGAGCCGCTTGCGCGACCTCCCGAAGGGCGATGCGCTCGCGACCGCCCAGCTCGCCGGGATCATGGCCGCGAAGCGCACCGCGGAGCTGATCCCGCTCTGCCACCCGTTGCCGTTGACCGTCGCCGGCGTGGAGCTCGTGGTCGGAGAGGCCGAGGTGCGGATCACAGCGACCGCCGAGACGACCGCCCAGACCGGGGTCGAGATGGAGGCGCTCACGGCGGCGTCCGTCGCCGCCCTGACCGTCTACGACATGGCCAAGGCGATCGACAAGGGCATGGCGATCGAAGGCGTCCGCCTGCTCGAGAAGACGAAGGAGCCGGCCGGGTGAGGGCGGCCGTGCTCACGATCTCCGACGGCGTCCACCACGGCACCCGAGCGGATCGCAGCGGCGACCTGCTCGCGGAGCTGCTCGCCGGCGAGGGCTTCACGGTCGAGCGGCGGGTCGTTCCCGACGAGCGCGCCGAGATCGCGACGGCGCTCCGGGAGCTCGCGGGTGGGAACGAGGTGGTGCTGACGACGGGCGGGACGGGTGTCGCGCCGCGGGACGTGACGCCCGAGGCGACGCTCGACGTCGTCGAGCGCGTCGTGCCGGGCATTCCGGAGGCGCTGCGGGCCGACGCGATCGCGAGGACGCCGCACGGGCTGCTCTCCCGCGCGGCGGCCGGCCTGGTCGGCCGGACGCTGGTCGTCAACCTGCCCGGCTCCCCGGGCGGGTGCCGCGACGGGTTCGAGCTGCTCCGCCCCGCGCTCGCTCACGCAGTCGAGCTGCTCGCGGACGCGCCGACGGCTCACCGGCAAACGTGAGCGCGACCCCGGGCGCCACCCGGATATTTCGCTATCCGAAGCTTTTTGCCTCGCTCGTCAAGCTCGAGCACACGCTGTTCGCGCTTCCCTTCGCGTACGTGGGCGCTCTGCTCGCCCTGGACGGGGTCCCGAGCGCCGGCCAGCTCGTCTGGCTGACCGCCGCGATGGCCGGCGCGCGCACCCTGGCGATGGCGCTGAACCGGCTGATCGACGCGGGCATCGACGCCCGTAACCCGCGCACCGCCGGACGGGAGCTGCCGCGCGGCGCGCTACGTCCCGGGCACGTGCTCGCGCTCGCCGCCGCCTCGCTCGCGCTCTTCCTCGTCGCCGTCTACCAGCTCGAGCCGATCGTGCGCTGGCTGTGGCCGATCCCGGTCGTCGCGTTCGTCGTCTACCCCTACCTGAAGCGCTTCACCTGGCTTTGCCACTTCTGGCTCGGCCTGGTCGACGGGCTCGCTCCCGTGGGCGCCTGGGCGGCGGTCGAGAACACGCTGCCGTGGCAGGCGTGGGCGCTCGGCGGCGCGGTTGCCCTCTGGATCGCCGGCTTCGACATCCTCTACGCGCTCTTCGATCTCGAGGTCGATCGCGCGCAGCGGCTGCACTCCCTACCGGCTCGCTTCGGGGTGCGAGCGGCCTTCCGGAGCTCCCGGGCGTGCCACGCCGGCGCCGTTGCCCTGCTCGTGGCGGCGGGTCTGGGGCTCCCGGCCGGCGCGCTCTACTGGGCGGGCGTGGCGGCGGTGGCGGCGCTGCTCGCCTACGAGCAGTCGCTCGTCTCGCCACGGGACTGGCGCCGGCTCGACACGGCGTTCTTCACCATGAACGGGGTGATCAGCGTCGCCTTCTTCGCGCTCGTGCTCGGGGACGTGCTCGGCCGGTGATCAGGGCCCGCGCGCTGACGAAACGCTTCGGCGAGCGCGACGTGCTCGATCGCGTCGACCTCGACGTCCCCGCCGGTGGCTTCTTGCTCGTGACCGGCCGCAACGGCTCGGGCAAGAGCACCCTGCTGCGGCTCCTCGCCGGCTTGCTCGCGCCCTCGGCCGGCGAGCTCGAGCTGGCGGTGGAACGCTCGGCGATCGGCTTCGTGGGCCACGAGCCGCTCGCGTATCGGGAACTGACCGCGCTCGAGAACCTCGAGCTCTACGGCCGTCTCTACCGGATTTCCGAGCGCCGGGAGCGCATCGGGATGCTGCTCGAGCGGTTCGGCCTCTGGGACGTGCGCCGCCAGCGCGTCGCCACCTACTCCCAGGGGATGCGCCAGCGTCTCGCTCTGTGCCGGGCGCTGCTCCACGACCCCGACCTGCTGCTCCTGGACGAGCCGTTCGCCGGCCTCGACCGCGAGGGGACCGACCTCCTCGACGGCGAGCTCGAGGAGCTTGCCCGGTCGCGCACGCTCGTCGTCTCCTCCCATCAGCCCGAGCGCGTCGCGACGCTCGCGACCGTGCGGCTCGAGCTGACGTGACCGGGTACGTCCAGGACGTCGCCGCGCTCGCCCGCAAGGATCTCCTGCTCGAGCTGCGCACGCGAGAGACGCTGCCCGCGATGCTCCTCTTCGTCGTCTCGGCGCTCGTTGTCTTCCATTTCGCCTTGCCCGCGACGGTGGGGGAGTCCGAGCGAGTCGCGAAGGGGCTCCTGTGGGTGGCGGTGCTGTTCACTGCGCTGCTCGGGCTAACGCGCGCGTTCGTCGCCGAGCGGGAGCAGGGGCTTCTCGACGGGCTTGTCCTGACGCCCTGCGACCGCAGCGCGATCTGGCTTGCGAAGACGCTCTCCGTGGTCGTCTTCCTCGTGATCGTGGAACTGATCGCCGTGCCGGCGTTCGCGCTGTTCTTCACCGGGGTGGATGCGGCGACAGTCGCGGCGCTCGTGCTCGCCGATCTCGGGATCGCGGCCGTCGGCTGCCTGCTGTCGGCGATCGCAGCGGCCAGTCGTACGCGCGAGCTCCTCCTGCCGCTTCTGTTCCTGCCGCTCGCGATCCCGATCGTGGTCGGCGGCGTCGGCGCGTCCGTGACCGACGATCCCAGCCGCTTCCTCGCCTTCCTCGGCCTCTACGACGGGATCTTTGCGATCATCTCCTGGGCATCCTTTGAGTACGTCGTTACGGAATAGACTCGGTCCCAACCTGGCGCTCGCCGCGGGTGCGCTCTTCTGCGCGAGCGTGGCGCTCTCGTTCTGGTGGGTTCCCGGCGACGCCGATCAGGGGTTCAGCCAGCGGATCTTCTACATCCACGTACCAGCGGCGGTGACGGCCTACGCGCTCTTCGGCTGGGCCGGTTGGAAGGCGCTGCGGCTGCTCTGGCGGGGGGACGACCGCTACGACCTCGAGAGCTACACGGCCATCCACATGGGCGTCATGTGGGGCGTGATCACGCTCGCCACGGGGACGATCTGGGCGAGAATCTCCTGGGGAGTCTGGTGGTCTTGGAGCGAGCGTCAACTCGTCCTCTTCCTGATCCTCTTCCTGTTCTACTCCGCCTACTTCATGCTCCGCTACTCCGTCGACCCGGGCGCGCGGCGGGCGCGGATGTCGGCGGTGTACGCGCTCTTCGGCGTCGTCTTGATCCCCGTCAGCTTCCTCGCGATCCGGCTCGCCGAGAACTTCATCCATCCCGTCGTATTCACGCGCGAGGGGCCGCAGATGGCCGGTTCGATGTTCCTCGTCTTCTGCCTCTCGCTCGCCGGCCAGATCGCGCTGGCCTGCGCGCTCTACCAGACCGAGCTTGCCGGCAAGCGCCTCGACTCGCGCCTGCGGGAGCTGAGGAGGGCGCTCGCGTGACGACCGCCGAGAAGTACGTTACCGCCGCGTACCTCGTCGTCCTCGGCGTCGTGCTCCTGTACGTCGTCATCTACTCGTTCCGGATGTCCCGGCTCGAGCGCGAGGTGCGGGAGCTCGCGGAGCTCGCTGGCGCGCGCGAGCGGCCAGCGGCCGAGTCTGGCGGCGAGCGCACTCGCGCCGGCTGATGGGCGAGCTCGCGCTCCTGCTCTTCTGGCCGGCGCTGGCCGGGTACGCGGAGGCAGCCGTCGCGTACGTCGGCGAGGGCGTTCGCCCCGGCCGCCCCGGCCGCTACGCGATCTGGGGTGTGCGCTTCGGCTGGCTCGCCCAGACGGCGCTCCTCGTTGCGCAGGCCGCAGCCGCCGAGGGCTTCCCCTGGGACTCCTGGGCCGGGTCGCTCAACCTGTTCGTCTGGATGTGCGTCGGCGCCTACCTGATCTGGGGTTGCCGCGCCCCCTACCGCCTGCTCGGCCTCGCCGTGATGCCGCTCGCGGCGGCCCTGTTCGTGCTCGCCCGGCTCGCCGGCGGTGCGGGACCGGAACGGTCGAGCGCGTTCGATACGACCTTCCTCGTCCTGCACGTGGGCCTCGTGACCGGCGCGTTCGCGGGCTTCACGCTGGCAGCGGCTCTCGCCGCCGTCTACCTGTGGCAGGACCGCCGCCTGAAGCGACGCTCGCCGGGGCTCCTGCGGGTGCGCGCCCCGTCGCTCGCGACGCTCGACGGCCTGATCGGCCGGACGATCGCGGTCGGGCTGCCGGCGCTGACGCTCGGCGTCGGCGTCGGGCTCGCCCGGCTTGGCTCGGCCGGGGGCGGCGTCGACGCGATCATGGCGGTCACGTTCTTCACCTGGCTCGTCTATGCCGCGTTCCTCGTCCTGCGCTACGAGGCCGGCTGGCGGGGGCGGCGCACCGCTCACCTCGCTCTGGCCGGCTTCCTGCTCGTGCTCGCGGTCCGGCTCGGCTCGATCCCGATCGCCCACTTCTGATGCACCTGGTTCTCGTCGGCACCTCCCACCACCATGCCCCCGTCGAGCTGCGCGAGCGACTCGCCTTCGACGCCGCCGGGGCGGGGGCCCTGGCCGCGAGCCTGGCGGCCGGCGGTGGCGAGGCGGTCGCGCTGGCAACGTGCAACCGCGTCTGCCTGTACCTCGCTCACGCCGACGCCGACCGCGCGCGCGACCGCGCGCGCGCCGAGCTCGAGCAGCTCTCTGGGCTCGACCGGGCGGAGCTCGAGCCGGCGCTCTACGCCAAGACCGACGTGGGGGCCGCGCTCCATCTGTTCCGGGTGGCGGCCGGTCTCGACTCGATGGTGCCCGGCGAGTCGCAGATCCTCGGCCAGGTTCGCGCGGCGTTCGAGGCGGCCGATCGCCACGGCGCCGCCGGGCCCGTTCTCCACCGGCTGTTCCGGCAGGCGCGGCACGCCGGCAAGCGGGTCAGGCACGAGACCGCGATCGCGGAGAACCCGGCCTCCGTGTCGTCGGCGGCGGCGGGGCTCGCCGCCCGGGTCTTCGACGATCTCGGCTCGTGCACGGTGCTGCTCGTCGGGGCCGGGAAGATGGCCGAGCTGGCCGCCGCGAACCTGCTCGCCCGCGGCGTCGGCGGCCTCGTGGTCGCGAACCGCTCCCCGGAGCGCGCGCGGTCGCTGGCGGAGCGCCACGGCGGCCGGGCCGTCGGGCTCGACTCGATCGAGTCCGAGCTCGCGGGCGCCGACGTCGTGATTGCCTCGACCGGGTCGCGCGGGCTCGTGCTCACGGCCGAGCGAGTCGAGCGGGCGCTGCGCGGCCGCCGGGGCCGCCCGGTCTTCTTCATCGACATCGCCGTCCCGCGCGATCTCGACCCGGCCATCAACGAGCTCGACGGCTGCTACCTGTACGACATCGACGATCTCGAGCGCGTCGTGGCCGAGAGCGTCGCCGGCCGCCGCGAGGAGGCCGCCCGCGCCGAGGCGATCGTCCGCGAGGAGGCCGAGGCCTTCGACGCCTGGCAGCGCACGCTGGACGTGGTGCCGGCCATCGCCGGTCTGCGCCGGCGGGCCGAGGAGATCCGGATCGCCGAGCTCGCCCGCGCCCGCGCCCGCCTCACCGGGCTGAGCCCGCGCGAGCTGACCGCCGTCGAGTCGCTCACGGCGCAGATCGTGAACAAGCTCCTGCACGCTCCCACCGTGCGCCTGAAGGAGGCGGCGACCGCGCCCGACGGCGCCGCCCGCGCCGACGCCCTGCGCTACCTGTTCGATCTCCGGGACGACAGGCCGTGAGCCGCGATGCTCGTCCGGCTCGGCTCTCGCGGTAGCCGGCTCGCGCTCGTGCAGGCGCAGCTCGCCGCTGACGCCCTGCGGCGGGCGCGGGCGGGCGTCGAGATCGCGCTCGTGCCGATCACCACCACGGGCGACCGCGACCGCCGGAGCCCGTTCGGCGAGCTCGGCGCCCGCGGCGTGTTCGTGAAGGAGCTCGAGGAAGCGTTGCTCGACGGGCGCGTCGATGTCGCCGTCCACTCCGCCAAGGACATGACCTCGACCGACACCGCGGGGCTCGAGGTCGGTGCCTATCTCCCGCGCGAAGATCCGCGCGACGCGCTCTGCGGCGCCGCCGGGCTCGCCCCTGGCATGCGGATCGGGACCGCCTCGGCCCGCCGCCGCGCCCAGCTGCTCGCGCTCGAGCCCGCGCTCGTGATCGAGCCCCTACGCGGGAACGTGGAGACGCGCCTGCGCAAACGCCGCGAGCGGGGGCTCGACGCGATCGTGCTCGCCTCGGCCGGGCTCGACCGGCTCGGCCTCGCCAGCGAGATCGGTCTGCGCTTCGACTCCGGCGAGCTCGTGCCCGAGGCGGGCCAGGGGGCCGTTGCGCTGCAGGTGCGGGCGGGGGAGCGCGCCCTCGTCGCCGTCGCCGACGACCGCGCCACGCGCCGGTGCGTCGAGGCCGAGCGCACGTGCGTCGCGGCGATCGGCGGCGGGTGCCTCGCGCCCGTCGGCGCGCATCACGACGGCTCGACCCTGACCGCGCTGATCGCGGCCGAGGACGGGAGCTGGGTCGAGCGGCGCAGCGGCCCCGATCCGCTCGCGATCGCGGCCGAGCTCGTCGAGGCGGCCGGAAGGCGCGCCTGAGGCCGTGCCGTCCGCGGCTCGCCCGACCGTCGTCGTCACGGGCGCCAAGGAGGGCGCGACCCGGCTGCTCGCCCGACTTCGCGGCGCGGGCATCGCGGCCGTGGCCTGCCCGCTGGTCGCGATCGAGCCGATCGAGGGGCCGCCGGTGCGGGCGGCCGCCTACGACTGGGTGGTGCTGACGAGCGCCCGCGCCGCCGAGCTGCTTCCGCGCAGGGTCGAGGGGCCGCTGCCGCGGGTGGCCGCGATCGGGCCCGGCACCGCGGAGTCGCTCCGCGCGCGCGGGATCGAGCCCGCGCTCGTCGCGCGAACCTCGACCCAGGAGGGCCTGCTCGAGGAGCTGCCGCACCCGGCCGGCCGTGTCCTCTTCGCGGGCGCTGAGGGCGCCCGCGAGCTGCTCGCCCGTGAGCTCCAGGCCGACGTGGTCGCCCTCTACCGGACGGTCGAGCTGCGCCCGGAGGCGTTTCCGCCCGGCGACCTCGTAGTGGTCGCCTCGCCGTCGGCGGCGCGGGCACTCGCGGCGCTCGAGCTCGACCTCCCGTGTGTCTCGATCGGGCCGGTCACCTCCGCGGAGGTGCGGCGGCTGCGCCTGCGCCTCGCCGCCGAGGCCACCTCGCACGATCTCGGCGGCCTCGTCGCAGCGGTTAGGCTTGCGGCATCGCGCCTCCGGTCGTCACCCTGCTGAGCGACTTCGGGCTCGAGGACGGCTTCGCCGGCGTCTGCCGCGGCGTGATCGCGCGGATCGCCCCCGGCACCACGGTGATCGACATCACGCACGGGATCGCTCCCCAGCAGGTGCTCCAGGGCGCGGTCGCGCTCGCCGACTCGCTGCCGTTCATGCCGGTCGGCGTCCACCTCGGGATTGTCGATCCCGGGGTGGGCGGAGCGCGGCGGCCGCTCGCCTTCCGGGGTGACGACGGGCGGCTCTACGTCGGCCCCGACAACGGCCTGCTCACCCTCGCCGCCGACCGCCTCGGCGGCGTCGTCGAGGCGGTCGAGCTCACCGAGCGCCGGTTCATGCTCGAGCCGATCTCCTCCACGTTCCACGGCCGCGACGTGTTCGCGCCCGCCGCCGCCCACCTCGCCCGGGGCGTCGCGCTCGCGGAGCTCGGCCCGCGGATCGACCCCGGTGGCCTGGTCAGGCTCGAGCTGAGCGCGCCGAAGGTCGACGAGGGACGGATCCAGGCGAGCGTGCTCGCGGTCGACCGGTTCGGGAACGTGCGCCTGAACGCGTGCCGGGCGGCGCTCGAGCAGGCCGGGATCGCCACCGGGGAGGAGATCGAGGTGGAGGTAGCCGGCCGGCGCTACTCGGCGCTCGTCGCGCGCACCTACGCCGACGTGCGTCCCGGCGGGATGATCGTCTACGAAGACTCGGCGGGAAGCGTCGCGCTGGCCGTGAACCGCGGCAGCGCCGCGCGCCTGGTCGCGGCCGTCGCCGGCCAGGAGGCGACGCTCCGCCGGCCCCGGCGCTGAGTCAGTCGAGCACGGCAGTCCGGTCGGCCCAGGAGATGCCGGCGCTGGCCGCGACGACGAGCCCGACCGCGGCGATCTCGGCCGAGGTGAGCCGCTGCCCGAGCACCGCGAGCCCGGCCACGGCCGCGACCGCCGGCTCGAGGCTCATCAGCACGCCGAACACGGCGGTTCGCAGCCGCCGGAGCGCCTCCAGCTCGAGCGAGTAGGGGATCGCCGAGGAGAGCAACGCCACGGTCGCGCCCACGCCGAGCACCTCCGGGGCGAGCAGGCCGCCGCCGCCGGAGAGGAGCCCTGCGGGTAGGAGCAGGAACGCGGCGACGATCAGGGCGAGGGCCAGCCCCTGCCCTCCGGGAAACGCCCGACCGAGCCCGCGCGCGAGCAGGATGTACGCGCCCCAGCAGCAGCCGGCGCCGAGCGCGAAGACGACACCGAGTCCGTCGAGCCGGCCGACGTCGCCGGCCGCGAGGAGGGCGATCCCCGTCCCGGCGATCGCGACCCAGGCGAGATCGAGCCGCCGCCTCGAGGTCGCCACCGCGACTGCAAGCGGGCCGACGAACTCGAGCACGACCGCGATGCCGAGCGCAAGGCGGTCGAGCGCGAGGTAGAAGAGGAGGTTCATCGCAGCCAGCACGAGGCCGAACGCCGCCGCGAGCGCGAGCTCGGAGCGGCTCCGCCCGCGGAGGCGGGGCCGCCAGAGGGCGGCCAGCGCAACCGCGGCGATCGCGACCCGCAGGAAGACCGCCCCGCCGGGGCCGATCTCGGAGAAGAGCGTCGCGGCCAGCGCGGCGCCGAACTGGACGGACGCGATTGCCGCGAGGACCAGGAGGACCGGGGGCAAGAGTGGCGAGGGCCGGACTTGAACCGGCGACACCGCGGTTTTCAGCCGCGTGCTCTACCAGCTGAGCTACCTCGCCGAGCGGAGCAAGTGTAGCGGCGCCGGCCTCCCGCTCAGCGGGGATCGTAGTAGACGCGCCCGCGGAGCCGCTCGGGCAGGTGGTCGATGTCGAAGCCGCGGGGGTCGTCGTGGGGATACACGTACCCCTGCCCGCGCCCGAGCCGGCGCGAGCCGGGGTGGTGCGCGTCGCGCAGGGACGGCGGTGGGCGCAGGGCGCCCTGCTCGCGCACGTCCGCCGCGGCGGCCGACAGCGCTCGCAGAACCGCGTTCGACTTCGGCGCCCGGGCGAGATAGAGGGCGGCTTGGGCGAGGTTGAGGCGGGCCTCCGGCAGGCCGACGTGCTCGAGCGCGTGGGCCGCCGCGACCGCGACGACGAGCGCCTGCGGGTCGGCGTTGCCGATGTCCTCGGAGGCGAGCACAATCATCCGCCGGGCCAGGAAACGTGGGTCCTCGCCGGCCTCGAGCATCACCGCCAGGTAGTAGACGGCCGCGTCGGGGTCGGAGCCGCGCAGGGACTTGATGAACGCCGACGCGAAGTCGTAGTGGGCACCGCCGGACTTGTCGTAGACGAGCGGGCGCTTGCGCGCGGCGTCCTCCACGTGGCGCTCCTCGAGGGGCCCGCTCGCGGCTCCGGCGGTCCGGACGGCGAGCTCGACGATGTTCAGGGCGGCCCTCGCGTCGCCGCCGGCTCGTTGCGCGACGAGCGCCGCGAGTCCAGCGGACAGCTCGAGCCCGAGCTCGGCGGCCCCGCGGCGGGCGATCGTGGCGATCTCCTCGGCCGACAGAGGCTCGAGCTCGTACACCTGGCAGCGGGAGAGCAGCGCCGCGTTGACCTCGTAGTAGGGGTTCTCCGTTGTCGCCCCGATCAGCACGACCACGCCCTCCTCGACAGCGGGCAGGAGCGCGTCCTGCTGCGCCTTGTTGAAGCGGTGGATCTCGTCGAGGAACAGGATCGTCCGGCGGCCATCGGCCCCGAGTCGCTCCCGGGCGCGGCCGAGCACCCCGCGCACGTCGGCCACGGTCGCGGAGACCGCCGAGAGCTCCTCGAAGACCGCGCCCGTCGCGGAGGCGACGATCCGCGCGAGCGTCGTCTTCCCGCTGCCGGGCGGGCCGAAGAAGACGCAGGAGGGCACGCGGTCCTCGGCGATCGCGAGCGCGAGCGCCGACCCGGGCCCGGCTACCTGCTGCTGGCCGACCAGCTCGGCGAGCGTGGCCGGGCGCAGCCGGCTCGCGAGGGGGGCGAGCCCCGCCAGCCGCCCGGCGGCCGCGTCCGAGAACAGGTCGCTCATCGCTCGAAGTATGCTGACTCGATGGCCGTGATCTCGCTGCGCGACGAGGTGACCGCGCTCCTCCGCGAGCTCTTGCGGCTCGACACGGTCAACCCGCCGGGCAACGAGACGCGGGCGGCGGAGCTCCTGCGAGCCCAGCTCGAGCGGGTGGGAGTGGAGTGCCGTCTCTACGCGAGGGACCCGGCGCGGGCGAACCTCGTTGCGCGGATCCCCGGCCGCGACCCCGCCGCGCCGCGGCTGCTCTTCCTCTCGCACACGGACACGGTGCCCGCCGACCGGGCCGAATGGTCGGTCGATCCCTGGTCGGGCGAGCTGCGCGACGGGCAGGTCTGGGGCCGGGGGGCGCTCGACATGAAGGGGCAGGTCGCCGCGTCCGCCGTCGCGCTCGCGACGCTCGCGCGGGAGGGATTCGAGCCTACCGGGGACGTGATCTTTGCCGCCACCGCCGACGAGGAAGTCGGGGAAGGCTTCGGCCTCTCGTGGCTCTGCTCGGAGCATCCGGAGGCGGTCCGCGCGGCCTGGTGCGTCAACGAGGGCGGCGGCGACCGGATCGAGCTCGGCGGCAAGACCCTCTACCTGTGCGCGACGTCGGAGAAGGCCATCTCGCCGTTTCGGCTGCGCGTCTTCGGCCGCAGCGGCCACGCGTCGATGCCCGCCGTGGGCGACAACGCGCTCGTGAAGGCCGCGCGGCTGATCGATCGGCTCGACCAGCTCGAGACGCCGATCACGCTCCTGCCGGAGACGGCGGCCTTCCTCGAGGCCGTGCTCGGCTCCGTCCCGGAGCCCGACCGCGCGCTCGGGCGTCTCGCCGAGGTAGCGCCGGGCTCCCGCGCGATGCTGGAGCCGATGCTACGCACGACCGTGTCGCCGACGCAGATCCGAGCGTCGGACCGCGAGAACGTGATCCCCGGGAGCTGCGAGGTCGTCTGCGACTGCCGGCTCCTGCCCGGCGAGACCCAGTCCGGCGCGGGAGCGGTGATCCGGGCTGCGCTTCCCGACGGCGGCTACGAGCTCGAGTGGCTCGAGCGCGTCGGCGGCAGTCGCTCGCCGTTCGAGACGCCGCTCTGGGACGCGCTCGCCTCGTTCGTGGCTGCCGAGGACCCGGGCGCCACCGTCGTGCCGGTGCTGCTCGCTGGCTTCACGGACAGCCACTTCCTGCGAGAGGCGTTCGGGACGGTCGCGTACGGCTTCTTCCCCATGCGGGCGATGGCGGCCGATCTCGCCGCCTCGCTCGTGCACTCGGCGGACGAGCGCGTGCCCGTGGACGACCTCGAGCTGGGGACCCGCTGTCTCCTGCACGTCGCGCGGGAGCTCGTCGGATGACCGAGCCCGTCCGCCTCGGCGGGATGGCGCTCGCCAACGGGGTGCTCGTGCACGGCCCCGGCCACTGGGCCTGCGCGGTCCGGCTTGCCGACGGCCGGCTCGAGCTCGCCTCCGGACGCAAGGCGATCCGCTCGGCGGAGGTCCGCTCGCCCCTCCTGCGTGTTCCGGCCCGGGTCGCCGAGGTGCTCGCGCTCCTACCCGAGGTGCGCAGGGCGCTGCCGGCCGCCGAGCTGCCATTCGCGCAGGTGCGCGTGCTCGCCGCCTTCGCGGGGACGACCGCGGTCGTCCGCGGCCTGCGCTCGAGCGGCCTCTCGGCGGGCGCCCAGGAGGCGTTCGCGGTGCTCCTGACGCTCGTCCCCGCGAGCGTCGCGCTCCGGGGGACCGACGTGGCCGCCTACCACGGCGCCGAGCACATCGCGATCGGGAGCTACGAGCATGGCGAGCCCAGGCCGCGAGAGCACGAGCGCTGCGGCTCGCACATGCTGGCCCCGCTCCTGGTCCTGACCGCGGCCGGGAACGTCCTCGCCGGCAAGCTCGCGCGCACGGCCGGAGGCCGCGCTGCGGCTCGTACGCTCGGCGGGGCAGGTGCGCTTGCGGCCGCTGGGGAGCTGTACGGGTGGGCGCTTCGCCATCCGGACCGACCGCTCGCCCGCGCGCTCGCCTGGCCGGGGACGACCCTGCAAAGCCGACTCCTGACCGCGGAGCCGGCCCCTGAGCAGCTCGAGGTCGCACGGGCTGCGCTCGAGGAGTGCCTGCGACTCGAGGCCCCTCCCGGCTAGCGGCGCTACAGGTTTCGGCCTCGCCGGCCGATGACAGGAGCGGTGCTACTCGCGGGCTGGTTCGACGACTTCCAGAACGGCATCCTCACCTGGCTGCCGCTCGTCTTCTTCGGCGCGCTCGTCTTCCTGCTCTGGCGGACGCTCCAGCTCATGCCGCGGATCCGGCCCAAGGTGGTCGAGCCGACGTCGAAGTCCTCGATCACGTGGGACGACGTCGGCGGCGTCGACGAGGCCGCCGCGGAGCTCCAGGAGGTCGTCGACTTTCTGCTCGACCCCCGCCGTTTTGCGGCGCTCGGCGCGCGCGTGCCCAAGGGCATCCTGCTCTACGGCCCCCCCGGCACCGGCAAGACCCTGCTCGCGAAGGCCGTCGCGCACGCGTCCGGGGCGAGCTTCTACTCCCAGAGTGCGGCCGCGTTCGTCGAGATGTTCGCCGGCCTCGGCGCCGCCCGCATCCGGAACCTCTTCGCGACCGCCCGCAAGAACCAGCCGGCAATCGTCTTCATCGACGAGCTCGACGCCGTCGGCATGCGACGCTCGGGCCACGCCTTCAACCGCGAGCACGACCAGACGCTGAACCAGCTCCTCGTCGAGCTCGACGGCTTCTCCGACGCCGGCCAAGTCGTCGTGATCGGGGCCTCGAACCGGCTCGAGGATCTCGACCCGGCGCTGCTCAGGCCTGGGCGGTTCGACCGCCAGGTGCTCGTGTCCGCACCGGATCTCGCCGGCCGCGAGTCGATTCTCGGCGTCCACACCAGGGGCAAGCCGCTCGCGGCGGACGTCGATCTGAATACGGTCGCGAGGCAGACCTCGGGGCTGACCGGGGCCGACCTGGCCAACATCTGCAACGAGGCGGCGATCTGCGCCGCGCGGGCGGGGCGCGAGCGGGTCGCCCAGGTCGACTTCGACTCGGCGCTCGAGCGGGTCGTCGCCGGGCTCCAGCAGCGGCGGGTCGTGACGGAGAAGGAGAAGCGGATTCTCGCCTACCACGAGGCGGGCCACGCCCTCATGTCGCACCTGGTCGGCGAGCCGCAGCCCGTCCAGAAGGTGACGATCGTGTCGCGCGGCCGCGCGCTCGGCTACACCCTCAACACGCCGCAGGAGGACCGCTACCTCCACACGAAGGAGGAGCTGTTCGATCTCCTCTCGGTGCTGCTCGGCGGCCGCGCGGCGGAGCAGGTCGTGTTCGGGCGGATCACGAACGGGGCCGCGAACGACCTCGAGCGGGCGACCGAGATCGCGCGGGCGATGATCTTCGAGTTCGGGATGGGCGACGAGATCACGTCCCGGACGATGCGCGCGGACAACTACGCGCTCTCGGAGCAGACGAAGCGGCTGCGCGACGACGAGCAGGCGCGACTCACCGACTCCGCCTACGAGGAGGCGAAGCGCCTGATCGGCAAGCACCGCGCCGTCCTCGATCGCCTGGCGGCAGCGCTGCTCGAGAAGGAGACGCTCGGGCGACCCGAGCTGGACGAGCTCCTCGCCGGGGTCGCGCCCGAGTCGGACGCCTCCGAGACCGTCGGTACCCCCCGCGCGGTCACCGTCCCCGAGTAGCAATCCCCCGCCGCCCGCTAGGATCGCGGTATGGAGATCCGCACCGTCGACCACGTGGCGATGGTCGTGTCCGACCTCGATGCCGCGCTCGAGACCTACGAGCGGCTGCTCGGAGCCACCGTGGAGGTCAGGGAGACGCTCGAGGGACAGGGGGTCGAGGCCGCGCTGCTGCGAGCCGGGGACGCGAGGCTGGAGCTGATCTGCCCACTCGACACCGAGTCCGGGGTGGCTCGCTTCCTGGCCGCCCGCGGGCCCGGCCTGCATCACCTCGCGCTCGAGGTGGACGACGTTGCCGGCGCGCTCACGGAGCTCGAGCGCCAGGGCGCGCGTCTCGTCGACTCCGAGCCGCGGCGCGGCCTCGGCGGGCACGAGGTCGCCTTCGTGCACCCCGAGTCGCTCCAGGGCGTCCTCGTCGAGGTGGTTGGCCGTGGCTGACGAGCGCGTCCGGATCGAGATCGGCTTCGAAGGCGGCCAGCTCCTGCGAACGGAGGTCGTGCTGGAGGACGCCGAGCGGCTCGAGCGGCACCTGCGCTCGGGCGACGGGGGCGTCGTCGAGCTCGAGGACGCCGAGGGCCGCCTGACGATCGTCGCCGGCCACGTCCGCTACCTCAAGCGCTTCTCGCGGGGAAGCCAGATCGGCTTCGGCGGCCGCTAGCCGGCCGTGGCGCTCGAGGTCGGGATCGTCGGGCTCCCGAACGCCGGCAAGACGACGCTGTTTCGCGCCCTGACACGCGCCGCCTCGGCTCCCGACGGCCATGCCGGCGGCGGCAAGGCGAACGTCGGGATGGCGGCGATCAGCGACGAGCGGCTGCCGCGGGTGGCGGCGGTCGTCGCGGCCCGCAAGGTCACGCCCGCCGCGATCCGCGTGGTCGACGTCCCCGGCACCGGTGCGGCGCTGCTCGGCAACCTCCGCCAGTGCGACGCGATCCTCGCCGTCGTCGACGGCTTCTCTCCCAACGCGAGCCCCGAGCGCGACCTCGCGAACCTGCGGCTGGAGCTGCTCGTCGCCGACCGCGAGCACGTCGAGCGCCGGCTCGAGCGCGTCGCGAAGCAGGCGAAGTCGGGCGACCCCGCGCTCCGGGCCGAGGCCGTCGAGCTCGAGCGCCTGCTCGGCCACCTCGACGCGGAGCTGCCGCTCTCCGCCTACCCGGGCGCGCTGCCGCGCGAGCTCGAGCCCCTGACCACGAAGCCGCTGCTCGAGATCGTCAACGGTCACGCCGGGATCGACGCGAAGCTCGAGGCGGAGCTTGCGGAGCTCGACCCGGAGGAGGCGGCCGCGTTCCGCGACGGGGAGGAATCGGCACTCGACGGGATCGTGCGCCGTCTCTTCTCGGCGCTCGATCTGATCTCGTTCTTCACCGCGGGCGAGCAGGAGACACGCGCGTGGACGCTGCGGCACGGCGAGACCGCGCTCGACGCCGCCGCGACGATCCACACGGACATCGCGCGCGGCTTCATCCGCTGCGAGGTGATTCGCTGGGCCGACCTCGTCGAGTGCGGCTCGCGCGCCGAGGTTGCCCGCCGCGGCCTCCAGCGGCTCGAGGGTAAGACGTACGTGGTCGAGGACGGAGACGTCCTCAACGTCCGCTTCAACGTCTGAGACCTGCCGCTAACGCTGTTCGCCAGCGTCGTCGACGGGGCGCGTGGCCGCCACCGCGTCGAGCTGGTTCGCGTGGTAGAGGACGGCCGCCTCGGCGGTGCGGGCGCCGCGGGGATCGTGGTGGACGGCGACCGCGTGCAGGAGCTCGGCCCGGGTAGCGACGTCGAGCCCGGCGGCTCGCTCCTCGATCAGGCGCAACCCGAGATGGACGTGCCCGAGCAGCTCGCCCTCGCGCGTCGGGAGCGAGAGCGGGCCGCGGTCGAGCTCGGTCGTTCGCCCGATGTCGTGGAGGAGGGCCGCGGCGAGCAGGAGGTCGGAGCGCAGGCGCGGGTGGACGCCCGCGCTCTCGCGGCAGAGCGTCGCCACGTTGACGGTGTGCTCGAGCAGGCCGCCCGCGTAGCCGTGGTGGCCGCCGGGCGCCGCGGGCAGGCGCCGGAGCCGCTCGCGCAGCGCGGCGTCGGCGAGGAAGCGGTCGAGGACGGCTCGGAGCCCCGCGTGGTGCACCTCGGCGGCGATGAACTCGAGGTAGCCGTCGAGCTCGTCGAGGTCGCGGCGCGCGGCCGGCAGGAGGCTGGCGGCCTCGACGTCGGCGCGCTCGAGCGACCGCACCTCGAGCTGGAGGCGGTCGCGGAACCGCTCGACCCGCCCGAGCACGCGCACGGCGTCACCCTCCTCGAAGCGACGGTCGATCAGCTCGACGTCGTCCCAGACGCGCGCGTCCAGCCGGCCGGTCGGGTCGACGAGCTCGAGCGCGAGGTACGGGGCGCCCGTGCGGGTGCGCAGGCGCCGCTTGCGAACGACCGCGAAGACCCCTTCGGCGGTGCGGTCCTCGGCCAGCTCGGCGATTGGCGTCGCGGCGCTCACGACCGGAGTCTAGGCCCGCGGGTGGATGGTAAGCTCGCCGCGTGGGCCTCGTCCAGCCGTTTCGCGCCCTGCGCTACGACCGGGAGGTGGCGGGCCCGCTCGACCGGCTGATCGCGCCGCCCTGGGATGTGATCTCGAAGGAGGACGGCGATCGGCTGGCCGCGGCAAGCGCTCACAACGTCATCCGCCTGATCCGGCCGCGCGAGCCCGCCGACGCCGGCCGGCGCCTCGCCGAGTGGGCCGCCGCGGGCGTCCTGCGCCGCGAGGAGCGGGCCGCGGTCTGGCGCCTCGAGGAGGAGTTCGTCGGCCCGGACGGGGTCGCCCGGGTCCGCCATGGGCTCGTGGCCCGGGTGCGACTCGAGCCGTACGAGGCCGGGATCGTGCTGCCCCACGAGCGGATCTTCGCAGCCCAGTCCGAGCGGCGGCTCGAGCTCCTGCGCGCGACCCGCACGAAGCTGTCGCCCGTGCTCGCGCTCCACGACGGGCCGCCGCCGCCGGCGGCGCAGGGTCCGCCCGGGCTCGAGGTCTCGTTTTCCGGCACCACCGCGCGCCTCTGGCGCGTCGACGATCCGGCCGGGATCGCGGCTGCCGTCGCGACCGTGCGGGCGCCGCTCGTGATCGCCGATGGCCACCACCGTTACGACGCGGCGCTGCGCTTCCACCGGGAGGAGGGGAGCCCGGAGACAGCGCACGTGCTCGCGGTGCTGGTCAGCGGACGGGACGACGGGCTGACGATCTTCCCCACCCATCGCCTCGTCGAGGGCGTCCCGCCCCCGCTCAACGGCGATCTGCGCCTGACCCGTGTCGCCGGCGGGGTCCGGGAAGGGCTGGCCCGCCTTGACGAGGTGGGTCGCGACCACCCCGCCTTCGTCGTTCTCTCCGCGAGCGGCGTCGTGCTCGCGGAGGCGCCCGGCGCGAGCGACCCTGTCGAACGGCTCGACGTGGCTGCCGTCGACCGGCTCGCGCTCGAGCGCGTCGCGTTCACGCCGTTCGTGGCCGAGGCGGAGGCTGCGGTCGCGAGCGGCCGCGTAGGCGCGGCCCTGCTCGTGCGGGCGCCGACCGTGGCCGACGTCCAGGAGATCGCCCGCAGCGGCCGGACGATGCCGCAGAAGTCGACGTACTTCTACCCGAAGCTGGCGAGCGGGCTCCTGTTCTCGCCGTTCGACGAGTGAGCGCCGCGCCACCCGTCCTCGCGGGGGGCCAGTGGCTTGGCCTCTGCCGGGAGGTGGCCGGCGACATCCACCACGCGCTTGCCGAGCTCCCGACACGTGCCGAGCGGGAGCGGCCGGCCGGCCGGGGGCAGGGCGGCGACGTCTCGGTCGCGATCGACATCGCCGCCGAGCGGGCGATGGAGCGCCGCCTCGAGGCGCTGCACGAGACCGGCGTCGACTTCGTGCTCGTGTCCGAGGAACTGGGGAAGCGCGTCTTCGGCGAGCGCCCGTCCTGGCGCGTCGTCGTCGACCCGATCGACGGGAGCGTCAACGCGAAGCGGCTGATCCCGTTCTTCGCGTTCTCCGTCGCTGTCGCGACGGGCCCGGCCATGGGCGACGTCGTCTTCGGCTACGTGCATGACTTCGGCTCCGGCGAGGAGTGGGTGGCCGAGCGCGGCCGCGGAGCGCTGCTCGACGGGCTCCCGCTCGACTGCCCCGGCCCGAAGGAGGAGATCGAGCTGCTCTCGCTGGAGGCGACGCTGACCGAGTACGTCGCGAGCAGGGTCGGCTCGTTCCTCGGCCTCGCCCCCCGCCTGCGGATCATGGGGTCGCTCGCGCTCTCCCTCTGCCACCTCGCGGCCGGCCGAGTCGACGCGGTCGTATCGCTGAAACCGGTCCGCAGCGTCGACATCGCCGCCGCTCAGCTTCTCCTTCGCGAGCGCGGCTTCGCGATCGAGCTGCCCGATGCCGGCCCGCTCGCCGAGGCGCCGCTCGACGTCACCGCGCGCTCGCGCGTCGTCGCCGGGCGGACGGCCGCCGACTGCGCGAGGCTGGCCGCGGCTCTGCTCGAGCAGCCGCCGCCGCGCTGACGGACGCGAGCGGGTGCGCGGAGGCCCTCCGGCCGTCCTCCCGACCGGCGCGCCCCCCACCCCGGCTTCGCTAGCCTGGAGGAGATGGTCACCACCCGCGACGACGTTCTCAAGGCGCTCGAGCGGGTGATCGACCCGGAGCTTCGCCGCTCCGTCGTCGAGCTCGAGATGGTGCGCGACGTCCGCATCGACGCGGGCGAGGTCGCGGTCACGATCGCTCTCACCGTCCCCGGCTGCCCGCTTCGAGCGAGCTTCCAGGAGCAGGTCGAGCGCGAGCTCGGGCCGTTGCCCGGCGTCGAGCGGGTCTCGCTCGCGTTCGACGTGATGAGCCCCGAGGAGAAGGCCGCCCTGACCGCGAAGCTGCGGGGCGGCGTGACCGGGCGGGCGAAGGGTCTCTCGGTGGACGCGCGGACGCGCGTGGTCGCGGTCGCGAGCGGCAAAGGCGGCGTCGGCAAGTCGTCGCTGACCGTGAACCTCGCCGCCGCGCTCTCGGCGCTCGGCCAGCGCGTCGGCGTGCTCGACGCGGACGTGTACGGCTACTCGATCCCCGGCATGCTCGGCATCGACCAGCGTCCCGTGGCGGTGGACGACATGATCGTGCCGCCGGTGCGGGGCGACCTCAAGGTGATGTCGATCGGGTTCTTCCTCGAGGACAACGCGCCGGTGATGTGGCGCGGGCCGATGCTACACCGCGCGCTCGAGCAGTTCCTCTCCGATGTCCACTGGGGCGAGCTCGACTGGCTCGTCGTCGACATGCCACCCGGGACCGGCGACGTCTCGATCTCGCTCGGCCAGCTTCTGCCCCGGGCCGAGGTGATCGTCGTGACCACCCCGCAGCGGGCAGCGCAGGAGGTCGCGGTCAGGGCCGCGGAGATGGCGCTCAAGACGGGCATGCGGCTCGTCGGCGTCGTCGAGAACATGTCGTACCTGGTCGGGACGGGCGAGGCGATCTTCGGCTCCGGCGGCGGCGAGCAGCTGGCCGCCGCGATCGGCGCGCCGCTGCTCGGGCGCGTCCCGCTCGACCCCGCGCTCCGTGAGGCCGCCGACGCGGGCGAGCCGGTCGTGCTCGCCCGGCCCGACGCGGAGGCCGCGCGGGCGGTCGTCGCCGTAGCGGAGGCGCTCGCCGCGACGCCGCGCGAGGTCGGGGTCGGGATCACGAAGACGCTGCCGCTCCTCTCGGCCTGAGCGCCGCCGTTTGCCGAGCTCGGCGAGGACGCCGGGCTCGATCCGCTCGATCCCGGCGCCGCGCTCAACTACCGCGCCGTGGTCGCATGCGGCGGCAGGACGCGAAGCCAGGCGACCCCCTTGCGCGGCCGCGCGCGAGCCCGGCTCAGAACGGGAAGGGCAACTCGGAGACCGCGCGGGTGACGACGTCGATCAGCGGGTCGACGCCGAAGAACGAACCGACGGCGATCGCGAGCGCAGCGACGATCGCCACATCGAGGGGGCGATCCCTCGGCGGCGAGCCACCGGCGGGGGCGGCGGCCAGCGACGGCCGGGCGTACATGGCCCGCACGACGCCGAGGTAGTAGACGACCGAAACCGCCGTGAAGACGGCGCCGATGATCATGAGCCAGGTCCAGCCGCGCTCGTACAGGGCCGAGAACGCGTAGAACTTCCCGAGGAAGAGGCCGGTCGGCGGCAGGCCGACGAAGCCGAGCATGAACGTCGCCATGGCCGCGCCGTGCACCGGGCGCTCCCAGCCGAGGCCGGACATCCCGTCGATCGTGACGGCCCGCCCGAGCTCCCGCTCGCGTGCGGCAACGACGGCGAACGATCCGACCGACAGCGCCGCGTACGGGATCAGGTAGTAGAGCAGCGCGCGGCCGCCGAGCGCGTTACCCGCCGCGACGGGCATCAGCAGGAAACCCGCATGCGAGACGCTCGAGTAGGCGAGCAGGCGCTTGAGATCGTGCTGAACGAGCGCGCCGAGGTTGCCGACCGCGAGCGAGGCGACCGAGAGCACGGCGAACGTGACCGTCCAGAGCTCCGCCTCGCCGGGGAACGCCTGGGTCAGGAAGCGCATCGCGACGACGAGCGCGGCGGCCTTGGTTGCCGCCGCCATGAATGCGGTCACAGGCGTCGGGGCGCCCTCGTAGACATCGGGCGTCCACATGTGGAACGGTGCCGCGGAGACCTTGAACGCGAGCCCGACGAGCACCATGGCGAGGCCGGTGACCAGAATCAGCCGGTCGGCGCCGGGCCCGGCCGCGCCGATCGCCTCGAACCCGAGCACCCCCGTGGAGCCGTACACGAGCATGCTTCCGAACAGGAGCACCGCCGAGCCGAAGCCGCCGACGATCAGGTACTTGAGCCCCGCTTCGAGCGAGCCCGTCCGATCGGTCGTAATCGAGGTGAGGACGTAGAGCGAGATCGAGAACCACTCGAGCCCGAGGAAGAGGACGAGCAGGTCGTTCGCCGCGACGAACAGCGCCAGGCCGCCGACCGCCGAGAGCAGGAGCGCGTAGGCGTCGCCCCGCCGCCCCTCCCGGTCAGGTTCCCGCACGAGCAGGAGCGCGGCCAGCAGCCCCGCGCAGACGACCACGATCTGGGCGATGTCGGCGAGCCGGTCGCGACGCAGGGCGTCGGCGACGATGCCCGAGCCGGACTCGTCGAGGGCGGAGAGCGTGAGTGCGGCGGCGAGGGCGCCGAGCAGGGCGGCCGTCGTGACCGCGAAGCCGAACGCGTTGCGCGCCGGTCCGCGCAGGAAGACCGAGCCGAAGAGCGCGGCCGCGAGCCCGGCGAGGAGCGCGAGGTACGGCGACAGACCGGCCCAGTCGATGGCGGGGGTGTCGAAGCTCATGGCGCCTCGAACCGGCTCGTGACCGCTGCCGCGGGGGTGCCCCCGAAGCTGTGATCGGTAACGCCCGCCGGCCAGAAGCTGAGGAGGATCAACACGGCGACGAGCGGGGCGATCAACCCCACCTCGGCCGGCCTGAGATCGAGCTGGCGGTCGTGAACCGCGGGGCCCCGCTCCTCGTGGAGCGCGGCGGAGATCACCCGGAGCATGTACATGGCGGCGAGAACGATCGCGATCGCCCCGACGACGGCCCAGCCCCATCCGACCGTGAAGACCCCGTTCAGGACGAGGAACTCGGCCGCGAACGCGCCCGAGCCTGGCACGGCGAGCGCGATCACGCCCGTCGTGATGAGCAGCGTGGCCAGGATCGGACGGCCGCGCGCCATGCCGCCGAGGCGGGCGAGCTCGCCCGTGTGCGTCCGCCGCTCGACGCAGCCGGCGATCAGGAACAGCGCCGTCGAGATGAGACCGTGGTTGATCATCTGGAGCAGCGCCCCGTTCAGGCCGGAGTCGTTGACGGCGAGTAGCCCGATCACGATCAGGCACATCTGGCCGAGGCTCGAGTAGGCGACGACGCCGCGGAAGTCCGGCTGGCGGAATGCGAGCAGCGAGCCGTAGACCAGCCCGATCGAGGCGAGCGCGAGGATCGCAACCCGCATCTCCTCGACCGGCTCCGGGAAGATCGGGATCGCGATCCGCAGGAGACCGTACGCGGCGGTCTTCGAGATCACGCCGGAGAGAACCGCCGACACCTCGGCCGGGGCCTCCCGGTAGGCATCCGGGAGCCAGCCGTGCAGAGGCCAGACGGGCGCCTTGATCCCGAACGCGACCGCGAAGCCGAGGAACATGACGAGGCTGCCGCTGGTGCCGATCCGGGTCAGGTCGAACGTTCCCTCCGTCAGCCCGAGCGCGACGATCGCGACCAGCATGAGGAGCGAGCCCGCGATCGTGTAGACGACGAAGCGGATCGTCGCGAGCGCCCGGCCGGCGCCGCCCCAGACGCCCATCAGGACGTAGAGCGGGATCAGCATCGCCTCGTAGAAGACGTAGAAGAGCAGCAGGTCCTGGGCCGCGAAGACGCCGACCGTGGCTCCGGTCAGGAACAGCATCAGGCCGAAGTAGGCCCGCGCTCGCTCGCGGCCGACCCACAGGCCGTACGCGATCGCCACGGCCATCACGCCGACGGTCAGCCCGACGAGCCACAGCGACCAGTCGTAGAGCCCGACCTTGTAGGAGACGCCGAGATCCTCGAACCAAACCGCGGTGGTCGAGTGCTGGAGACCGGGATCGCCGTAGTCGAATCCGGCCGTCCCGCCAACCCAGAGCGCGAGCTCCGCGAGCGCGAGCAGGAGCGCGAACCCGCCAGCCTGGCGGGGCGTGCGCCACGGCAGGACCCAGACGAGCAGGGCGCCGGCGATGGGGAGGAAGACGAGGAAGGTCGAAAGCATCAGCGCACCGAGACGAAGACGAGGAGGAGGGTTGCGAGCCCGACGGCGACGACGAGCGCGTACACGCGCAGGAGCCCCGACTGGGCAGCGGCGATGCGGCTCGCGAGGGCGCGCACGCCGCCGGTTGTGGCGCGGGCCGACCCGGCCACGAGCGGCCGCTCGATCGCGCGCTCGAGCAGCGCGGCCAGCCGGGACGCCGGCCTCGTGAACAGGGCGTCGTAGGCCTCGTCGAAGTAGAGCTTGCGCTCGAGCGCGACCGAGACGCGCGGGTAGCGCCGCGCGAGCGCCGCCGGCGTCTCGCTCGCCTGCCCCCAGAGGCGCCAGGCGACCGCGATTCCCGCGAGCGCGACGCAGACCGAGAGGATCGGCGAGAACGCCTCCATCCAACCGGCCGGGTGGACGAGCGCGTGGGCGGCCGGCTCGAGCCAGGTGTCGACCGCGTGCCAGCCGCCGGGTACCGACACGAGCCCGCCGATCGCGGCGAGCACGGCCAGGATGGCGACCGGCCAGACCATCGAGAGCGGCCCCTCGCCCGGCTCGCGGTGCAGGTGGTCGCGGACGTGGTCTGACTGCTTGCCGCGGAAGACGACGAACAGGAGCCTGAACGCGTACAGCGCGGTCAGGAAGGCGCCGGCGATGCCGAAGACGAACAGGACGATCCCGAGCGCGCCCCCGTCGAGCGTGTTTGCCAGGATCTCGTCCTTCGAGAAGAAGCCGGCGAGCGGCGGCACGCCCGCGAGCGCGAGCGTGCCGATGAGAAACGCCCGTGCCGTCCGCGGCAGCTCCCGCGCGAGCCCGCCCATCCTGCGGATGTCCTGCTCGCCCGCGAGCGCGTGAATGACGAGACCCGCCGCCATGAACAGCAGGGCCTTGAAGAACGCGTGGGTCATGAGGTGGAACATGCCCGCGCCGTACGCGCCCAGGCCGGCGGCGACGAACATGTAGCCGATCTGGCTCATCGTCGAGTACGCGATCACGCGCTTGATGTCCGTCTGGACGAGCGCGATCACGCCGGCCGCGAGCAGCGTCACGCCGCCGAGCACGGCCGCGGTGTGGAGCACGGCCGGCGCGAGCTCGAACAGCACGTGCGTGCGGGCGATCAGGTAGACGCCGGCGGTGACCATGGTGGCAGCGTGGATCAGGGCGCTGACCGGGGTCGGGCCCTCCATCGCGTCCGGAAGCCAGGTGTGGAGAGGCACCTGGGCGGACTTGGCCGCGGCGCCGCCGAGCAGCCCGAGCGCGATCAGGACCGCGACCGTGCTCGAGCGGCCGAGCTCGGTCTCGGCGCGGCCGAACACCGTGGCGAAGTCGAGGGCGCCGACCTGCTGGATGACGAGGAAGAGGCCGAGTGCGACGGTCGCGTCGCCGAACGCGTTGACGATGAAGGCCTTCTTGCCGGCGGCGACCGCGCTTCGGCGCTCGTGCCAGAAGTTGATCAGGAGGTAGGAGGAGAGGCCGACCATGCCCCAGCCGACGAGGAGCAGGAGCAGGTTTCCCGACTGGACGAGCAGGAGCATCGAGAACACGAACAGCGCCTTGTAGGCGTGGTAGCGACGCTCCTCGTCGTCGTTCTTCATGTAGCCGGTCGCGTACGCGATGATCAGGAAGCCGACGCCCGAGACGACGAGCATCATGAACACGGAGAGCGGGTCGACAAGGATCTCGAAGCCGATCCGCAGATCCCCGGCGGACAACCACGTCCAGAGTGTGGAGACGTGCGAGCGCTCCTCGGGCGCCGCCGAGAGCAGCCGCGCGAGCACGTAGGCGGAGCTCGCGAACGAGACGAGCACGGACGCCGACACGAGGAGGCCGGAGCGGCGGCGGCCGACCCGGTCACCGAGCGCCGCGAGCGCGGCGACCGCGCCGAGTGGCGAGAAGAGCGCGAGCCAGGCCGCGGCCGTCATCCCTCGAGCTCCGTGAGCGTGTCGACGTCGAGCTCCACCTGCCGCCGCGACATCGCGACGATCAGGCCGAGCCCGACGACCACCTCGACCGCCGCGACAACCATCACGGCGAGGGCGAAGACCTGCCCGCCGCCGTCGGCGTGGTGGCGCGCGAAGGCGATCAGTCCGAGGTTGCCGGCGTTCAGCATCAGCTCGAGCGCGAGCAGGACGATCAGCGGGCTGCGGCGGATCAGCACGCCGACCGCGCCCGTCGCGAACAGGATCGCGGACAGGACGAGGTACGCGCCGACGGCGGGCCCCAGCACTACTCCTCGGCCTCCTCGCGCCTGACGGCCGCGCCGAGGATCACGCCTCCGACGGCGCCGACGAGCAGGACGATCGACGTGACCTCGAACGCGATCAGGTGGTCGCTCAGAAACAGGCGCCCGATCTCGCCGGGGCTGCCGAAGGCACCGGTGAGCTCCTTCGCGCTCGAGAGGCCGTCGCGGGCGTCGAGGGCGATCACGAGCACGATCTCGGTGAGGATCGCGGTAGCGGTGACGATCGCGGCCGCCCGGACGGTGCCCTGGCCGCCGGCCCAGGGCGCGTCGGCGCGCCCGCCGAGGTAGGCGATCACGAACAGGAACATCACCATCACCGCGCCCGCGTACACGAGCACCTGGGCGGCGGCGACGAACTCGGCCGAGAGGAGCAGGTAGAGCACCGCCAGCGAACCGAGGTTGAGGATCAGCGCGAGCGCGCTGTGGAAGGGGTTGCGAAACAGCACCACCGCGAAGCCGGATCCGAGCAGCGCGACCGCCGCGACCACCCACACGACCCAAACAAGCACGTCAGCGGCGAGCGAGGCGAGGATCATCCGCTCAGCTCTCCCGCTTCCAGACGGGGTCGGGCGTGTCGTAGAGGTCGCGGTCGGCCACGGGCATCGTCTTCACGGGCGGTTCGAGCAGCATGTCCTTCGTGTAGATCAGGTCGTCCCGGGAGTACTCGGACAGCTCGAACTCATTGCCGAGCGTGATCGCGTCGAACGGGCAGGCGAGCTCGCAGTAGCCGCAGAAGATGCAGCGGGAGAGGTTGATCTCGTAGATCCGCGCGTACCGCTCGCCGGCGGAGACGCGCGCGCCCGGCGCGTTCTCGGCGGCAACGACGCGGATGCAGTCCGAGGGGCAGGCCGCCGCGCAGAGGGAGCAGCCGACGCATTTCTCGAGCCCGTTCTCGTGACGGTGCAGCCGGTGCCGTCCGCGGAAGCGCGGGTACACCGGACGCTTGTACTCGGGGTACTGGTGCGTGATCGGCTGGCGGAAGATCTGTCGCAGCGTGACCGCGAATCCCTTCACGCTGTCGAGCGGCCCGGCCATCAGACAGCCACCACCAGGATCGCCGTGACGAGCGCGTTCAGCGTCGCCACCGGCAGGAGCACCTTCCACCCGAAGCGCATGAGCTGGTCGTAGCGCAGCCGCGGCAGCGTCGCGCGGATCCAGATCATCACGAACAGGACGCAGGCGAGCTTGAGCGCGAACCAGACCGGGCCCGGCAGGCCCGGTCCACCCCAGCCGCCGAAGAAGAGCGTCACGGTCAGGCTGGAGAGCATGACCACGTTCGCGTACTCGGCGAGCTGGAAGAGGCCCCAGCGCATGCCGCTGAACTCGGTCAGGTAGCCGGCGACGAGCTCGGACTCGGCCTCGGGGAGATCGAAGGGGGCGCGGTTCGTCTCGGCCACGCCCGCGACGAAGAAGACGAGCAGCCCGACGAGCTGCGGGCCCGCGTACCAGACCGTCTCCTGCTGGCGCACGGCGATGTCCACCAGCGAGAGGGAGCCGGCCATCAGGACGACGCCGAGCACGGCCAGCGCCAGGGAGACCTCGTACGAGACCATCTGGGCGCAGGTGCGCATGGTGCCGAGCAGCGAGTACTTCGACCCGCTGGCCCAGCCGCCGACGATGAAGCCGTAGATCCCGAGCGAGCCGAGCGCGAACAGGAGGATCAGCGCGATCGGAACGTCAGCGACCCAGCCCGTCACGTGGTAGCCGCCGATCTCCCAGACCGGCCCCCAAGGGATCAGCGCGAACGACGTCAGGGCCGTGAACGCGGCGATCACGGGGGAGAGGACGTAGAGGACGTCGACGGCGGCGACGGGCGCGAACGCCTCCTTGCGCACCATCTTGACGAGGTCGGCGATCGGCTGGAGCAGGCCGAAGGGGCCGGCCCGATTGGGGCCGTAGCGAAGCTGCATCCGACCGAGCAGCTTGCGCTCGAGCAGGGTCGTGTACGCGACCACGCCGAGAAAGATGTTGATGACCACGACCGCCTTCGCCAGGTCGATCCACCAGGGCTGGTTCAGGGTCGCCGCGTCCATTGCCTAGGCCTTCTCGATCCGGACGGTTTCCGCGAGGCCGTCCGCGTGCTCGTCGGCGACGCGGGCGGCGCCGGCCATGAGGCGGCGGTTGATCCTGGCGGCGAGCTCGACCGGGGAGCCGCCCGAGCTCACGAGCACGCGGTCGCCAGTGACGACCCCGAGCCGCTCCGCGTCGCCGGGGGCGAGCTCGATCTCCGCGGCGGGACGCTGGAACGCGAGCTGTTGCACGCGCTCGACGGCGGCGCCCGAGAAGAGGGCCCGGTAGCGGACGAGCTCGAGGCCGCCGTCGTCGCTCGAGCCGGTGCGGGCTGCAGCCGGAGCCGGCGGCTCGAACGGCGCCGCCGGCGGGCGGGGCGGGAGCACGGCCCGCGTGGCGGCGGGCGCGTGAGGCCAGGGGTCGACGTCGACGCCGAAGCGCCCGGCGAGCCGCGCGAGGAAAGTGAGCTCGTCCCAGCCGGGCGGCTCGGTCGCGCGGCGCAGCCGCTGCGGGCGGCCCTCGAGGTTGACGACGGTGCCGTCCCGCTCGAGGTAGCCGCTGCCGGGCAGGATCACGTGCGACTGGCCGGCCGCCTCGTTCATGAACATCGCCGTCGTGAGCACGAAGCGAGCGCGGTCGGCAAGCACGACGACGCGCGGGTCGCGCAGCGCCTCGTCGCCGGACACGATCAGCGCGCCCAGCTCCTCGTCCCCTGACGGCTCGGCCCCGCGCCCCGGCCCGGCGGCGTGCCAGGCGGCGGCCACGCCGCGCCCGTTCGGGGTGCGCGGCAGGTGGTACGCGCCCGAGCCCTCACCCAGCTCGAGCGCGGCTGCGAGGGCGGCGAGGTGCCGTCCGCCAGTGTCGTCGTCGCCCGACCAGACCAGCGCGACGCGGTCGGCCGCGCGCAGGGCGAGGGCGAGGTCGCGCAGTCCCTCGGGCGGGCTGTCGGAGGCGAGCGCGGCGCAGACGGCGGCGGCGGAGCCGGGAGCGGCCGGAATCGTGCCCGCCGGCCCGACGGTGACTACGCTCGCGCCGGCGCGCCGGGCGGCCCGCAGCCAGAGATCGACGATCGGCGCCCGTTCGAGGACGGGCTCGTCGCCCACGACGAGGCAGATGCCGGCGGAGCGGATCGCCGAGAGGGGGGCGCGGTACGCGTCGAGAGCCGGGTCCGGGTTCTCCGGGAGGATCGCGAGCTCGGCGCCGAGGCCCTGGCGGACGAGCCGCGAGAGCGCTTCCGCCTGCTCGACGGTCTCCCCGCCCGAGAAGGCGACGCAGACCGAAGGGCCCGCGGCGCGCAGCCCCTCCTCGGCGGCAGCGAGCGCCTCCTCCCACGGCACGGCGACGAGGCCGCGCATCCGGATCCGGCGGATCGGCTCGCGTAGCCGGTCGGCGGCGCGGAGGTGGTCGTGGGCGAAGCGGCCCTTGTCGCAGAGCCAGCCCTCATCCACCTCGGGGTGGTTGCGCGAGAGGATCCGCGCGACCGTGCCTTCGCGGGTCGTCGCGAAGACGTTGCAGCCGACCGGGCAGAGCCCGCAGACGGTGGGTACGTTCTGGATCTCCCAGGGCCGCGCCCTGAAGCGGTAGACGGTCGAGGTGAGCGCCCCGACCGGGCAGAGCTCGACCACGTTGCCCGTGAAGTGCGCGCGGTAGGGCTCGTCCTCGAACGTGGCGATGATCGAGGAGGCGCCCCGGTTCAGCGCCACGAGCTGGCCGTCCTCGGCGACCTGCTCGGAGAAGCGGGTGCAGCGGTAGCAGAGGATGCAGCGCTCCCGGTCGAGCGCGATCAGCGGCGAGAGGGGGATCGGCTTGTCGTACGTCCGCTTCGGCAGCACCATCCGGGTCGTTCCGGGCCCGTAGCGAAACGTCAGGTCCTGGAGCGGGCACTCGCCGCCTTTGTCGCAGTCGGGGCAGTCGAGCGGGTGGTTGAGGAGGATGAACTCGAGCACGCCCTCCTGGCCGTCCGCGGCCTGGGCGCTCGCCGCCGAGGTCTTCACGACCATCCCGTCCTGCGCGGTCAGCGTGCACGCAGCCTGGAGCTTCGGCAGGCCCTCGATCTCGACGAGGCACATGCGACAGGCGCCGAGCGGCGGTCCGAGCCGCGGCTCGTAGCAGAAGACGGGGATCTCGATTCCGGCCTGGAGCGCCGACTCGACGAGCCCCGTGCCCTTCGGCACCGAGACCGCGCGACCGTCGATCGTCAGGGTGACCTGCTCGGGCGCGCTCAAGCGGGGACCTCGATCCGGGCGCGGACGTGCGCGTGGTGCTCGTCGACCGGCGCGAGTACGCCCTCGAGCGAGGACGTGCCGCGGAAGGGACAGCCGCCCTCGTCGAGATGGCGCTGGAACTCGGCGCGGAACTTCGTCACGTAGCTCGACACGGGCATCGCCGCCGCGTCGCCGAGCGGGCAGAGGCATCTACCGAGAATGCGCGCGCAGACGTTCAGGAGCAGGTCGAGCTCACCCTGGGCCGCGGTGCCCTCCTCGATCCGCCGGATGATCTCGACCATCCAGCGGGTGCCCTCACGGCAGGGCGTGCACTTGCCGCACGACTCGTGGCGGTAGAACTGGGCGACCCTGAGCGCCAGTTGCACCATGCAGCAGCGGTCGTCGATCACGATCACCGCGCCGGAGCCGAGCATGGTTCCGGCCCGGGCCATGGAGTCGAAGTCGAGCGGGGTCTCGAGCTGATCGGGCGTCAGCACGGGCACCGAGGAGCCGCCGGGGATCACGGCTTTCAGCGTCCGCCCGCCCGGGACGCCGCCGCCGATCTCCAGCACGAGCTCGCGCAGGGTCGTTCCGAGCTCGAGCTCGTAGTTGCCGGGGCGGGCGACGTTCCCGGAGAGGGAGAAGACCCGCGTTCCCGCGGAGTTCTCGACGCCGAGCTTCGCGTAGCTCTCGCCGCCGCAGGCGAGGATGCGCGGCACGGTCGCGAGCGTCTCGACGTTGTTGATCAGCGTCGGCGCGGCGTAGAGGCCGGCGATCGCGGGGAACGGCGGCTTCGTGCGGGGCTGGCCGCGCTTGCCCTCGAGCGACTCGAGCAGGCCGGTCTCCTCGCCGCAGATGTACGCGCCGGCGCCGCGGTGGATCACGATCGTGACCGAGTAACCGGAACCGAGGATGTTCGCGCCCACGAGGCCGCGGGCGTGTGCCTCCTCGAGCGCGGCTTGCAGGACCTCGAACTCGGTCAGGTACTCGCCGCGGATGTAGAGGAACGCGGCCCGGGCCTGGATCGCGTAGCTCGCGATCAGGATCCCCTCGATCACCTGGTGGGGGACGCGCAGCATGATCTCGCGGTCCTTGAACGTGCCAGGCTCCGACTCGTCGCCGTTGACGGCGCGGTAGATCGGCTTCGCGGTCTGGTCCGGCTTGGGCAGGAAGCTCGCCTTACGCCCCATCGGGAAGCCGGCGCCGCCGCGACCGCGCAGGCCGGAGGCGAGCAGCTCCTCGATCACCTGCGCGGGCTCCATGGCGAGCGCCTTGCGCAGCGACGCGTAGCCGCCCGCCCGCTCGTAGTCGGAGAGCCGGGTGACGTCGGCGTGCTCCGCCAGCTCGAAGACGATCTGCCTACGAGCCATGGGGCCTCCGCAGGTCGGCGACGATCGCCGGGACGTCGTCCGGGCGTACCGGCTCGCGGTAGCGGTGGTCGACGGCGACGACCGGACCCCAGCCGCAGCCGCCGGCGCACTCGATCGTGCGCAGCGTGACGGCGCCGTCCCGGGTCGTGTCGCCGGCCCGGATCCCAAGCTCGCGCTCGAACGCCTCGAGCGTCCGCTGCGCGCCGGCGAGGGCGCAGGAGACGTTCGTGCAGATCTCGACCGTGTGCCGGCCGACGGGCTCGAGGTGGAACATGTCGTAGAAGCTGGCCACGGCCTTGCAGTAGGCGGGTGTGAGCTCGAGCGCCTCGGCCACCTCGCGGAACGCCTCGGGGGGCAGCCAGCCGTGGCGCTCCTGGGCGAGCCGCAGCGCGGGGATGACGGCCGAGCGCCGCGCCGGGTAGCGCTGCGCGACGGCCTGGATCTCGTCCCGGAGCTCGCCCATCTCAGCGGTCGACGTCTCCCATCACGGGGTCGAGCGACGCAGCGATCGCGATCATGTCCGCGATCAGGCTGTCGGTCAGGCAGGCGGCGGTCGCCTGGAGCGCGACGAAGGAGGGCGCCCGGAAGTGGACGCGCCACGGGCGGGCACCGCCGTCCGAGACGAGGTAGCAGCCGAGCTCTCCGCGGGCGCTCTCGATCGCCTCGTAGATCTCGCCCTCGGGGACGCGGTAGCCCTCGCTGACCAGCTTGAAGTGGTGGATCAGGCTCTCCATCGACGTGTGCAGCTCGCCGCGGGGCGGCAACACGAACTTGCGGTCGTCGACGATCCAGGGGCCGTCGGGCATCCCGTCCAGGCACTGCTCGACCAGCCGGACCGACTGGCGCAGCTCGTCCATGTGCACGCGGTAGCGGGCGTACACGTCGCACTCCGGATAGACGGGCACATCGAAGTCGAGCTCGGGATAGGCGAGGTACGGCTGGTCGCGCCTCAGGTCCCAGTCGACCCCGGAGGCGCGTAGCATCGGCCCCGACTGGCCGAGCGCGATCGCGTCCTCGGCCGAGAGCAGGCCGATCCCCTTCGTCCGCTCGATGAAGATCGGGTTGCTGTCGAACAGGGCTTCGTACTCGCTGATCCTCGCCGGCATCACCTCGACGAGCTTGCGACACTCCCGCTCGAACCCGGGCGGGATGTCCTCAGCGAGCCCGCCCGCCTGGAAGTAGCGGGTGTGCATGCGCACGCCCGTGACCATTTCGATCAGGTCGAGGATCAGGTCGCGCTCGCGGAAGCAGTACCAGAACATCGAGATCGCCCCGAGCTCGAGGCCCGTGGTGCCGAGCCAGACGAGGTGCGAGTGGATCCGGGTCAGCTCGGCGAGCAGCGTCCGCATCCAGACCGCCTTCGGGGGCGGCTCCGCCCCGAGCAGCTTCTCGATCGCCAGCACGAACAGGAGCTCGTTCTGCTGGAAGGACAGGTAGTCCATACGGGCCGGATAGGTGATTGCCTGCCAGTACGACTTCGACTCCATCGATTTCTCGAAGCCCGTGTGGAGGTAGCCGATCACGGCCTGGATGCCGACGACGCGCTCGCCGTCCAGATCCACGACGAGCCGCAGGACGCCGTGCGTCGAGGGGTGGTTCGGCCCGAAGTTGACTGTCAGCACGTCCCCGGTCGCGGCGACCGCCTCGGCGACCTGGAGGATGGTCGGGATCGGCGACGGGATGCGGCTGCCGCGATACGGGGGCGCCGCGGCGGAGACGCGCCGCGCCCGGGCGGCGCCGGCGGCCGGGAACTCGACGGACGCCGCGGTGCCGCGGGCCGTCACTCGGCCTCCGAGAAGCGGACCGGCTCGCCGCCGATCGGGTAGTCCTTGCGCAGCGGATGGCCCTCCCAGTCCTCCGACATCAGGATCCGCACGAGATTCGGGTGGTCCTCGAAGACGATCCCGAGCAGGTCGTACTGCTCGCGCTCGAGCCAGTCGGCGGCCGGCCACACCGGCACGACACTGGGGACCGGCTCGCCGTCGTCGCACCAGACCTGAAGGCGGACGCGCGGAGCACCGCGGCGGAGCGCGAGCAGGTGGAAGGAGACGGAGAAGCGCTTCGGCTTCTCCCGCGGCAGCTTCGCGAGACCCCAGGACCCGGGCGTGCTCGGGTCGCGCCCGGCCGGGCTGCCCCAGTAGCCGGCGACCCCCGTCTCGCCCCAGCCGAGGTAGTCGGCGGCGGCGACGTCGGCGAGGAAGTTGAAGCCGTGCGCGTCGCGCAGGTACCGCGCGGCCTCGCGCAGGTGCTCGCGCTCGACGACCACGGTCGTCTCGCCGCGATCCGTCTCCTCGGAGAGGTACCCGGGCACGTGCTCGTAGGCCACTAGGCGGGCGCCCCCGTCGTCACGTCGCAACCTTCCTCAGCTCGTACGCGGGCGGCACGCCCGCCCTGACCTTCTCGTGCAGCCGCACGATTCCCTCCATCAGGGCCTCCGGGCGAGGCGGGCAGCCGGGCACGTGGATGTCGACGGGAACGACCCGGTCAACGCCCTGGAGGACGGCGTAGTTGTTGAACATGCCGCCCGAGCTGGCGCACGCGCCCATCGCGATCACCCACTTGGGCTCGAGCATCTGGTCGTAGATCTGGCGCAGCGGCGCCGCCATCTTGTGCGAGACGCGGCCAGAGACGATCAGGAGGTCGGCCTGTCTGGGCGAGGCGCGGAACGCCTCCATGCCGAAACGGGCAATGTCGTAGCGCGCGGAGACGATCGACATCATCTCGATGGCGCAGCAGGCGAGCCCGAACGTGTCGGGCCACATCGACTTCGTCTGCGCCCAGGCGATCGCCCGCTCGAGCGTGGTCGGGAGCAGCCGCTCCTCGAGCTCGGCCACCTCCCGCTCGAAGACGCCCGCACCCTTGCTCTTCATGAGGACGCGCTCCGTGGACAGACCGAGATCCGCGAGCCTGCCCCGCGGCGCCGCGCGGGTCAATCGAGTGCCCCCCTCTTCCAGACGTACACGAACGGGACAATCAGCATCGCGAGGAAGAACGCGAACTCCGCGACCGCGAACCAGCCGATCTCTCCGAGCATCGTCGCGACCGTGTAGAGGAACACGACCTCGATGTCGAAGACCAGGAAGAGCATCGCGATCAGGTAGAACTTGACGGACAGCTTCTGCCGTGGCGGCGGGCCGGTCGAGACTCCCGACTCGAACGGGATCGTCCTCGCGCGCGTTCGCCGGGCCGGGCGCTTGGCGAAGAGGAACGAGAACGCGATCATCGACACGGCGATCACGAACGCGATCGTCGCGTACATGAAGAGCGGGAGATAGCTGTCCAACACCGGCTGCATCCTATCGCCACAAGCGCGCGCCACGCGAGTGGGAAGAGTGCCGTCTGAGCGGGCAAGTTTTCCTGCTACGAGTGTCACAAAGCCGCGTTTCCGCTGCCCGCCGGTCGTCCCGGGCGGCGGTTGCTAGAATCGGGTCATGGCTACGACCGAGACAGGCCAACTGCTCTCCCTGACCGAGCGAGCGGCCGAGAAAGTCAGGGAGCTCGCCTCCCAGGAGCCGGCCGGAGAGGCCGAGGTGCTGCGCATCGCGATCCAGGGCGGCGGCTGCTCGGGCTTCCAGTACGCGCTCGGATTCGACCGCGGCCCCCAGGACGGCGATCACGAGCTCGCGCTCCACGGGGTACGGGTCGTCGTCGACCCGTACAGCGCACCGTACCTGACCGGTGCCGAGATCGACTTCGTCGACGGCCTGATGGGAGCCGGCTTCTCGATCGAGAACCCAAACGTCGTCGCGTCGTGCGGCTGCGGCTCGTCGTTCCAGGCGAAGGACGAGGCCGAGGACGCGGGTCACGGCGGCTGCGGCTCCGGCTGCGCCCACTGACAGCTCCCGGCTCGCCGCGGGGCGTCACGTGACCGGAAGTCAGCCGCTTCGCGTCGCGGTGGTCGGGTCTGGCCCGGCCGGCTTCTACGCGGCCGGACAGCTCCTCGCCGCCGGGCTGCCGGTCGAGGTCGACTTGATCGAGCGCCTGCCGACCCCATGGGGGCTCGTCCGTCTCGGCGTCGCGCCCGACCATCCGAACATCAAGGTGGTCTCGCGCGTGTTCGAGAAGATCGCGGCGCAGCCGGGCTTCCGCTTCCTCGGGAACGTCGAGGTGGGGCGCGACCTCGCCCACGCCGAGCTCGAGGATCTGTACGACGCGGTCGTGTACGCATGCGGCGCGCAGACCGACCGCCGGCTCGGGATCCCGGGCGAGGACCTGCAGGGCTCCTGGCCGGCGACCGCCTTCGTGGCCTGGTACAACGGGCATCCGGACTTCCAGGGGCTCCGGTTCGACCTCTCGTGCGAGCGGGCGGTCGTGATCGGCAACGGCAACGTCGCGGTCGACGTGGCCCGGATGCTCGCGCTCTCGGAGCAGGAGCTGGCCGCGACCGACACGACCGACGCGGCGATCGCGGCCATCCTCGGCTCGGGCATCCGCGAGATCCTCGTGCTCGGCCGCCGGGGCGCGGCGCAGGCGGCGTTCACGACCCCCGAGCTGAAGGAGCTCGGTGAGCTCGCCGACGCGGACGTCGCGGTCGACCCCGCCCAGCTCGCCTCCGGTCCCGGGGTCGAGGTCGTCTCGGGGGACGCCACCGCCGAGCGGACCCTCGAGGTGCTGCGCGAGTACGCAACCCGGCCTCCCGCCCGGCGGCGGCGCACGCTCCGGCTGCGGTTCGAGACGTCGCCGGTCGCGATCAGGGGCAACGGGCGGATCGAGGCGATCGAGGTGGTGCGCAACGAGCTCGTCGGCGACGGCCGCGGGAGCGTGCGGGCGGTGCCGACCGGCGAGCGGGAGACGATCCCGTGCGGCATCGTGTTTCGGAGCGTCGGCTACCGCGGCGTGCCGATCGATGGCGTTCCCTTCGACGAGGAGCGGGGGACGATCCGCAATCGCGACGGGCGGGTGCTCGACGGCGCCGGGGAGCCGCTCGCCGGCGTCTACTGCGCCGGCTGGATCAAGCGCGGTCCGAGCGGGGTGATCGGCACGAACAAGAAGTGCGCGACGGAGACGGTCGAGCTCCTGCTCGAGGACGCGCGGGCGGGGACGCTCGGGCGACGCGGCGACGCGGGGCACGTCGATGCCCTGCTGGCCGGGCGGGGTATCCGGGTGGTCGGCTACGAGGGTTGGCAGGCGATCGATCGCGCTGAGCGGGCGCTCGGGGAGAAGCGGGGCCGCCCGCGCGTCAAGCTCGTGACCTGGGAAGAGCTGCTGCAGACCGCGTTCCAGGCGGGGTGAGCTCGCTCAGACCGGTGCCGCCTCGGGCCGAACCGGCTCGTCGCGGAGGATCCAGAACACCGTGGCGTCCCCGTCGGAGAGATTGCGGATCGCCGAGATGCCGCTGCGCTCGGCGAGCAGCGCCTCGCCATGGCGCAGCACGGGGCGGCCGGTGGCGAGCACGACCTGCACGAGGCCGCTCGCGACGGCGATCAGCTCGACGCCCTTGTGCGCGAAGCCGAGCTCCGAGGTCGCCTTCGGTGCCAGCCGGACGAGGTATGCCCGCAGGCCAGTCTGCGGGTCGTCGAGCAGCGCGACCGGCTTGCCGTTCGCTGGCCGGCCGCGCGGATCGTGCCGGCGGGCGAGCCGGTAGCCGGGCGCGACCTCGCCCCGCAAGAGCTCGTCGAGCGTAATCCCGAGCCGGGCGGTCAGGTCGAGCAGCGTTTCCAAGGACAGGCCTCGCTGGCCGCGCTCGGCCTGGGACACGGCGCTCGGCGACACGCCCGCGAGCCGGGCCAGCTCGCTCTGGGAGAGGTGGCGCTGCAGACGGATCGAGCGCAGGGCGCCGCCGAGGCGCGCGGCCGCGGGCGCGGGCGCGAGGCTGACCGCCCCGCCCTCGAGCTCGTAGCGAAAGACGGTTCCCTGGACGCCGAACGGGCGCCCTTCCGACTTCGCGATCCGGACGCGACCGTCGGCGACGGCGAGGACGCACTGGGTCACCTCCTCGATCTCCCGGCGCAGCGCGAGCGGGTAGCTGCCGGCGGCAAGCGACCAGTAGGCGATCGCCCCGAGCTCGAGCAGCATCGGGCAGCCCTGGGTGAACAGCTGCTGGGCGCGGTCGACGCCCCACTGCCGCGCGATCGTCTCGAGGGGATCGAACAGGAGCAGGTCGCGCTCGAGCGTCGAGCAGCGCGCCCGGATCTCGCGGATCAGGGCGTCTGCCCCCGCAAGCGGGGAGCCGGGCCGGGCGTCGAGCACCTCGAGGCCGGGGAAAGCGGCCAGCACCTCGTCGGGCGAGCGGGTGAGGGTGACGTAGGCGGCAGTGTGGTACGCGTCCGCCCGGGCGGCGGCCGCGCGGAAGAACGGCTCGACCTCGCCGGAGCCCTCGAGCTCCCAGACGACGTTGTCGCCCCAGTAGAGCCCGCCGAGGGCGAGGTCGAGCTCCGGGATCCCGGTGGTCGCGGCGGCGGTGTCCTCAAGCATCGCTTCCAGCGCGAATGGTCTCGCACGGTGGCGCTCCGCGCAAGCCCGCCGCCGGCTAGACTCACGTGCCGTGGCGTGCGAGCAGCGGGAGCTCTGGGGCGGCGAGACGCGCAAGGCGATCGCGAACTTCCCCGTCTCGGGCGAGCCGATTCCGGTCTCGGTCGCGCGCTGGCTCGCCCGGATCAAGGCCGCTGCGGCCCGCGTCAACGCCGAGCTCGGCCTGCTCGACGGTGACCTGGCCGAGCGGATCGCCGCCGCGGCCGACCGCGTGGCCGCGGGCGAGTTCGACGACCAGTTCCCGATCGACGTCTTCCAGACCGGGTCGGGCACGTCCTCGAACATGAACGCGAACGAGGTGATAGCGACGCTTGCGGGTGAGGGCGTGCATCCGAACGATCACGTCAACATGGGCCAGTCCTCGAACGACGTCTTCCCCTCCGCGGTCCACCTCGCCGCCCTGCACGACCTCGTCGAGGAGTTGCTGCCCGCGCTGCGCCGGCTCGAGGCGTCGCTCGCGGCGAAGGCCGGCGAGCTCGCCGACGTCGTCAAGTCCGGGCGCACCCACCTGATGGACGCGGTGCCGGTCACGCTCGGCCAGGAGTTCGCCGGCTACGCCGCCCAGGTGCGCGAGGGGGCGGCCCGGGTCGAGTCGACGCTCGGCCGCCTCGGCCAGATCCCGCTCGGCGGGACGGCGACCGGCACCGGTCTGAACACCCACCCGGAGTTCGCCGCGCGGGTGAGAGCGCGGCTTGCCGGGGAGTCCGGGCTCGCGATCAACCCGCCTGCCGACCCGTTCGAGGCGCAGGCCGCGCGCGATGGGCTCGTCGAGGCCTCGGGTGCGCTCAAGGTCGTCGCCGTGTCGCTGACGAAGATCGCGAACGATCTGCGGCTGATGGGCTCGGGCCCCAGGGCCGGCCTCGCCGAGCTGTTCCTGCCCGAGCTCCAGAAGGGCAGCTCGATCATGCCGGGCAAGGTCAACCCGGTCATTCCCGAGGTCGTGACGCAGGTTGCCGCGCAGGTGATC
This sequence comes from Thermoleophilia bacterium, assembly GCA_020845695.1. The sequence goes on along the minus strand of JADLFG010000072.1, from coordinate 23,910 downwards.
GGGAACGACCAGGCGATCGCGGTCGGCGGCCTGCAGGGCCACTTCGAGCTGAACGTGTTCGTGCCGCTGATGGCCCGCAACCTGCTCCAGTCGATCGGGCTGCTCGCGAGCGCGTCCGGGCTGCTCGCCGAGAAGTGCGTGGACGGGATCGAGGCGAACCGCGACCAGTGTGAGCGCTACGCCGAGCTGACCCTGTCCGCCGCGACCGCGCTCAACCCCTACATCGGCTACGACGCTGCCGCCGAGATCGTCAAGGACGCATCCGCGTCGGGCCGCTCGCTACGCGAGGTCGCGCGCGAGCGGGGTGTCAGCGACGACGTGCTCGACGCGGCGCTCGACTACCGCGCGATGGCGCGGCCGCACGGCTAGCGTCGGGGCTCAGTACGCGATCGCGCCGCGGCCAGTCTCGGCCGCGTGGCGCTGCTCGTCGGCGCGGTAGGACGAGCGCACGAGCGGCCCGGCGAAGACGGTGCCGAAACCCAGCCGCTCGCCCGCCTCCCGGAAGGCCCGGAACTCGTCGGGGTGGACCCAGCGGGCGATCGGCGCGTGCCGGGGCGACGGGCGCAGGTACTGGCCGATCGTGACCACGTCGACCCCGTGCGAGCGCAGCTCGCGCATCGTCGCGACCACCTCGTCGTTCGTCTCGCCGAGCCCGACGATCAGTCCCGACTTCGTCAGCACCGGGTAGCCGGCGAGCTCCTTCGCGCGGGCGAGCAGGCGCAGCGCGCCGTCGTAGTCGGCCTTCGCGCCCCGCAGCGCGCGGTGCAGGCGCCGGACGGTCTCGATGTTGTGGCCGAAGACCCGCGGTCGCTCGCGGAGCACGGTGCGCAGTGCCTCGTCCTCGACGCCGAGGAAGTCCGGTGTGAGCAGCTCGACGGAAGCCTCCGGCAGCGCCCGGGCGAGCGCGCGCGTGACCGCCGCGAACTGGCCCGCGCCCCGATCCGGCAGGTCGTCGCGGTCGACGGAGGTGACGACCACGTGCGAGAGCCCCATCTGCTTCGCGGTCTGCGCGAGTCGCAGCGGCTCGAGCGGGTCGGGAGGGTCCTCCGGGCGGCCGGAGTTGACGTAGCAGTAGCGGCAGGCACGCGTGCATGTCTCGCCAAGGATCTGGAAGGTGGCGGTGCCCCGGCCCCAGCACTCGCCGATGTTCGGGCAACGCGCCTCCTCGCAGATCGTCGCGAGCTGACGGCCGTGCAGGAGCTCGCGCACCTCGAAGTAGCGCGAGTCGCGGCTCGGCGCGCGAACCTTCATCCACTCCGGCCGGCGCGGCCGCTCAGAGACCGGCAGTGACCTGCTCGGTTCCACGGGGCTTCCCCGGGCGGGCGGGCTTCCTGACCACCCGCTCGTGGACGGGCTGCGGCCAGAGGCCGGCGCCGTTCTCGACCGGCAGCTCCTCGAGGTGCAGGCCGAAGACCTCGGCCAGCGCGCCGGCAACGTGCGGGCGCGCCCCGGCGACCCCGACCGGACGCCCGAGCTCGGCCGCGATCGTCGTGAACGTCGCGTTCTCGAGCCCGCACGCGGTGATCCAGTCCGTGAACGGCGCCGGATCGAGGTCGACGTTGAGCGCGAAGCCGTGCGTCGTCACCCAGCGCGCGACATGGACGCCGATCGAGGCGATCTTGCGATCGGGGCCCCGGAGCCAGACGCCGGTCAGGCCGTCGATCCGGGCACCCTCGAGCCCGAAGGCCCGGAGCGCGCGGATCACGGTCTCCTCGAGGTCGCGGCAGTACTTCTTGACGTCCTTGCCGTGGCGCCCCAGGTCGAGGATCGGGTAGCAGACGAGCTGTCCCGGGGCATGGTAGGTGGAGCGTCCACCGCGGTCGGTCTCGACGACCTCGACCTTGAGCCCGGCGGGCAGGTGCAGCTCCTCGCCGGCCGTGCGGCGCCCGAGCGTGATCGTCGGCGGGTGCTCGAGCATGATCACCGTGTCGGGGATCGCGCCCTGGCGGACGGCGGCGGCGAGGTTGCGCTGGAGCTCCCACGCCTCCCGGTAGCCGGTCGGGCCCGCGTTCAGGAGGTAGGCGCCGCGGCTAATACGCCTCCTCCTCCCAGGTCTCGAGGCTGGTACGGAGATCGCGCATGAAGGGCGCAGCGTAGGCGCCGTCGACGAGGCGGTGGTCGTAGGAGAGGGAGAGGTTCATGATCGGGCGGATCGCGATCGCGTCGTTTCCGTGCGCGTCGGTGACGACGACCGGGCGCTTGACGACGGCCTCGACGTCGATGATCCCGACCTGCGGCTGATTGATGATCGGGGTGCCCATGACGGCGCCGAACCCGCCCGGGTTCGTGATCGTGAAGGTGCCGCCGCGGACCTCGTCAGGGGAGAGCCGTTTCGCGCGCGCCCGCTCGGCCAGGTCGGCGATGGCGCGTGCGAGCCCGAGCAGGTTTCGCTCCTCGGCGTTGCGGATGACCGGCACGATCAGCCCCTTGCCCTCATCGAGCGCGACCGCGATGCCGAGGTTGACGAAGCTCTTCGTGACGAGCGTGTCGCCGCGGATCTCCGCGTTCAGCCGCGGCCACTTCGCGAGCGCGTCCACGACGGCGCGGCAGACGAACGGTAGGTACGTGAGACGTACCCCGTGGCGCTCCTCGTACTCGCGCTTCAGTCGGTCGCGGATCCGAACGACGCGCGACATGTCGATCTCGAAGACGCACGTGACGTGCGCGGAGGTCTGAACGGAGCGGATCATGTGCTCGGCGATCGCGCGGCGCATCACGCTCAGCGGCTCGACCGTCTCCCCCGTGCTCGCCCCGGTCGCGGTGACCGGAGCGGCGGCAGGCGGCGGGGGCGGCGCGGGCGGGGCGAGGTGCGGCGGGGCCTCGGCGGGTGTCGCCGCCGCCGCGGGTGTCGCCGCAACGTGGGCGAGGATGTCCTGTTTCGTGACGCGGCCGGCACGTCCGGTGCCCTGAACGCGGCTCACGTCGACGCCGTGCTCCGCAGCGATCCGGGCCACGACCGGGGAGACGAACGCGCGGCCGCCGGCCTCGCCGTTGCCCAGGTCAGGGGCCGCCAGCACCGGGCCGGCCGCCGTCCCCGCGGGCGCCGCCTCGGCGGCCTGCGGCTCGGACGCGGCAGGGGGCAGCGCGGGTGTGTTCGCGCCCGGCGGGACGATCGTCGCGAGCGCGGTCCCGACCGCGACCGTCTCCCCCTCGGCCACGAGGATCCGGGCCAGAACGCCGGTGGCCGGGGAGGGGACCTCCGTGTCGACCTTGTCCGTGGAGATCTCGAGCAGTGGCTCGTCAGCGGCGACCGTCTCGCCTTCCGAGCGGAGCCAGCGCGTGATCGTGCCTTCCGAGACGGACACGCCCATCTGGGGCATCACGACGTCGACTGCGGTGTCTGTGGCCATCGCTCCTCCGGACGCTAGTAGGCGGCGAGCTCGCGCAGTCCCCGCGCGACGTCCTCCACCTGGGGGATGAACCGCCGCTCGAGCGGCGGCGAGAAGGGAACGGGCGTGTCGGGCGCGGCGATCCGCCGCACGGGCGCGTCGAGCGACTCGAACGCCTCCTCCGCGACGGTGGCGGCAATCTCGGCGCCGAAGCCGCCGGTGCGCACGTCCTCGTGCAGCACGAGCAGCCGCGACGTCTTCTCGACCGACGCGAGCACGGCGCCTCGATCCCAGGGGCAGAGCGTGCGCAGGTCGAGGATCTCCGTCGAGAGCCCCTCCGTGGCGACGGCCTCGGCGGCCTCGGCGGCCGTGTGCACCATCGCGCCCCAGGTCACGACCGTGACGTCGGAGCCCTCCCGGTGGACGCGTGCCTTGCCGAGCGGGATCGCGAAACGGCCCTCCGGGACCTCGCCCCTGATCCGCCGGTACAGGTGCTTGTGCTCGAAGAAGAGCACCGGGTTCGGGTCGGCGATCGCGGACACGAGCAGCCCCTTCGCGTCGGCGGGGGTCGCGGGGCACGCGATCTTGAGCCCCGGGACGTGCGCGAAGCCCGACTCCGGGCTCTGGGAGTGAAACGGCCCGCCCGAGAAGCCGCCGCCGGAGGGCAGGCGCACGACGAGCGGCACCGGCGTGCCCGCGCGGTAGTGCTGCTTCGCGGCGACCGTGGTGAGCTGGTCCCAGGCGATCGAGACGAAATCCGCGAACTGGATCTCGACGATCGGTCTCATGCCGACGAGCGCGGCGCCGATCCCGCCGCCGACGATCGCGATCTCGGACAGCGGCGCGTCGATCACCCGCCACTCGCCGAGCTCGGCCTGCAATCCCTGCGTGACCTTGAACGCGCCGCCGAAGACGCCGACGTCCTGGCCGATCAGGAACACGCGCTCGTCGCGGCGCAGCTCCTCCGCGAGCGCGAGCGAGATCGCCTGGACGTAGGTCAGCTCGGCCATCTCAGGGGAAGTGCGGCGCGTCGAGCTCGGCCGGCTCCGCGTAGACGCCCGTGAGGGCCGACTCCGGCTCGGGCAGCGGGCTCTCCTCTGCGCGCCGGACCGCGTCCTCGAGCAGCCGCTTGACCTCGGAACGGATGCGATCGTCCTCGTCCTCGGTCAGGTCGGCGTGGTCGCGCAACCAGGCCTCGAAGCGGTCGATCGGATCGCGCCGCGCCCACGCCTCGAGCAGCTCGCGGGGGACGTAGGACGCGTCATCGTGGGCCGCGTGACCCTCCATCCGCATCGTCTCGCACTCGAGCAGCGTCGGGCCGCCGCCCGCGCGCGCCTTCTCGATCGCCCTCCGCGCCTCGCGGTAGACGGCGAGGACGTCCGTGCCATCGACGACGACGCCCTCGAAACCGTAGGCCTGCGCACGGTCGGCGATCCGGTCGCACGCGTACTCGAGGTGACTCGGCGTCGAGTAGGCCCAGTGGTTGTTGTCGCAGACGAAGACGACCGGAAGGCGCCGGACGCCAGCGAAGTTCATCGCCTCGTGCGCGTCGCCGCGGGCTGAGGCGCCGTCGCCGAACCAGGTCAGGGCGACGCGGTGCTCGTCGCGGATGCGAAAGGCGAGGGCGCAGCCGACCGCGACCGGCATCACGGCGGGCAGGTGGCTGACCATCGCGATCAGGCCGAGGTGGTCGTCGGCCATGTGGACGTTGCCGTCCTTGCCCCGCGCGGGCCCGCCGGCCCGGCCCATGTAGTTCGCGAAGATCCGCCAGGGCTCGACGCCGCGGACGATCTGGACGCCCATGTCGCGGTGGAGCGGCGCCCCGACGTCGTGCGGGCCCATGGCCGTGGCAACGCCGACCGCGGCGGCCTCGTTGCCGCGGCCGGTGTAGAAGCTGCCGGGGATCTTCCCCTGCTTGTAGAGGATGTGGCCGCGCTCCTCGACGCCGCGCGTGAGCAGGAGGTGGCGGTAGATCGTCAGGAGGTCCTCCCGGGCAAGCCCGGCCTCCCTGATCTCGTGGAGCGAGCCGACCGGCTCAGCCTCCCTGGCGAGGGCCATGCGAGCGTCTCCTCTCGTCGCTCCCGCCAACTCTAGCCGACTGCCGCCGCTACCCCGGGGCCTCTAGAGTGCGGTCGTGGCCCGCAGGCGCACGTGGCTCCAGGAGGAGCGCCGCAAGATTCTCGGCGACTGGGTCGGCTTCTGCTCGGCCTGCGGTCACGCCCAGCGCTACTTCGAGGGGGACGAGGCGGCGCTGCCGTCGTCGTGCCCGGCCTGCGGGGGCCCGTACGTGAGCCGCTGCCCCGCCTGCGAGGCGCCGATCCCGTCGGTGTTCGCGGTCGACTGCGAGGCCTGCGGCGCGACGCTTCGGGCGCCGAGCGGGCTCGGCGGTCCGATCCGCCGCAGCCGCCCGGGCCGCTCCTAGCTAGCGCGACCTCGACGCGTCGAGGATCTCCGAGAAGTAGATCACGGTGACCGTGTCCTCCTCGGTGACCTCGCGGTTGTAGAGCTGGGAGAGGAACTGCGCCACCTCCTCGGTGCGGCGCAGCTCTGGGTTGTCGTGCGTGATCTCGCGCGGCGAGAGCTCGCCGAGCCGCTTCACCTCGACCTTGTCGATCACGGCGTCGAAGATCGACTCGCGCGGCCCGAAGCGCGTGCCGGCGAGCACGCGGACGACCATCCCCTTGCGGTACTTCCCCGACTTGTCGCCGAGCCGGATCGTGGCGGTCTTGCGCCGGCTGCGCAGCTGGTCCGCGACGATCGGCGAGTAGAAGTTGAGGGCGTAGCTCGGCATGGGCGCGACGGAGGCGCCCGAATCATAGAGGTTCCCACCCCGTCCGCATGACGTCTCCCGGGGTCGCCCCGCTGGCACTCACGGTGCCGGAGTGCCAAGAGCGACTTGCGAAGGGCGTCGCCGCTGCGCTACAGTTCGCGGCGGGCGATTTCTGGCACTCGCCTTGGCCGAGTGCCAGCAACAGGGAAACGGCGACAACAGGAGGAACGCCACATGGATCTGCAGCCCCTTGGTGACCGCCTCATCGTCGAGGTTCTCGACGAGGAGGAGGTCCTGGCGAGCGGCATCGTCCTGCCGGATACGGCGAAGGAGAAGCCGCAGCGGGGTCGCGTGCTGGCGGTCGGCCCGGGCCCGCGGGACGAGGACGGCGAGCACGTGAAGATGGACGTGGACGAGGGTGACGAGATCATCTTCTCCAAGTACGGCGGCACGGAGATCAAGATCGGCCCCGCGGAGTACCTGATCCTGCGGGAGTCCGACGTGCTCGCGAAGGTCGTCAAGACCGAGACCAAGAAGTCGAAGAAGGCCGCCTAGAACCGGCACGGAGGAAACCTGAATGGCACACAAGGAGCTCAAGTTCAGCGAGGACGCCCGGCGCGCGCTCGAGCGCGGCGTCAACACCGTCGCCAACGCCGTCAAGGTGACGCTCGGTCCCAAGGGCCGCTACGCGGTCCTCGACAAGAAGTTCGGCGCGCCCACGATCACGAACGACGGCGTCACCATCGCCCGCGAGATCGAGGTCGAGGATCCGTTCGAGAACCAGGGCGCGCAGCTCGTCCGCGAGGTCGCGACGGCCACGAACGACGTTGCGGGCGATGGCACGACGACCGCGACCGTGCTCGCCCAGGCGATCATCCGCGAGGGCCTCAAGAACGTCGCCGCCGGCGCGAACCCGATGGCGCTGAAGCGCGGCATCGAGAACGCCGTGGGCTGGGTCGTCGAGGATCTCAAGGGTCAGTCCAAGGAGGTCTCGGGCAAGGAGGACATCGCCCGGGTCGCCACCATCTCCGCCCGCGAGCGCGAGGTCGGCGACGTGATCGCCGACGCGATCGAGAAGGTCGGCAAGGACGGCGTCGTGAACGTCGAGGAGGGCCAGACGTTCGGCCTCGAGCTCGAGTTCACCGAGGGCATGCAGTTCGACAAGGGCTACCTGTCGCCCTACATGATCACGGACGCCGAGCGCATGGAGGCCGTGCTCGAGGATCCCTACATCCTGATCGCCAACCAGAAGATCGGGGCCGTCAAGGACATCCTGCCCGTGCTCGAGCAGGTGATCCAGGCGGGCCGGCCGCTCCTGATCGTCGCCGAGGACGTCGAGGGCGAGTCCCTCGCGACCATCGTCGTCAACAAGCTCCGGGGCACGTTCACGGCCGTCGCCGTCAAGGCGCCCGGCTTCGGCGATCGCCGCAAGCGGATGCTCGAGGACATCGCGATCCTCTCGGGCGGCGAGGTGATCACCGAGGAGATGGGGCTGAAGCTCGACAACACGAAGCTCTCGCAGCTCGGGCGCGCCCGCAAGGTCGTCGTCGACAAGGACTCGACCACGATCATCGACGGTGCTGGTGACGCCGACGCGATCAAGGCCCGGATCAAGCAGCTCAAGGGCGAGATCGAGACCACCGACTCCGACTTCGACCGCGAGAAGCTCCAGGAGCGGCTCGCGAAGCTCGCCGGCGGCGTCGCGGTCGTGAAGGTCGGCGCCGCGACCGAGACCGAGATGAAGGAGAAGAAGCACCGCGTCGAGGACGCGCTCCAGGCCACCCGGGCCGCCCTCGAGGAGGGCATCGTCCCCGGCGGCGGGGTCGCGCTCCTGAACGCGGCAGAGCTCGCGAAGAAGAACGTCGAGTCGCTCGAGGGCGACGAGCGGACGGGCGCCCGGATCATCATCCGCGCGCTCGAGGAGCCGCTCCGCCAGCTTGCCGAGAACGCCGGCCTCGAGGGCTCGGTCGTGGTCGACAAGGTCCGCAGCGCCGGCAAGGGCCAGGGCCTGAACGTCGACACGGGCGAGTACGAGGATCTGATCAAGTCGGGGATCATCGACCCGACGATGGTCACCCGCTCCGCGCTTCAGAACGCCGCCTCGATCGCGAAGAACATCATCACGACCGAGACGATCGTGGCCGAGGCGCCGGAGAAGGAGAAGGCCGGCGGCGGTGGCATGCCCGACATGAGCGGGATGATGTAAGCGACCCTCAGGGGCCGATCGATCGCGGAAGGGCCGGGCGACCGGCCCTTCCGTCGTTCAGGGGCTGTCGCCGATGAGCCAGCAGGCTGCCCGGTGCCCGCCCGGTCCGACCGGCGCGAGCTCGACGGGGTCGTCGGTCGAGCAGGGCTCGAAGGCGAGCGGGCAGCGCGGGTGGAAGCGGCAGCCGGTCGGCACCTCGATCGGGTTCGGCGTCTCGCCGCGGAGGATCTGTGGCCGCGACCGCTCGCGCGGGTCGGGCTTCGGGACGACCGAGATGAGCGCCCTCGTGTAGGGGTGCCGCGGGTTGCGCACGACCTCCTTCGCCGGGCCCTCCTCGACGATCCGGCCGAGGTACATGACCGCGATCCGGTCGGCGTAGTGGGCGGCGGTCGAGAGGTCGTGCGTGATCATCAGGATTCCGAGCCCGGCTCGCCGCAGCGTGTCGAGCAGCGCGAGGATGCCGGCCCGGACGGAGACGTCGAGCATCGAGACGGGCTCATCGGCGACGAGCAGCTCGGGCTCGAGCGTCAGCGCGGCCGCAACGGCCACCCGCTGGCGCTGGCCGCCGGAGAGCTCGTGCGGGAACCGCTCGAGGAAGAGCTCGGGCGGCGTCAGCCCGGCCCGCTCGAGCGCGTCGAGCACGCGCTGTCGCCGGTCTGTCTCGCTGCCGAGGCCATGCACGGCGAGGGGCTCCTCGATCGTCTGGCGCACGCGGAAGCGCGGGTCGAGCGACTCGTACGGGTCCTGGTAGATCATCTGCATCCGGCGGCGAAGCGGTCGCATCCTCCGCACGCCGTGCTTCGTCAGCTCCTCTCCACGAAAGCGGATCGACCCCCTGACCGGCTCGACCAGCCGCAGCGCCGTCTGGGCCGCCGTCGTCTTGCCGCAGCCGGACTCGCCGACGAGGGCGAGCATCTCCCCGGTCTCGAGCGAGAACGAGATGCCGTCGACCGCGTGAACGGTGCGCCGGGGGCGACGCGCGAGCGTGCCGATCATCCCGCGCGGGATTGGGAACTGCGTGACGAGATCGTCGACCTGGAGCAACGGCGCCGCGCCAGGCGCAGCCGCGTGAGGGCGGGCCTCGCTCACCCGGCTGCCTTGCTCGCGGGATCGTTGAGATGGCACTCGGCCTCGTGCCCGGCTGCGACCGTCAGACGGCGGGGTCGCACCGCGGCACACGGCTCGAACGCCCGGTCGCAGCGCGGCACGAACGGGCAGCCGCCAAGGTCGCGATCGAGCCGCGGCGGCGATCCCGGGATCGAGACGATCTCGCCCTCCCCGTAGAGGTCGGGCGTGGCCTCGAACAGGAGCCGCGTGTAGGGGTGACGCGGGTCGTGGTACAGCGCGTCGGTCGGGCCGGCCTCGACGAGCCGGCCCGCGTACATGACGGCGGCGCGATCGCAGGTCTGGGCGACCACCGAGAGGTCGTGAGTGACCATGATGAGCGTCAGCCCGAGGTCGCGGCAGAGGTTCACGAGCAGGTCGAGGATCTGCGCCTGCACCATCACATCCAGCGCGGTCGTCGGCTCGTCGGCGAGCAGCACCTTCGGCTTGCAGGCGAGCGCCATCGCGATCGCGGCGCGCTGGCGCATGCCGCCCGAGAACTCGTGAGGGTACTGGCCGGCCCGCCCCTTCGAGATCCCGACGAGCTCGAGCAGCTCCTCGGCCCTCCGGTGCGCGGCCTCGCCTTCGGCGACCCCGTGGAGCTCCATCGGCTCCACGATCTGGTGACCGATTCGCCGGACCGGATTGAACGCGTTCATGGCTCCCTGGAAGATCATGCTCACGTCCTTCCAGCGGTAGCGGCTGACACTCTCCTCGCCGCGCTCGAGGACGTTCGTACCACCGAGCACGACGGCGCCGGCGACGCTCGCGCTCGGGGGGAGCAGGCCCATCATCGCGAGGATGGCGGTGGTCTTCCCGCAGCCCGACTCCCCGACCAGCCCGAACCGCTCGCCCTCCGCGAGCGCCAGGTTGATTCCCTGGACGGCATGCAGCTCGCCGCCGCCTGCGAGGTCGAACCAGACGTGGAGCTCCTCGACGCTGAGCAGCGGCGCTGTCATTCGCTGTCGAGCTTTCCGTCGAGTGGACGGAGGCGGAACCGGCGTACCGAGAGGTGCCCGACCCGGAGCCGCGGGTTGAGCGACTCCTCCATCGAGTTGCCGATCATCGTGCAGGCGAGGATCAGCAGCGTCACGCACACGCCGGGGGGGACGATCGCCCACCAGGCATCGTTCAGTACGGCGTCGTCCTTGAACGCGTTCTCGATCAGCCGGCCCCAGGAGAGCAGGCTCGGGTCGCCGAGCCCGAGGAAGGTGATGAACGTTTCCGCGAAGATCGCGAGCGCGATCAGCAAGACGGTGTTCGCGATCAGGAGCGGCATGACCTGCGGCAGGATGTGGCGGAGGATCACCCGGCTATTGCTGGCACCCACCGCGCGGGCTCGCCTGACGTAGACGCGCTCGCGCAGGCTCTTCACCTGCGAGCGGATGATCCGGGCCGTCGACGTCCAGTAGATGAGGCCGATGATCAGGATGATGTTCGTCAGCGAGCGCCCGAACAGCGCGGCGATGATGATCATCAGCGGGATGTCAGGGATCACGAGCATGTAGTCGGTCGCCCGCATCAGTACCGTGTCGGTCCTGCCGCCGAAATAGCCGGCGGCGATCCCGACCGTCCCTCCGATCAGCGCCGACACGAGAGCGGCCGCGAAGCCGACGATCAGGGAGACGGCGGTACCGCCGATGAGCAGGCTAACCACGTCGGCGCCGCCGCCGTCGGTGCCGAGCACGTGGGCGCCGCTCGGGGACTCGAACACCTCGCCGACCTTCGTCTCCGGGTCCCGCGACAGGATCAGGGGGCTGAAGATGGCGAGCACGACGAACGCGAGCACGATCGCGATCCCGATCAGCATCTGCGGACGGCGCAGGACCGGCGAGCGCAGAATCGTCCGCAGCCTGCCGGTCTCCGCCTCGGCCTGTAGCGGCTCGGGCGCGGTACTCACTCGGTCACCCGCGGGTCGAGGCGGAAGTAGAGCAAGTCGGCCACGAGATTGAAGAAGATCACCGACAGCGTCAGGATCAGGAAGGCGCCCTGCAGGATGGGGTAGTCGCGCTTGTCGATCGCATCGACGACCGCGAGACCGATTCCCGGGTACGAGAAAACGTACTCGACGGTGATGAAACCTCCAATGATGAAGCCGAGCGAGAGCGCGATCAGGGTCACGATCGGGAGCAGGGCGTTGCGGAGCGCATGCGTGCGCACGATTCGCCAGTTCGTGAGTCCCTTCGCGCGGGCTGTCAGCACGTAGTCCTCGCCGAGGGTCTCGAGCATCGAGGAGCGTGCGATCAGGGCGTACTCACCGAAGAGGACGAGTCCGATCGTCAGCGCCGGGAGCACCATGTGCTCGAGCCGGTCGACGACGACCTCCCAGGTCGAGGCGTCGTCGAGGATACCGAGGATCGGATCCTTGATGCCGGACGTCGGCAGTCCGAGCGCGCCGGCGACGAACAGAACCATCATCAGGCCGAGCCACTGGGGCGGCATCGAGTAGAAGGTGAGGCCCGCGTACAGCGTTGCCTTGTCTGTCTTCGTACCGCGCCGCCAGGCGCAGACCACCCCCCCGAGGACACCGAGGAGGATCGAGAAGAAGGTGCCGAGCGCGATCATCGGCAGCGTGTTCTTGATCGGCGTCCAGAGCTCGCTGGCGACCGACTTCTCGGTGCGCAGCGAGCTGCCGAGGTCCCCGTGCGCCAGGTCGCCAATGTAGCGCTTGTACTGGACCCAGAGGGACTCGTCGAGTCCGAGCTGCTGGCGCTGGTACTCCTTGAACGCGGCCGTGCACTGCCGACAGCGAAGCGCCGAGACGGCGTCGCCGGGGATGGCTCGGAAGAGGACGAAGTTCAGCGTGATCGCGATGAAGACCGTGATCAGCGCGAACGCGATCCGCTTGAGGATCAGGTCGCCGCGGTTCACGCCTCGCCCTCTCCCGAACCCCCCGTCACGCCCGGTCTAGCCGCCGAGCATCCCCGGCCGCGTCCAGTAGTACTTCGAGTACGCGGCCAGGTTCGTCAGCTCCGGGGTGATCCCGCCCCAGGTGTTTGAGTGTGCGTCGAGCATCACGTGGTTTGTGAGCTGCGTGTAGAGCACGTTGTCGTAGATCGCCTGCTGCATCTCGTAGACGATTGCCTTGCGCTCGTCCGGGTCGATCGTCGCACCCTGCTTCGCGTACATCGCGTCGTACTCCGGGTTGTCCCAGCCGGTGTCGCTCCAGGAGCACCACTGGCCCTTCGTCACGACCGAAAGCATGAAGTCGGGATCGATGTAGCCAACCCAGTCCCACATCGCGATGTCCCAGCCCTGGTAGCCGGTCGACGTCGCCGGGTCGCAGTCGTCTCCCGTCTGGATCGCGTAGGTGGCGGTCGAGTCGCCCCCAACGCGCTGCGTTACCCTCACGCCTGCCTCCGCGAAGCCCTCCTGGACGATCTGGAACGAGCGGTCGATATTGAAGTCGACACCCGTGGGCGTGACGATCTCGTACTCCATCGGGTGCTCGGGCTGCGCGTTCTCGCCCGTGGTCGCCGGAACGATGCGGATCCCGTCGGCGCCTCGCGCGTAGCCGAGCTCGTCGAGCATCCGGTTGCCCTCGGCGCAGTCGTGGACGAGCGGCCCGAGGTCGGGGTTCTCGAGGTTCGAGATGTGGCCCGGGAGGCTCTCGACGGTCGTCGCGTAGCCGTTGAAGACGACCTCGATGATCTTCTCCCGGTCGATGCACATGGACAGCGCCTTCTTGACCCGCGGGTCGAGCAGCTCGACGTTCGTCTGCTTGTGCGGGTTCGAGTTCCAGGTGATGTTTGTCGTCTCCGCTCCGGGCACCTCGTTGACCGTCAGGTTCTCGTCGGCCTTGAGCACGTCGACCGCGTTGAACGGCACCTGGTCGACCCAGTCGAGCTCGCCGGCCTGGAGGTCGGCGATCATCGAGTCGGAGTTCGTGTAGTAGATGAGCGCGACCGCCTCGGCGTTCGCGGGCTCCCCCCAGTAGTTCGGATCGGGAACGAAGACGTTCGTCCCCTTCGACTCGTACTGCTTGAGCGTGAAGGCGCCGCCGGTGACCATCGGGAGGTTCTGCTCGGGCTTGAAGCGCTTCAGCTCCTTCGGATCCTGCTGCTCGAGCGGCTCGTAGACGTGCCTCGGCACGACGAAGAACTGCTCGAGCTGCTCGAGGGCGTTACCGACAGGTTGTCGGTAGTGGATGACGAGCGTCTTGTCGTCGATCGCCTCCGCGCTCTCGACGTGATTGACCGAGGGAGCCATCACGGCGGTCGGTCCGTCCGCGTACTTCACGGTGGTGTTGATCGTCCAGGCTGCGTCGTCGGCGGTCATCGGCGTTCCGTCCGACCATGCGGTGCCCGGAACCAGGTGAAACGTCCAGTCGAGACCGTCGGGTGAAGTCTCCCAGGAGGTAGCCCAGTCGCCGACGAGCTGGTAGCCCGCCTCGGTCGTGTACTCGTACTGGACGAGCTGCGGGAGCAGCATGATGAACGCCTGGTAGGCCTGGGCCTCGATGTAGTTGAAGGGGTTCAGCGAGTCGATGTCGTTGATCGTCCCGATCCGCAGGATTCCGCCCTTGACGATCTCGCCGGTCTCGGTCTCGGCCGGCTCGGTCTCGGTGTCCGGCGGAGGCGCCTCCGTGTCCGTGCCGCCCTGCGTCTCCGCCCCGCTCGTGGCGGGCGGCGCGGTCTCCGAGTCGCCGCTGCAGCCGGCCACGAGCAGCGCCAGCGCCAGCGTGGCGAGCAGTAGGAAAACCCGTGCCCTCATGCCCTCTCCTTTCCCCTGTTGCCCCGGGCCCCGCGATCCTACGCCCGCAGCGCGGGCTCGTCCACGGTCAGCCTCCGGCGGTCGGCGTCGAGCGTGGCGGTCACCCCGAGCGGCAGCGCCGCCATGTGCTTTGCGTGCCCGAGCGGCAGCCGGTAGAGGACCGGGACGCCGAGCGGCCCGAGCTTCTCCTCGAGCACGTCCTCGAGCGACTTCGTTTGCGGCCACTCCGGGCGCTGCTCGCGCCAGTCGCACTTCTCCATCTCGCCGACGACGACGCCGACGACGCCGTCGAGCTTCCCCGCCTGGGCGAGCTGGGTCAGGTTCCCGTCCACGTACCAGGCGGGCGCGTCGACGTCCTCGAAGAAGAGGATGCAGCCGTCGAGGTCGAGCTCCCACGGCGTGCCCATCGTCTGCATGAGCAGCCAGAGGCAGCCGCCGACGAGGGGAGCGGTGACGGTCCCGCCCGCGATCGCGCGCACGTAGGGATCGTCGGGATTCCGCGGCACCTCGCCCGTGCCGTCGCCCGACACCACCGCGAGCAGGCGCTCCCTCGTGAACGCGGTCGCCTCGGGGTCGCCCACCCCGATCAGGCCGTAGCCGTACAGCGTCGCGAGCCCGGTGCGCTGGCGGATCGCGACGTGGAGCGCCGTGATGTCCGAGTAGCCGACGAACGGCTTGGGGTTGGCGGCGATCAGGTCAAAGTCGAGGAGGGGGATCAGCTCGGTCGAGCCGTAGCCGCCCTGGAGCGCCTGAACGACGTCGACCTCGGGGTCGGCGAACATCGCCTCGAGGTCGCGAGCCCGGCCGTCCGCGGCGCCCGCGACGTACCCGTCGCGGGCAAAGACGTGCTCGCCGAGCTTGACGCGGTAGCCGTGGGACTCCCACCACTCGACGCCGCGCAGGATCTCCGAGCGGTTGAAATACGGGCTCGCGCAGGCGGCGACCCCGATCGTGCCGCCGGGCGGCAGTGGCCTGCCGAAGAGAGTCGCGTGAGCGGGCATGTGCTGGGTCGTGCTGGCGCATTATCCTCCGTGAACCGACGGATGCGGGCAAGGGCCGACCTCCCCCGGCGCGTGCGCGAGATCGAGAACGTCTGGATCCCGCTCTCCGACGGCTGCCGTCTCGCGGCGCGGGTGTGGCTGCCCGAGGATGCGGAAGCCGCCCCGGTGCCGGCGCTGCTCGAGGCGATTCCCTACCGCAAGAGCGACTGGACCGCGGCGCGTGACACCGTCCGTCACCCCTACCTGGCGGGGCATGGGTACGCCGCGGTCAGGGTCGACCTGCGCGGGAGCGGCGACTCGGATGGCCTGCTCCTCGACGAGTACCTGCCGCGCGAGCAGGACGACCTGGTCGAGGCGATCGCCTGGCTGGCCGCGCAGCCCTGGTGCACGGGCGCGGTCGGGATGTTCGGGATCTCCTGGGGCGGCTTCAACGCGCTCCAGGTGGCCTCCCGCCGCCCGCCCGCGCTCGGCGCGATCATCACCATCTGCTCGACCGACGACCGCTACGCCGACGACGTCCACTACGCGGGCGGCTGCGTGCTCGCGATCGACATGCTCCCGTGGGCCTCCCAGATGCTCGTCTGGAACGCCGTGCCGCCCGCGCCCGAGGT
Organism: Thermoleophilia bacterium; assembly: GCA_020845695.1. The sequence continues at coordinate 8,176 of JADLFG010000072.1, read as the reverse complement.
GGTCGGCCCGGGGTGGCGGAAGCTCTGGCTCGAGCGGCTCGAGCGGACGCCGCCGTACGTCGAGGAGTGGCTTCGCCACCAGCTGCGCGACGGGTACTGGCGCCACGGCTCGGTCCGCGAGGACTACGGGGCGATCCGCTGCCCGGTCTACGCGGTCGGCGGCTGGGCCGACGGCTACACGAACGCGATCCCGCGCCTGCTCGAGGGGCTTTCCTGCCCGCGCAAGGGCCTGATCGGACCGTGGGCGCACGCGTTCCCGGAGGAGGGCATACCGGGGCCGCCGATCGGCTTCCTCCAGGAGTCGCTGCGCTGGTGGGACCACTGGCTGAAGGGGATCGACACGGGGATCATGGCGGAGCCGATGCTGCGGGCCTGGCTCCAGGAGCCTGCGCGCCCGCGGACCAGGGTCCGTACGCACCCGGGCCGCTGGGTGGCCGAGCCGGCGTGGCCGCCGGGGGGGCTCGAGCCGCGAGCGTTCCACCTCGGCCGCGGCACGCTCGGGGCGAAGGCCGAGCCCGAGCTCGAGCTCGTGCACTCCTCGCCGCAGGCAACCGGGCTCGACTCGGGCCTCTGGTGCCCGTACGGGGACGCCGCCGACCTGCCCGGCGACCAGCGGATCGACGACGGGCTCTCGCTCGCGTTCGACTCCCCCCCGCTCGAGCGGGGCGTCGAGCTGCTCGGCTTCCCGGAGCTGCGGCTCGTTCTCGCGGCCGACCGGCCCCGGGCGCTCATCGCAGCCCGTCTCTGCGATGTCGCTCCCGACGGCAGCTCCGCGCTCGTCACGCGCGGGTACCTGAACCTGACCCATCGCGACGGCCACGAGCGGCCGGAGCCGCTCGAGCCGGGCCGCCGCTACGAGATCACGGTTCGCCTCGACGCGACCGGGTACGCGTACCGGCCGGGGCACAGGATCCGGCTCGCCCTCTCGACGTGCTACTGGCCGATGCTCTGGCCCTCGCCCGAGCCGGTCGCGCTGACCGTGGTCTGCGGCGCGAGCCGGCTCGTCCTGCCGGTGCGCGCGCCCAGCGCCGCCGACCGCGAGCTGCGCCCGTTCGAGCCCCCGGAGGGTACGCCGCCGCTCGACGTCGTGGAGCTCTCGCCGGGGTATTCGTCACGTACCGTCACCCGCGACCTCTTCACCGGCCGCGTCGAGCTGGCCTACGTCTACGGGGGCGGCGAGCGCCGGCTGCCGGACGGGACCGTCATCGACGACTCCTATCGCGAGACGTTCTCGATCGTCGAGGGCGCTCCGCTCTCCGCCCGGGTCGAGACCGCGCATACGGTCGCTGTCGGCCGCGGCCCGGAGCGCCGCTGGGTCGAGGCGAGGAGCGCGATGTGGGCCGACGCCGAGCGCTTCCACACCCGCAACGAGATCGAGGCCTACGACCGCGGCGAGCGTCTCTGCTCCCGCCGCTTCGACGCGAGCGCCCCCCGCGAGCTCGTGTAGCCGTCGCCCGGGCGGCGGGATCCCCGTCCGTACAATGGAGTGGTGGGAAGCTCGGGCGTGTGGGTGGCGCGCCGGCCGCGCGCGTTCGTGGGCGTGATCGGGCCCGACGCCGGCGAGTACCTGCAGCGCATGCTCTCGAACGACGTGCTCGCGCTGGCCGGCGGGGAGTCGTGCGACGCGCTCCTGCTCACCGCTCGCGCGAAGGTGATCGCGACCCTGCGCGTGCTGCGCCGCGGCGACGACGACTACCTGCTCCTGACCGAGCCGGAGCTCGGGGAGGCCGTCCGCCGCGAGCTTGCCCGCGCGCGCTTCGCCGCCCGTGCCGAGATCGCGCTCGAGGACCACTCCTCGTGCCTCGTCCTCGGTGCCGCTCCGCCCCCGGGCGCGCTCGCCGTGCCGACGGCCGACTACGGGACGCCCGGCTACGAGCTCCTCGACCGGGAGCCGCCGCCCGAAGCGACCGAGTTGGCCGGCGACGCGCTCGAGCTGCTGCGGATCCGGGCCGGGACGCCCCGCTTCGGACGCGAGATCGACGACCGCGTCCTGCCCGCCGAGGCCGGCCTCGTCGAGCGCGCGGTCAGCTTCGGCAAGGGCTGCTACCCGGGCCAGGAGCCGGTGGCCCGGCTGCACTACCGCGGTCACCGAAACCGGGCGCTGCGCGTGCTCGAGCTCGACGGAGGGCCTGCGCCCGGGCCGGAGACGCCGATCCTCTGCGACGGCAAGGTCGTCGGGCGGATCACGAGCGCCGCCGCAGCGGGCGAGGACACGGTCGCGCTTGGGTACGTGCGCGCCGAGGTGCCGGAGGAGGCCGTGCTCGGCGTGGGCGGGCGCACGGCTAGAATGGTCGCTCCGGCGCGCCCGTAGCTCAGGGGATAGAGCGCAGCCCTGCGGAGGCTGAGGCCAGAGGTTCGAATCCTCTCGGGCGCATGGATCGTCTGCGCGCACGGTCGAGCGAGGGGGTCGGTGATGGGTGCTGCGATCGGTTCGAGGCGCCCGTGACGCTCCATCTGCGCGAGGCCGACGTCGAGGCCCTGCTCGCCCCCGCCGACGCGATCGCCACGGTCGAGGCGTGCCTCGCTCGTGCCGCCGCGGGCGCCGTTGACTGCCCGCCGGGAGCCCGGGTCTCGCTCGAGGCGGGTGCGTTGACGGCGGCCCCCGTCTCCGATCGCGAGCTCGAGCTCGGCGCCGTGACCGCGCTGCTCGACGGCTGCGGGGTCGTCGCGCTCGCGGCCGCCGACCGGCCGGAGCTGCTCGCGCTCGTCGAGGCCGGTCGGCTGACCGCGCTGCGGGCCGCCGCGACGTCCGCGCTCGCAGCCCGCCAACTCGCCCGACCGGGCGCGCGCACGCTGGGAGTGATCGGCTGCGGGCGCGTGGCCACGGCCCACGTCGAATGCCTCGCCCTGACCCTGCCCGAGCTCGAGCGCGTCGTCGGCTACTGCCGCACCCCCGCCCGTCTCACCGCGTTCTGCGGACAATCCGGGGCCGAGCCGTCCGGGTACGGCCGCGACGCGGCCGAGCAGGACGTCGTCGTCACCGCCACGAGCTCGCGGGATCCCGTCCTGCGGGGAGACTGGTTGCGCCCGGGCGCGTGCGTGCTGGCCACGGGGGCCACCCGCCGCGAGGATCGCGAGCTCGACAACGCGACGCTCGGGCGGGCCTCCTTCGTGTGCTGCGACTCGCTCGAGCAGGCACACGTCGGCGCCGGCGACCTGGTCGAGCCGGTCGAGCGAGGCGTCCTCGACTGGCTCGAGGTGCACGAGCTCGCGGCCGTTCTCTCCGGCGAGGTGCAGGCGCGCGCGCACGATGCCGACGTCGTCGTCTACAAGAGCTCGGGCGCGCCGCTCGCGGACGCGGCGCTCGCGGCGCTCGTCTTCGAGCGCGCTCTCGCGCTCTGACGGTCTACTCGGGTCGGGCGGCGGCCCGCGCGGTGTCCTCGCCGATCGCGCGGATCAGGTCGGGCCGCTCGAGCAGGCGCCGCCGCTCGAGCTCGCTCGCCCGGTTTCGCATGTACGGGTCGTCGAGGATGTCGTCGAGGTCGCGCCCGAGCTTGTGCTCGCGGATCACGTACGCCGCGAGCTGGTCCTCGCGGGTCGAGCGCGAGAACAGGGACGCGAACGGGTTTCGCAGGTACTTGGCAAGACGGCCCACGATCCGGATTGTATCCTTTGCCGGGTGAGGCAGGAATCCGAGGCCATGCGGTTCGCCGAGCGCGTGCTGCACGGAATCGGCGACGACGGGGCGCGACAGCAGATCGTGATCTGGATCGAGCGCCGTCCGGGGGCGGTCTGGGCGGTCGGACGGGCGATCGATCCCGCCAACCGCTCGGTCCCGGAGCCGCGCCCCGACGACTACGTCTTCGCGGGCTACGAGCTTGGTGACGCGCTCGAGGCCGCGAACGCGGCGCTGCGCGACGACCTCGTCGTCTCGCGGACGGAGGGCCTGGACGAGCACGTGCCGGAGTTCGCAGACGACGAGCTCTTGCGCCCGCTCGAGCGCTGGTTCTTCGGCCACCCGCCGCGCGCGTAGCCGGAGGCGGTCAGCCCACGCCGATCTCGCCCGCGAGCTCGCGGGAGATCGCGTGCTTCGTCCTCGCGACGAGCACGGTCACCGGCCCGCCGAACGGGGCGGCGCTGCAGAGCTCGACCCGGTGGCCGGGCAGGAGCGAGAGCTTCGAGAGGTAGCGAAGGAGCGCGGGATCCCCGTCCGGGACGTGGCGCACGGTCGCGTGCTCGCCCGGTGCCAGCTCCGCGAGCGGGCGCAGCTCCGAATGCGCGAGCTCGAGGTCGGCGTTCGGGATCGGGTGCCCGTGCGGGTCGTGGGTCGGATACCCGAGCGTCCGGTCGATCAACGTCTCGAGCTCCTCGGAGAGCGCGTGCTCGAGCCGGTCTGCCTCCGCGTGGACCGCGTCGATCGAGAGTCCGAGCGTCTCGGCCAGGTACTGCTCGAGCAGGCGGTGGTGGCGGATCACCTCGAGTGCGACCCGCTCCCCCGGGGCCGTCAGGCGGACGCCGCGGTAGCGGGCGTGCTCGACGAGGCCGAGCGCCGCGAGCTTCTTCAGCATCGAGGTCACCGAAGACGGGGCGACGTGCATCGCCCGGGCGATCGCGGTGGTCGTGGCGCGTCCGGCGCCGGCCTGGAGCTTGTAGATCTCCTTCAGGTAGTCCTGGATCGCGTCGGAGAGCTCGACTTTCGACACGCCGCAAATTGTAGGCGGCCGGCGCCTCTCCCGCCCCGTGCCGGCGCAGGATTGCTAGCCTCATCCGCTCGATGCTGATTCGCCTCGGCCACAGCCCCGATCCCGACGACGCCTTCATGTTCTGGGGGCTCGCGAGCGGCCGCGCCGACCCGCGCGGGTTCGAGTTCGAGCACGTGCTCGAGGGCATCCAGACCCTGAACGAGTGGGCGCTCGAGGGCCGGCTCGAGGTGAGCGCGATCTCCCTGCACACCTACCCGTTCGTCCAGGAGCGCTACCTGCTCCTGCCGCACGGCGCGAGCATGGGCTCCGGCTACGGGCCCGTCGTCGTCTCCCGCAAGCCGCTCACGCGCGACGATCTCGAGCGGGTCGAGATTGCGGTGCCGGGGCGGATGACGACCGCGTTTCTGACGCTACGGCTCTTTCTCGGAGCGGACTTCGCCTTCCGCGAGGTCCCCTTCGACACGGTTCTGGAGGAGGTCGCGTCCGGGCGCTCCGAGGCGGGGCTCGTCATCCATGAAGGGCAGCTCACGTTCGGCCGCCAGGGTCTCGCCAAGGTGGTCGATCTGGGCGAATGGTGGCTGCTCGAGACCGGGCTGCCGCTCCCGCTCGGGATCAACGTCGCCCGCCGAGATCTCGGCGGGGAGACGCTCCACGCGCTCTCGGAGATCCTGCACGACTCGATCGAGGCCGGGCTCGAGCATCGCGAGCAGGCGCTCGAGTACGCGCTCGAGTTCGGGCGGGGGCTCGACCCGGCGCTCGCTGACCGCTTCGTCGGCATGTACGTGAACGAGCTGACGCAGGACTACGGGGAGGAAGGGCGCGCCGCTGTCACCGAGCTCCTGCGCCGGGGCGAGCAGATCGGCGCGTTTCCCGGCCCCGTGCGGGTCGAGTTCGTCTCCTGAGCGCCCCCGCGCTACGCTGCGCTCGTGCCGGACGCGGTCGTCCTCTCCGCCGTGCGCACCCCGATCGGGCGCTACGCGGGGGGACTCGCCGGCATCCGCCCGGACGATCTCGCCGCCCACGCGATCGGGGCTGCCGTCGAGCGCGCCGGGGTCGACCCGGGGGAGATCGAGGACGTTTACCTCGGTTGCGCGAACCAGGCGGGCGAGGACAATCGCAACGTCGCGCGGCTCGCGGCGCTGCTCGCGGGCCTGCCCCAGTCCGTCGCGGGCGTGACCGTCAACCGCCTCTGCGCGAGCGGGCTCTCCGCGATCGTCGCCGCCTGTCACGCGATTCGCGCCGGCGAGGGCGACCTCTTCGTTGCCGGCGGGGTCGAGTCCATGAGCCGCGCCCCGCTCGTGCTCGGCAAGCCCGAGACGGCCTTCCCGCGCGGCGACCGGACGGCGTACGACACGACGATCGGCTGGCGCTTCGTCAACCCGCGGCTTCGCTTCCCGGCTGAGTCGATGGGCGAGACGGCCGAGAACGTCGCCGCGGAGTACGGCGTCAGCCGCGAGGACCAGGATGCCTTCGCGCTCGAGAGCCAGCGTCGCTGGCTCGCCGCTCGCGACGCCGGCCGCTTCGCGGACGAGCTGGTCGCGGTCGACGGCTTCGATACCGACGAGCACCCGCGCCCCCAGGCCACGCGCGAGCAGCTCGCCGCGTTGAAGCCGGTCTTCCGGGCGGGCGGCACGGTGACCGCGGGCAACGCGAGCGGCATCAACGACGGCGCCGCCGCCCTCGTCATCGCCAGCGCCGAGAAGGCGCGCGCGCTCGCCGCGCCGCCACTCGGCCGGTTCGTCGCGAGCGCCGTCGCGGGGGTCGACCCGCGCCTGATGGGGATCGGACCGATCCCGGCGGTGCGCAAGGTGCTCGCCCGGACCGGGATCGCCGTCGCCGAGCTCGACCTCGTCGAGCTGAACGAGGCGTTCGCGTCCCAGAGCCTCGCCGTTGTCCGCGAGCTCGGGCTCGACCCCACCCGGGTTAACGTCAACGGTGGCGCGATCGCGCTCGGCCACCCGCTCGGCATGAGCGGCGCCCGGCTCGTCGTCAGCCTGCTGCACGAGCTGCGCCGCCGCGGCGGCCGCTACGGGCTCGCGACGCTCTGCGTCGGCGTCGGCCAGGGGCAGGCGGCCCTGTTCGAGCGCGATTAGGGTGCGCATCCGCACGATCGCCTAGGTAGCGGCGGGTGGCGCCCAGGGCTTTCTTGCGGCCCGACGCCGCCACCGGCACGATCCGGCGCCATGAACAGACACCGATCGACGCTACCCCTCCTGCTCGCGCTCGCGCTCGGCCTGACCGCCGCCTGCGGCGGTGGCTCGGACCCGCCGGCGGCCGGCTCGCACCTGACCGTGTTGGCCGCGGCTTCCCTGCGCGACGTGATGCCCGCGCTCGACCCTGCGGCCACGTACAGCTTCGGCGGCTCGGACGAGCTCGCCACGCAGATCCGCGAGGGTGCGCCCGCGGACGTGTACGCGGCTGCGAGCCCGAAGTACCCGCAGCAGCTCTTCGACGAAGGTCTCGTCGAGCAGCCGGTCACCTTCGCGACGAACCGGGTCGTGGTGGTCGTTCCCGTCGGGAATCCCGCGGAGATCAGCTCGGTCGAGGATGTCGCGCGTCCGGGGGTCAAGCTCGTGCTCGGCGCGGAGGGCGTGCCGGTCGGCGACTACGCGCGGAAGGCGCTCGACGCCCTCGGGCTCGCGGCGGCGCTTCGGAACGTCGTCAGCAACGAGGACGACGTCAAGGGCGTCGTCGCCAAGGTGGCGCTCGGCGAGGCCGACGCGGGCTTCGTCTACGCGACCGACGTGCGGCCGGTGGCGGGCGAGGTCGAGGTGATCGAGCTTCCGGCGAGCGCCCAGCCCGTCGTCGCCTACCAGGTTGCGGTCATCCGCGACAGCTCACGCGTCGAGATCGCCCGCGCCTTCGTCGCGCTCCTGCTCGCGGAGCCGGGACGCGCCGCGCTCCGCGCCGCCGGTTTCGGTCTCCCCTGATTCCCTGTATCGTGCATAGGCGATGCCTATGGATACGTATACGGCGAGTGAGGCGGCCCGGGCGCTCGGGATCAGCCTGGACACGCTCAGGCGGTGGGATCGTGCCGGCCGGATCAAGACCGAGCGAGACGCGGCCAACCGGCGCCTCGTGCGGGCGACCGAGATCGCCCGCCTGCGCGGCGCCGGCGGCGCGGAGCGCCTGAGCGCCCGCAACCGCTTCCGGGGCGTCGTCAGCGACGTCCGTGTCGAAGGTCTGCTCGCCCAGGTCGAGCTGACCGTGACCGAGCCCGCGCGGGTTGTCGCCGTCGTCACCCGCGAGGCCGTGAGCGAGCTGAGCCTGAAGCCCGGGATGAGCGCCACGGCGGTCGTCAAGGCAACCTCGGTCATGGTCGAGCGCTAGTGCACCGTCCGGGGAATACCGCACAGCTCTGGCGGCTGCAAAGCGGCGTCAGGCGGCGTCCTCGGTCGCGCCAATATGCCTGCAGTGGGGTATCCGGATGACGCCCCTTGTCTGCTCATGGGCGACCGCTGGCGATCGCGGTGACGGGGACGTGATCGATCTGCATGGCTTGCTCGAGCAGGCGGTGGAAGAGGAGGCCACGC
>JADLFG010000071.1 GCA_020845695.1 Thermoleophilia bacterium | reverse complement strand
GGCCGCGGCGGCCCGGACCGGCACCAGCCCGACCGAGCCGACGGCGACCCGCGCCTCCGCGACCCGGCCGCCGTCGACCCGGGCGAGGCAGGTCACGGTCACCGCCGGACGCTCGTGCAGGCAGAGCTTGCGGTGGACGATCACCGCGCCGGCCGGCGGCTCGGGCACCTCGACCGCGACGAGCAGCTCGCCCGGCTCGAGCGCGGTCTGGTAGGGGCCGCGCGCGAAGCCGGAGGCCGGGACCCGCCGCGGCTCGCCGCCGCCGCGCCGGCAGACGAGCGTGGCATCGGCGCAGAGGAGGAACGTGGCCGGATCGGAGTGCGGGTCGGAGAAGCAGAGGTTGCCGCCGATCGTGCCCGCGTTGCGCACCCGCACGTTCGCGACCGTCCGCTCCATCTCCGCGAGCGCGGGCCAGCGCTCGGCGACGGCGGGCGCGCGCTCGAGCTCCCGGTGGGTGGTGGCGGCGCCGATCGAGAGCGTCCCGCCCCCGGCGCGGACGCCTGAGAGCTCCGCGATCCCCTTCACGTCGACGAGGTGCCCGGGCTCCGCGAACCCGAGCTTCATCAGGAGCAGGAGCTCGGTGCCGCCGCAGTAGAGCGCCGCATCGTCGCCGTGGCGCTCGAGCAGGCCGGTCGCCTCCTCGAGCGTCGCCGGCCTGTGCAGCTCGAACGGCGGTAGCCTCACGCGGCGGCACCCACCCCGGCGCCCGTGGCGAGCACCTCGAGCGCCGCCTCGACGCCGTCACCGGTTCTGACCGGCACGCCGAGGTCGGCGAGGGTGCGCCCGAGCGCGGAGAGCCCGACGACGACGTTGAGCGAGCGCGAGGCGACGCCCATGTGCCCGATCCGCAGGAGCTTCGGCTTCAGCTCGCCGTAGCCGGCGGAGAGCATGACGCCGTAGCGCTCGCGCGCGTGGGCCAGGATGTCGGCGATCTCCGCCCCCTCCGGCTTGCGCACGGCGGTGACGCAGTTCGTGGCGATCGCGTCGCTCTTCGCCCAGGGCGCGAGCCCCATCGCCCGGATCCCCGCCCGGCAGGCGGCGGCGGCCCGGTCGTGGCGCTCGATCACCGCCGCCAGCCCCTCCTCGAGCACGTCGTCGCAGGCGGCCGAGACGCCGTGCACCTCCGCCACCGAGGGCGTGTAGGGAAACCTCGTGCGGCCACCGTCGATCCAGGTGTCCTTCCAGTCCGTGAGAGACAGGAACGAGCCGCGCGGCGCCGCCGGGTTCGCGCGGATCGCCGCCCAGGCGTCGGCGCTGACCGCGACGAGCGACATTCCGGGCGGCCCGGAGAGGCATTTCTGCGGGCCGGCGACGCAGAGGTCGAGGCCCCAGTCGTCCGGCCTGACTTCGGCGCCGCCGAGCGAGGAGACGCAGTCGACGATCGTGAGCGCGCCGTGCCGCTTCGCGATCGGGCAGATCTCGTCGATCGGATTGGCGGTGCCGGACGGGGTCTCCGAGTGGACGACGGCGAGCAGCTCGATCTCCGGGCGCTCGCGAAACGCGCGCTCGACCGCCTCCGGGTCGATCGCCTCGTCGTAGGGGACCTCGAGCTCGACCAGCTCGGCCCCGTACTCGGCGAGCCAGCGCCCGAACCACTTGCCGTACACGCCCGAGGCGAGGTTGAGGCAGACCATCCCGGGGCGGACGAGCGAGCGGGCGGCGGCCTCGAGACCGAGCACCGCCTCCCCCTGCATCAGGACGATGTCGTTCCTCGTCTCCCCGTACAGGGCCGCGACCTTGCGCTCGAGCGCCGCGAACCGCTCGAGAAAGACGGGGTCGTAGTCGAAGACGATCGGCGAGCCGAGCGCCGCGAGCGTCCGCGGCGAGGCGCTGATCGGGCCGGCGGTGAGGGTGAAGTCGGGCTGCTGCATCTGGCGTCCTTTCGTCCCGCGCGGGCTAGCGCGCCCCGCGCACGTACGGAAGGCCGAGCGCCGCCGGGAGGTAGGCGCGCCGGCCGAACAGGAGGAGCACGGCGATCACGGCCAGGAACGGGAGCATGTTGACGACGTCGATCGGGATGTCGATCGACGCGACCTGGAGCGCCGTCTGGAGCTGGAGCGACATCCCGATCAGCAGCGCGCCGACGACGACCCAGAACGGCCGCGAGCGGGCGAGCATCGCGATCACGATCGCGATGAACCCGGCCCCGTTCGTCATGAACGGCTCGAACGTGCCCGCGCCGAGGATCGCGAGGTAGGCGCCGCCGAGGCCGCCGAGCGCCCCCGTCGCGAGCACCGCCCACGTCCGGGTCGCGACGACGGAGACGCCGGCGGCGTCGAGCGCGGAGGGCTTGTCGCCGGCCGCGCGGAGGTTCAGGCCGGCGTTGGTCGAGCGAAACAGCCACCAGGTGAAGATGACGAGCCCGACCGTCAGGTAGACGACGAGGTGCTGGCTGAACAGGCTGCGGCCGAGCACTGGGATCTCGGCGAGCCCCGGGATCGTGACCAGCTCGGACGCGCCGAGCCGCGGACGCTCGGTCAGGATCGCGCCGTGGAGCAGGCTCGTGAGCCCCTCGGCCGCGAGCGTGAGCGCGATTCCGACCACGATCTGGTCGAGCCCGAGCCACACGCACAGCACGGCCATGATCGCGGCCACGAGCATGCCGGCCCCCATGCCCGCGGCGAGCCCGACCCACGTGAAGCCGGAGTAGAGCGCGCCGCTGAAGCCGACGTAGCCGCCGACCAGCATCATCCCCTCGAGCCCGATGTTGAGGACGCCGGCGCGCTCGGAGATCGACTCGCCGAGCGCCGCCAGCAGGAGCGGCACGCCCGCCAGCAGCCCGCCGGCGACGAGCGCGGTCAGGAACGTCTCGGTGAAGACGCTGCTCACGCCCGCCTCCTCCGGCGCAGCGCGGCGGCGAGCCCGGCGGTCAGGTAGCTGGCGCCGAGCGCGCGCCGGCGGCCGAGGAACTCGGTCACCGCCATGAAGAGCAGGATCAGGCCGACCAGGACGAGCAGGAAGTCGTTCGGGAGATCGGCCCGGCGCGCCGCGAGGTCGCCGCCGATCGAGAGCACGGCGAGCAGCGCGACGAACGGGATGACCGCGATCGCGTTCAGGCGGGCGAGGAAGACGAGCGGCACCACCATCAGCCCGAACGCCGGGTTCCAGTCGGCCCGGACGTAGCCCCAGACGCCGAGGATCTCGGCGGCGCCCGCAAGCCCGATCACCGCCCCGCTGACGGCGAACGAGACCATGACGAGCCGCGGCACGCTCAGCCCGAAATGCGCTGCCGCGCGCGGGTTCGCGCCGAGCACGTTCAGGCGCAGCCCGAAGGCGGTCCGGGTCATCGCGAGGTGGACGAGCACGCAGGCCAGCAGCGCGACCACGATCCCGGCGTGGATCTTCGTCCCCGGCAGATCGGGCAGGCGGCTCTCGGCGGGCAGCACCGTCGTCTGCGGCACGTTCGTCGACTCGAAGTCGCGAAACGGGCCCTTGATGAAGAGGTTGGCGACGTTGATGCCGATGAACGTCATCATCAGCGTCGTGATGATCTCGTTGACCTGGTAGCGCGCCTTCAGGTAGGCGGGCACGATCGTCCAGACGGCGCCCACGGCCGCCGCGAGCAGCCAGAGCAGGCCGAGCGCGAGCCCGTTCGGCAGCGCCCGGTCGAGGCCGGGACCCACGCCGGCGACCATGGCGGCGGCGAGCAGGAACTGGCCGTCGATGCCGAGGTTCCAGATGTTGGCCCTGAAGACGACGACGAGGGCGGCGGCGATCAGAAGCAGCGGCGCCATCCGGGTGACGCTGTCCTGGAGCCCGGTGCTGCGGCCGATCCCGCCTTCGACGATGTCGCCGTAGAAGACAATCGGGTTGCGCCCGAGCGCGAGCAGGATCACCGCGCCGGCGACGAGGGCCAGCACGATCGGCCCGAGCGAGCGGATACCGGCGTCGGCGAGCGCTGCGACGCGCCCGGCTCCGCCGGTCGGCTCGACCGTCGCCGCAGCCTCGCTCACGCCGCCCTCCCGACCATCAGCTCGCCGACGCGCTGCGCCGCCCCGGGGCCGTTCTCGACCACGCCGGCGAGCCGGCCGCGCGAGAGCACGGCGATCCGGTCGCAGAGGTCGACGAGCTCCTCGAGGTCGGTCGAGATCACGATCGCGCTGACGCCGTGCTCGGCCTGCTCGCGGATGCGGTCGCGCACGACCCGGATCGTCCTCACGTCGAGGCCGTACGTCGGCTTCGAGTAGACGACAGCGCGGGGCTCGAACGCGAGCTCGCGGGCGAGCAGGACCTTCTGGACGTTCCCGCCCGAGAGGGTCGCGACCCGGGTGTCGACGCCCGGCGTGCGCACGTCGAAGCGCTCGACGAGCTCCCTCGCCATGGCCGCGATCGGGGCGGGCTGGATCACGCCCCGCCGCCAGAACGGCGCCTGCCCGATCCGCTTGAGCACGAGGTTGAGGGCGACGCTCATGCTGCCGACGGTGCCCTCGCCGAGCCGGTCGTCCGTCACGTAGCGCAGCCCGAGCCGCTCGCGCTTCGAGACCGCGAGCGTCGAGATCGTGCGGCCGTCGAAGCGGATCTCCCCCGCGGTCGGCGGTCGCTGGCCCCCGATCACCTCCGCCAGCTCCCGCTGGCCGTTCCCGTCGACCCCGGCAACCCCCATGATCTCGCCGGGCAGGACGGCGAGCGACACATCCTCGAGCCCGACCCCGCTGCGGTCGCCGGCGGCGGAGACGTGGATCAGCTCGAGCAGCGGCTCCTGGCCCGCCCCGAGACGGGGCCGGTGGCCCTCGACGTGCTCCTCGAGCTCGACGACGTGGGCGACCTCGCGCGCCTCCTCGCCGAACATCAGCCGGACGATCTCCGCCTGGAGCTGCTCGTGCGTGCGGCTGCGCAGATCGTCCGGGCCGAGCTCGCCCACCAGCCGGCCCTGCTTGAGGATCGAGACGCGGTCTCCCAGCTCGGCCGCCTCGTGGAGCTTGTGGGTGATGAAGACGACCGCGAGCCCGTGCTGCGTCAACCCCTCGAGCACCTTGGCGAGCTCCGCGACGCCCTGCGGCGTCAGCATCGACGTCGGCTCGTCGAGGATCAGAACGGACGACCCGCGCCAGAGCGCCTTGACGATCTCGACCTGCTGCTGCTCTCCGAGCGCGAGCGTGCCCGTGACCGCGTCCGGATCGATCTCGACGCCGAGCATCCCCGCGAGCTCCGCGAGCCGCGCCCGCGCGCCCGTCACGTCGAGACGCAGCCCGCTGCCCGTGCCCAGCATCAGGTTCTCGAGCACGGTCAGCGTCTGAATCAGCGTCGTGTGCTGGTAGACCATCCCGATCCCGAGCTCGAGCGCCCGCCGGGGCGAGTCGATCTCGACCTCGCGACCGCCGACGACGATGCTGCCCGCGTCGGGTCGCAGCATCCCCGAGAGCACGTTCATGAGCGTCGACTTGCCGGCCCCGTTCTCGCCGAGCAGGCAGTGCACCTCGCCGCGCAGCAGGGCGAGCGTGATGTCGTCGTTCGCGACGACGCCCGGGAACGCCTTCGTGATCCCGAGCAGGAGGACCGCCGGGTCGCCGTGGGTGCTGCCGCCTCTGTCTGTCATCTGTCGTCCACCCGTGCGGAGGGGCGCCGGCCGGCGCCCCTCCGCGGTCGGGCGTGCCTGGTCGTGACGAAGCCTACTAGCCTCCGATCAGCGCATTGACGTCGTCGAGGGTGGCCGTCAGCGGGATCTCGACCGAGCCGTCCGCGACAGCCGCGGCGGCCGTCTCGATCTCGGCCCAGACGTCCGCCGGGATGTGGTCGGTCTGGAGCAGCGAGATGCCGTTCGAGACGTTCAGGTCGTAGCCCTGCTCGCCGAACGTGCCCGCCGCGATGTCGGCGAGCGCCTGCTCGAAGACCTGGGTGAAGTCCCAGAGCACCGAGGAGAGCAGCACGCCCTGCTCGTCGATCGAGCTCTTGTCGCCGATCACGTCGATGAACCAGACCTTGTCCGCACCCTCCGGGGGCGTCGCCGTCTCCACCGCCTGGAGCATTCCGAACGACGATCCGTCGCCCATGCCGAAGACGACGTCGGCGCCGCCGGCGATCACGCTCTGCGTGACACGCTTGCCGCCCGCGGCGTCGGCGTAGCTGGCCTGGCCGATCTGGGTGAGGATGATCTCCACGTCCGGGTTGACGCTGCGCGCCCCGGCGATGAAGCCGCCGGACTGCCTGTGCCAGTTCGTGTCGTCGGCGGACTCGACGATGCCGAGCACGCCGGTCTGCGACATCCTCGCGGCGAGGATGCCCGCCAGGTACGCCCCCTGCTGGCTCGACGTCGAGATGTCGGCGACGAGGCCGGGCGTCGTGTTGTCCGGCTTGTCATAGGTGATGACCGGGATGCCGGTCGCCGCCGCGAACTCGGGTGCGGCGGTGTTGTAGCCGCTCGCCTGGGCGATGATGAACTGCGCCCCGTCGTCGGCGAGCTGGTTCAGGATCGGCGTCACGTCCTCGTAGCCGGCGCCGTCGGCGACGAGCAGCTCGGCGCCGATCGAGTCGGCCGCGGCCTGCGCGCCCTCCACGCCCTGCTGGTTCCAGCCGTAGTCGTTCGCCTTCTCCGGCGCGACCACGCCCATCACCGTGACGGCGGGAGCGGCCGGCTCCTCGGTCGTGGCCGGCGGCGCCTCCTCGGTGGTCGCGGGCGGCGCCTCCTCCGTCGTTGCCGGCGGCGCCTCCTCGGTCGTCGCGGCCGGCGCCTCCGTCGTGGCGGGTGCGGCCTCGTCGTCGCCGCCGCACGCGGCCGCGAGACCGAGCAGCGCCACGAGCGCCAAGAGCGCCCCGGCCCGGGCAATCGAACCGAACCGTGTCCGTATCATCCAACCCCTCCTTCTCTCCTCGCGTGGCCGCCCCCACCGCGGTGCGGGGCGTGCCCGACAGGGGACTCGCCAGGGAGCCCCCAACAGCTTTGACGCCGGCACCGACCGAAGTGTTGGCGGTGCCGGCCGCGAACCTTCACTCGCGTCTCGGCGGCGCTTTCACCTCCTGGCTCGGTGCCCCTGGCGCCGGCGCGCCCGCCCGCTCGTCGCCGAAGAAGAGCAGGCGGCCGTTACGGGAGAGCACGCGCTCGACGAGGTCGGGCTCGAGGCCCGACAGCTCGACCTTGCGGATCTCGACCTCCGGGTGGTGGAACGGCGCATCCGAGCCGTAGAGCACCCGCTCCGCCCCGGCGCGGCGAGCCGCCTCCCGGATCTTCGTGTGCATCGGCATGCCCGAGGTCTCGAGGTAGACGTGCGGGTTGCGCTCGGCGACGTCGATCGCGGCGTTGATGTAGACGACGTTCCCGTGGCCCATGTGGCCGAGCACGACCCGCAGGTCGGGAAACGAGCGGGCGAGCTCCTCGATCGACCAGGGCAGCGTGAAGATCGGGTGGCCGCAGTGAACGAGCACCGGCAGCCCCCGCTCGGCGAGGACGCCCGCGAGCGGATGCACGATCGGGTCGTTGGGGTGGTAGCCGTCGAGGAGCGGGTGCAGCTTCACGCCCAGGAAGCGCGGGTGGTCGAGCAGCTCGAGCGCGGACTCGAGGAAGCCCGGCAGGCGCGGGTTCGCCCACACGAGCCCGAAGGCGCCGGGTACCTCCTCGACGACGCCGCGCACGTACTCGTTGTCGGGATGAAAGACGAGGCAGGCATCGATCCCGTGCGCCCCCATCAACTCGGCGAGGCCGTCCCGATCGAGCCGCACGTCGAAGAGCGGGAACTCGCCGACGTGCATGTGGGCGTCGAAGATCGCCGTCATCACATCGCCCGCGGGGCGGTTCCCGCGGCCTGTCCGCCCTGCGTCGTTTCCAAACTGTTGACACTCAACACGATGGCGCGCGATACTCTACTCCGCTGTGAGGCAAGGTGCAATGGCCGCAGGGGCAGCCGCCGAGATCGCGGCGGGAGACGGCGCACCCCGGGGGAAACTCGAGAACCTGACGCTCTGGGAGCGGGTCCACCACTTCCTTCGCCAGGAGATCCTCTCGAACCGGCTGCCGCCGGGAACAGAGCTCGCCGAGGTCGCGCTCGCCGAGTCGCTCGGGGTCAGTCGCGGTCCGGTCCGGGAGGCGCTCGGCCGCCTCGCCACCGAGGGGCTCGTGGTCGTGCGTCCCAGGCGCGGCGCCGTCGTCTCCTCGCTCTCCAAGCAGGAGTTCCTCGAGACCTACCAGGTGCGGGAGGCGCTCGAGATGCTCGCGATCCGTCTCGCCGTGCCGCGCATGACCCCCGAGCTGCTCGAGCGGCTTCAGGCACTCGTCGGCGAGATGCAGGCCTGCGCCGACCGCGACGACGTCGACGGCTTCTTCGAGCTCAACGCGCAGTTCCACCAGACGTTCGTGGACGCGTCCGGTAACGGTCGCCTGACCGAGCTCTACCGCCAGCTCGTCGAGCAGCTCGGCCGCTACCGCGGGAGCTCGCTCGCCCTCAGGGGCAGCCTCAAGCGCTCGATTGCCGAGCACCGGGCGATCCTCCGCGCGGTCGCGTCCGGGGAGGCGGATCGGGCGGCGCATCTCATCTCCGAGCACATCAGGGTGCCCCAGCGCCGGCTCGAGGCGAGCGACGGGGAGCCGTTCGAGCCGGGCACGATTCCAGCGAAGGGAGAACCGCGATGACGACGTCCAGGAACGGACGATGACGGGCGGACGTCCGCTCGAGTTCGGTGTCAACCTGAACAACCGGGAGCCGCTGATCGCTCCCGACTACACGCTCGACATGCTGCTCGAGCTCTCGGGCCGGGTCGAGGAGCTCGGGTTCGACTCGGTCTGGGTCGGCGACAGCCTCTTCTCGAAGCCCCGCTACGAGCCGATCGCGCTGCTCGCCGCGATCTCGCAGCGCACCTCGCGCGTCCGGCTGGGAACGGCCTGCATGGTCTCCTCCACCCGCAACCCGCTCTACCTCGCGCTCGAATGGGCGACGCTCGACCACCTCTCCGGCGGGCGCACGATCCTCGGCACCGGGATCGGCAACCCCGAGCAGGGTGTGGAGCGCGAGTTCGCCGCGCTCGGCCTCGACTTCAAGCGCCGGGCAAAGATCTTCGAGGAGGGGTTGCACGCGATCCGGGCGCTCTGGACCGAGGGCCGGGTCACCCTCGACGGCGAGTTCTTCCGCTACGACGACGTCTCGTTCTACTCCGGCACGGAGATGGCGCCGCTTCGGCCGGTGCAGGCGCCGCCGCCGATCTGGGTCGTCTCCAACCCGCGACTCGTGCGGGAGCTGCCCGCCGAGGAAGCGCGCCGGCGAATGGAGGCGGCGTGCCGCCGGATCGTCGAGCTCGGCGACGGCTGGATGACCTGCTGCCGGGCGCAGCATCCCGAGGAGCTCGCCGAGCAGCTTGCCGTGCTCGCCGACGTCGCCGCCGCCCACGGTAAGGACTGGGGCGACTACACGGTCTCCTACCAGGTGACGATGAACATCGGCGACTCCGAGGAGGAGGCTCGCCGAGCATTCGACCAGTACATCTCGATGTACTACCCGGAGCTCTCCCGGGCCATGGACCTCTCGAACTGGGGCCCGGTCGGCACGCCGGAGCAGATCGCGGAGTGGCTCGCGGCGTTCGCGAACGCGGGCGTCCAGCACTTCATCTGCCGCTTCGGCGCGATCGACCAGTTCGGACAGGTCGAGCGGTTCGCGCGGGAGGTCCTGCCCACGTTCAGCGCCGAGCGAGTGAGGTGAGCCGGATGGGATCCGCAGAAGAGAGACTGCTCGAGGACGCGGCGCTCGTCGTCGACGTCTGCATGTCGGTCGAGCCGGACGACGTCGTCACGATCATCACCGACGACGCGCACGCCGGGCAGGCGGCCGCGGTCGCCCGGGTCGTGGTCGAGCGAGGCGGCTGGCCCGTCGTCATGAACAACGAGACCCAGGTCGCCCGCGGCCTCGCGGACGTGCGCTTTCCGATGGCGCCGCCCTCGAACCTGCACCGGGCGATGGTCGGCGCGGACGAGGTGATCATCATCACGAACCTCGAGTGGGCAAACCGCTTCGCCCACGTCTCCGCCGTCAAGGAGACCTGCGCCGCGAACGGCAAGATCGCCTCCGTCGAGGAGGGCATGGGCGCCTGGGACTTGACCGTCGAGCACATCCGGGAGGCGACGCGGCGCGCCAAGGACGCGATCGCGGCGCTCGAGGGCAAGCGGCACGTGCGCGTGACGACCGCGCGCGGCACCGACTTCACCGTCTCGATCGAGGGACGGCCGGCGCTCGAGGTGACGCCGATCAAGGAGCGCGGCCAGATGATGGGCCCCGTGCCGCTGTGGGCGGAGGTGGCCTTCGCGGCCGTCGAGGACTTCACCCACGGGACGGCGGTGGTCGACGGCGTGATGCTCGGGATCGGCCTGCCCGGTCAGGTGCGGGAGCCGATCCGCTGGACGCTCGAGGGCGGCCGCTGCGTCGCGATCGAGGGTGGCGAGGAGGCCAGGCGCCTGCGCGAGGCGATCGCGGGGGTCGAGAACGCCGACGTCGTCGGCGAGTTCGCGTTCGGAACGAGCGAGAAGGCCCCGTTCGGCTCCCCGTCGGAGAAGGGCCGGATCGGCACCGTCCACCTCGCGCTCGGCGACAACCACAACGCCTACCCGGGCGGGCTGAACTCGAGCGCCCTCCACCTCGACGGCGTCTTCCTCGACGCGACCATGCAGATCATCGACGACGGCACCTACATCCTGAAGGACGGCCGGTGGGTGCTGTGAGCCCGGTCACGGTCGTCAGCGCCGGCGACGTCGAGCCGATCGAGCTCCCCGGCGGGAGCTGGAGCAGGATGCTCGTGACGGCCGCGCGAGTCGAGGGCAACGCCGCCTCGCTCGGAACGTCGGTCTTCACTCCCGGCACCGTCCTCGCCGCCGTCTGCCACGAGGCGGAGGAGGTCGCGTACGTCGTGTCCGGGAGCGGCGAGCTCCGGCTCGACGACGACACGGGCGTGGCCTTCACGACCGGCGACGCGCTCCACATCCCGGCCGGCGTCTGGCACGCGGTCGCCAACACGGGCACGGACGACGTCGTGATGGTGTTCGGCTTCGCCCACCCCGAGTACCCGCCGACCGAGCGGCGCTAGCGTGGCGGCCATGCAGTCGCTCGCGGAGCAGGTGGCGTCGGCCTGCCGGATCCTCGCCCTCGAGGGCTACACCGACCTGACGCTCGGCCACGTCAGCGCCCGCGCGCCGGACAGCACCGCGGTCCGGATCAAGCGGCGGGGCGTCGCGCTCGACGAGGTCGAGGCAGCCGACGTGATCCCGCTCGATCTCGAGAGCGGCGACGGCTTCGACTCGCCCGAGATGCACCTCGAGGCCGTCCTGCACACCGAGGTCTACCGGGCCCGCCCCGACGTCGGCGCGGTCGTGCACGGCCACCCGCCCCATGCCACCGCCCTCTCCGCGAGCCGGGAGCCGCTCGAGCTGCTCACCCACGACGCGGTCCTGTTCGCGGGCGGGCTCGGGGTGTTCGAGGAGACGCCGGAGTTGATCACCGGCCGGGCCATGGGTGAGGCCGTGGCGAGAGCGCTCGGGTCCAGGCGCGGCGTGCTCCTGCGAAACCACGGCGTCCTCGTCGTCGGCAAGACGGTCGCCTGGGCGGTGCTGACCGCGGTCACGCTCGAGCGCGCCGCCCGACTCCAGGCGATCGCGGCCGCGCTCGGCCCGCTCGCGCCGATGTCACGGGCGACCGCGGAGCGGATGCTCCCCGAGAAGTACAACGACAGCCTCGTCGACGAGTACTGGGCCGCGTGGCTGCGCCGGCTGCGCCGCGCCGGAGCCGGACCGGAAGCATGATCGAGATCGCGCTGACGCTCAACGGCCGGCCCGTGGCGGCGACGCTCGAGCCGCGGCAGCTGCTCGTCGACTTCCTGCGCGACGACCTCGGTCTCACCGGCACGAAGCGCTCCTGCGACACCCAGGTCTGCGGCGCCTGCACCGTGCTGCTCGACGGGCTCCCCGTCAGCTCGTGCTGCACGCTCGCCGCCGAGGCGCACGGTCGCGAGCTGCTCACGATCGAGGGGCTCTCGGAGCGATCGGAGCTGGCCGCGATCGAGCGCGCGTTCACGAAGCACGCCGCGGTGCAATGCGGCTACTGCACCCCCGGGCTCGTGCTCACGGTCAGGGCGCTCTTGGCCGAGGGAGCGCTCGCGACCGAGGAGTCGATCCGCCACAACCTGGCCGGAAACCTCTGCCGCTGTACCGGCTACAAGGCGATCGTCGAGGCGGTGCGGGAGCTCGCCGGAATCGAGGCCGCGTGAGCGGCGCGATCGAGACCCCGATCCGGGCCGGGCTCGCGGTCGGACTGCCCGCGGAGCGGGTCGACGCGAGCGAGAAGCTGCGCGGCCAGGCCCGCTTCACCGGCGACCTCGACGTCGGGCGGATGCTGCACGGCAAGGTCCTGCGCGCTCCCCTCCCCCACGCCCGGATCGTCTCGCTCGACGCCTCCCGCGCCGAGCGCCTCCCCGGCGTCGTCTGCGTGCTCACCGGCCGCGACCTGCTCGACCTGCCGAGCCCCTGCTACGGCCACGCGCTCAAGGACCGCCCGATCGTCGCGATCGACCGTGTCCGCTTCGCGGGCGAGCCGGTGGCCGTCGTCGCGGCCGAGAGCGAGGCGACGGCCGAGGACGCGCTCGCGCTCGTCGACGTCGAGTACGAGGAGCTGCCCGCGGCCGTCACGGTCGCGGAGGCCCTGGCACCGGGAGCGCCTCAGCTCCACGAGGGGCCCCAGCGCGCCGGTCTCTTCCACGGGCTCGGCGAGCTCGGCGAGCGCGAGGGGAACGTCTGCTACCGCTACCGGATCGACCGCGGCGAGGTGGAGGCCGCGTTCGCGCACGCGGACGTGGTCGTCGAGGGCGAGTATACGTTCCCGGCCGTCTACCAGTACGCGCTCGAGACGCACACGGTGATCGCCGAGTACCGCCCGGACGAGATCACCGTCTGGGCCTCCTGCCAGCACCCGTTCCTCGTCCGCGCCGAGCTGGCCGACCTGTTCGGGCTGCCGCTCTCGCGGGTGCGGCTGATCGTGCCCTACCTCGGCGGCGGCTTCGGCTCGAAGTCGTACACGAAGATGGAGCCGATCACGGTCGCGACCGCCCGCAAGGCCGGCCGGCCGGTCCAGATTCGAAACCGGGTCGACGAGGCGATGCTGACGACGCGCCGCCACGGTCTGCGCTGCCGGATGCGCACGGCCGCGACCGCCGAGGGCAGGCTGCTCGGGCGCGACGTCGAGCTCTCCTTCGACACGGGCGCCTACGCGGACAACGGGCCACGCGTGACCGCGACCGGCGGCGATGCGGCCCCCGGGCCCTACCGCTGGGCCGCCTACCGCGTCGACGCCGCCTGCGTCTACACGAACACCTCGCCCTCCGGCTCCTACCGGGCGTTCGGCGCGACGCACGTCCAGTGGATCGGGGAGTCGCAGGTCGACGAGGTCGCGCGGCGCTGCGGCCTCGACCCGCTCGAGCTGCGACGGCAGAACCTCTGCGTGCCCGGCGAGGAGCTGCGGGCGGGGGGCAAGCCGCTCGACGCCGACCTCGTCGGCGACGTCGAGAAAGTCGCCGCGGCGATCGGCTGGGGCGGGCCGCGGCGGCGCTGGCACGGCCGCGGGCTCTCGGTCGGGCTCCTGGCGGCCGGAGCCCACCCCGTCTCGAACGCGGCCGTGCGCCTCGAGTCGGACGGCACCGCCGTCGTCCTCGTCGGCACGACCGAGAAGGGTCAGGGGGCCCGGACGGTGATGGCGCAGATCGCGGCCGAGGAGCTCGGGCTGCCGCTCGAGCGGGTGCGCGTGCCGGGCGCCGACACGCGCTTCACGCCCTACGACCGCTCGACCGGCGCGAGCCGCTCGACCACGCTCGCGGGGCTTGCCGTGCAGCGGGCCGCGCGGGACGTCCGCGAGCAGCTCGCCCGGATCGCCGGCGGCGAGCCCGACCCGGAGGAATACGTCGCCCTGATGCGGCGCCACTTCGGCTTCGCGGGCGGGGAGCTGATCGGCACGGGCGAGGTGCGCCCGCAGGGAACGGGCTCGTACGCCGAGGGGCCCGTGTTCTGGGAGGTCTGCGTCGGCGCGGCCGAGGTCGAGGTCGACCCCGACACCGGCGTCGTCACGGTTCTGCGCACGGCCACGGTCGCGGACGTCGGGCGCGCGATCAACCCGCTGCTCGTCGAGCGCCAGGACGAGGGCGCGACGCTCCAGGGGATCGGGAACGCGCTGTTCGAGGAGATGCTCTGGCTGGACGGCCAGCTCGCGAACGGCACGCTGCTCGAGTACCGGATCCCGACCGTCCGGGACCTGCCCGCCGAGCTGACCTGCATCGTCGTCGAGAACGGCGACGGCCCCGGCCCCTACGGCGCCAAGGGCTGCGGCGAGGGCGCGCTGGCCGCGATCCCCGCCGCGATCGTGAACGCCCTGGCCGACGCCGGGGTGCCGATGACCGAGCTGCCCTTGACGCCGGAGCGCGTCTGGCGGCGCATCAGGGAACAGACGAAGGAGGCAACTGGTGGCTGAGCTCACGCGAGCGGCCGTGATCGGAACCGGCACGATGGGCCCCGGGATGGGGGCGGTGCTCGCCCGGGCCGGGCTCGAGACGGCGCTCTACGACGTCAGCGCCGAGCAGCTCGAGCGGGCGAAAGAGGGCGCGCAGCTCGCGCGGGGCGTGCTCGACCGGCTCGAGACGCCGGTCGTGGCCGGCGGGTCGCTGCGCTTCGAGTCGGACCTCGCGGCCGCGCTCGCCGGCGCGGAGATCGTGATCGAGGCGGTGCCGGAACGGCTCGAGCTGAAGCACGAGGTCTTCCGCGCCTTCGAGCAGCACGTCGGGGCGGACGCGATCCTCGCCTCGAACACGTCGGGGATCCCGATCACGAAGATCGCCGAGGCCTGCTCCGTTCCCGGGCGCGTCGTCGGCATGCACTGGTCGAACCCGCCGCACCTGATCCCGATGATCGAGGTGATCCCGGGCGAGCGCACGAGCGAGGCCGTCGTCGACGCCACCTGCGCGCTCGTGCGCTCGGTCGGCTACCACCCGGTGGTCGAGCGCGAGGTGCCGGGCTTCGTCGAGAACCGGATCCTCTACGCGATCATGCGCGAGTGCCTCGATCTCGTCGACCGCGGCATCATCGACCCGGAGGGGCTCGACCTGAACGTCCGGTGGGGGATCGGCTACAAGCTCGCCGTGATCGGCCCGATGGAGCTGCTCGACATGGCCGGTCTCGACATCTACAACGCCGTCGGCTCCTATCTCAACCAGGACCTCTCCACCTCGGGGGAGGTCTCCTCGACGATCCGCGAGCTGATCGACCGGGGCCGCCTCGGGATGAAGACCGGCGGCGGCATCTACGACTACACGCCCGAGCAGATCGCGGAGCTGCGCGCGCGGCGGGCGGCGAAGCTCGTGGCCGTGCGCAGGGCGCTCGAGTCCTAGACCCCAGGAGGCTGTCGTGAAGATCTGGTTCCTCGACAACGGCTCGATCGTGATCGACCACGCCCAGCTCATGTGGAACATCGGCGGCGGCACGCCGGTCCGGATCCCCTCCTACGGGCTCCTGATCGAGCACGACGAGGGCCTGTTCCTGTTCGACACCGGCTTCGACCTCGAGCACACGAACCGCGTGCTCCCGTTCGAGCTGCCCGAACAGACGCCGGAGCAGACGATCCTCGCCCAGCTCGAGCTGTGCGGCTTCCGGCCGGCCGACGTGACCGCGCTCGTCAACTCGCACCTGCACTTCGACCACGTCGGCGGCAACAAGCACTTCGCCGGCGCGGGCGTGAGAAACCTGATCCACGCCCGCGAGATCGCCCAGGCGCGGAACTGCGAGCCGTTCGAGCATCTCGGCTACTCGGACCAGAGCTGGGACCACGAGGGCGCGACCCTCGTGCCGGTCAGCGGCGACTTCGAGCTCGCGAGGGGGCTCTGGCTGTACGAGACGCCTGGGCACACGGTCGGCCACTACTCGCTGCTCGTCGACCCCGGCTCGGGCGCGAAGCCGATGCTGTTCGCGTTCGACGTCGTCTACACGGCGGCGGCGCTCGAGAAGGGCGTCCAGCCGTCGTTCCACATCGACCCGGTGGCGGGCGTGCGCTCGATCCGCCGCGTCAAGGCGCTCGCCGAGGAGCGGGGCGCCGACGTGTACTTCTCCCACGACATGGACGCGTGGCGCACGTACCGCCACGCGCCCGAGTGCTACGAGCTCTGACCGACGTGCGGGCCGCGAGCGGCCCCGGAAGGAGGCGACGATGGGCAAGCTGGACGGAAGGGTCGCGATCGTGACCGGCGCCGCGCAAGGCATCGGCCGGGCGGTCGCACGCAAGCTGGCCGCCGAGGGCGCGACCGTCGTCTGCGCCGACGTGAACGGCGGGGGCGCCGAGCAGGCCGCGGCCGAGCTCCCGGGCGCGACGGCACTCGAGGTCGACGTGTCCCGCCCGGACGACGTTCAGCGCCTGGTCGACGGCACCCTCGCCGCCCACGGCAAGGTGGACGCGCTCGCGCACGTCGCGGCGGTCGTTCCCTTCACCGCCTGGGACGACATCGACTTCGACGAGTGGCGGCGGATCATGTCGGTCAACCTCGACGGCACGTACCTCGTCAACCGCGCCGTCTACGGCCCGATGCGGGAGGCCGGGTACGGGCGGATCGTCAACATCTGCTCGAACGTCGTGCTGGCGGGAACCCCGAACCTCGCCCACTACGTGGCGTCCAAGGGCGGCGTGCTCGCCTTCACGCGCGCGCTCGCGCGCGAGATCGGCAAGCACGGCATCACCGTCAACGCGGTCGCGCCCGGCCTGACCGCCTCCGAGGGGGTGCTCAGCGGCCCCCACAAGGAGGCGTTCGAGTTCGTGCAGATGCTCCAGTGCATCCCGCGCCGGGGCGAGCCGGCGGACATCGCGCCGTCGGTCGCCTTTCTGCTCTCGGAGGAGGCCGGCTGGGTAACCGGGCAGATGCTCGTCGCCGACGCCGGCATGACCCACAACTGATGGCCGCCCCCGGGGTCTCGCGCGCGGGCGCGATCCTCGCCGTAGCCGACGTCGACCGGTCGCTCGCGTTCTACCGCGACTCGCTCGGCTTCTCGGTCGAGGCGACGTTCGACGACCCGCCCTACGCCATCCTCTCGCTCGCGGGCACGCGGCTCTCGCTGGCCGAGCAGGGCCACAGCCCGCCCGACCACGACGTCGTGCTCCACGCGCCCGCGGAGCCGGGCCGGGCCGCGGCGATGCTCGTGCTCGAGGTCGCCGACGCCGCCGCGGCGTACACGGCGCTCGAGGCGGTCGGCGCCGACTTCGTCGCCCCGCTCTACTCGCCCCCGTGGGGCGGGCATCGCTTCTTCGTCCGCGATCCGGACGGCCACCTCGTCGAGCTCGAGGAGCCGGCGTGAAGGCGGTCGTCCTGCACGGGCCGGGCGACGTCCGCGTCGACGACGTCGCCGAGCCGTCCCTGCTCGACCCGGGCGACGCGATCGTGCGGGTGGCGGCGACCGCGATCTGCGGCGCCGACCTCTTCCCCTACCACGGGCTCACGCCCGGCTTCGAGGCGGGCACGGTGCTGGGGCACGAGTTCGCGGGTGTCGTCCACGAGGTCGGCCCGGCGGTCGAGCGGATCCGGCTGGGGCAGCGGGTCGTGAACGGGTCGATGACCCGGGACGGGACCTGCGCGTACTGCCGGCTCGGGCTGCCGACCCAGTGCGAGGGCCGCGCGCTGTTCGGCTACTCCGGCGTCTACCCGAGACTCGACGGCGGCCAGGCCGAGCTCGTGCGGGTCCCCGGCGCCGACCTCGTGCTCGAGCCGCTCCCGGACTCGATCTCGGACGAGGCCGGCACCTTGATCGCGGACATCCTCCCGACCGGGTGGGGCGCCGTCGTGCGCGGCGGCGTCCGCGCCGGCGAGCTCTGCTGCGTCGTCGGCTGCGGGCCCGTCGGCCTGATGGCGGTGCTCGCGGCGCTCCACCACGGCGCGCGCGTCCTGGCGGTGGACGGGATCGCCGCCCGGCGCGAGCTCGCACGCTCGCTGGGCGCCGAGGCGGCCGCCCCGGACGAGGCCGCGGCCGCCGTCGCCGCCGCCGGCGACGGCCTCGGCGCCCACGTCGTGATCGAGGCGGCGGGGACGCGGGGCGCTCTCGACGCCGCCCTTCCCCTCGCTCGCGGCCGCGGCACGGTCTCGGTCGTCGGCGCCCACTTCGAGTCCGACTACCCCCTCGACAACCTGCGCATGTTCGAGCGCGAGCTGACGCTCAGGTTCACGATCGGCGACCCGACGAACGACCGGGCGGGGCTGCTCGGCCTGCTCGGCACGGGCGAGCTCGACCCGACAGGCGTGATCACGCACCGGCTGCCGCTCGCCGACGCGGCCGAGGCGTACCGCCTCTTCGACGCCCGCGAGGCGACGAAGGTTGTTCTCACCCCCTGAGATCGCCCGCCGCGTCGCGCCGTCGATCCCGCCCTGGCGGAGCGGCCTTGCCGTTGCGGCGGTCGCGCTCGCGGTCTCCTGCGGCGGTGAGCGCGCCGGCACGGCCGCGGCGGCGGCCGCGCTGCGCGACCGCCTCGAGGCGCTCGACCTGTCGGTGCGGTCGATCGACTGCATCGACAGCGAGCTCGAGCTCGAGGGCCGGGCCGCCTACCGTTGCACGGTCAACTTCGGTGACCCGCACCTCGTCCCCTACTGCGTGGCGCTCCTCGAAGGCGGCCCCGTGACCGACCGGGAGCGTCCCGAGCTGCGCTGCTACCCGCCGGAGGAGGAGCAGCGCTACCGCGAGAACGCGCGGCTCGAGCCCTGAGCCCGAGCGGAGCTCAGGGGCACGGCGCGAGCCGCGCGCGGCGGGGGAGGCCGCTCGGCGGCGGTCATCCGCCCGGGCTTGCCGCGCCATTCCTGCCCGGTCTCGCTCACGCGCTCACGCGTCCCGCGCGAGCGCCGCCAGAACCGCGTCGCCGATCTCGCGCGTCGTGGCGCTGCCGCCGAGGTCGGGCGGCGGCGCCGCCTCGAGTGCCCGGTCGACCGCCGCGTCGAGGCGCCGCGCCTGCTCGGGCAGCCCGAGCCCGTGGGCGAGCAGGAGCGCGGTCGAGCGCAGCATCCCGGCCGGGTTGGCGATCCCGCGGCCGGCGAGCTCGGGGGCGGAGCCGTGCACGGGCTCGAACAGACCGGGGCCGGCGTCGCCGAGGCTCGCCGAGCCGGCGAGGCCGAGCCCCCCGCTGACGGCCGAGGCCTCGTCGGAGAGGATGTCCCCGAACATGTTCTCGGTCAGGATCACGTCGAAGCGCCCGGGCGCCTGGACGAGCTGCATGGCGCAGTTGTCGACGAGCATGTGGTCGAGCTCGACGTCGGGATAGCCGGCCGCGAGCTCGGAGACGACGCGCCGCCACAGGCGCGAGGTCTCGAGCACGTTCGCCTTGTCGACCGACGTGACGCGCCGGCGGCGCTCCCGCGCCAGCTCGAAGGCGCGCCGCGCGATCCGCTCGACCTGGGCCGGGTGGTACTCGCACGTGTCGAAGGCCGTGCCGTCGTCCCGCACGCCCCGGGCGCCGAAGTAGAGGCCACCGACCAGCTCGCGGACGATCAGGAGATCGACCTCGCCGCGGCGGGCGGGGCGCAGGTTCGCGTAGACGTCGAGCGCCTCGCGGAGGCGCAGGAGCCCCTGCTCGGGCCGCACCTCGGCGGCGTCGAACTCGGGGTCGCCGATCGGCCCCTTCAGCACCGCGTCGGCGCCGCGACACGCCGAGAGCGTGGCGTCCGGGAGGGGATCGCCACAGGCGCGGATCGCCGCCGCGCCGAACGGACGCTGCTCGAGCTCGATCCCCGGTACGAGCGCGGCCAGCGCCCGGGTCGCCTCCGCCGTGAGCTCGGGCCCGATGCAGTCCCCGGGTAGGACGACGATCCTCACGCGACCGGAGCCCCGGGAGTCCCGGGAGCGTCCGCCGCCGGGGCTCCCCCGGGCGTCTCCTCGTCGCCGACGGCGCCGCCACCGTCGCCGCCGCAGGCCGCGAACAGCGCGCCGAGGCCGAGGATCGCGGCGATTCTCATGCCGCCGTCGCGCATCAGGTCGCGCCGGGTCAGGCCCCGCTTCCTCAGCTCGCTCTCGAGGCGACGCTCGAGCTGGTCGCGGTCCTGATCCTCCCAGTCACCCATCCCCCGGCGCTCCTTTCTCACGGTCGGCGGCGTCGCACGGGACGCGCAGCGCCCGTCAGGGTAGCGGCTGCTCGCCCGCCCCGCGGGCGGAGCGGGCCCGGTGCCGCCAGCAGGCGTGGGTGGATGCCCCGCGACGGCCCGACTCTATTCGGCCCGGATCTCGACGAGCTCGGTACGGGCGCCGAAGTAGGCCGAGCGGAAATCGTCGTGACCTGCGAACGGTGCGCGCAGGAGCAGCTTGCGGACGAGCGTGAAGCGGGCCGGCCGCTCGCGGAACGGGTGGGGCTCGAGCCGCACCCGCCACGGCCCGAGCGGCTCGATCCGCAGCTCGACATCGCCACCGCCGGCCGGAACTCGATCGATCACCTCGGGCAGGGCGTCCGAGGACTCCCACTCGCGCAGACAGAACGCGAGCGAGAGCCGGTCGTAGGCCTGGAGCAGCAGGTAGTCCTGCCAGCGCTCGGCGGCGCCGATCCCGAGCCGCTCGCAGGCGGCCCGGTAGCGCGCCTCCGCCTCGGCGACGAACCGGTCGAGCTCCGCCCTCGCCCCGGCGGGCACCGGGCGCGAGGTGCCGGCCTGCGTCCCGTAGCGCCCGTTGTAGAGCCCGACCGCGTGCATGGCGACGAGCGCGCCCGCGTAGCAGTCCTCGTCCGTGACGACCTCGATGCAGGCGCGGTAGCAGGCGAGGTGGGCGGGGACCGGAACGTCGAGGAAGCCGAGGGGGCGGCGGCGGAGCGGATCCCAGGCGGGGCGACGGTCGCAGACTGCCCAGCCGTCGTCGTGCCGGGCCGCGGCGAGCGCGAGCTGGCGCGAGCGCGGGGACGTGGGCAGCTCCCCTCCCCACGCCCGCGCGAGCTGGCCCGAGAGGTCGCCGTGGTCGGGCTGGCGCACGAGCTGCCAGCAGTCGCCGCGCTCACGAACGAGCATGGGCGAGCGGCCCTCCCGGCGATCTCATCCGGCGACCGGCGCGAACGAGCCGGCCCGGTAGACCTGCCCCTCGAGCTGCCGGCCCAGCACGCCCTCGAGCCAGAGGGCGACATCGATCAGGGCGCCGAGGTCGATCCCGGTCTCGACGCCCTCCCCGTGCAGGAGGTAGACGAGATCCTCGGTGCAGACGTTGCCGGTCGCGCGCGGGGCGAACGGGCAGCCGCCGACGCCCCCGACCGAGGCGTCGAGCAACGACGCGCCCGCCTCGATCCCGGCGAGGGCGTTCGCGAGCCCGGTGTTGCGCGTGTTGTGCAGGTGCAGCCCGATCGGCCGGCCGAGCCTCACGCCCTCCGAGACGAGGTGGCGAACCTGGCGCGGCACGCCGACCCCGACGGTGTCGGCGAAGACGATCTCGTCAGCGCCGGCGGCCGCAGCGGCGGCGGCGAGCTCGAGCACCCGGCCGGGATCGACGCGGCCCTCGAACGGGCATCCGAACGCGACCCCGATCGTCACGGTCGCGCGACGCCCGTCCTCGTGGGCGCGCGCAACGATGCGCGCCGCCGCAGCCGCCGACTCGGCAACCGTCGCGCCCTGGTTTCTCGCGTTGAACGTCTCGCTCGCCCCGTACGCGCAGTGGGCCTCGTCGAGCGTCGTCTCGCGGAAGCGCTCGTAGCCGCGCTCGTTGAGGACGAGGCCCGCGTAGACGACGCCGGGGCGACGGTCGATCGCGGCCACCGTCTCCTCGGCGCCCGCCATCTGCGGCACGCGAGCCGGATTGACGAAGCTGACCGCCTCGACTCGCGGCAGCCCGGCACCGGCAAGCCGGTTCACGAGCTCCGCGCGCACGGCCGGGTCGAGCACCTTCGGGTCGTTCTGGAGCCCGTCGCGCGGGCCCACGTCGCAGATCGTCAACGTCACAGCACGCCCTCCTCCTTCAGTCCCGCCAGCTCGCTTTCCGAGAGCCCGAGCAGCTCGCCGTAGACCTCGCGGTTGTGGCTGCCCTCCTCCCAGGGCGCCGACCAGCGCACCTCACCCGGCGTCTCGGAGAACTTCGGGGTGATCCCCGGGCCGATGTACTCGCCGAACTCCGGGTCCTCGTGCTTGAGCAGCATCTCGCGCGCCCAGAAGTGCTCGTCCGCGAAGATGTCGGCGATCGTGTAGACCGGCCCGCAGATGACGCCCGCCGCGTTCAGCACGCGGTCGATCTCCTCGGCGGGCCGCTCGGCCGCCCAGTCCGCGATCAGGCCTTCGAGCTCGTCCTGGTGGTCTCCGCGGGCGAGGTGGTTCGAGAACTTCGGGTCGGTCGCGAGCTCCGGACGGCCCATCGCCTCGCACAGCCGGCCGAAGACCTTGTCGGCGTTCGCCGCGATCACGATCCACTTCCCGTCCGCCGACTTGAAGATGTTCGACGGGGCGATGCCCTTCAGGTTCGTGCCCTGCGGCTCGCGGACGATCTTCAGGCGGTCGTACTCCGGAACCATGCTCTCGAGGAGCGCGAAGCTCGACTCGAGCAGCGAGATGTCCACGACCTGGCCGCGTCCGAACCCGAGCGCATCGCGCTTGTAGAGCGCGGCGAGGATGCCCTGCGCCGCGAACATTCCGGCGAGCGAGTCGCCGATCGAGAGGTGGATGCGCGGCGGGGGCTCGCCGGGAAAGCCGTTGATGTAGCGGATCCCGCCCATCGCTTCCGCGACGGACGCGAACCCCGCCCGCTCCGCGTACGGGCCCGTCTGGCCGTAGCCGGAGATCCGCGCGAGCACGAGCCTCGGGTTCGCCTCGCT
>JADLFG010000070.1 GCA_020845695.1 Thermoleophilia bacterium | reverse complement strand
CGGCCGCGGCGCTCGCGGTGGTCGCGGGAGCGGCGCCTGCCGGTGTCGCTCGGCCGAGCACGACGACCGCGAGCACGGACACGAGCACGAGCGCCGCCGCCGTGACCCGCCCGCGTCGTCCCCTCCGCCCCGAAACGTTCCCAGCCCGTGACGATCCCGTCACGATGTGCGCACAACCCGTGCGCTCCTTCGCGATACGATGAAGTCGGGAGGAGGCAAGGGGTGGCCCCGCCCGCAGCGCCCGGAGCCGGTTCGAGGTCAGGCCCACACGAGCTCCGTTCGGAGGCGCGCCGCGTAGCGGTCAAGGATTCGTAGCAGCGCCGGGCCGGCGACGAACGCGATCAGCACGTTGCCGACCGCATGGGCGGCCTGGAAGGGGAAGCCGCGCGCCATCGTGGCCGCGAGCGCCTCCCACGTGTGCGGATAGAAGCTGAACCACATCCAGAGATCCATGAGCGCGCTGAACGCGAAGCCGAGGACGAGCGCGAGCGCGGCAAACGCGGCCCGGCTGCGCAGCAGCCGCCCGGCAACGGCGCCGACGACGCCGCACAGCCCCCAGCCGAGCATCTGCCATGGAGTCCACACACCCTGGCCGAGGATCATGTTCGACGCGAGCGCGGCAAGCGCTCCGACCGCCATTCCGGCCCGGGGGCCGAGCGCGGCGCCGGCCGCCATCGTCACGACCGTCACGGGCTGGACGCCGGGGACCGCGGCGAGGAGCACCCGCCCGGCGGCCGCGACGCCCGCGAGCGTCGCGATCAGCGCGAGCTCCTTCGTCGAGCCGGGGGCGAGCTCGAGCCAGGATGCGCCGAACGCGATCAGCGCCAGGGCGACGAGCAGCAGCGAGAGCCCTGCCCGTCCGGGCTCGAGCGCCGTCCACGCGGCGGCGCCGAACGCCGCGGCCGCCGTGAGCGCGAGCGCGCCCCGCTGCGTGAGGTGCCTAGACACGAGCGACCTCCCCGCTCCCGAGCCGGATCCGCCGGTGTGCGGGCAGCTCCCGATCGTGGGTGACGACGAGCACGGCGTTGCCCTCGGCCGCGTAGGTTGCGAGCCACGCGGCCAGCGCCTGCTTGCGCTCGGGGTCGACGCCGCGGGTCGGCTCGTCGAGAACGAGCACGCTGGGCTCCGACACCGTCACCGCGGCGAGCCCGAGCCGCTCGCGCTCGCCGCTCGAGAGATCGCGCGGATGCCGATCCTCCGCCCACGCGAGATCGACCCGCGCAAGGGCGGCCCGTGCCCGCTCGCGGTCGCCGCTGACCGAGAGGGCCACCTCGTCGAGCACCCGCTCGGTCGCGAGGTACCGTCCGGGGTCCTGGGACAGGTAGCAGACGCGGCCGCGCCGCTCGATCGTGCCTCGGGCCGGCTCGAGCAGGCCCGTCGCGAGCTTCGCGAGCGTCGTCTTCCCACCTCCGTTCGGGCCCTCGAGCACGACGACCTCGCCGGCGCGCACCTCGAGGCGGACACCGTCGAGGACGGGCACGCGGTCGTAGGCGAACGCGACGTCGTCCAGGGCGAGGAGCACCTCGGACCCACCACTACCACCGCCGCCGCCCGGGAGCACGGCGGCGTGACCGTTCGGAGAGAACGCCGGCCGTGCCCGGGCGAGCCAGCCGCGCGCCTCGCTCTCCGGCGCGTCGAGTAGCACCCGCCCACCGTCCAGGAAGACGACACGCTCCGCGAGGTCGAACGCGCGGGCGATCCGGTGCTCCGAGACGACCGTCGCGATGCCGAGCTCGGCAACCGCGCCGAGGAATGCGTCGGCACCGTCGGGGTCGAGCTGGGACGTCGGCTCGTCGAGCAGGAGCAGCCGCGGATGGAGCGCGAGCGCCGACGCGAGACAGACCCGTTGCAGCTCGCCCCCGGACAGCTCCGAGGTCCGGCGGCCGAAGAGATGGAGCGCGCCCACGAGCCCGAGCGCCTCCTCCACCCTGCCCGGGATCTCACGGGCCGGGACGCCGAGGTTCTCGGGGCCGAAGGCGACCTCGTTCTCGACCGTCCCCATGACCACCTGGTCCTCCGGGTCCTGGAAGACCGTGGCCACCGTGGCAGCGAGCTCCGCCGGCCTGGCCCGGCGGGTGTCGAGACCTCCGACGAGCACGGAGCCTGTGAACCGGCCGCCGTGAAAGTGCGGGACGAGCCCGGAGAGAGCGCGCAAGAGCGTCGACTTCCCGCTTCCCGAGGGACCGAGCAGCGCCACCGTCTCGCCGGCGCCCACGGTGAGCGAGACGCCGTCGAGGGACGGACACGCCGCGTGCGGGTAGGAGAACGAGAGCCGCTCGACCGAGGCTAGAGCCACAGGACCCCCAGCGCGACGAGGGCGAGGCCGCCCGCGACGATCAGCCGGTCGCGCGCCCGCCACGACGGCCCGGGCATCCGGGTCGCTCCGGGACGACCGAAGCCGCGGGCTTCCATCGCCTCCGCGAGGTTCACGGCGCGCTCGAGCGAGCCGGTCACGAGCGGCGAGACGAGGCGGGCGCGGGCCCGCATCCCCGCTACCTCCACCCCGCGCCCGCGCAGCGCCTCGACGAGCCCGTGCGCGTCGCGCTCGAGCGTCGGCACGAGCCGGGTCGCGAGCGCGGCGGCGAGCGTCGATCGGCGCGCGACACGAAGCCCGGCGAGCAGCCGGTCGTGGTCGACGAGCAGCGTGTACGCAGCGAAGGAGAGTGCGACGACGGTGAGCCGCGCGCCCGAGAGCGCGGCGGCGGTGAGCTCCTCCCGGGTGACGTCCACCGGGCCGAGGACGGGCACGGTCGGGCCCTGCCAGAGCACGTCCGATCCGATCGTCGCCACGAACGGCGAGATCACGACGACGCCGAGCCCGGAGAGGAAGGCGCCCAGCAGGTAGGGACGGCGCCTGGCCGCCGGCGCCCGCAGGCAGAGCACGGTCAGGCCCCCGGCGAGCACCGCGACGGTGGCGAGCTGCGCGGCGAGCAGCCCGGCTGCTGCCACCGAGGCGAGGGCGATCGCGGCGGCGGCCGGGGCGAACCTCATCCGGTCACCGTCCCGGCCTCGTCGAACGTCGCCATGTACCGGTAGCGGACGAGCGAGGGGTCGGCGACGAGTGCGTCCGCGGCCGCGCGCACCGCCTGCTCCGACCCGGAGAGCGTGAACGTGACCGGGGAGTCGTTTGCCGCTCCCCGCTTCGCGGTGAGGACGGCGCCGCTCGCACCGGGCTCGACGACGAGCCGGAACCGGTTCGGCTCACCGGTGCCCGGCCCGTGAAGGAGCGCCTCGAGCGCCCGCTGCTGCTCCGCGAGCGCAGCCGGAGCCGAGACCTCGACCGGCCGTGTCTGCCCGTCCCAGCCGTGTAGGAACGGCTCCGGGAACGCCCCCACGACGACGGGTTGCTGCATCCGGGTCGACCACGCTCGGAAGTCCCACCAGGCGATGTCGCCGTCACGGAGCCGCGTCTCCGCGGCGCCCCGATCGGGCTCGATCCCGTTCAGGAAGTAGAACCAGTCCCGCTGGCTCGCGAGGCTGCCGCTCACGCCGGCGATCGACTGGACGAAGCGGCCCCCGTACCGGGTCTCGACCTCGGCGACACGGTCGAGCGCCTGCAGCACGGTCAGGCCCGCCGGGACCTCGGCGGTGAGCAGCACCTCGGCGCCGCGATCGCGCGTCACCCACAGGCTCGCCGTGCCCTGGTCCTCGACCTCCCCGGCCGCCGCCGACCCTGCAGGCGCCGGACCGCCGCCTCCACAGGCCGCCGCGAGGCCGCACGCGAGCACGACGGCGACGAGCACGAGCCGCCTGGCACCGCCGCTCATACACCGCTCGCACGTTTTCGGCGCATGCCGCGTAACGCCGCGCTAGCGGCGCTCGACGACCTGCGATCTGACCAGGCCGGGCTTCGTCGCGCGGAGCTCGTGCCAGTGCCCCGACGGGCACAGGCCGCCCCCGTGGGAGAAGATCCGGCGGCCGTCGAGGCGGAACACGACCCGGCGGGCCGGCGAGCTCTTCCCGGCGTCGTCGACCGAGACCGCCCGGTAGCAGCGGTTGCCTGACCGGCGGAGCTCGAGCGTCTGCGGGCCCCCGGTGGGCCCGAAGGTCGCGTAGTACCAGAGCACGGAATCGCCGTCCTCGAGCACGTACGAGTCGGCGCCGACGGGCGGGGAGACGCCGTTCACCTTGTAGACCCAGCCGCTGCTCGCCGCGCCCGGGTTGCGACCGATCTGTGCGACGTACGAGCCGAACGAGGCGGCGACGAGCTCGTAGAAGAACTCGCCGCGCACGCTGGCCGCCTCGAGCGCGCCGAGCGGAGTCGGGGTGGAGAGCTCGACGACGGTACCATCGCTCGCGGGGATCGGGCCCACCACGGGCCGGACGAGGGGCTCGCTCGCCCCGAAGATCGTCGTTCGAGCGCCCTCGACCCGGACATGGACGTCGAGCGCGAACGCCGCCGGAGCCAGCAGGAGCGCGAGGGCAACGAGGGCCGTGAGAACGAACGGGAGACGTCGGTGGTGCACGATTCCTCCTTCCGCGAGGGGATCGAATGCCGGGCAGGCGGGAGGTCTTCTGGCTCGGGGCACCCCCTCCACCGCCTTCCCGGCAGCTGCCAGTGGCGTCGTGGCGGAGGGCATCTCCCCATACAGCGGCGGGACCGCGCCGGCATCACACCGGACTTCCCTGACCGCATGCCCTATTGGATGGCGGGAGCGTAGCGGATGCACCGGTCGCGCGCCGGCCGACCCGGCCGGCCGGTGCGGCGGCCCTACACTGGGAGCCATGACTGCGACGCGCCTGACCGCGTGGCTTCCGGTGGTGCTCTGGGCCGGAGCGATCTTCGCGTTCTCCTCGATCCCGAGCCTCGGGACCGGTCTCGGCGTCTGGGATCTCGTGCTGCGCAAGCTCGCCCACGCGGCCGAGTTCGGCCTGCTGGCGGTACTCGTGTACCGGGCGAGCGGCTCGCTCCCGGCCGCCTTCGTCGGAACCTCTGCCTACGCGGCGACCGACGAGCTCCACCAGCTGTTCGTCCGCGGGCGCTCGGGCTCGCCGCTCGACTGGCTCGTGGACACGGCCGGGATCGCGATCGCGCTCGGGCTCGTCCTCCTGCGGGAGCGGCGGCGATGACCGGGGCTCTCGCCGTGGACCTCGACGGTGCTCTCGGCAGCACGCGGCCGCTCTGGGATGCGTTCCTCGATGATGCGGCACGCCGCTTCCGCTCGATCGCGGAGCTCGACACGGCCTCGCTTCCACGCGATCGCGCCCAGGCCGCGGTGCTCCTTGACGAGTGGGCTTCCGCGGGGGTGGGTGACTGGCGCGGCAGCCTCGAGCGCTTCGCCGAGGATCACGCTCCCGTCTACCTCCGCCCGAGCCCGGGCGCGAGCGGCGCCGTGCGGGGCCTCGTGGCCTCCGGAGCCCGCGTCGGGGTCTTCACGGATGCACCGGCCGAGCTTGCTCGCGTCGCGCTCGCCCATCTCGGGCTCGCCGGCCGGATCGAGACCCTCGAGGCAGGGGTAGGAGCGCTCGACCGGGTGAGGGCCGTGCTCGGCGACGACGTGCCGGTCGTGAGGAGTGCCGCCGACCTCGCTACGATCACGGCCGGTGGAGAGCAAGCGGGCACTCGATGATCGCCAGCTCGACGCGCTGCTCGAGCGGCTCGACCGGATCGGCGACGAGCTCCACGTCCTCAACCAGCACCTCGAGACGACCGAGGGCCTCCAGCGGATCGCGCACGAGCTGCGCGCCCTGACAGAGTCGCTCCAGGCGCTCGCCTACGCGTCCCTCGGCAGCGCGGGGCCACAGGTACGCCGGAACCGCCCCTCGTGAGCGGCGCGCCCGCCACCAACCCGACCACGAAGGGAGACCATGTCCGACGAGTTGTACGAGCGAGGCCTGACCATCCGCCGCGAGGTGCTCGGCGACGAGTACGTGAGCCGGGCAGCCGGAGGCGCCGACGACTTCAACCGTGATTTCCAGCGGCTCGTCAGCGAGTACTGCTGGGGCTTCTGCTGGAGCGGCGACGGGCTCTCGCGCCGCCAGCGCAGCCTCAACAACCTCTGCATCCTCGCCAGCCTGAACCGGCTGGAGGAGTTCGAGCTCCACCTGCGCGGCGCGCTCGCCAACGGCTGCAGCCTCGAGGAGATCCGCGAGACGCTCATCCAGGTGGCGGTGTACGCCGGCGTTCCGGCCGGCGTCGCAGCGTTCCGCGCCGCGCGCCGGGTGCTCGACGACGAGGGCGTCGAGATCACGCTCGAGCCGCGCGCGTGAGCGAACGTCGAGGGGGCCTCCGCACGCCGGCGGAGACCCCTCGGGCGCGTCGCTAGCTCTTCCGGGAGCGAGCCGTCGAGGCGCGGCTCGCAGCCGGCTTCGCCGACGTGCTGCGGGCCGCTGCCGGCTTGGCGGCTGCACCGCGCGAGGACGGGGCCTTCGCGGCCTCGGCCTTCGT
>JADLFG010000069.1 GCA_020845695.1 Thermoleophilia bacterium | reverse complement strand
GACACGTCCGGAGCGGACAGGTGCGCCCGGGAGGCTGTCTCCGGCCGCCGCACGACTCACAGGACGCCGTCTTCCTTCAGCGCCGCGGCCGCGACGCTCACGCTCCCGGTGAGCGGCGCGCAACCGCCCTCGACGATCCCCGCCACGGAGCCACCATACAGCCGCCGGCCATGCGCCGGGACCCCGTCCACGCGCGGGTGACGTCGGCGACCGTGGCGGGATCCTGCCATGCTGGCAGCACCGCGCGCGTCCGCGCGGAAGAGCCGAGATGACCGCGACCGCGCCCGATCTGCACATCCGCCGCAACACGGTCCTGCTGGCGCTCTGCATGACGGCGCAGTCGGGGATGTTCCAGCTCGTCGCGGCGATCTCAGCGCTCACGTTCGTGCTCGTCACCGGCGTCGAGGGGTTACTCGGCCTCGGCCCGGCGATCTTCCTCGCGTCCGCGGCGCTCGCGTCGGGCCCGGCTGGCCGGGCGATGGACCGCTTCGGCCGGGTGCCGGTGATCGCCGCCGGGTTCTCGGTCGGCGCGCTGGGGGCGATCGTCACCGGGCTCGGCGCTCGCACCGTCTCCGTGGCGCTCGTGCTGGTCGGCTTCGTCCTGCTCGGGGGCGCGCAGGGCACGGTCGGGCTCGTCCGCGCCGCCGGCGGCGACCTCGTCGAGCCCTCGCGCCGGGCCCGGGGCATCGCCTACGTCCTCGTCGGCGCGGTGTTCGGGGCGATCCTCGGCCCGCTCGTGTTCAGCCCGCTCTTCGCCGGGCGCGACCTCTCCCCCGGCGAGCTCGCGGTGCCGTGGTTCGCCTCCTCGGGCTTCATGCTCGCCGGTCTCCTGCTCGTCCTCTGCGTGCGACCGGACCCCCGCCGGATCGCCGAAGCGATCACGCCGCCGGTGCGCACGGTCGAGGCCGCGCCGGCCACCCCGCTCGCGGCGCTCGTCCGGCGGCCCGGCGTCGCACCGGCGCTCGTGGCCGCGCTCACGAGCTTCTCGGTGATGGTGGCGGTGATGAACCTCTCCGGCTACGTGATCGTCGACCATCACCACCATCACCAGGCCGACGTGTTCCCGGTGATCGGGGCGCATGTGCTCGGCATGTACGCGCTCGTGCTCGTCGTCGGCACGCTGATCGACCGGATCGGTCGGCTGCCCGCCCTCGTGGCCGGGCTGGCGGTGATGTCCGCCTCCTGCCTCGGCCTGCTCCTCTCCGAGGACGTCTGGGCAACCGCGATCTTCCTGTTCGGCCTCGGGCTCGGCTGGAACTTCTCCTACGTGGCCGCCAGTGCCGAGCTCGTCGACCGGACCGAG
The DNA here is from genome assembly GCA_020845695.1 of Thermoleophilia bacterium. Next base: position 11,639 of record JADLFG010000069.1, on the reverse strand, counting down.
CCGCGGGAGCGCGGCAAGCTGCTCGGGTTCTCCGACCAGCTCGGCGCCTTCGCGGGCGCCGCGCTCGCCCTCGTCGGCGGCGTGGCGCTGAACGAGCTCGGGGTCGCGGCGCTCGCGATCGGCTCGGCCGGCCTGGCCGCCGTCCCGGCCCTCTGGATCTTCCAGCGGCGCGCGGCGCGCACGGCACCGGCACTCGACTGAGCCTGGGCCGAGCCCGGCCATGGCGCAAGCCAACCGGGCCGGCCGCCAGGACGACGGCCGCGCCGCCGCCGCAGCGCGCGGGGCCTGGGTGCGCGGCCAGCGGGCGAAGTCGAGCGGCAGCCGCAGCGAGCGCCACAGGACGGGGCCGACCGCGCAGCCGGCGATCGTGAAGGCCGCCGTCACCGTACCTCCGTCCGCCGCGAACGCTCCCAGCGACCGAGCGCCTCCTCCGCCGGGCGCTCCAGCCGAACCCTTCGTGATCCGGCTCACAGGCCCGATCTCGCTGGAGCGCGGCCCGGCGGGCCCGGACGGGCTAGTCGCTAACCTGAGCCCGTGGCCAGGCCCGTGCGTTTCTACTTCGACCTGGTCTGCCCCTATTCGTACCTCGAGTCGCACGCCGTCGAGGCGGCCGAGGACTCGCACGCGATCGTCGTCGACTGGCTCCCGCTCGAGCTGCGTCCAGCGCCCAGGCCGCTGCTCGAGCCACGCGACGAGCAGTTGCGCGCGGACTGGAGCCGCAACGTCTACCGCCGGGCGGTCGAGCTCGGCGTCGAGATCCACCTGCCTCGCGAGCAGCCGCGCTCGACGCTGCCGCTCGCGGTCTGCCTGCTCGCGAAGGAGCTCGGACGGCTGCGGGAGCTTCGCCGGGCGTTCTCCGAGGCCTACTTCTGCGAGGGCGAGAACATCGCGACCGACGGCGAGATCCGCCGGGCCGCCGACCGGGCCGGCATCGACCCCGACGAGGCTCTCCAGGCCGCCTACGCGCCGGCACGGCTCGCGCGGCTCGCCCAGATCCGCCATGGCGCCGCGGGTGCCGGCGTCCGCAGCGTGCCCTCGCTGGTCACCCGCGACGGCGCCTGCCACGACGGCCTCGGCGGCGTCGAGCGGTTGCTCGCGGGTCGGCCGCTCGTGCCGCGAGGCGCCTGACGCGCTCAGGCCCGGGCGAGCCCCGACACCGCGTCGGCGATCGCCCGCACGTGCTCAGGCGAGGTGCCGCAGCAGCCGCCGACGATGCGCGCGCCAGCCTCGACGAGCCGAAGCGCGCTCGACGCGAGCTGCTCCGGCCGGAGCTCGTACTCGGGCGGGTTCGAGAGCGGCTTCGGCAGCCCGGCGTTCGGCTTGGCCCACAGCGGCAGACCGGGCAGCAGCGTCGCGAGCTCCCGGATCGCAGCCTCCGACACCACGGGCGTGCTGCCGCAGTTCGCGCCGAGCGCGACCACGCCGAGCGGCGGAAACGTCTCCGCCAAGTCGGCCGCGCCCACGCCCATCATCGTCCGCGCGCCGCGCTTCGTGACCGAGTCGAAGCTGAAGCTGACGACGAGCGGCAGCGCGCTGGCCGAGCGTGCCCCTTCGACCGCCGCGAGCGCCTCGTCGAGCGCGAACTGCGTCTCCACGAGGAGCAGGTCGGCCCCGCCCTCGGCCAGGGCCGCGGCCTGCTCGGCGTACGCCTCCCGGGCCTCCTCGGGCTCGAGCGTGCCGAACGGGAGCGAGGTCAGGAGCGCCCCCGTGGGGCCCATCGAGCCGGCCACGAGCGCCCCGGCCGGGGCGGCCGCCTCCAGCGCGAGCTCGACGGCCCGCCGGTTCAGCTCCGCGGCCCGGCCCGGGTAGGCGGAGTCGCGCAGCCGGACCGGCGTGCCGCCGAACGTGTTCGTGAGCACGATCTCGGCGCCGGCCTCGACGAAGCTCCGGTGCAGCTCGAGGACGGCGCCGGGAGCATCGAAGACGAGCTCCTCCGGCGGCTGGCCCGGCCCCAGGCCGAGCCGCTGCAGGCCCGTACCGATCGCACCGTCCGCGACGAGGATACGGTCCTGCGCGAGCGCGTCGAGAAAACGGTTCGCCATCGCGCTCACACCGCCCCGAGCGCGCAGAGGAGAGCGTCCGCGTCCGCCTCGATCGGGACGGGAACGAAGCGGTCGGCGACCGGATCGGGCGTCTTCAGCCCGTCACCCGTGACGAGCAGGACGACCCGGTCTCGCTCCCCCACCTGCCCGCGGCGCACCGCCTCCCACAACCCCCCGAGCGTGACGCCGGCGGCGGTCTCGCCGAACACTCCGGCCGTCTCGGCGAGCAGCGCCATGTTCGGCCCGATCTCGTCCTCGGCGACCACGTGGATGTCGCCGCCGGTCGCGCGGGCCGTGCCGACGGCCAGCTCCCCGTCGGCGGGGCTGCCGATCGCGAGCGAGCGGGCCAGCGAGCGCGGCTTGACGGGCGTCACGCGCCGCCCCTCGGCGAGCGCGGCCGCGACGGGCGCGCAGCCCTCCGCCTGCGCCCCGATCAGGCGCGGCACGCCGCCGTCCGCGAGCCCCAGCCGCGTGACCTCGCCGAAGCCCTGCGCGACCTTCGAGTAGAGAGCGCCGGAGGCGATCGGGGCCACGACGACGTCCGGGAGCTGCCAGCCGAGCTGCTCGGCGATCTCGTAGCCGAGCGTCTTCGAGCCCTCCGCGTAGTACGCGCGCAGGCCGACGTTGACGAAGCCCCAGGGAAGCTCGAAGGACAGCTCGACGGTCAGGCGGCTGCAGTCGTCGTAGGTGCCCTGCACGGCGTAGACGGTGGCTCCGTAGACGGCGGTCGCGAGGAGCTTCTCGGGCTCGAGGTCGGCCGGGCAGAAGACGGCCGCCTCGAGCCCCTCCGCCGCGGCGCGCGCGGCGACCGCGTTGGCGAGGTTCCCGGTCGAGGAGCAGGCGAGCGTCCCGAGCCCGAGCTCGCGCGCCTTCGCGCAGGCGACCGCGACGACGCGGTCTTTGAACGAGTGCGTCGGGTTCGCGGTGTCGAGCTTCAGGTACAGCTCCCCGATGCCGAGCGCGGCGGCGAGCCTGGGCGCCGGGACGAGCGGGGTCAGGCCGGGCGCGAGGCGCTGCTCCGCGGGCGCCGCGACGGGGAGCAGCGGCGCGTAGCGCCAGATCGACGGCGGGCCGGCGGCGATCGACTCGCGACTGACGGTGCGACCCAGCTCGTCCCAGTCGTAGACCGGGTCGAGGGGACCGAAGTCGCGCGGGCAGACCGCGGTCGGGCCGAGCGGGTGCTCGGTCTCGCAGACGCGACAGCGTAGGGCGGTAGCGGGCATCCGGTCTCTCCTTCGTCTCGCTCGACATCCTCCCGGGCCGTGTGGCCCGGCCGGGCTTGGCACCTTGCCGCGAGGGCAGGTTGCCGAGGCTTCACAGGGCCGGTTCCCTCAGCCTCTCTCGATGTGAGCGGGACGTGGCCCGCTCGCAGGAACGAGTATAAACAGACTTCGTGGTACTCCGCGAGCTCGTACGCCTGGAGGCGCTCGAGGCCGGCCGCGCCGCCGGCCGGCTCGCCGACGCCGCCGTCGCCGAGGCCCTGGCGGTCGCGGCCGCGCTCGTCCGGGAACGCCGGGGCGCCGTGCTGGCGGCCAACGAGGCCGATTGCGTCGCGGCCGCCCCGTCGCTGGACGAGGGGACGCTCGACCGCCTGCGGCTCGACGCCGGGCGGATCGAGGCGCTGGCGGAGCAGGTCGAGACGATGGCCAGGATCCCGCCGCTCGAGCGGGAGATCTCGTCCTGGACGCTCGGAAACGGGCTCGCGGTCAGCGAGCGCAGGATCCCGATCGGGACCGTGGGCGCGAACTTCGAGGCGCGCCCGAACGTCGCCCTCGACGTCGCCGGGCAGCTCCTGAAGAGCCTGAACACGGCGGTGCTGCGCACCGGCGGGGCGGCTCTGCGAACGGTCACGGTGCTCGTCGACGACGTTCTCCGCCCCGCGCTCGAGCGGGCGGGGCTGCCGCCCGCGGCGGTCGGGCTCGTTCGCTCGACGGATCGCGAGGGCGCCCGCGCGCTCGTGACGCTGCCGGACGAGATCCCGCTCGTGATCCTGCGCGGCAGCGGCGAGACGACGGCGGCGCTCGCACGCCTCGCGGCCGAGCACGGCGTGCGCACGCTCGCGCATGCGGAGGGCGGCGGCGTCCTCTACGCGCACGCGAGCGCCGACCGGGAACGTCTGCTGGCGGTCGCCGAGGCGAGTCTCGACCGGCTCGGCGTCTGCAACCGGCTCAACCTCTGCCTCGTCGACCGGGGCGCGACCGCGCACCTCCCCGATCTGCTCACGCTCTTCGCGCGCACCGGCCTCGAGGTGCGGGCGACGCCGCGGGCGCTCGCCGTCGCCGGCGGCGCGGCTCTCCCGCTCGACGTGCGCATCGGCCACGAGTGGGCGAACGACCCCGGCCGGGTGGCGACCGTCACGCTCGACGTCGTCGACGATCTCGAGGACGCCGTCGCGATCGCGAACGCCGACACGTCGGGGCTCGCGGCCGCGATCGTGGCCGAGGACGGCGAGGCGGCCTCGCGTTTCCTCGACGGCTACCGGGGGACGGCGGCCTTCTGGCAGGCACCGACCCGCTTCACCGACGGCTTCGCCCTCACCGGAGCGCCCGAGACGGGAATCAACGTCGACTGGACACCCGGGCCGCGCGGCCCGGTTACCTACCGCGACCTCTGGCTGCGCCAGTACCGGGTCGTCGGCGACGGGACGCAGCGCCGGTGAAGCGCCCGCTCGTCGTCAAGCTCGGGACGTCGCTGATCGTCGGGCCCCGCTCGCAGGTGCGCCGCAGCGTGCTGCGCGACCGCGCGCGCGAGATCGTCGCGATCGTGCGCTCCGGGACCCCGGTCTGCGTCGTCTCCTCCGGCGCGATCGCGCTCGGCCTGCCGCGGCTCGGCCTCACGCGGAGGCCGCGCAGCATCCCGAAGCTCCAGGCCGCCTCGGCGCTCGGCCAGGCCCGCCTGCAGGCAGCGTGGGACGACGCGCTCGGGGCCGCGGGGATCGCCGCCGCCCAGATCCTCCTGACCGCGACGGATGTGGCCGAGCGGGCGACGTACCTGCACGCGCGCAACGCCCTGAACGCGCTGTTCGAGCTGGGCGCGGTCCCGATCGTGAACGAGAACGACGCCACCGCGACCGACGAGATCACGTTCGGGGACAACGACGCGCTCGCCGCCCAGGTCGCCGTGCTGGCCCGGGCGCGTCTGCTCGTGCTCTTGACCGAGGTGGAGGGCGTGCTCTCCCGGGCGCCGGGCACGCCGGGCGCCCGGCTGATCACGGACGGCTCCGTCGCCCGCAACGCCGTCCTCGGCGGCGCCTCGCCGCTCGGCAAGGGCGGCATGCGCAGCAAGGTGCTGGCGGCCGAGGTGGCCGCGGCCGCGGGGATCCCGACGGTGATCGCGGCCGGCGCTCCCACCGAGGTACTCGAGCCGATCCTCGCGGGCGAGCCGCGCGGGACGCGCTTCGCGCCCGGTGAGCGGACGCCGTCGGCGTTCAAGCTCTGGCTGCGCTTCGGCAAGCCCGTGTCAGGCCGCCTGCGGGTGGACGAGGGCGCGATGCGGGCGCTCACGAGCGACGGCGCCAGCCTGCTCGCGGTCGGGATCGCCCGCTGCGAGGGCCGCTTCGCCGCCGGCGACGGGGTCGAGATCGTCGGCCCGGACGGCGTTGCCTTCGCGAAGGGGATCGCCAGCGTCGGCGCCGCCGACCTGCGGCGCCGCCCGCGCGGCCTCGAGGCCGTGCACCGAGACCGGCTCGTGCTGTACTGAGGACGGATTGCGGGGGCGACATCCATGTCGCCCCCCGCGGCGGGCCGGATGAAGCGGGCCCCTACCGGGGCCGCGTGATCGCGCCCTCGCTCGCGGGTTGCACGAGCGAGGCGTACTTCGCGAGCACCCCGGTCGTGACGCGCGGCGGCGGCGGCGACCAGTCGCGCAGCCGCGCCTCGAGCTCCGAAGCGGGGACGTCCGCGTCGATCCGCCGCGCGTCGACGTCGATCGTGACGCGGTCGCCGGTCCTCAGCCCGGCGATCGGGCCGCCCGCGTACGCCTCCGGGCAGACGTGCCCGATCATGAACCCGTAGGTGGCGCCGGAGAACCGCCCGTCGGTGACGAGCGCGACCGTGTCGGACAGGCCCGCCCCGACGATCGCCCCGGTGATCTGGAGCATCTCCGGCATCCCGGGCGCCCCGACTGGGCCCTCGTAGCGGATCACGACGACGTCGCCCGGCTCGACCTGGCCGGCCTTGACCGCGGCGAAGCAGTCGGGCTCGGAGTCGTAGACCTTGGCCGGGCCCTCGTGGTGCATCCGGCCGTGTCCGGCGAGCTTGATCACGCAGCCCTCGGGGGCGAGGTTGCCGCGCAGGATCGCGAGCCCGCCGCGCGGCTTGACCGGGGTCTCGATCCTCGACACGACCTGCTGCCCGGGCGTCTCTCGAGCCGACTCGGCGAGCTCGGCGATCGTACGACCGTCGACCGTGATCGCATCCCCGTCGACGAGTCCCTGGCGCAGGAGCTCGCGGGTGACGAGCGAGAGCCCGCCGGCCTCGTACACGTCCGTGGCGACGAAACGCCCCCACGGCTTCAGGTCCGCGATCACCGGCGTCCGCTCGAGGATCGCGTCGAAGTCGTCGATCGCCAGTGGCAGGCCGAGCTCGCGCGCGAGCGCGAGCAGGTGGAGGACCCCGTTCGTCGAGCCGCCCATCGCGGCAACCGACGCGATCGCGTTCTCGAACGCCGCCCGGGTCAGGATCGCGGAGGGGCGGATGTCCCTGCGAACGAGATCCATCACGATCCGTCCCGCCTCGACCGCCGCCTGCTCCTTCGCCGGGTGCAGGGCCGGGATCGCGTTCAGCCCGCCCGGCGAGAGCCCGATGAACTCGAGGATCGTCGACATCGTGTTGGCGGTGAACTGGCCGCCGCAGGCGCCCGCGCCCGGGCAGGCAACCGACTCGAGCACGTGCAGCTCGGCCGGCGTGATCCTCCCCACCGCGCAGGCGCCGATCTGCTCGTAGACGTCCTGGATCGTCACGTCGCGCCCGTTCAGCCGCCCGGGGGCGATCGTGCCGTTGTAGAGGCAGAGCCCGGGGATGTCGAGGCGGGCGAGCGCCATCATCGCGCCCGGCATCGTCTTGTCGCAGCCGACGAGGCAGACGAGCCCGTCGAGGAGGTGGCCACGGACGACGAGCTCGATCGAGTCGGCAATCAGCTCACGGGAGACGAGCGAGCAGCGCATCCCGGTCGTCCCCATCGAGACGCCGTCGGAGACGGAGACCGTGTTGAACTCGATCGGGGTGCCGCCGGCGGCCCGGATCCCCTTCTTCACGTGCTGCGCGAGCTCGCGCTGGTTCAGGTTGCAGGGCATCGTCTCGATCCACTCGGTGGCGACGCCCACGAGCGGCTTGGCGAGGTCGTCGTCGCTGAAGCCGACGGCCTTCAGCATCGCGCGAGCCCCGGCGCGCTCGTAGCCGTCGGTGAGCGCGGCGCTCGAGCGCTTCGCGGGGTCGGAGGGTCTGGCGTACGGGTTCTCGGTCATGGGCGCATCCTACAAACGGGGTATCGGGTGCCGGGCGGCCCAGGTCGATGCACCTGGCGTGACCGCCGCACCCCCCGAGCTCGCGCCCGCTGCCCGCGCGCGCCAGCTGCTCGCCCTCGCGGCGCTGCTCGCCGGGGCCGCCTACCTCGGCTGGCGCTACGGCTTCACCCTGCGACCCGAGACGCTCTGGCTCGGGCTCCCGCTCCTCCTCGCGGAGACCTGGGCGCTCCTCGCGGTCGCGCTGTTCGTCTTCTCGACTTGGCGCCTGACCGTGCGCACGCCCGGCGAGGCACCCCTCGGCGCGACGGTCGCAATCCTCGTTCCGACCTACAACGAGCCTCCGGACATCGTCCGCTCGACCGTGCTCGGGGCGCTCTCCGTCCGCCACGATCCGGCGCCGGAGGTGTGGGTGCTCGACGACGGCGAGCGCGAGTGGGTGCGCGAGCTGTGCGCGGAGCTCGGAGCCCGTTACCTGTGCCGGCCCGCTCCGCGCGCGGGCGCCAAGGCGGGCAACCTGAACCACGCGCTCGGGCACGTGCGGGCCGAGTACCTCCTGATCCTCGACGCCGACCACGTGCCGATGCCGCACTTCCTCGAACGTACGCTCGGCTACTTCGCCGACCCGCGCGTGGCGTTCGTGCAGTCGCCCCAGGCGTTCTTCAACCGCAGCTTCCAGCACCCCCGCCGCTCGGACGACCCGGTCGTGAACGAGCAAAGCCTCTTCTACGACGTCGTCTGCCGGGGCAAAGACCGCCACAACGCGACGTTCTGGTGCGGGAGCTCCGCCGTCGTCCGCCGCTCCGCCCTGCTCGAGCTCGGGGGCGTCAACACGCAGACCGTGGTCGAGGACACGCACACGGCGATGAAGCTCCACCAGGCCGGCTGGAAGAGCATCTACCACCATGAGATCCTCGCGGTCGGCCTCGCCCCGGAGGAGGTGAACGCGTTTCTGACGCAGCGCGGCCGCTGGGCGCGCGGCTGCTTCCAGCTCTTGCGGCTCGACTTCCCGCTCCTCGCCCGCGGTCTCGACTGGCGCCAGCGCCTCCACTACTTCTCGTCGGTGACGCACTACCTCGAAGGACCGCAGCGCCTCGTCGGGCTGCTCGTACCGCCGCTCGTCCTGCTCACGGGGACGGTGCCGCTGCGGGCGGACACGGTCACCTACCTGGCCCTCTTTCTCCCACAACTCGTGCTCGTCCCGCTCGCAACCTGGGCGATGTCGCGCGGCCGCTACTCGTTCACGCAGGGCGAGCGGTTCGCGCTCGTCCGCATCGCCGCCTACACGAGCGCGGCGACCTCCTTCGTCCGCCGCGGCCACGTCGCGTTCAAGGTCACGCCGAAGGGGGCCGACAGCGTCGGCTCGGCCCCGCTCCGGGCGGTCCGCCTCCAGGTCGGACTGGCCGGCCTGGCGCTCGCGGGCGCCGGCTACCAGACGGCCGCGCAGCTTCTCGCCCTCCCGGGGCGCCTGACGCCGTTTGCGTTCGCGGCCACGGTCGTCTGGGCGCTCCTGAGCGCGGGGCTGCTCGGCGCGGTCGCCGTCTGGGCCGCACGCGTCCGCCACCGCAGGCGAGCCCACCGCTTCCCGGTGCAGCTTCGCGTCTCGCTCAACCTCGCCGGCGAGGCGTGCGAGCGGGAGGCGGTCGCCGGCGACCTCAACCCCTTCGGGATGGCGGTCGACGTCCCGGGAGCGATCGAGGAGGGGCAGACACTCCGGGCCACCCTGCACCTCACGGGTGAGCCCCTGAGCGTCGAGGGGACGGTCGCCCGCGTGCTCGGTGACGGGCCGGGACTGCGCCGGGTCGGCATCCGCTTCGACCGGCTCGACCAAGCCGCGCAGGATGCGATCACGCGCTGGTGCTTCGCGAGCCCGTTCGGCCCTCGTTACGGGCGCCCGGTGCTCGTGCCCGAGCACGATCCACGCGCACCCGTCACGCGCCCGGCCCGCGCGGTCGCGTAACCGCCGGCGACGCCGGCGCTCAGGGGAGCGGGCCGGCGCCGATCGGGACGACGGCGAGCCGGAGCACCCGGGCCGCCGGGAAGCGCTCGGCGAGCTCGCGGGCGCAGGCGGCTCCCTCGCCCTCGCGCGCCCAGACGATCACGGTCGGGCCCGACCCGGAGATCGTGACCCCGACTGCGCCGCCGGGCAGCCGCTCGCGCAGCGCCCGAAACGGCGGCGAGAGCGGGCCACGGTAGGGCTCGTGCAGGCGGTCGTCGAACGCCTCGCGCAGGAGCTCGACCGAGCCGGCTACGAGCCCGGCACCGAGGAGCGCCGCGCGCCCGACCGTGAAGACGGCATCGCCGTGCGGGACGAGCTCGGGCAGACTGGCGCGAGCGGCCTCGGTCTCGACCCGGCCGTCGGGAACGACCGCGATCGGCACGAGCGGCAGCTCCTGGGCGACGCGGGTGACCCGCTGGCGCCCGTCAGAGCGCCAGGTGAGGCAGATGCCGCCGGCGAGCGCGGTCGCGAGGTTGTCGGGGTGGGACTCGAAGGCGAGCCCGAGCTCGAGCAGCGGCTCGACCTCCGGCCAGCGACCGAGCGCGAGCGACGCGGCGACGAGCCCGAGCGCGATCGTGGCGGCGCTCGAGCCGAGGCCGCGGCTGAGCGGGATCCGGTTCGTGAACACGAACCGCTTGCCCCCGATCGGGGCGACGGCAGCGAAGGCACGCAGGCCGAGGTGACCGGGCCCTTCGGGGATCTCGCCAGCGCCTTCCCCGCGCACCTCGACGCCCTCGCCCGCGCGGACCTCGAGCTCGTTCCAGAGGTCGAGCGCCGCGCCCGCGCAGTCGAAGCAGGAACCGAGGTTCGCGGTCGTCGCGGGCGCCCGGACGCGGACGGGCAGGCTCACGCGGGGCTACGCGGCCGCCGCCGCGATGGCGTCCGGGTCGGGGTCGACGAGGAGCGGTGGGACGGTCACCCGGTCGACGGCGGCCGGGTCTTTCAGCCCGTGCCCCGTGATGACGCAGACGACGCGGGCCCCGGGCTCGAGCTCGACCTTCGCGAGCGCGGCGACGCCGGCGGCCGACGCCGGCTCGCAGAAGACGCCCTCCCGCTCTGCAAGCTCGCGCCACACGGCCAGCAGCTCGTCGTCCGTGAGCGGCACGACGGCGCCGTCCGCGGCCTCGATCGCGGCCTCGGCCTCCGCGCGGTGGACGGGAGCGGCGATCCTGATCGCGCTAGCGACCGTCGTTGCCCGCTCGAGCGCTTCGCCGGCGACGATCCGGGGCATCGCCTCCCCCCACTCCGCGAAGCCGAGTGCGTACGCGCACGTGTTGCCGCCGCCCCCGTAGGGGAGCGCCAGCACGTCCGGGGGTCCGCCGAGCTCCTCGGCGAGCTCGAAGGCGGCGGTCTTCTGCCCCTGGATGCGGTAGGGGTTGACGGAGTTGACGAGCACGTGCGTGCCCCGCTCGCCGAGCTCCCGGGCAGCCGAGAGCGCCTCGTCGAACGTGCCGCGAACCTCGAGCACGCGGGCGCCGACGGCTCGTGCCTGCATCAGCTTGCCGAGCGCGACCGCGCCCTCCGGCTGCAGGATCACGGCCGGGATGCCCGCCCTGGCCGCGTAGGCGGCCGCGGAGGCTGCGGTGTTCCCCGTCGAGGCGCAGATGACGGCGCGGGCACCGTCGGCGACCGCCTGCGAGACGGCGATCGTCATCCCGCGATCCTTGAAGCTGCCCGTCGGGTTCATGCACTCGAGCTTGAGGTGCACCTCGACGCCGAGGCGCTCCGAGATCCGGGGCGCCGGGACGAGCGGCGTCGAGCCTTCGCCGAGGGAGACGACGGGCCGTCCGGCCGCGAGGGGCAGCCGTCCGGCGTACCGCTGTGCGGGCGTGGTCATGGGGCCGAAGCCTAGTGGGTCCGGGCCGGCCGGGCCGCACCATCCGTCGGCTCCCGCCGAGCCGATTGGGGGGGCGGATCGCGAGACCGGGCGAGCCAAGTCCCGCCCCGACATCGTTGTGTCGGTGGGGGCGGGCACGCCCGCCCCCACGCTGACCTGCGCGCTGTCTAGGCCTCGCAGCCGACGGCGCGGTCGCCGCGGCTGAGGCCGGGGGTGCCGGGGTTGCAGCTGTCGCTGCCAGGACCGCCCTTCATGAAGTCCTTGCCGGAGTTCCCGGAGAGGGAGTCGTCGCCGCCGCCG
>JADLFG010000068.1 GCA_020845695.1 Thermoleophilia bacterium | reverse complement strand
GCAAACGGGACGAGAGCCGGTCCGCCGCCGCCTCCGGGATCGCCCCGGCGCCCGACGAGCCACGCGAGGATGGCCGTTCCCGGAACGACGAGCAGCGCGAACCAGGCGACGCCCTTGAAGACGTGGCGGCGGGCCACGTGCGCGACCTCGTGCGCCGCGACCGCCCTGATCTCCGCCCCGGTGAAGCGTCCATCGAGCAGCGTGTCGTCGAGCACGACCCGACGGGTCGGACCGAGCCCGGTCACGCGGGCGTTCGGCGCGGTCGTCCGGGCGCTTACCTTCGCCACGGCGACCGTGCCCACGTCGACCCCGAGCCGCTCACCGGTCGCGACGATCGCAGTGGCGAGCCCGCCGGCCGGGAGCGGCGTCGTTCCCGTCGACAGGCGCTCGACGACCGGCTGGAGCCCCACGACGACGAGCCCGAGGAGCGCGAGACCGGTCGAGGCCGGGATCCACCAGCGCCGGCCGAAGCGAGGCGCGAGCAGCAGGCTGCCCCAGACGGCGAGCCCGGCGAGCCCGGCGAGGATCACGAGGCCGACGGCCCGGCCCTCGAGCCAGCCTCCGTATCCCTCGACCGCGAGCCCGTACCGGCGCGTCCACCAGTGGGCGACCGCCTGCGGGACGAGCGCCGCCGCCCAGACGGCGACCGCGACCAGGAGCGCCACGACGAGGCCCGTCCGGGCCCGCCCCCGGGTGACCCTCCCCGCGACGGCTGCGAGCGGACGGCCCCACCTGACGAGCAGCACGAGCGTGGCGAGCTGGACGAGCACCGTTGCGACCCAGAGCCACCGGAGGCCGCCGCGGTAACGCTCGGCGCGGGCGAGCTCGTCGGCGGGGAGCACGGCCGACGGGTCGAGCCGCTCGAGCTCGAGCCCGGGCACCTGCGTTCGCAGCAGCAGTGCCGCCGCGACCGCCCAGCCCGCGGCGAGCGCCGCCAGGGCGAGCGCCCGCGCTATCGTGCGGCGCCGATGCGCGTTGCGGTGATCTCCGACGTCCACGCGAACCTCGCCGCGCTCGAGGCCGTCCTCGAGGCGGTCGACCGTGAGGCGCCCGACGCGATCTGGTGCCTTGGCGACATCGTCGGCTATGGACCTGAGCCTAGCTCCTGCCGCGAGCTCGTCGAACGGCGTGCGGCCGTCTGCCTGTCCGGAAACCACGACCTGGGGGCGCTCGGCCTGATCGACGTCGAGGCGACGTTCAGCCCCGAAGCCGCCGCGGTCGCACGGTGGACGGCGGAGCGCCTCACCGCCTGTGACCGCCGCTTTCTCGAGGCGCTCGAGCCGGGACGATCCGAGCCCGGCGTCGGCCTCTACCACGGCAGCCCGCGCGACCCGGTCTGGGAGTACGTCGTCTCGTCGGACGCTGCCGCCGCCGCGTTCGCCGAGGACCCGAGCCCGCTGATCCTCGTCGGCCACAGCCACCTGGCGCTCGCGATCGGGCTCTCGCCCGACCTCCACGGCGGGCTCGCACCGGAGGGGACCTCGGTCGCGCTCGCGGACGGGCGCTGGCTGCTCAACCCGGGCTCGGTCGGCCAGCCGCGTGACGGTGACCCGCGCGCAGCCTGGCTACTCCTCGACCTCGGGTCCGCCACCGCGACGTTCCGGCGGACCGGGTATGACGTCGAGCGGACACAGAGCGGAATCCGTGCGGCCGGTCTCCCGGAGAGCCTCGCCGCGCGTCTCGCCGAGGGCGCCTGAGCGCTACAGGCTCGCGAGCCGCGAGCACCCGTCGATCCCCTCGCGGGCGAGCGTGAGCTGGACCTCCTCACGCGCCTTGAAGATCCGCCACTTCACGGTGGCGAGGGTGATCTCGAGCGAGTCGGCGATCTCCGCGTAGGAGAGGCCGACGACGTCGCGTAGGAGCAGCGCGAGCTTCAGGTCGGGGTTGAGCCCGCCGACCGCGCGCCAGACGGCGTCGATCATCTCCACCCGCTCGGGAGGCGCGTCGACCGCCTCGAGCACCGTCGTGTCGTCGAGGGCGTCGGGGACCGGGCGGCGCTCGCGGGCGCGCAGCTCGTCGAGCACCCGGTTCTTCGCGATCTGGAACACCCAGGTGGTGAACCGGCAGCGGAGCGAGAACCCCGGGAGCCCGTTGTAGACCCGCAGGAAGACGTCCTGAGTGAGGTCCTCGGCGAGCGTGCGATCGCCGACCGTGCGCAGCACGTAGTTGAAGACCGGCCGCTCGTACGCCGACACGAGCTCGGCGAACGCCCGCGCGTCACCTTTCTGCGCCTTGCGGAGAGTCGACAGCTCGGGCTGGGGCAGTGGCACGGTTCGGATACGGTACCGGGGCCGTCAGCGGCCTGCGTGGTCAGATCAGTGTAGTGGCGCGATCGGGTGGGCCGCACCGGAGCTTCTCCGGCCCGCCGTGACGGGCGCTCAGGCGGCGCGGAGCACGAGCGAGGAGCCGGTCATCTCCGCGGGCTGTGCGATCCCGAGCAGGTCGAGGCACGTCGGCGCCAGGTCGGCGAGCCCGCCACCATCGCGCAGGCCTACCGCGTCGGTCGTCACGACGAGCGGGACCGGGTTCGTCGTGTGCGCCGTGTGAGGCGAGACGCCGTCGGGCTCGAGCAGCTGCTCGGCGTTCCCGTGGTCGGCGCAGACGACGCAGACTCCCCCGGCCGCGCGGACGGCCTCGACGACGCGGCCCAGGCACGCGTCGACGGTCTCGACCGCCCTGACCACGGCCTCGATGACGCCCGTGTGGCCGACCATGTCCGGGTTTGCGAAGTTGACGATCACGAACTGGTACGCGCCCGCCTCGACCTCGGCGACCAGGCGCGCGGTCACTTCACCGGCCGACATCTCGGGCTTCAGGTCGTACGTCGCCACGTCCTTCGGCGACGGAACGAGGATCCGCGTCTCGCCTGCCCACTCCTGCTCTCGCCCTCCGTTCAGGAAGTACGTCACGTGCGCGTACTTCTCGGTCTCGGCAACGTGGAGCTGGCGCTTCCCTTGCTCGGCGACGACCTCGGCCAGCGTCTCCGCCACGGCCTGCTCGCCGAACACGACAGGGCAGTCGAGCTCGTCGTCGTAGCGCGTCATCGTCGTGAGGTCGAAGCCCGCGTCGACCAGCCGGCGGCTCAGCTGCCGGGCCCGGTCGGGACGGAAGTTGAAGAAGACGGCCGCATCGGCCGCGGCCAGGCGGGGAAGCGGGGTGACCAACGGCTCGACGAACTCGTCGGTGACGCCGGCGGCGTAGCTCGCCTCCACCGCCTCGACCAGGTCGTCGACAGCCGTCCCCTCCCCCTCGACGAGCGCGGCGAGCGCCCGCTCCGTCCGCTCCCAGCGCCGGTCTCGGTCCATCGCGTAGTAGCGGCCCACGACGGTCGCGATCGGCACGCCCTCCGCCACGAGCGCGCGCAGGTCGCCCGCCGCCGCGTGCGGCGAGACGTCTCGCCCGTCCGTGAACGCGTGGACGACCGTGCGGTCGGCCAGCCCGCGTCGCCGTGCCAGCTCGACGAGCGCCCGCAGGTGGTCGATGTGGGAATGGACGCCGCCGTGGGAGACGAGGCCGAGCAGGTGCACCCGACCGCCGCGCCGCGCCGCCCGGTCGAAGGCCGCGACGAGCGCCTCGTTCTGAAAGAACGCTCCCGTCCGGATCGCCCGGTTCACCCGCTGGAGGTCCTGGTCGATCACGCGCCCGGAGCCGATCGTGAGGTGCCCGACCTCGGAGTTCCCCATCTGGCCCTCCGGCAGGCCGACGGCCTCGCCGGAGGCCTCGAGCGTCGTGTGCGGATACCGCGCCCAGAGCTCGTCGAAGACGGGCGTGCCGGCCAGCTCGACCGCGTTTCCCGGACCGGGCGGGGCGAGCCCCCAGCCGTCGAGGACGACGACCGCGACGAGCGGGAAGCTCACCGGCCCGGCGCCGCGGTGCAGATCGCGAGGAACGTGTCGATCTCGAGCGACGCACCCCCGACGAGCGCACCGTCGACGTCGCGCCGGCCGAGGAGCTCGGCCGCGTTCTCGGGCTTCACCGAGCCGCCGTAGAGGATCGGCACGTCGAGCAGCCCGCGGATCAGCGCGTGGGCCTCCTGGGCCTGGTCGGGCGTTGCGGTCCGGCCGGTCCCGATCGCCCACACCGGCTCGTAGGCGAGCGTGAGCCGCTCGTGGGCGCCTACCGCCTCGGCGAGCGTCCCGACCTGCCGCCGCAGCACGTCCTCGGTGCGGCCGGCGACCCGCTCCTCCTCGAGCTCGCCGACACAGGCGATCACCTCGAGCCCGACCTCGAGCACGTGGGCGATGCGGCGGGC
Organism: Thermoleophilia bacterium; assembly: GCA_020845695.1. Next base: position 3,340 of record JADLFG010000068.1, on the reverse strand, counting down.
GACCGTGTCGTCCGTGTCGCCGAAATGCTGGCGGCGCTCGGAGTGCCCGACGATCGCCCCGTCGACGCCGAGCTCCGCGAGCATCTCTGCCGCGACCTCGCCGGTGAACGCGCCCGTCGACGCCCAGTGCGCGTTCTGGGCGAGCACGGCGATACCTGTCCCGGCGAGGGCGTCGAGGGCAGGGCCAAGAGACGGGAACGGCGGAGCCACGGCCACCTTCACCCCCGTCGTCTCGGTCGCCCGGGCTGCGAGCGCGGCCGCGAACGCGGCAGTCTCGGCGGGCCCCTTGAACATCTTCCAGTTGCCGGCGACGTACGGGCGACGCGGTGCCATCGTCGAATCCTATTCGGCCGGAATCGCGGCCACGCCGGGAAGCTCGCGCCCCTCGAGGAACTCGAGCGACGCCCCGCCGCCCGTCGAGACCCAGCCGATCCGCTCGGCGAGCCCGGCCTCCTCGACCGCGCGGACGGAATCGCCGCCGCCCACGACCGTGAACCCGTCGCACCGCGCGACCGCCTCGGCGACCGCCCGCGTTCCCTCCGCGAACCGCGGCCATTCGAACACGCCCATCGGGCCGTTCCAGAACACGGTCCTCGCCCCCTCGATCCGTCCGGTGAAGCGACCGCTGGTCAGGGGGCCGATGTCGAGACCGAGCCAGCCCTCCGGGATCGCATCGACGCCGACCGTCCGGGCCTCGGCCGCCGCGTCGAATGCAGAGGCGGCGACCACGTCGTCGGGGAGCAGGAGCTCCGCACGCGCCTCGAGCTCGGCCCGGAGCCCCGAGTCGGCGCGGACGTCCTCGGCCATCTTGCCGCCGACGAGCAGCGTGTCGGCCCGTTCGGCGAGCCGCCGCAGGACGCCGATCTTGTCGGCGACCTTCGCGCCCCCGACGATCGCCACGAACGGCCGCTCGGGGTGCTCGACGAGGCGCGAGAGCTCGGTCAGCTCCCGCTCGAGCAGCAGCCCGGCGTAGGCCGGGAGGAGGTGCGCGATGCCCTCCGTCGAGGCGTGCGCGCGATGCGCCGAGCCGAAGGCGTCGTTCACGTAGAGGTCGGCGCGGGCGGCGAGCTGTGCCGCGTACGCGGGGTCGTTTGCCGTCTCGCCAGGATGGAAGCGCAGGTTCTCGAGGAGCGTGACCGCACCCTCCGCCGGCTCGAAGGCGACGTCCCGCCCGAGCAGCGTCGCGAGATGCTCCACGATCGGGCGGAGGGAGAGCGCCGGGTCGGGCTTCCCCTTCGGACGCCCGAGGTGGGAGCAGAGGACGACCGTCGCGGCGCCCCCGAGGAGCAGGAGCTCGACGGTCGGCAGCGTCGCCCGGATCCTCGTGTCGTCGGCAACGCGCGTGCCGTCGAGCGGCACGTTCAGATCGGCGCGCAGGAGGACGCGCCGCCCGGCGAGGTCGGCGTCCCGAACGGAGCGCGGCAGCCTCATGCCGGGCAGAACCGGCCTAGAGGAGCCGGCCGACCAGGTCGACGAGACGGTTCGAGTACCCCCACTCGTTGTCGTACCAGGAGAACACCTTCACCTCGCGCCCGTGGGCCATCGTCAGGGCGCTGTCGAAGATCGACGAGTAGCTGCTCCCGATGATGTCCGACGAGACGAGCGGCTCGTCGGTGTAGCGGAGGATTCCCGCGAGGCGGCCGGCGTCCGCGACCTCGCGGAACCGCGCGTTCACCTCGTCGGCGGTCACCTCGCGCTCGAGATGGGCGACGAGATCGACGATCGACCCGTCCGCGACCGGCGCGCGAACGGCGACCCCGTCCAGCTTGCCCTTGAGCTCGGGGATCACGAGCCCGATCGCCCTGGCGGCGCCCGTCGACGTCGGGATCAGGTTGACGGCGGCCGCCCGTGCGCGGCGCAGGTCGCCGTGCGGGAGGTCGAGGATCTGCTGGTCGTTCGTGTAGGCGTGGATCGTCGTCATGAAGCCCGACGAGATCCCGAACGAGTCGTTCAGCACCTTGGCGACGGGCGCGATGCAGTTCGTCGTGCAGGAGGCGTTCGAGACGATGTGGTGGCGCTCGCGATCGTAGGCCTCGTCGTTGACGCCGAGCACGAGGGTGACGTCCGGCTCCGTCGCGGGAGCGGAGATCACGACCTTCCGGGCCCCGGCGTCGAGGTGGAGCTGTGCCTGGTCGCGCTTCGTGAAGAACCCGGTGGATTCGAGCACGACGTCGACGCCGAGCTCCTGCCACGGGAGCTTCGCGGGGTTGCGCTCGTTCAGCAGCCGGAACTCCGCGCCACCGGCGCCGATGGTTCCGTCGCCGACGACGACGTCGCCGTCGAGCGGACCGAGCACGGAGTCGTACTTGAGCAGGTGGGCCATCGTCTTCGCGTCACCGAGATCGTTGACCGCGACGAGCTCGATGTCGGCGCCCTGCTTGCGGGCCGCGCGGAAGAAGTTCCTCCCGATCCGGCCGAAGCCGTTGATGCCGACGCGAACGCCCATCCCGCTCTCCCTTCGTGTCCCGTTGCCTGCCCCGGGCAGCGCCGCTCGAGGGCGCCGCACACGCCGATTCTAGCCGCCGGGAGCACCGCCCCGAACCACCTACCACTTCCCGCCGAGCGCCCTCGCGGCCCTCCGCGCGACCCGTCGAGCCGCACCCGCGCGGGCAAGCAGGCCACGGCTCTGACCGACCCCGCCCTGACCTCAACCGTCCAGGCTGGAACCCACCCGCAGGACCGGAACCCACCCCGGGGTGGGAACCAACCACCCTGAGCCAAGCCTAGCTCCGGGCGGCGCACGGGTTTCGCGTACTTCGGGCAAGAAGGCGCGCGGGTCTGTGACGAGTTCGCCTCGGGCGGTGCGGGCGTGGTCGGCGCGGCGGGCATTCGACCGGGACCCGGAGGCGGTGGTTTCGCCGGGACCCGGGAGCGGGCGGCGGGGCCGGGGCGCGCCGGGCGTTTCGCCGGGGCGCGGCCGCGTTTCGCCGGGACCCGGGAGCGGGCGGGGTCGGGGCGGCGGGTATCTCGCCGTGGCCCGAGAGCGGGCGGCCGGGGCCGGGGTGCCTCTGACCAGGGGACGCAGCGCCCGGGACCTCGCCGGGTGCGACTCCCCCTCCGGGAGTGCGCCGGCCCTCCGGCCACAGGTCGGCGGAGAGGGGCCGCGTGGGGTGTTCTCTCCGGGGCCACGGCACCCCTCCGGTTACAGGTCGGCGAGGCGCTGCAGCCGCTTCAGTCGCCGGTGGGCGGCTGCCTTCGTTGTCGCAGGGCGACAGCGCGCCGCGAGCTCGCGCAGCGTGAGCGCGGGGTGGCGGAGCCGGAGCTCGGCGATCTCCTGCAGATCGGGTGCGAGCGTCTCGAGCGCTCCCGCTCGCGCCAGCTTCCGGATCGCACGAACCTC
>JADLFG010000067.1 GCA_020845695.1 Thermoleophilia bacterium | reverse complement strand
GCAGGCGCCCCGGACACGCTCCCAGCCACGGCCGCAGCCCTCGCCCACCGCCACAGCCGCACACCCCACACCGAAGCTCAGCAACCGCACCCAGACGCCCCTACACACGCCCCGTGGGGAATCGAGGCTAGGACGCTGCGACGACAGGCTCGCTGGCGGGCAGGAAGCGGGCGACGAGCGCGGCCGTGGCGGCGGCGGGCACCGCGGCGACCAGCAGGCCGATACCCATCGCCTGGGTGAAAGCGTTGCCTGTCGCGGCGAGCAGGTCGGCGGCCGCGTCGGGTGGAAGCTGGGCGGCGATCGCGCTGGCGGCGCCGACGGAGCTCTGGGCCACCGCCCGGGCCTGCGGGAGCAGGCCGGTGAGCGACTCTTCGACATCGCGCGAGTAGAGGGAGCTGATCAGCGAACCGACGACGGCCACGCCGAGCGCCCCGGCGACCATACGCGCGACCGTGTTGGTGGCTGAGGCGATGCCCGACTTCGCCGCCGAGACCGCGCCCATGACCGCGTCCGTGGCCGGCGCCATCACCCAACCCATCGCCAGCGGCACGCCGAAGAACCACCCGAGCAGCACGAGCTCGCCGGTGTCCGGCGACCAGAGCACGGTCAGCGCGAAGAGGGCCGCGAGCCCGATCAGGCCCGCCGCGACGACGCGCGCGGTACCGAGCCGGCCGACAGCCTTGCTCGAGGAGACGGCGCCCAGCATCATCCCGAGCGCCATCGGGCTCATGATCGCTCCCGCCTCGATCGCGCTGTAGCCGTGTGCGAACTGCAGGTACAGGGTCAGCGCGAAGATGCCGCCCATCAGCGCGAAGAAGGCGACGCTGACGGCCGCAGTGCCGACGCTGAAGCGGGCGCTGCGGAAGAAGCCGAGGTCGAGCATCGGCTCCGCGGCGCGATGCTCCCACCAGACGAAGGCGACGAGTAGCCCGACGCTCGCAAACAGCAGTCCGAGCACCGGTCCGGAGGCCCAACCCCGCTCGGGCGCCTCGATGATCGCGTACACGAGGACGCTGAAGCCGGCGGTCGAGAGCACGGCGCCGAGCAGGTCGAACGAGCCGGGCCGCGGATCGCGGCTCTCTGGCACGTAGCGAAATCCGAGCAGCAGCGCGGCAGCCGCGAACGGCACGTTCACCATGAACACCGACCACCACTCGAACCACTCGAGGAGGAGCCCACCCACCAGCGGGCCGAGCCCGATCCCGATCGCCGCCAGGGCGGCCCAGATCGCGATCGCCCTCCCCCGCTCCTCGCCGGTGAAGACGTTGGTGATGATCGAGAGAGTCGCGGGCATGATCAGCGCCGCGCCCACCCCCATCGCCGCCCGCACCGCGATCACCTCACCGGCCGAGTCGGAGACGAGGGCCGCCAGGCTGGCCAGCCCGAAGATCGACACCCCCGTTTGTAGCGCCAGCTTGCGCCCGAACCGGTCGCCGAGGGTGCCGAACACGAGCAGCAGGCCCGCAAAGACGAGTAGGTACGAGTCGACCAGCCACTGCAACTCCGAGGGAGAGGCATCGAACTCGTCCTGGAGCGTCGGTAGAGCGACGTTCAGGATCGTGTTGTCGAGCCCGATGATCACCAGGCTGAGCGACAGCACCGCGAGCGTCATCCAGCGACGCTCGTACAGGATCGAGTCGATCGTCGGTCGCGTAACCGAAGTCATCAGCCAATGACATCTATATCATTATCTGAAGACTTCGTGGCAGTGAGCTCGATGACACGTCCAATCCCAGGCGAACGTACCGGCCGCCGTCCGGGCCCGAGCACGACGCGGGCGGAGATCCTCGCGGCCGCGCGCGCGAACTTCGCCGAGCTCGGCTACGACGGGACCTCCGTGCGCGGCATCGCTGCCAGGGCCGGCGTCGACCCCGCGCTCGTCCACCGCTTCTATGGCCGAAAAGACGACATCCTCGTTGCCGCGGTGTCCGTAGCGATGAGTCCAAGCGACCGGATCCCGGAGCTGATGGAGGGCAAGCCGAGCGGGCTCGGCGAGCGCGTCGTCCGCTACTTCCTGAGTGTCTGGGAAGAGCCGCAGCGGCGGGAGGTACTGATCGCAATGCTCCGTTCCGCCGCGACGAACGAGCGCGCAGCCGAACTCCTGCGCGAGTTCGTCCGGCGCGAGGTGGTCGACCGCGTCACCGCTTCCCTTCGACACGAGCACGCGGAGCTGCGCGCGACACTCGTTGGCTCACAGCTGGTCGGGCTCGCCATGGCGCGCTACGTTGTCCGGGTCGAGCCGCTTGCCTCCGCCACCCCGGAGACCGTAGTTGCCGCGGTTGCACCCACGCTCCAGCGGTACCTGACGGGCAGGCTGGCTCTACCGGGCTCGGGCTGAGCCGCTACGCCACGGGGCGGGCGGCGCGGCCCGCGCGCTCGACCGCGCGTGCGAGCTCGACGCGCGAGGAGACGCCGAGCTTGCGGAAGATGTGGCGCAGGTGGGTCTCGACCGTCTTCTGGCTGAGGTAGAGCTCGCCGGCGATCTGGGAGTTGGTCTTGCGCTCGACGACGAGCCGCGGGACCTGGAGCTCGCGTTCGGTCAGCGACTCGAGGCCGGCGCCGTCGCTCGTGCCCGGGCGGGTGCGGCGGTGGATGCGCCGCCCGAGCCTGCCGAGCTCGCGTTCGGCCTCGTCGCGGTAGCGTAGCGCGCCGCAGGCGTCGAGCTCCGCGGCGGCGCGCTCGACTGCTTCGTCCGCGCCGTTGAGATCGCCGCCGACATCGGCTACGCGGAGGGGTCGATCTACGGTCTCGAGGGGATCGGCGCGGCTCTGGCCGCCACGGGCCGGAACGAGCAG
>JADLFG010000066.1 GCA_020845695.1 Thermoleophilia bacterium | reverse complement strand
GGATGTCGCTCGACTGGTCGGGCGGCTTCCCGCCGCTGCCGCGGGGACGCCCGGCGGTGGCGGGGAGCGTCGACGTGGGCGCGTCGGCCCGGGCTGCGGTCGTGCTCGAGACGGTTCGCAGGCTGCGGGCGCTGCTCGACGGCCTCCCCTGCGCCGCGGGGCTCACCGGCCTCGCCTCGCTGGCTCGCCTCGCGGGCGGCGACCTCGCGCCCGCTGCGCTCGCGCCGCTCTCGCTCGCCGCGGCCCGAGCGCTCTGCGAGGCGGGCGCGCAGCTCGTCTTCGTGGTCGAGGAGCCCGAGCCGCCGGACGATCCGCAGGCCTACGTCGCGGCGCTCGCGCCCCTGTGGGGCAGCGTCGCCTTCTACCGCGCGCTCGGCGTTCTGCATCTGGCGGGGGCGGCGGACGGCTGGGCGGCGGTGATCGAGCGCGGCGGCCCCTACGTCCCGTGCTTCGATCCCGACGCCTCGCCAGGCCTCGCCGGGCTCGTCGCCGGGCGCGAGCGCGGTCTCTTCGGGCTCGCGCTACCGCCCGGCCCCCGGTCGGCGCGCGCTCGCGAGCTGGCCGGCAGCGAGCGCTGCGCGCTCGTCACCCACACGCGCGAGCTTGCAGGCGTCGTGGCGTCGCGCGACCTGGTTGCCTGCGCGGCCGAGCTCGCCGGCTCGCTCCCGGCCACTCCTAGCCAGCCATGAAGCGCCCGCCGTTGACGTCGAGCACGGCGCCGGTGACGTAGCTCGCGTCCGCGCTCGCGAGGAAGAGGATCGGGGCGACAGCCTCGGCGAGCTCGGGTAGGCGGCGCAGCGGGATCGCGTCCAGCACCTCGGCACGCTCTCCCGCGGAGAGACCGACCCACATCCCCTCGAGCCGGGGGCCGGAGAGGAAGAGCCCGGGCGCGACCGCGTTGACGCGGATTCCGAGCGGCCCGACCTCGCGCGCGAGCCGTCGGGTCAACCCGAGCACGCCGGCCTTCGCGGCCGCGTAGGGGACGCCTGTGACGGGGGTCGTGCCGCGGGCGGCGATCGAGGAGACGTTGACGATCGCGCCGCCGCCGCGCCGTGCGAGCAGCGGCACGGCCGCCTGGCAGCAGAGGAAGGTGCCGCGCAGGTTGACGTCGAGCACCCGGTCGTAGTCCTCGGGGGCGATCTCCGGGAGGTCGCGCGGCGTGCCGAGGCTGCCGCCGGCGAGGTTGACGAGGACGTCCAGGCCGCCGAGCTCCGCCTCGACCCTGGCGAATGCCGCCGCGACCGAGCCGGGATCGGCGACGTCGAGCTCGAGCGCGAGCGCGCGCGCACCGGCCTCGCTGAGCGCGGCCGCCACGTCCCCGGCTCCGGCGAGCACCACGTCCCCGGCCGCGACCGCGGCCCCCTCCGCGGCGAGCGCCGCCGCCACGGCGCGACCGAGCCCGCCGCCGCCGCCGGTGACCAGCGCGACACGCCCTCCGAAGCGCGGCTCGCTCACGCGGCCCTCCGGGCGGCGCCACGATCGAGCACGCTGCCGACGTGGCGCATCGCGGGCGTCTCGAGGCGCGCGACGAGCGAGGCGAAGAGCTCCGCGGCCTCGCGTCCGGGCCAGCCGGGCGGGAGCACCTCGGCCGGCAGGCCCGGGTCGAGGTAGGGCAGCTTCCGCCACTGGTGGACGGCCAGGAGGTAGTCGGCGAACGCCGCTCGGTCGTCGCCGACCCGGCCGTCCTCCCAGCGCGCGAGCACCGGTTGCTGGTCGGCCACGAAGGCGCGATACAGGCCGGCGAGGCGCTCGAGGTCCCAGGCGCGAGCGACGAGCCCCGTGACGTCGCCGAAGCCCCTGTGGGCGCAGTCGAAGAGGTCGACGTAGTCGGTGAGGCCGTGCCGCTCGATCAGGCGGCGCGCCTCGCCGGCGAGCCGCCGCGGAGCGATCCACACCCCGGGGACCGGGTTGCCGAATCCGAGCCAGCCGAGGCGCGATCGGAGCACGTGGCGCTTCGCGCGGTCCGGCTCGGGCACCGAGAAGACGGCGAGCGTCCAGCCGTCCGCGAGGTCGGCGGGCTCGACGGCGTGGAAGATCCGGCGGTCGCCGTCGTCGACGAGCTGCCGCGTCTCCGTGCCGAGCGTGTATCCGGCTCGCCCGCCGCGGCGCTCCGCGGCGAGCAGGCCCGCGCGCTTCATGCGGGAGATCGCGGAGCGCGCCGACTGCCCGTCGAGTCCGAGATCGGCGAGGAGCGCGACGAGCTGGGCGGTCGAGAGCCACGTGCCGAGCCCGTGGCGGATCACGTTGCCGTAGATGTCGAGGATGATCGACTTCGGCCGGGGCGGAGCACCGCCCGGCACGGCGACGGAGGTCACTGCGGCGCCCGTCAAACGTTCCGCCTCAGCCCTGGCGGAACTCGCGGTTGCGAAAGCGGGAGAAGTCGGGCGTGCGCTTGGCGGCGAATGCCTCCGTCCCCTCGTGGGCCTCGTCGCTCTCCGTGAACACGTCGAGACCGGAGTAGGCGAGTCGCGAGATGCCCGCGATCTGCTCCGAGTCCGCGTTGAAGGCGGTCTTGAGGAAGCGCAGCGCCGTCGGCGAGTAGGCGGCGATCCGCTCGCCCCACTCCTGCGCGGTGGCGTGGAGGTCCGCGAGCGGCACGACCCTGTTGACGAGTCCGAAGCGCTCGGCGGTGTCCGCGTCGTACTGGTCGAGCAGGAACCAGATCTCGCGCGCCCGCTTCTCCCCGACGACGCGGGCGAGGTAGGCGGCGCCGAAGCCGGCGTCGAAGCTGCCGACCCGGGGGCCGGCCTGGCCGAAGCGCGCGTGCTCGGCCGCGATCGAGAGGTCGCAGAGGACGTGGAGGACGTGGCCGCCCCCGATCGCGAAGCCATTGACGGCGGCGATCACGGGCTTCGGCACGTCCCGGATCAGCCGGTGCAGCCCCTGGATGTCGAAGATCCCCGATTCCGGGATCCCGTAGCTGCCGGTCAGCGCCTTCTCCTTCATGTCCCCGCCGGTGCAGAAAGCCTTGTCGCCCGCGCCGGTGAGGACGATCGCGCCGGCGTCGCCGTCCGCCCACGCGCGCCGGAAGCACGCGATCAGCTGGTCGACGGTCTGCGCCCGGAAGGCGTTGTAGCGCTCCGGCCGGTTGATCGTGATCCACGCGACGCCGCGCTTCACCTCGTAGAGGACGTCGGTGTGCTCGAGCGTGCTCATCGTGACCTCGTTCTCTCGGGGCGGCGAGACGCTCGCGCCCGGCCGCACGGTGCAGGGTATGGCGATACATTGACGGTCGACACGGATACGTGCAACCCCGGCGGTGCCGGCCACGGCTCCGGCGGCGAAAGGAGCAGCATGGAGAAGCCGCTCGCCGGCGTCGCGGTGCTGAGCTGCGAGGTCCAGATCGCCGGCCCCTACTGCACGATGATGCTCGGCGACCAGGGCGCGGACGTCGTCAAGGTCGAGCAGCCCGGCAGCGGTGACGTCGCGCGGAGCGTGGCGCCGATCCTGACGAGCGAGCGCGGCGAGCAACGCAGCGGCTACTTCCTGCGCTTCAACCGCAACAAGCGCAGCCTGACCCTCAACCTGAAGAGCGACGCCGGCCGGGAGGTCTTCCGCGAGCTCGCCCGCGCCGCCGACGTCGTCGTCGAGAACTTCCGGCCGGGGCTGCTCGACGAGCTCGGGCTCGGCTACGAGGAGCTGTCCCGGGAGAACCCCCGGCTCGTGTACGCGAGCATCTCGGGCTTCGGCAGCACCCCCGAGCTCGCGGGCCCGTACAGCCGCCGTCCCGCCTACGACATCGTTGCCCAGGCGATGGGCGGCGTGATGCAGACGTGCGGGCAGGCGGGCGGCCCGCCCACCTGGGCCGGGACCGCCCTCGGCGACGTGGTCACCGGCATGAACGCCGCGCACGCGATCTCGCTCGCGCTCTTCCAGCGCGAGCGGAGCGGTAGGGGTCAGCGGCTCGATGTCGCCATGTACGACACGATCGTCGCTCTCTCGGAGCGCGCGCTGACCACGTTCTCGCTCACCGGGCGCGTGCTCGAGCGGGGGCGGGAGCCGTTCATGTCGCCCTGGGGGCCGTTCCGGTGCAGCGACGGCTGGGTCGCGCTCGTGATCGCGACCGAGCGCGACTGGGAGCGGTTCTGCCAGGCGATCGAGCGCCCCGACCTCGTCGGTCGGGAGGGTGCGCGCTCGGGGCCGGAGCGGGCGAGCAGCATGCCGGGCTGGCTCGGCGAGGAGCTCGACGCCTGGTTCCTGGGCCGGACGAAGGCGGAGGCGGTGGAGACGCTGCTCGCGGTCGGCCTCCCGGTGGGGCCGGTTCAGGACGCGAAGGAGATCTTCGAGTGCGAGCAGGTTGCGGCGAGGCGGCTGCTCGTCGACGTGCCCGACCCGGTGCTCGGGACGGTCAGACTGGTCGGGACGCCGTTCAAGCTCTCCGGCGGAATGGAGCCTGTCACGTTACCGGCCCCGCTGCTCGGCGAGCACACGGACGAGATCCTGGGAGACACGCTGGGCTATGACGAGGAGCGGATTGCCCGGCTGCGCGAGGAAGGGGTGATCTAGGTGGGCCGGACGGATGAGGTGGCGATCGTCAGCGCGGCTCGCAGCCCCTTCGGGAAGTTCGGCGGGGCGCTCAGGGACTTCACGCTCCCGGAGCTCGGGGGGATCGTCTACGCGGAGGCGATCCGCCGGGCCGGCATCGACCCGGCCGACGTCGAGGAGGTCGCGACGGGCGTCAACCTCCCCGGCGCCGATCGCTCGATCGCCCGCCAGGTCCTGATCAAGGCGGGGATCCCGCCGAGCCGGGTCGCGTACACCGTCGACCGGGCCTGCTGCTCCTCGCTCGCTGCGATCACGATGGCGTCGCGCTCGATCCGCCTCGGCGACGCGCGGATCGCGGCCGCGGGCGGCACGGAGAACATGAGCAGGGTGCCCTACTTCCTGACGGACACCCGCTGGGGCCACTCGCTCGGCGACATCACGCTCAGAGACCAGCTCGTGATCGCGTGCCCGATGACCGGGAAGCCGCGCGCGGTGCAGGCCGGCGAGGAGGCGGTCGAGTACGGCGTCACGCGCGAGGAGCAGGACACGTGGGCGCTGCGTAGCCACCAGCGCCATCTCGCGGCCCGCGCGGCGGGCTGGCTGGACGACGAGATCCTGCCCATCGAGGTACCGCAGGCCCGCGGGGAGCCGATCCGGCTCGCGGAGGACGAGGCGGCGCGGCCGGACACGACGCTCGAGCGGCTGGCCCGGCTGAAGACCATCTACGGCAGTCCCACGGTCACGGCCGGGAACGCGCCCGGCCTCTCGACCGGCGCCTCGGCGCTGGTCCTGATGGCGCCGGCGGAGGCTGAGCGCCGCGGCCTCGAGCCGCTGGGCACGCTCGTCTCGTTCGCGATGGCGTCGGGTCATCCCGACCGGATCGCCTCGATCCCGGCCGAGGCGGCGCGGCTGTCGCTCGACAAGGCAGGGCTCACGGTCGACGACATGGAGGCGATCGAGATCAACGAGGCGTTCGCGGCCGTGCCGCTGGTCTCGACCTTGATCCTGGCCGGCGGCGACCGGGAGCGGGCCGAGGAGATCCGGGCGAGGACGAACGTGAACGGCGGCTCCGTCGCGATCGGGCACCCCACGGGGGCGACCGCGGCGAGGCTCGTGATGACGCTCGTCTACGAGCTTCGCCGCCGCGCCGAGGCGGCCGGCAACGGCCGCCCGCTGCACGGCGTCGTCTCGATCTGCGGCGGCGTCGGCGAGGCCGAGTCGGTCGTCGTCCGGGTCGGGTCCCGGTAGCCGTGAGCTCGCTCGAGCCCTTCTACGCTCCCGACGGCGCGGAGCGGCCGGGCGAGTTCCCGTACACGCGCGGGATCAGCGCCGAGCCGGGCCCCTGGATCATGGGCCAGTACGGCGGCTTCGGCACCCCGGCGGAGACGAACCGCCGCTTCCGGGAGCTGCTCGCTGCGGGCACGACCGGGTTTTCGGTCGCACTCGACCTGCCCACCCAGATGGGCCTCGACTCGACCGACCCGCGGGCGCTCGGCGAGGTCGGCCGGGTCGGTGTCGCCCTCGACTCGCTGGCCGACGTCGAGCTCCTGATGGAGGGGATCCCGCTCGAGTCGATCAGCCAGGTGCGCACGACCGCGAACTCGATCGGGTTCGTCTGGGCGGCGTGGTTCGTCGCGCTCGCCGAACGGCGCGGCGTCGACCCGAACGCATTCGGGATCTTCATCCAGAACGACGTCCTCAAGGAGTTCATCGCGAGAGGCACCCAGATCTTCCCGCCCGCGCCGTCGCTCGCGCTGAGCACGGACGTGGTCGAGTACGCGGCCCGGCGGCTGCCGCGCTGGGTGCCGCTCGCCATCTCCGGCTACCACATCCGCGAGGCCGGCGCGGACGCGGCGCAGGAGATCGCGTTCACGTTCGCGAACGCGATCGCCTACCTGGACGCCGCGCTCGCGCGGGGGCTGTCCGTCGACGAGGTCGCCCCGACCCTGTTCTCGTTCCTCTCGCTCGGGATCGACTTCCTGGAGGAGATCGCGAAGCTCCGGGCGGCGCGGCGCGTGTGGGCGAAGCTCGTGCGGGAGCGCTACGGGGCGCGCGACCCGCGCTCGCTGCAGCTCAGGATCTTCGCGTTCACCGCCGGGTCGTCGCTGACCGCCCAGCAGCCGCTCAACAACGTCGTGCGCGTCTCCGTCGAGGCGCTGGCCGGCGCGCTCGCGGGCGTCCAGACGATGCACGTCTGCGCTTACGACGAGGCCGTCGGCGTCCCGACAGCGGACGCGGCCACGCTCGCGCTGCGCACGCAGCAGCTGATCGCGTTCGAGACGGGGCTGACCGGAACGGTTGATCCCCTGGGCGGGGCCTACGCGATCGAGGCGCTCACCGACGAGGTCGCGGGCCGGATCGAGACGCTGCTCGCCGAGATCGAAGGGCGGGGCGGAGCGCTTCCGTGCATCGAGTCGGGCTGGTTCCAGGCGGAGCTGGCCGAGGCCGCCTACGCGAGCGCGCTCGCCGTCGAGACGGGCGAGCGGGCGGTGATCGGCGTCAACCGCCACCGCTCCGAGCCCGAGCCGATCGAGGTCTTCCGGATCGACCCGGCGGTCGAGGTGACCCAGGCGGCCTCGCTCGCGGCCGTGCGAGCACGGCGCGACGGGGGCGCGGTCGCGGCCGCGCTCGAGCGGCTCGCCGCCGCGGCCCGGAGCGGGGAGAGCGTGATGCCGGCCGCGATCGAGGCCGCGAAGGCGTACGCCACCGTCGGCGAGCTGGTCGGCGCCGTGCGCTCCGTTCACGGCTCCTGGCGCAGCGGCGGCGCGAGGCTCTGAGCGAGCGTCAGCTCCGGTAGCGGATCCGCTCGCGCAGCGCCGCGACGAGCTCGGGGCCGCCGGCGAAGACCGGCTCCGGCACGACGTCGCGCCCGACCAGCTCGGCGAGCTCGACCGGCCGTCCCGACGCGTAGACGAGCACGCCGCCGACCCGGTCGAGCAGGAGCTTCGGCAGCGCGAGGTCCCAGAGGTTGACGGCCGGGTCGAAGAACATCCCCGCGACCGCGCCACGGGCGACGAGGCAGAGCTGGTAGATCGGCGCGCCGAGGCAGTAGATGCGCCCGGGGAAGTCGACGTCGAACAGGCGGTGGTAGTTGGTGGGGCCGAACGCGAGCGTCGTCGCTTCGAGCGTCGTTGGGAACGCGGGCTCGAGCGGCTCCTCGCCCACCCGGGCGGGGCCGTCGGCGGTCGCCCAGAAGAGCTCGCCGGTGACCGGGTTGAGCGCGGCTCCCGCTACGGGCCGGTCGCCGTCGAGTAGGCAGACGGCCGGCGTCCAGAGCGGCAGCCCCGCGACGAACGCGCGACTGCCGTCGAGCGCGTCCACGACCCAGGAGTGCGTCTCGCCGGGTGCCGGTGGCTGCGAGTCCTCGGTCTCCTCGCCGATGTAGCCGTAGGTCGGCGCGAGCCCCGTGAGCGCGAGGCGCAGGAAGCCCTCGACCGCGGCGTCGGCCTCCGAGACGACGCTCAGGTCGGCCTTGAGCGAGCGGGAGGCCTTGCCGGAGTAGAGGAGAGCCAGCTCTCCTGCCTCCTCGACGACGCTCAGGATCTCGCCGATCTCGGGGGGCATCGCGGGTCCCAAGCGTAGAGGGGGCTTCCGGCGTCCGGCGCGCGTCGATTCCGTCTGGCGGAAACCGGAGCTAGCCCGGCACCCGGGAGGCGCGGGCGCGCGGCACCGAGCTGAGCGGGTTGGGCGGCGCGATCCGCAGGCGTGCCCGCGCGAGCGTCTGGGAGATCTCCTCGCTCGAGCGAAGCGTCAGGTCGACGACCCGCGTCAGCGAGCGGCGGCCCATGCTGGCGGTCGCTCCCGCGACGCCGATCGCCGCGACCACCCGGCCGTCCGCGTCGCGGACCGGTGCGGCCACCGATGTCGTGCCGAGCTCGCCCTCCTCACAGGCGAGGGCGAAGCCGCGATGGCGGATCGCTTCGAGCTCCTCGCAGAGATGCTCGGAGTCGGTGATCGAGCGGGGCGTCAGCCTGGGCAGGTCGTCGGCGAGCGCGGCCTCGAGCGTCGGCTCCTCCGCGAACGCGAGCAGCACCTTGCCGGTGCTCGTGCAGTTCGCCGGCGCGCGGCCGCTCATCCGGGTCAGGAAATGCATCGTGCGGTCGGAGTCGCGCCGCTCGAGGTAGACCACCTCCGGCAAGTCGAGAACGCCGAGATGGCAGCCCTCGCCGGTGGCGTGGTGGAGTCGCTCGAGCGGTAGGAGCGCGGCGCGATGCAGGTCGCTCCTCGTCGCGGCGACGTTCCCGAGCCGGTAGAGGAGCAGCGTCAGCTCGTAGCGCTTCGTGGCCGGGTTCTGCTCGAGGATGCCGCTGCGGCAGAGCGCCCGCAGGAGCCGGTGCGCGGTCGAGTTCGCGATCCGAAGCTGGGCTGCGACCTCGGTCACCGCGAGGCTGTGGCGGCCCGGCAGGAACAGGTGGAGCACCTGGGCGGCCCGCTCCACGGACGTGACCGAGCCTCGCTCCGCGAGCGCTCGAACGGCGCGCTGCGTGCTCCGCCCGGGCACTACGCTCGGCCGGGAGCCGGCCCCTCCCCACGCGTGTTCCGAAGGGATGGGCGGGGCGGCGCCGTGCGACTCGCCGAGACCATGGAGTACGGCGATAGTGCCATAGGCAGCGAGGGTACGCAACCGTGACGCCGGGCTCGCCGGCAGCCACCTCCTCGTTTCCGCAGCGCGGAAACAGGGCCTGGGACTGCAGGGAACACGCTCCTACAATCGGGCCTCCGGCGTGGCCATGGGGCCCTCGCCTCGACCGCGTTTCCGGACGTCCTCCGACCAGGAAGGAATCGCGAATGCAGCTCGGTGTCTTTCTCCCCGTCTCGGGCCGCGCGGCCGTCCCGGAGGTGCTTGCCGAGGCGGCCCAGCAGGCCGAGCGCCTCGGCTTCGACTCGGTCTGGGCGGCGGAGCGTCTCGTCAACCCGTGGGAGATGGGGACGAAGTACCCGTACAAGGCCGACGAGCAGTGGTTCGTGCCGCCGGAGAGCCCGTTCCTCGAGACACTGACGGTGCTGAGCTTCCTCTCCGGGGTGACCGCGAAGGTCAAGCTGGGCGCGAGCGTGGTCGTCCTTCCCTACCGCCACCCGCTCTTCACCGCCCGGGTCGCGACCTCGATCGACACGCTCTCGAAGGGCCGCCTCGTCCTCGGCGTCGGGATCGGCTGGATGCCGGAGGAGTTCGCCGCCCTCGGTGTTCCGTTCGCGGATCGCGCGGGCATGTCGCACGAGCAGCTCGAGATCTTCAACCTGCTCTGGAGCGAAGAGCGGCCGAGCTTCAACGGACGCTACTACCGGTTCGACCCGGTCGCCGTCAACCCGCGTCCGGTGCAAGAGCCGCGCTTCCCGATCTGGATCGGCGGCGAGAGCGAGCGCGCGCAGCGGCGGGTCGCGAAGTACGGAGACGCCTGGTTCTCCTACTTCGTCACGACGACCCCGGACGCCCTGGTTACCCGTTTCGCCGAGGTGCGGACGATGGCCGCGGAGGCCGGCCGCGATCCGGACGCGATCGCGCTCAACTGCTGCCGTCCGATCGAGGTCACCGACACACCGGTGCCCCAGGAGTCGGACACGCTGCGCGGGACGCCCGAGCAGCTCGTCGAGGCGCTTCTCCCCTATCGGGATGCCGGCGTCTCGCACATGGCGCTCCAGTTCATCGTCGGTCGCTGGCCCCACCGCAAGGAGCAGATCGAGCGGTTCGGGCAAGAGGTGATTCCGGCCCTGCGTGCGTGAATGGGCTCCGCGGTCGTCGCATCGGCACGCTCGCAGACGGACGCGGTCAGGCGTGCGGCCGACGTGCCGCTCGCCTACAACGCGGTCGACGTGCTCGAGCGCAACCTGCCGGCGCGCCGTGAGCGGGTGGCGCTGCTGAGCCCGGAGCGGACGATGACGTTCGGGGAGGTCGCCGCGGAGGCGAGCCGGGCCGCCGGCGGGCTCGTCCACAAGCTCGGGGTGCGGCCGGGCGAGTTCGTCTGCATTCTCGCGCCGGACTGCGCCGAGTGGGTGACGTGCTTCTTCGGCACCTTCAAGGCCGGCGCCGTCGCCGTGACCCCGAGCACGATGCTCACGCCGGCGAACCTCGCGTTCGTCCTCGACGACTGCCGCGCCCGCGTGCTGATCGTCCACGACTCCCTCCTCGCCGGCGTGGCTCCGGTCAGAACCGGCCGGCGTTACCTCGAGCACGTGATCGTGATCGGGAAGCCCGCGGGCGCCTCCGAGCTCTCCTACGCGGAGCTGATCTCGGGCGAGCCGACCACGCTCGAGCCCGTGCCCACGCACCGTGACGACCTCTGCATGCTCAACTACTCGAGCGGGACGACCGGGGAGCCCAAGGGCATCCCCCACGCCCACAAGGATCTGCCGCTCAGCGCCCAGCTGTACGCGGTCGACGCGATGGGCTACTGCGAGCGCGACCGCACCGCGAGCGTCGCGAAGCTGTTCTTCACGTACGGCTCGGGCGGCAACCTGATCTACGCCTGGTACGCCGGCGCGAGCATCGTGCTCACGCCCGCGCCCTCGCGGGTCGCGGTCAACGTGCTCGAGTCGATCGACCGCTTCAGGCCGACGATCCTGCACGGTGTACCGACGAGCTACGCGTCG
This sequence comes from Thermoleophilia bacterium, assembly GCA_020845695.1. The sequence goes on along the minus strand of JADLFG010000066.1, from coordinate 24,485 downwards.
ATGCTCGCCGTCGACGGGTTCCCGGAGGCGTACGACCTCTCCTCGCTGCGGCTCTGCCTCTCGGCCGGCGAGGCACTGCCGCTGGCCGTCTGGCAGGCCTGGAAGGAGCGGACCGGCCACGAGATCGTCGAGGGCATCGGCACGACGGAGAACCTCGCGCTCTTTCTCACGAACCGTCCGGGCGACGTGCGCCCCGGCTCGTGCGGCAAGCCGGTGCCCGGCTGGGAGGTCGCGATCGTCGACGACGAGGGCCGCCCGGTACCGGTGGGGGAGACCGGGAACCTGCTGGTCCGGGGCGAGACCGCCGCGCTCTCCTACCTCCACCAGTACGAGCGCAGCCGGCAGGTCTTTCGCGGCGAGTGGCTCGCGACCGGCGATCGCTACTACGCGGACGGGGACGGCTTCCACTGGTACGTGGGGCGGGCGGACGAGATGCTCAAGGTCGGCGGGATCTGGGTCTCGCCGATCGAGATCGAGCGCACGCTCGCCGGCCACGAGGCCGTCGCGGAGTGCGCCGTGGTGGGCGCGCCCGACCGCTCGGGGCTCGTCAAGCCGAAGGCGTTCGTCGTGCTGCGGCCCGGTCACGCGGCCTCCGACGAGCTCGCGCGAGCCCTGATCGACCACTGCGCGACCGAGCTGTCCGCGTTCAAGCGGCCCCGCTGGATCGAGTTTCGGACCGAGCTGCCGCGGGGCGACACCGGCAAGCTCCAGCGCTCGAGGCTCGGCTGAGGGCGGCGCCGCGATGGGCTCCGCAGCCTCCGGCCCGTTCACCGTCTCGCTCGAGGAGATCGGGGTCGGCGATGCCCAGCGCTGCGGCGGCAAGGCCTCGAGCCTCGGCGAGCTGACGCGGGCGGGCGCGCGCGTGCCGCCCGGCTTCTGCATCGTCGCCGCCGCGCTCCCGCGCCTGCTCGAGGCCAGCGGGCTCGGGCCCCGGATTGCCGCCGCCGCCGACTCGCTCGACTTCGGCGACCCGAACGCGGTCGAGGCCGCAACGGCGCCGATCCGCGAGCTGATCGCGGCGGCCGCGATCCCCGCCGACCTCGAGGCCGAGATCCTCGAGCGTTACCGCGCGCTCGCCGGCCCGGAGCAGCGTTTCGTCGCGGTGCGCTCGTCGGTCGCGGTTGCCGACAGCCCGATCTCCTCCTTCCCGGGGATGATGGACACCTACCACTACGTCCGCGGCGAGGCGGACGTGCTCGTCCGCGTGCGCGAGTGCTGGGCCTCGCTCTGGACGGCACGAGCGGCCTTCGCCCGCCACCGGCAGGGGATCGCGCACGAGCGCGGCCTGATCGCGCCGGTCGTCCAGGCGATGATCGACGCCGACTGCGCCGGCGTGCTCTTCACGGCCAACCCGATCACCGGCGCGACCGACCAGATCGTGATCGAGGCGAACTTCGGGATCGGCGAGTCCGTCGTCTCCGGCCGGTCGCTGAACGACTTCTACGTTCTCGACAAGCAGACGCTCGCGGTGTCGGAAAGGAGAATCGCGCGCAAGACCGTGATGGTCACGCTCGACCGTGGCAAGGGCTCGGACCGCCTCGAGGAGGAGGTCCCGCCCGGGCGAGCGAGCGAGCCCGTGCTCGCCGACAGCGGGCTCGCCGAGCTCGGCGAGACGAGCCTGAAGATCGAGCGCCACTTCGGCTTCCCCGTCGACGTCGAGTGGGCGTTCGAGCACGACCGCCTGTACATCCTGCAAGCGCGCCGGATCACGGGTCTCGGGCCGGCGCCCGGCGAGCGGCCGGAGAGAGGAGAGAGCTGACGATGACTCAGCGCACCGTCGACGTCCACAACCACTGGTATCCGCCCGAGTACCTCGAGTACCTGTGCACGCGCGGCGAGGCCCCCTACGCCCGTCAGACCGGGCCGACGAGCTACCTCTGCTACGCGCCCGGCGACGTGATCGTCGCCCACATCGACCGCGCCGGGCACTACGACCTCGCCGCCCGCGTCGAGGATCTCGATCGGGCCGGTCTCGACACCCAGGTCATGAGCATCACGATCCCCGGGCCGGAGAGCCTCCCCGCGGACGAGGGCGTCTACTGGGCGAAGCGGATCAACGACGCGTACGCAGAGGCGGTGCGCAGCTACCCGGGGCGCTTCTACGCGCTGGCCGCGCTTCCCTACCAGGCTCCCGAGGAGGCGGGCAAGGAGCTCGAGCGCTGCCACTCAGACCTGGGCGTCGTGGGCATCCAGATGTTCTCGAACGTGAACGGCGAGCCCCTCTTCCTCGACAAGTTCGACCCGATCTTCGCGATGGCGAACGAGTGGGAGCTGCCGTTCCTGATGCACCCGACGATGCCCTGGACGTCGGAGCTGATGCAGATGCTGCGCATCCCCTACCAGCTCTACGGCTACACGGTCGACACGTCCGTCTCCCTGGTCAGCCTGATCTTCAACGGCGTCTTCGACCGCTACCCGAAGCTGCGTGCGGTGCACGGCCACCTGGGCGGCATCGTCCCCTACATGGTGCAGCGCATGAAGGCGTCCTGGAAGGGCTACGCGAAGGAGTGGGGGCTCGAGCTGTCCGAGACCCCCGACGTCGTCTACCAGACCCGGGTCTGGCCGGACACGACCTCCTTCTACCAGCCGGCCATGAAATGCGCGCTCGAGTGGGTCGGGCCGCACCACCTGGTCGTGGGCTCGGACTACGCGCACCGCGTGGGCGACCCGGAGGGAGCGATCAGCGCCGTCAGGGAGCTCGGGTCGTCGCTCGGGTTGCCGCAGACGGAGATCGATGCGATGCTCGGCGGCAACGCCGAGGCGCTGTTCAAGCTCCCGGCGCTCGTACGGAGCTAGCAGGCGACCGCGACCTGAGGAGGCCCCGTATGCCCCAGGACAGGAGCATCAGCGCGCTTCGGACGTTGCGGCCGGAGTCCGACCGGGAGATCTTCTGGTTCCGGGACGACCTCCACCAGCCGTACCCGATCTCTCCAATGGGGATGACGACGATCCAGAAGCACCACGCGTGGGGCTACCACGTGGCCGCCGCCCAGACCCAGCTGCCGCCCTCGAAGGGCGCCCACGTGAAGCTGCACAAGGGCCGGGTCTACCTCGGGTTCGCGCTGATCGAGGACCCCGAGGAGGTGGGGCGGCGCGCGCAGGCGTTCGGAGAGCTGGTCGAGCGGTGCAAGGACGACTGGGACGACTACTACCGCGGCTACATCTCCGAGGTGATCGCGAACCTGAGCTCGCTCGCGGCCGTGGACGCGGGCCGGCTGACGACGCCTCACCTCCTCGAGCACGTGAAGCGGGCCGAGGAGGCGAACCGCCGCCACTGGGAGATCCACTTCGCGCTCATGTACCCAGCGGACGCGATCTACCTCGCGTTCGAGTCCTTCTGCGAGGGCTACGGCGTCGAGGAAAAGGACTTCGTCGAGATGCTGAAGGGCTTCAGCTCGACGCCCGCGCAAACGGACGAGGGGCTCTGGGCCCTGGCGCAGGCTGCGCGGGCGTTCGGGCTCGAGCAGGCGATCCGCGCGACACCGCCCGGGGCGCTCGCGGATGTGCTCAGGGAGAGCCAGGCCGGCCGGGAGTGGCTCGAGCTGCTCGACAGCTTCCTCCAGACGCACGGCAACCGGATCTCGGCCGCCCACCTCGACGTCATGGTCCCCACCTGGCGGGAGGATCCGAGGCCGGTGCTCGAGACGGTCGGTAGCTACTTCGCCCGGATGGACGAGGGTTGGGACCTGCTCGAGGCGCGCGAGCAGGTCGTCCGCCAACGCGAGCAGGCGATCGCCAGCTTCCGGCAGCGGGTCTCCGACGAGGACCGTCCGACCTTCGAGCGGCTGCTCAGGGTCGCCCAGGAGGTGTACGCCTACCAGGAGGATCACGGCTTCTACATCGACCAGGGGTCGACGGCCGCGCTTCACTACGCGCTCGTTGCGTGCGGCCATCGCCTGCAGCGCTTCGGCCTGCTCGAGCAGGCCGAGGACGTGTTCTTCCTCACCTTCCCCGAGCTGGTCGAGGTGCTGGCCGACCTGTCGCGGGACGAGGAGATCGGGACCTATCACCACCTCGCGCTCGTGCCGCCGCTCGTGCAGGAGCGGCGCGAGTCCTGGGAGCAGGCGGCCGTCTCGGACGCACCACTCACGGTCGGAAACGTCCCGCAGACGATGACCGACCCGATCGCGATCAAGGTCTTCGGGATCATCGACGAGGTGCTGCATCCCAAGGGCGAGAAGGAGGTGGTCGAGCGCCTCGAGGGCTTCCCGGGCTCGGCGGGCGTGGTCGAGGGGCCGGCGCGGGTGATCCTGAGCTTCGAGGAGTTCCCGGCGCTCCAGTCGGGCGAGATCCTCGTCTGTCCCTACACGAGCACCGCCTGGACGCCCCTGTTTCTGAAGATCGCGGGCGTGGTTACCGACACGGGCGGCATGCTCACCCACGCGGCGATCGCGGCGCGAGAGTACGGCCTACCGGCCGTGGTGGGGACCTGGAACGCGACCAACTCGATCGCCAACGGCGACCTCGTGCGGGTCGACGGCAACGCCGGCATGGTCGAGATCCTGGAGCGGGCAGGCAGCGACGCCTGACGCGGAGCGCAGCGACGAAAGGAGGGGGGCGAGACAAGGGGAGCGAGCCGCCGGCGCCTGGCCGGCGGGAGCAGAGCCGATCTCGTGAGTCTTCATCGACAACTCAGCGGGCCGGGTGATCAGGCCGGCGACCGCGGCGAGGAGGGAAAGATGCAGAACCACCCAGGAGGGCCCGAAGGCGGTGACTCGCTCGTCGGGCGCCTCACGCGACGGAACTTCATCAAGCTGGCGGGGGCGACCGGTCTCGCCGCCGGGCTCGCGCCGGTGCTCGCCGCCTGCGGCGGCGACGGCGGCGGCGCCGAGACGGCAGCTCCCGCCGAGACCGGCACGACCGAGGCGGCGACGACCGCTGCGGGCGGCCCGACCGGGCGCGCGCTCAAGATCGGGTACGTGACGCCCCGGACGGGCGCACTGGCCGGCTTCGGCGAGGCCGACACGTTCGTGCTCGCCGAGATGGAGAAGCGGTTTGCTGAGGGCCTCGACGTCGGCGGGACGATGCACCCCGTCGAGATCGTCGCTCGCGACAGCGAGTCCGACCCGAACCGCGCTGCCGAGGTAGCCGGGTCGCTCGTCCTCGACGACGGCGTCGATCTCGTGCTCGTCGAGGGCACGCCCGAGACGACGAACCCGGTCTCCGACACGTGCGAGGCAAACGGTGTCCCGTGCATCTCGTCGGTCGCCCCCTGGCAGCCGTGGTTCCTCGGGCGCAACGGCGATCCGGCCGTCGGCTTCAGCTGGACCTACCACTTCTTCTGGGGTCTCGAGGACATCATCGCGGTCTTCCTCTCGATGTGGAGCCAGATCGAGACGAACATGGTGGTCGGTGCGATCTGGCCGAACGACGGCGACGGCAACGCCTGGGGCGACCCGGAGCTCGGGTTCCCCAAGCCGCTGACCGAGGCCGGCTACACGATCATCGATCCGGGCCGCTACCCGAACCTGACCGACGACTTCTCTGCCCAGATCTCCCAGTTCAAGTCGGAGGGGGCGGAGATCATCACCGGCGTGCCGATCCCGCCCGACTGGACCACGTTCTGGACCCAGTCGGCCCAGCAGGGGTTCAAGCCCAAGATCGCCTCGGTCGGTAAGGCGCTCCTCTTCCCCGCCTCGGTCGAGGCGCTCGGCGAGCTCGGCGACGGCATGTCGACGGAGGTGTGGTGGAGCCCGAGCCACCCGTTCACGTCCTCTCTGACCGGCCAGTCCGCCGCGGATCTGGCCGCCGGGTACACGACCGCGACCCAGAAGCAGTGGACGCAGCCGATCGGCTTCGCCCACGCGCTGTTCGAGCTCGGGGCCGACGCGCTCAGCCGCAGCGCCGATGTCGACGACAAGGCCTCGATCGCCGCGGCGATCGCGGCGACGAGCCTCGACACGGTCGTCGGCAACGTGACCTGGGAGGGCGGGCCGGTCCCGAACGTCGCCAAGACGAAGCTCGTCGGCGGCCAGTGGACGCCCGGCACCGACTTCCCCTTCGACCTCGTCGTGGTCGAGAACGCCGCGTTGCCCGACGTACCGACCGCCGGTACGCTGCGGCCCATTCCGGGCTCGTAGGCGGAGCAGAGGCCGTTCAGGGGGCGAGGAGGGGCGATGGGAACCGTCGTCGAGCTCGAGGGGATCTCGAAGGCGTTCGGATCGCTGCGCGCGGTCGACGACCTCAGCCTCGGGCTCGACGAGGGCGAGGCCCTCGGCGTCGTCGGGCCGAACGGCGCCGGCAAGACGACCATGCTCAGCCTGATCGCGGGGAGCCTCCGTCCCGACCGGGGCCGGGTGCTCTTCTGCGGCCGGGACGTCACCCGGGTCCCCGCCCACGGCCACTGCCGGCTCGGCATCGCCCGCACGTTCCAGATCCCGCGCCCGTTCGGCGGGATGACCGTCTTCGAGAACGTCCTCGTCGGAGCGAGCTTCGGGCCGGCGCGCTCCGGCGGGGACGCCGAGGGCGCCGCGGTCGCGGTGCTCGGAGACGTCGGGCTGATCCGCAAGGCGAACGTGCTCGCCGGCTCCCTGACCCTGCTCGAGCGCAAGCGACTGGAGCTGGCCCGTGCGCTCGCCGCCCGGCCGAGGGTGCTCCTGCTCGACGAGATCGCGGGCGGCCTGACCGAGCCCGAGGTGCACGAGCTCGTCGGCACGATCCGCCGGGTGCGGGCCGGGGGTGGCGTCTCCCTGATCTGGATCGAGCACATCGTCCACGCGCTGCTCGCGGTCGTCGACCGCCTCGTCGCGCTCGACTTCGGTCGCAAGATCGCGGAAGGCGAGCCGCAGGCGGTCATGGCGAGCGCGGAAGTGCGAAGCGTCTACCTGGGCGCGGACGCGTGAGGCGCGCTCACCCGGACGGCCGGCGGGCGGAGGAGCCCGGGTGAGCCTGCTCTCGCTGGAAGGAGTCCGGGGCTTCTACGGCGACTTCCAGGCGCTGTTCGACGTCTCGCTCTCGGTCGAGGAGGGCGAGACGGCCGCGATCATCGGCGCGAACGGCGCCGGCAAGTCGACGCTGCTCGCGGCCATCGCCGGCTCGCTGGCACGGGTGGAGGGGGCGATCCGCTTCGACGGCAGTCCGATCGACGGGCTTCCCCCGCACGCGCGGGTCGGTCTCGGGATCTCGCTCGTGCCCGAGGGCCGCCGGATCTTCCCGAGCCTCTCGGTCGAGGAGAACCTCCTGCTCGGCGCCTACACGGGCCGTCCCGGTCCGTGGGACACGACCCGCGTCTACGAGCTCTTCCCCCTGCTCGCCCGGGTAGCGGGCTCTCCCGGTGCGCGGATCTCGGGCGGCGAGCAGCAGGCGCTCGCGATTGGGCGGGCGCTGATGGCGAACCCGAGGCTGCTCCTGCTCGACGAGGTCTCTCTCGGCCTCGCGCCGATCGTCGTTGGCCAGCTCTACGCGGCCATGCCCGAGATCGCCGGGCTCGGCACCACGATCTTGCTCGTCGAGCAGGACGTGGGCCAGGCGCTCGGGGCCGCCGCTCGCGTGTACTGCCTGCTCGAAGGCCGGGTCTCCCTTCAGGGGCGACCCGGCGAGCTCGCGTCAGAGCAGATCACGGTCGCGTACTTCGGAGTCTGAGCCGTGGAGTGGGTCAACGCCGTCGTCCAGGGAATCCTGCTCGGTGGCCTCTACGCGCTGTTCGCGACCGGGCTCTCGCTCGCGTTCGGCGTCATGCGGCTCGTCAACCTCGCCCACGGCGACCTCAGCATCCTCGCCGCGTTCCTGCTCATCGCGATCTCCGACGCGACCGGCCTCGACCCGTGGGTCGGGCTCGCCCTGGTCGTGCCCGCGATGTTCGTGATCGGCTACGCGCTCCAGTACGGCCTCCTCAACCGGGCGCTTGCCGGCGGTGAGCTGGCGCCGCTGCTCGTCACGTTCGGACTCTCGATCATCCTCCAGAACGTCCTGCTCGAGGTGTTCACGGCCGACTCCCGCGGGCTCGACGCCGGCTCGATCGAGACGAGCAGCATCCGGATCAGCGACCAGCTCTCGATCGGGTGGTTCCCGCTCGTCACGTTCCTCGTCAGCATCGTGCTGCTCGGGATGCTTCAGCTCGCGCTCAGCCGCACCCGCGTCGGCCGGGCACTCAGGGCAACGGCCGACGACGCGGGGACGGCCCAGCTGATGGGCATCGACAACCGCCGCATCTACGCGCTCGCGCTCGGAATCGCGCTCGCCACCGTCGCGCTGGCCGGCGTGTTTCTCGGGATGCGGACGACATTCGGGCCGGCGATCGGCCCGGCCCGGCTGATCTTCGCCTTCGAGGCCGTGATCATCGGCGGCCTCGGCTCCCTCTGGGGGACGCTCGTCGGCGGCATCGTCCTCGGTGTAGCGCAGACCGTCGGCGCCCAGATCTCGCCCGGCTGGGGCGTCCTGACCGGGCACCTCGTCTTTCTCGTCGTGCTCGCGACCCGGCCAACGGGCCTCTTCGCCGGGAAGGCCCGGCAATGAGCGGCGAGCTGGCGGTCGTGCGCGCAACCCGGGCGAGCCGCGTCGGGGGGTTTGTCGGGGTGGCGGCGCTCGGCGCGCTCGCGACCGTGCCGTTCTGGGCCTCCTCGGGCGACATGCGCCTGCTCGTCGAGGCGCTGACGCTGCTCGCGCTCGCCCAGATGTGGAACCTGCTCGCAGGCTACGCTGGGCTCGTCTCGATCGGGCAGCAGGCGTTCGTCGGCATCGGCGCCTACGGCCTCTACTACTTCGGCGACAAGGTGGGCCTGCACCCGTTCCTCGCGGCGGGTCTCGCGGGCCTCGCCGCCGCGGCGCTCGCGATCCCGACCGCCGGCCTAGCGTTCCGGCTGCGCGGCGGCTACTTCGCGATCGGGACGTGGGTGATCGCCGAGGTCTACCACCTGCTCGCGGTCAACACCTCCTACCTCGGCGGCGGCTCGGGCGTGACCGTCGGCTCGGCAGCAGCGCTCGAGCGCGGGACGCGCGAGGACGGAACCTACTGGCTCGCGCTCGGGGTGGGCGCGGGCGCGGTCCTGCTCGTCTACCTGGTCCTGCGCTCGCGACTCGGCCTCGCCCTGACCGCGATCCGCGACAACGAGGAGGGCGCCGAGAGCCTCGGCGTCGACCTGACCCGGGCGAAGCTCGTCGTGTACGTGCTCGCGGGACTCGGCTGCGGGCTGGCCGGGGCCGTCATCTACCTGAACCTGCTGCGGATCCAGCCCGACGCCGCGTTCACCGTCAACTGGACCGCGTACATGATCTTCATCGTCGTGATCGGCGGGATCGGAACGATCGAGGGGCCGATCCTCGGCACCGCGGTGTTCTTCGCGCTGCGCGAGCTCCTATCCGGCTACGGCACCTGGTACCTGGTCGCGCTCGGCGGCGTCGCCGTCGTCGTCATGCTCGCGTCGCCCGGCGGCCTCTGGAATCTTCTCCAGCGTCGCTTCGACCTGCGCCTCTTCCCCGTGCAGCGGCGGCTGCGGCTCCCGGCGGAGGCGCCACCGCGTTCGCCGCAGCCCTGACCCGGCTGCGCCCGGGCGCGTTCGCCTGCTCGAAGTACCGGGTCGCGGCGGGGCGCAAGGTCTCGAAGATGCCGTGGAACGTGTCGACGACCTCGCGCCGCTTCCAGGACTCGCCGACGACCTCCTCGGGGAGAGTCGGGTCGAGGGCCGGGAAGCGGCGGTACTCGGCGAGCGCGCGCGTGCGGATCAGGAACGCATCGCGGTCGGAGAGGCCGCCCGCGGCGGGCGGGGCGCAGAAGGGGGAGAACGCCTCCACGTAGACGGAGTACCGCGCCGCCAGGTCGGGGAGGTCCCAGAGCCGGCGGATCAGGGCTCCGGGATCGGTCGAGGCAGCCGCCGGCCCGACAACGACGGCCACGTGGCCCTCAAGGCCGAGGTCGGCGACCAGGCTCTGGATGTCCGCCTCGCGGTCGCGCGGCGCGAGCCACATGCCCTCCTGCGGCGAGCCGAAGCCGAGGAAGCGCAGGCGCCGGGCGAGCCGCCGCCCGGCCACCTTCCGCTCCTCGGGGATCGAGTACCACAGCACCGTCCAGAGGCCGTCCCAGGGCTCGTCCAGGGCGAAGCTCTCGATCCGCCGGGTGCCCTCGGCGAGCAGCGTCTCGAGCCGGCGGGTGAGCGCGTAGTGGACGAGCCGCCCCTCCTTGACGGGCGCGAGCAGGCCCCGCCGCACGAGCCGCCCGAGCGCGATCCGCGCCGCGGGAGTAGAGAAGCCGAGCTCGCCCAGCAGGCGCACGAGTCCGCCCGACCAGACACGGGCGACGTCCGGGTGCGCGTACCAGCCGAGCAGGTCGAGCACGAGCTCCTGCGGCTGGAGCGACTCCTGGGCGAATTGATCAATTGTGTCTTGACGGCCCATTGAGGCAGGAGTAGTCTAGCCGATAGATAACAGTCCACCAAGGTTAGGTGTTATCTATGAGCGATGAACTGACGCAACTGCTCGACGAGACCAGGGAGCTGGTCGAGGATCTCGACTACCCGGCCGTCCGCGCCTGGCTCGAGCGCCACCCGGGCGGGAAGGTGCTCGGGCACTTCCAGGTCTACTTCCCCGAGGAGCTCGCCCACGCGGCCGGGATGCTCCCGATCAAGCTCGCCGGCGCAAGCTCGGCGCTTCAGGTGCGCCAGGCCGACGCGCGGTTCGCCGCGTTCGTCTGCTCGATCATCCGCAGCTCGCTCGAGTCCGTGCTCGCGGGCCGTGCCGACTTCCTGTCCATGTTCGTCACGCATCCGATCTGCGACGCCGCTCGCCACTCCTGTGGCGTCTGGGCGCGCAACCTCCCGGAGCTGCCCTGTCAGGTCCTCTACCTCCCGCACAACATCCGCTCGGCGTACGCGCCCGAGTACCTGGAGAGCGAGTACCGGCGGATCGCCGGCGTGATCGAGGAGGTCGCCGGCCGCGACCTCACCGACGACGCCCTGCGCGCCTCGATCGCGCTCTTCAACGAGAACCGCCGCCTGCTGCGCGAGCTCTACCGGATCAAGCGCGACACTCCCTGGCTGCTCTCCTCGGTCGAGGCCTACCTGCTCACCCGGGCGGGGACGGTGATGGCGCGCGAGGAGCACAACGAGCTCCTGCGCCGGGCGCTGCCACTCGTGGAGGCCCGTGACGGGAAACCCCAGGACAAGATCCGCGTCGTCTTCGAGGGGGGCTTCTGCGAGCAGCCACCGCTCGAGATGCTCGCCGTGATCCAGGACGCCTGCTACGTCGTCGACGACGACTTCCTGATCGGGTTGCGCTGGCTCACCGAGGACGTCCCCGCTGACGGCAACCCCTATGCGAGCCTCGCGCGCGCCTACATCGAGACCTCGAGCTACAGCCCGGTGCAGCGCGATCCCGAGAAGCCGAAGGAGGAGATGCTGCTCGCACGGATCCGGGCCGCGGGCGCCGAGGCGGCGATCGTCGCCGCCGCGAAGATGTGCGAGCCCGGGCTCGAGGAGCAGGTGGGCTACAGCCGCGCCCTCGACGAGGCGGGGATCCCGCACCTCGTGATGGAGTTCGAGGAGAAGACGAACGTGTTCGAGCAGGTGCGGATGGAGGTCGAGACGTTCGCGGAGTCCCTGCTGTTCGAGTTCGCCTGAGCCGGAGGAGGAGACGTGGCCGACCAGACAGTCGCCGAGCACAGACGGCCGGGAGACGGAGCCGCCCCGCATTCCGAGCTGATCGGTGCCACCCGCGCCGAGAGCCGCAGCCTGATCGAGACCTGGTGGCGGGAGATGAGCGAGGCCGACGCCGAGGAGCGCCCCGTCGCGAACGTGTTCGTGATGGGCTCGGTCGCCGAGATCCTGCGCTGCTTCGACCTGCCGATGAGCTTCCCCGAGATCACCTCGCTCCAGACCGCGGTCCGCGGCAAGCAGATGGACATGCTGGTCGCCGCCGAGGACTACGGCTACTCGCCCGACATCTGCGGCTACGTCAAGGTCGACGTCGGGCTGCACCTCTCCGGTCGCGACCACCCTTCGGGAAAGCTGCCGCGGCCGACGCTCGTCGTCTCCCCGAACACCTGCAACACGTACATCAAGTGGTCGGAGATCTGGGAGCGGATGTACGGTTGCCCGGTCTTCGTGCTCGACCTGCCCGGCTGGCGCGGCACGGGCGGGGACGTCCTGCCCGGCAGCGACGAGTTCGAGCGCGACCGCCGCTACGTCGAGGGCCAGCTCCGCGAGCTCGTCGCGCTGTGCGAGCGGATCACCGGCAGGAAGCTCGACCTCGACCGCCTGCGCGAGGTGATGGGCCAGGTGAACGAGCTCGCCGCCCTCTACGAGGAGGTCGTGGCCGAGAACAAGCACCATCCGGCCCCGTTCGACGCGATGCTCGACGGCCTCAACTACATGGGGATCGCGAACGCCTACCGTGGCGACCCGCGCGGCACCGCCTTCATGCGGCTCGCGCGCGACGAGCTGCGCGAGCGCGTGCGGCTCGGGATGGGGGCGATCCCCGATGAGAAGTACCGGCTGCTCCTGATCGGGACCGCCTGCTACTCGCACTTCCGCCGCTTCCTCGAGCTCTTCCACTCCTGGGGCGGCGTCTTCGCCCACTCCGAGTACATGTCGTTCGCGGGCGGCGGGATCGACCGCGGCATCCGCTACGACCTCGAGCGGCCGCTCGAGAGCATGGCCGAGCAGATCCTCTGGAGCGCCCAGCAGAGCTTTTCCGGCATCTTCTACTCTCAGGACTGGCAGGCGAACGTCGTTAGCGAATGGGACATCGACGGCATCTGCTTCCACGGGATCAAGTCCTGCCGGACGGTCTCGACCGGCCTGCCGGACGAGCGCGAGTGGCAGATGCGCACGCACGACATCCCCGGGCTCTTCATCCAGTCCGACCTCGTCGACGCCCGGCTCTGGTCGGACGCCCAGATGAAGAACCGCATCGACGCCTTCTTCGAGGCGCTGGCGAGCCGCAGGGCGGCTGCGAGGAGGTGAGCGGCATGCTGGTCGGAGGGGTCGACGTCGGCTCCACCCAGACGAAGGCCGTCGTCATGGACGGCGAGCCGAAGATCGTCGGGCGGGCGCTGATCGACACGGGCGCTCACCTCACGGAGGCGGCCCAGGAGGCGTTCCGGCTCGCGGTCGCCGATGCCGGCGCGGCGGAGGCGGACGTCACCTCCGTCGTCGGCACGGGCTACGGTCGCTACCGGGTCGAGTTCGGCGAGACGCAGGTGACGGAGATCTCCTGCCACGCCCGCGGCGCGGTCTTCCTCTTCCCGAGCACGACGAGCGTCCTCGACGTCGGCGGCCAGGACACGAAGGCGATCCGAGTCGGCGGTGACGGCCAGGTGCTCGACTTCTGCATGAACGACAAGTGCTCGGCCGGGACCGGGCGCTTTCTCGGCGCCGCCTCGCAGGCGCTCGAGCTGCCGCTCGGCGAGCTCGGGCCGCTCGCGCTGACCGCGAAGAACCCGGTCAAGATGACGACCACGTGCACCGTGTTCGCCGAGTCCGAGATCCTCGGCTGGCTCGCGCTCGGGCGCAAGACGGAGGACGTGCTGCTCGGCGTCCACGTCGCGATCGCCTCCCGCTCGGTCTCGCTCCTGCGCCGGGTCGGGATCGAGCCCGAGATCACCTTCACCGGCGGCGTCTCGCGCAACGCGGCCATGGTCAAGCTGCTCGAGGAGCTGACCGACTGCCCGATCAACGTCAGCGAGGAGTCCCACTACTGCGGCGCGATCGGCGCCTCCCTGTACGCGCTCGACCGGGCGCTGACGCAGGCCGCCGCGAGCGCGTCGGGAGGAGTTCTGCCATGAGCGTGACCGCCGGGATCGACGTCGGCTCCGCCTACACGAAGGCCGTCCTGACCGGCGCCGCCGGCGAGATCATCGCCCGGGCGGCGTGCCCGACGGGCTACAACTTCGCGCGCGCGGCCGAGCGCGCGCTCGCCGAGTGCCTGCTCGCCGCGGGCCGCTCGCGGGAGGAGGCGACCTACGTCGCCGCCACCGGCAGCGGCCGCTACCAGGTGCCCTTTCGCGACCTCGCGATTACCGAGCTCACCTGCCACGCGTGGGCGGTGCACGCGGTCTTCCCCACCGTGCGCACCGTGCTCGACGTCGGCGGGCAGACCGCGAAGGCGATCCGGCTCGACGAGTCCGGGCGCGTGAAGGCGTTCCGGCTCAACGACAAGTGCGCCGCCGGCTCGGGGGCGTTCCTCGAGAAGACCGTCCGCTACATGGGCTTCGAGGCCGCGGACATCCCGCGGCTCGCGGACGACGCCACCGACCCGGCGGAGGTCTCGAGCGTCTGCACCGTCTTCGCCGAGTCCGAGGTGATCAACCACCTTGCCGGCGGTCGCAGCGCCGAGGACATCTGCGGCGGCGCCGTTGTCGCGCTCGCCGGCCGGGCCGGGCAGCTCGTCAAGCGGGTCAAGCCCGAGCCCGAGTTCGCCCTCACGGGTGGTCTCACGCGCGTTCCCCTGATGAAACGCGAGCTCGAGGAGATGCTCGCGTGCACGTTTCTCGTCGGCGACGACGATCTCGGCGTCTACGCCGGGGCGATCGGCGCCGCCCTGCTCGCCGCCCAGAGGCAGCGCAAGCTCGCCCAGGTCGCCTGAGAGAGGAGAGTCGCATGGAGGAGGCTGGACGCCCGTTCGCCGGACGCCCGCCGGAGGACTTCGGCTTCACGGACGTCGTCTACGAGAAGCGGGACTGGGTCGCCCGGCTCACGATCAACCGTCCGCACGCCTACAACGCCTACACGACGCACACGCTGAACGAGCTGCGGGAGGCGTTCCGTGACGCCGCCCACGACGACGGCGTGGCGGTGCTCGTGCTCACCGGCGCCGGCGAGAAGGCGTTCTGCACCGGCGGCGACGTCAAGGAGTACGCGGGCGAGTACACCCGGCGGCCGCGCGACTACTGGAAGTACATGGGGCTGTTCGCCGAGGCGCACGATGCGCTGCGCAATCTCGGCAAGCCGACGATTGCTCGCCTGAACGGGATCGTCGCCGGCGGCGGCAACGAGTGGAACATGGCGTGCGATCTCGCGGTCGCTGCCGATGACGTCACGATTCGCCAGGTCGGCACCCGCGTCGGCTCGGTCGCCGCCGGCGGCGCCACCCAGTGGCTGCCGATCATGGTCGGCGACCGCCGGGCCCGGGAGCTGCTCTTGACGTGCGAGCCGATCACGGCGCAGCAGGCGCTCGAGTGGGGGCTGGTCAACCGGGTCGTGCCACGTGCGGAGCTCGACGCTTGCGTGGACGGGCTCTGCCAGACGCTCGTCGACAAGTTCCCCGAGTGCCTGCGCTACACCCGCCAGCAGGTCAACTTCTGGAAAGACCTCGCCTGGCACGGCACGATCGGCCACGCCCGCGAGTGGCTAGCCCTGCATTTCGCGAGCTACGAGCCGTGGGAGGGGATGACCGCCTTCGTCGAGAAGCGAGAGCCCGGCTACCGGCGCCTGCGCGAGCTGGCCCGCGACGGCGGTTCCTCCGAGTTCGTGTGGGGCCCGCCCGTGCGCGAGTGCGGCGCCTGCGGCGCCAAGGGCCTGCCCGAGGGCATGGCGTTCTGCGGGGCCTGCGGCGCGGAGCTTTGACCCGCTTCCTCGACCCCGGAGAGGCGGTCGCCGGCCTCGTCCCGGCCGGCGGGGTCGTCGCCGTCGGCGGCATGCACGCGACGGCGGCGCCGATGGCGCTCGTTCGCGAGCTCGCTCGCCAGCGGGTGCGGATCGGGCGGCTCGTGACGGGCCCGTCGACGTCGATCCAGGCCGACCTCCTGATCGGCGCCGGACTCGTGGAGGAGCTTGTCGCTCCGTACGTCGGTTTCGAGGACCTCGGGCTTGCGCCGTGTTTCCGCCGCGCCGTCGAGGAGGGGACGATCCGGCTGCTCGAGTCGGACGAGGGCGGCCTCACCCACGCCCTCTACGCCGGCGCGGGTGGGCTGCCGTTCGTGCCGCTGCCGGCGGCGATCGGGCGCAGCGATGTCCCCGGAGCCTGCCCCGAGCTCTACCGGGAGGTCGAGGACCCGTTCACGGGTGCGCGCTCGTGGGCGATCCGGGCGCTCAGGCCCGACGTCGCCCTGATCGCCTGCGCGGAGGCGGATCAGGAGGGCAACGTCGCGTTCGGGCGCGTCCCGTTCAGCGACCGGCTGCTCGCGCTCGCCGCCCGGGTGCTCGTCGTCCAGGTCGAGCGGCTCGTTCCGACCGAGGCGATCGCGGCGCGGGAGGCCGGCACGACGCTGCCCGCGTTCCTCGTCGCCGCGGTTGTCATCGCTCCCGGCGGCTGTGCGCCCACCGCATCGCCGGGCTTCTATCCCCGCGACGAGGCGGCCCTGCGCGCGTACCTCGAGGAGGCCCGGGGGTGAGCGCGCCCTACAGCTCGCAGGAGCTGATGGCGTGCGTCATGGCCCGCGCCTTCCGCGACGGCGAGGTCGTGGTGATGGGCGCCGTGCCGGCCCTGCCGCTCGCCGCGTGCCGGCTCGCGAAGGCGCTGCACGCGCCGTCGCTCGCCTACATCGTGGGCGGCAGCGGCACGGTCAACCCGGCGCCGGCCGCGCTCACCCCGCAGTCCTGCGACCCCGAGCTCCACGGTGGGCCCGTCACCCTGCCGTTACACGAGGTCGTGCTGCTCGAGGGCCGCGGCGGGGCGCTCGACGTGTTCTGCGCGGGCGGGCTGCAGATCGATGCGTACGGCAACTGCAACCTGGCCGGTGTCGGCGATCCGGCGCGACCGAAGCTGCGCGGGCCCGGCTCGGTCGGCCTGCCGTTCCTGCCCGCGGTCGAGCGGACGGTGATCTTCACGCTGGCGCACAACCCGCGCACGCTGGTCGAGCGGGTCGACTTCGTGAGCGGCCCCGGTGACACCGCGGAGCTGGTCGTGACCCCGCTCGCCACGCTCGACGTCGATCCGGAGACGCGGCGGCTTCGGCTCGCGAGCGTGCACCCGGGCGTCGGCGCGGAGGATGTCCGGGCCCAGACGGGCTTCGAGCTGACGGCGCCCGAGCCGGTGCCGGAGACCCCGCCGCCGACAGCCGAGGAGCTCGCCGTGCTCGCGCAGATCGACCCGGCGGGGCTCCTGCGCGCCTGAGAGGCCAACATGGGGCATGTCCCGGGGCCTGGCCCCCGGGCATGTCCCGGAGAGACGAAGAGGAAGGAGGCGAGGTGGAGTTCCAGGATCGAGCGGCGCTCGTCACCGGCGGCGCGAGCGGCATCGGCCGCGCGATCGCGCTCGCGCTCGCGGGCGCGGGCGCCCGCGTCGCCGTCTGCGACCTGAACGGACCGGGAGCGGCGGCTGTGGCTGCCGAGGTGGGCGGGGGCGCGCTGGCGGTCGAGCTGGACGTCACCGACACGGCCAGCGTGCGCGCGGGCGTCGAGCGCGCGGCGGCGGAGCTCGGCGGCCTCGACGTGGCCGTCAACGCCGCGGGCTGGGATCGGATCATGCCGTTCGCCAAGACGGACGAGGCCCACTGGGACCGGGTGATCGGGATCAACTACCGGGGCGTGCTCGCGGTCACGCACGCCGCGCTGCCGCACCTCGTCCAGCGCGGCGGCGGTGCGATCGTGAACGTGGCCTCGGAGGCGGGGCGCGCCGGCTCGTCCGGGGAGGCCGTCTACTCGGGCACGAAGGGCGCGGTGATCGCGTTCTCGAAGGCGCTCGCGCGCGAGGTCGCCCGGTACGGTATCCGCGTGAACGTCGTCGCCCCCGGCCTCACGGACACGCCACTTCTGCAGGGGATGATCGCGGACGGCAACGAGAAGCTAATCGACGCCATCGTCGCCGCGACCCCGCTGCGCCGGCTGGCCCGGCCCGAGGAGGTCGCCGAGGCGGTGCTCTTCCTCGCCTCGGGGCGAGCGTCGTTCACGACCGGCGAGACGCTGTCCGTCGGCGGCGGGCTGGTGATGTAGACTGGCCGCCGCATGAGGATCACGGACGCCCTCCTCGGCGAGCACGCGGTCATCTACTCGCTCCTCGACAAGCTCGCGCGCGGCGAGTTCGCGACGGCCGACGAGGCGCGCGGCCAGGCGCATGCCCTGACCGCCGCGCTCGAGAGCCACGCCCACCTCGAGGACGAGCTGTTGTTCGAGCCGCTTGAGGGGCACATCGGTGCCGAGGCGGGGCCGCTCGCCGTGATGCGGCTCGAGCACGACGAGATCGAGGCTGTGCTCGCGCGCCTGCGCGAGATCGACGAGCCC
This sequence comes from Thermoleophilia bacterium, assembly GCA_020845695.1. Next base: position 6,396 of record JADLFG010000066.1, on the reverse strand, counting down.
GTGGAGGCCAAGACGGCGGCGACCCGGCTGGCCTCGCTGGCGCGCGACCACTTCGCCAAGGAGGAGCACGTCCTCTTCCCGCTTGCGGAGACCGCTCTCGGCGAGGGCGAGCTCGAGCGCCTCGGCGCCGAGTGGGCGACCCGCCGGATTCCCTGACCGCCCCCCGCGCGGGGTCAGACCCCGGGGTCAGACCCCTTGATGCGTGGGGACTCAGGTTTCTCGGGGCGGTGGCCGCGACGCGCGCACCTGACGGGGGTTCCGTTCGCGATCCGAAGCAGGGGTCTGACCCCTGCGACTGGCCCCGGGGCCATGGCCGGCCGGGCCATGTTTCGCTGGTCGGCGCGACCGGCCTAGACTGGGGTCGTGCTCGTCACCTTCGAGGGAATCGACGGCTCCGGGAAGTCGACGCAGGCGGCGTTGCTCGCGGCGGGGCTGCGGGCTGAGGGGCGCGATGTGATCGAGACGCGCGAGCCGGGCGGCACAACGCTCGGGGAGCGGGTCCGCGGCATCCTGCTCGAGGACGGGGAGATCGCCCCGTACGCGGAGGCGGCGCTGTTTGCCGCCGCCCGCGCCCAGCTTGTCGCGACCGTGATCCGCCCCGCGCTCGCCCGAGGGGCCGACGTGGTCTGCGACCGCTTCCTCGACTCCGCGCTCGCCTACCAGGGCCTCGCTCGCGGGCTCGGCCTCGAGACGGTGCTCGAGCTGAACGCGCCCGCCCTCGACGGCCTGCTGCCCGACCGGACGTTCCTCCTGCTCGTGCCGCCCGCCGCGGCCGCCGCGCGTGCCACCGGCCGCCCCGACCGGATCGAGCAGGGGGGGCTCGCCTTCCTCGAGCGGGTCGACTGCGCCTACCGCGAGCTCGCCGTCGCCTACCCGGACCGGATCGTACCGCTCGACGGCGCCGTTGCGGCCACCGAGCTCGCGCGGAGAGTCAGGGATGAGCTTCGAGCGCTTACCTGACCAGCCCGAGGCCAGACGCCTGCTCGAGGCGGCGCTTGCCGAGACCCCCGGCCACGCCTACCTCTTCCATGGTCCGAGCGGCGTCGGCAAGCGGGCGTTCGCGCTCGCATTCGCCGGAGCGCTGCTCGGCGACGCCGACCGCGCCGAGCGCGGCGTTCACCCGGACGTCTACGTCCTCGAGCCACTCGGCGAGCAGATCCGCATCGACCAGGTGCGGGAGCTGCGCCACGACCTGCACATGCGTCCGTTCGAGGCCTCCCGGCGTGTCTACCTGATCCTCGGCGCCGACCTGATGAACGAGGACGCTGCAGATGCCCTGCTCAAGGATCTCGAGGAGCCCCCGCCGTACGCGACGATCGTCCTCGTCGCCGGCCGTCCGGCAGCGCTCCCCGAGACGATCCGCTCCCGTTGCCAGCGGATCCCGTTTCGGCGGCTCTCGCTGCGTGCGCTTGCCGACCATGTCGCCGTGCGCCGGCCCGATCTGGGCGAGGCAGAGCGTGCCGCGGTCGTGAGGGTCGCCGCGGGGCGTCTCGACCGGGCCGAGCGCCTGCTCGACCCGGAGTCGGCGGCGCAGCGAGACCGGCTGCTCGACCTCGCCCGGACCGTCTATCTCGGCGAGACGTTCGACCCGGCGGCGGCCGCAACGCTGGTGCTCCGCTTCGCCAGCGCCGCCGGCACGCGCGCCGCGGAACGCGACGCGCAGGGGGCGGAGGGAACCGCGAAGGAGCTGGAGCAGCGCGCCAGGCGGGTCGCGCGCGGTGTCGAGCGCGAGGAGGTCGGGGAGGCGCTCGAGCTCCTCGCCGCCTGGTACCGGGACGTGCTCGCCGCCGCGCTCGGCGCGGCCCCCGCCACGCTCAACGTCGACCGGCTGGTCGAGGTCGAGCGAGACGGACAGCGGGTCCCGCTCGACGCCGCGATCCGCGCCGTCGAGACGGTCGCCGACGTCCGTCGCTCGTTCGAGCTGAACGTGAACGCGGCCCTGGCGCTCGAGGCCTTGTTCGTCCGGCTGCGGCGTGACCTGGCCCTGGCCGTTCGGACGGCCTGAACGGTCGCGCCGCGCTCCCGCTCCCGTTCAGGTACAAGTGAGCCGTGGCCAGCGCTGTCGGCGTCGTCTTCTCCCCTGGCGGGAAGGTCTACTCCTTCGACCCCGGAGAGCTCGAGCTCGCCTGGGACGACCGGGTGATCTGCCAGACCTCGCGCGGCCGCGAGTACGGGCGCGTGGTCGAGACGAGCCACCCCGCCGAGGAGCAGGGAGGTCGGCTCAAGCGGATCGTGCGTCGCGCGACCGCCACCGACGAGGATCGTCTGCGCGAGAACCGGGAGGAGGCCCGGCGGGCGATGGCCGCGTTTCGCGAGGCGATCGAGCAGCACGGGCTGCCGGTCAAGCCGATCGCGGTCGAGCTCGTCTTCGACGGCTCGCGGCTCGTGTGCTCGTACGGGGCGGAGGAGCGCGTCGACACCCGCCGGATCCAGGAGGAGCTCGCTGCGCGCCTGCACCGCCGCGTCGAGCTGCGCTCGGTCGGGCCCCGCGAGCAGGCGCGGCTCATCGGCGGCTACGGACTGTGCGGGACCCAGCTCTGCTGCGCCCGCTTCCCCTCGCACGAGCAGCCGATTGCCCTCAGAATGGCCAAGGACCAGGAGCTGCCCATGAGCTCCGGGCGGATCACGGGCCTCTGCGGTCGCCTCCGCTGCTGCCTCGCCTTCGAGCACTCGACCTACCGCAGCTTCCGAGACCGCGCGCCCCGCGTCGGCAGCAAGGTGCAGACACCGCACGGGGCGGGCGTCGTTCGCGCGTACGCGGTGCTGAGGGACGCGTGCCTCGTCGCGCTCGACGGCGAGCGTGAGCTCGAGATCGGCATCGACGACTGCCGCGAGCTCGAAGGCCCGGCACGGCGGCGGCGCTGACCCGGCCTAGCCGGCCCGCGCGTAGGCGCGCGCGGCCTCGACGAGTGCCTCGAACGGGCGCAGGAAGCGCTCGTCGTGCTGCCACTGGAGCTCGTTGTGCCACTGGAGGCCGACGGCGAAGCCGCGGCCGTCGACGCGCTCGATCGCCTCGACCACGCCGTCGCGGGTGCGGGCGGTCACCGTGTGTCGCCGCCCGGGGTCGCTGACGCTCTGGTGGTGGAACGAGTTGACGCGCGGTCGACCCCCGGCGAGCCAGCGCTCGACGAGCGAGCCGGGCTCCACGAGCACCTCGTGCCAGTGCTCGCCCGGCGGTAGCGTGGCGAGTCCTTTCCAGTCGTGCCAGTGGCGGTGGGCGCCCTCGTGCAGCGTCTCGACGTCCTGGGTCAGCGCGCCGCCGTCCGCGACCGCGAGCACCTGCGCGCCGCGGCAGAGGCCGAGCACGGGTACGCCGCGGTCGAGCGCGGCCCGGGTGAGCCCGATCTCGAACGCGTCCATCTCCGCCTCGATCGGTTGCGTCAGCTCGTGCCGCTCCTCGCCGTAGTGGGCGGGGTCGACGTCGGCACCCCCTGAGACCTGGACCGCGTCGACGACGTCGAGGATCCGCTCGATTTGCGACGGTGGCGTCAGCCGCGGCAGGATCACGGGCAGGGCACCGTACCGTTGCAGCGGCTCGCGCAGCCCGCGCTCGACCTCGACGAGCAGCGGGTCGCGCAGGTGGATCGTCACGCCGACGACGGGCTCGTGTCCCATGCGGCCAACCCTACCGCAGCCGTCCGGCGCTATCCTGCCCGCCGTGATCGACCTCTACTTCATGCCGGGCGCCGCCTCGCTCTCGACGCACGTGCTGCTCGAGGAGGTCGGGGCGCCGTACAGGCTCCTCCGGGTCACGAAGGAGGACGGGAGGATCGAGCCCCCCGAGCTGGAGCGTCTGAACCCGCACCGGCGCGTGCCGACGCTGGTCGACGGCGACCTCGTTCTCTACGAGGCTGCGGCCTGCGCGATGCACCTCGCGGATGCGCACCCCCGCGCGGGCCTCGCGCCCGCGCTTGGGACCCCGGAGCGCGCCCACTGGTACCGCTGGCTCGTCTACCTGACGAACACGGTGCAGGCGACCTTCATGATCTTCTTCTACCCGGAGCGCTACACGGCCGACCCGGGCGGGGCCGCCGCCGTGCAGGCGGAGGCGGAGTCCGCGCTGGCGGGGATGCGGGAGTTCCTGGCCGGCGAGCTTCGAAGCGGCGGGCCCCACCTGCTCGGCGAGCGCTACTCGGCCGCGGACGTGTACCTGTTCATGTTGACCCGCTGGGGGCGTCGCCTCGAGACCCGCTGGTGGGACGAGCCCGTACTCGGGGCGCACTTCCGGCGCGTCTTCGAGCGGCCCGCCGTGCAGCGTGCCTGGGCGCAGGAGGGACTCGATCCCCCGGCCTGAGCCGGCTCAGCGCGACTCGAGCGGGACGTAGTCGCGCACGCCGCTGCCGACGTACAGCTGCCGCGGTCGCGCGATCTTCTGCTCCGGGTCCTCGAGCATCTCGCGCCACTGGGCGAGCCATCCGGCCGTGCGGGGAATCGCGAACATGACCGGGAACAGCTCGACCGGCAGCCCGAGCGCCCGGTAGATGATCCCCGAGTAGAAGTCGACGTTCGGGTAGAGCTGGCGCGAGACGAAGTACTCGTCCTCGAGCGCGATCCGCTCGAGCTCGACCGCGACGTCGAGCAGCGGGTTGCGGCCGGTGACAGCGAGCACCTCCTCCGTCGCCTGCTTGATGATCCGCGCACGCGGGTCGTAGTTCTTGTAGACGCGATGGCCGAAGCCCATCAGCCGGCCCTCGCCGCGTTTCACGCTCTCGATGAACGCCGGCACGCGGTCGACCGAGCCGATCCGCTCGAGCATCCGCAGCACGGCCTCGTTCGCCCCGCCGTGCAAGGGGCCGTAGAGGGCGGCGGCGGCGCCCGCGAGCGCGCAGTAGGGGTCGGCGAGGCTCGAGCCGATCGAGCGCATCGCGCTGGTCGAGCAGTTCTGCTCGTGGTCGGCGTGGAGGATGAACAGCACTTCGAGCGCATGGACGAGCGCGGGCTCCGGCCGGTACTTCGGCTCGGCCATCCGGAACATCATCGAGAGGAAGTTCGCAGCGAAGCCGAGCTCGTTGTCCGGGTAGACGTAGGGGCGGCCGAGGCTGTGGCGGTACGTGAACGCGGCGATCGTCGGCACCTTCGCGATCAGCCGCCTGATCTGAAGCAGGCGGTTCTCCGGATCCTCGACCTCCCTCGCCTCCGGGTAGAAGGTGGACAGGCCGGCGACGACGGAGATCAGCATCCCCATCGGATGGGCGTCGTAGCGAAACCCCTCCATCAGACGCTTCGTGTTCTCGTGCAGGAACGTGTGCACGGTGATCTCGTCGGTCCACGCCGAGAGCTCGGACGCGCTGGGCAGCTCGCCGAAGACGAGCAGGTACGCGGTCTCGAGGAACGTGCTTCGCTCTGCGAGCTGCTCGATCGGGTAGCCGCGGTAGCGCAGGATGCCGCGGTCGCCGTCGATCTCCGTGATCGCGCTGCGGGTCGACGCGGTGTTCAGGAACGCCGGATCGTAGGAGAGCAGGCCGAAGTCGTCGTCGTCGACCCGGATCTGGCGCAGGTCGGTGGCGCGGATCGCCCCGTCCGAGACCGGGACCTCGTAGGTCCGTCCGGTGCGGTTGTCGGTGATCGTGAGCGTCTCGGCGGGCATCCGCGTTCCTCCCTCGCGTCCGTGTCCCCCGAAGTCTCGCGGCCCGCGGGGGCGCGCGCAAAGAGAACCGTCGCGTCCGCCGGATTCCGGCGCCCGGACGCTAAGCTACCCGCTGGCGCCGACGTAGCTCAGCTGGTAGAGCACATCACTCGTAATGATGGGGTCCGGGGTTCGAGTCCCCGCGTCGGCTCTCCCGACGGCCCTGGAAACGGAGCCTTCCGGCCTCGGCCGGTGGGCGCCGCGGGCGAGCTGGGCAACGCAGGGGGCAACGCATGGCCGTTCTCGACGCCGGTACCTGCATCGAGTGCCGCGCGAAGGACGGGCGCACCTACCGGACGCTCGCGGCGGCGTACAGGGATCTCCCCGGGTTCGGCCCGAACCCGCGCTGCTGCGGCGACGGGCGCTGCCGCTGCCGGCTCGTCCCGACCGGGGCAGCGCGGGCCGGTCAAATCCGCCCGTGGCCAGCGGGGGCGGGTCGGGACGCGGAGGTGGAGGACAGCCGCCCGCCCCTCCAGGTGAGCCTCCAGGGCCGCCCGGAGAGCCCCCGACGCCGCGCGCCTCGATCGCGACTTCGCCGAGTGGGCTCGGTCGCTCAGCGACGAGGAGCGCTCAGCGATCCGCCGCTACCAGCGATGGGGCGGCGAGATCGATGACTTCCTCCGCGGGGTCGACCGCCCCCTAACCTCGATTCCCCACGGGGCGTGTGTAGGGGCGTCTGGGTGCGGTTGCTGAGCTTCGGTGTGGGGTGTGCGGCTGTGGCGGTGGGCGAGGGCTGCGGCCGTGGCTGGGAGCGTGTCCGGGGCGCCTGC